>CAYWTB010000019.1:0-62536 GCA_964461135.1 uncultured Caldithrix sp. | reverse complement strand
TGTTACTTTTTGACGGACCAAAAAGTAACCAAAAAGTCCTCCGGCGAAATAAACTTGCCCAGGTCTTAAACAATAGTATTGTTAGTCAGTGCTCAAACAGAATTTCACCGGTTGAAAAACATAATCGTTTACCTGATTTTGTAGGTACTCATTTTTGTGATGAACCAAATTTAATAAGTCATTTTCTGAATCATGCATAGATAATCTTTTATTCCAGTTATCAAATCACCTAACCTACTTAATTCACAAATAGGGGCTAACGCCCAAATATACCGGATTCTTTAATCCCCGGTCTGAAGACCGGGGCCATTTAATTTCTAAGAATATAACAACTTTGATACATTATATCCTATTTTGTGAATTAAGCAGGCTAAAAAATTGTTGGTCCTGAAATTTGTCTTTCCGGATTATAAACTTAACCTCTCATTAAAAACATAAATAACATTGTAAAAAATTAACGGAATTGATTGCCCTAAAGTTTCCGGTTATATAACAATTTATAGAATTCTTCCTGATGTTTTCTATGATCTGAACAGAGACATGAAATCCCTATTTTCTTAAGGATCTTAACAAACATGTTTTACAATATCCCGGAGGTTAAATCCTTGCTTGCATAAAATCTTAATCCGCTGAAAGAGTATCCTTTTTCTAACAGGAATAGAATTAAAAATTTTCATTTGTTATTCAAAATAATTTAGTTTTCGGACAAAATTTATTGTCATTATTAAAGTTAAGTGACTAATAATCTTTCATCCGGGTTGAGCCCACTTTTTTGACCCCCCCTAGTCCCACTGCCTAATGTATTAGGTAAGGTGAATTTAAGTCGGTGGGTTAGTTTATTGTTATTAATCTCACCAACTTAAAAGTTATTTCGGACAAGTTTGAAAATTTTTATCTGCTCAATATTAAGTATAACACTAAAATTAAAAAAGTCGGCACAGGCGAAAATGCCCCATGCCGACTTTTGTTCATTTACAACTTATCTGCTAGAATCCAAGTGTCAGACTGAACAGATTATTACCATCAAAATACTGCGAATTGCGGAACGCATAGTCAAACATCAGGTTAGTGCCGCCGAATTTGTAATAAATGCCAGCACCAGCCGTGAATGTGTACAGAACATCCTTACTATCGGTATTTACATTATGCAAATATCCGCCGCGCAGGAAGAACAGGTTATTAAATACATACTCAGCGCCGAATTTGAAGCAGTCGTTTTCAAAGTTATTATTTTGAAATAGACCGGAAACCGTTAAGCTGTTCTGTTCATTGATGGCTCGCTTGTAGCTGATCCCCAGCTCAACTGCCGCCGGCAGCTGGTTGGAGATAGTGGGACGATCCTTGAAATATACACGACCCAGATTATCGACGGTCCTGTCGAGCAATCCCGGGCCACTATATTGCATATTCGTACCAATGTTTTTCACTACAATACCAAAATTCAGTCCGTCAATCTGTCCCAGGTTGTAATACTGCAAACCGATATCGAAAGCCAGCGAGGACGCGGAAGCACGTGGCACGCTTTCCGAAACCAGTTTACCGGTAACACCCACCAGGATAGATTCTGTGAGCAGGCGGGAATAGGTCAGTCCCAGGGTAAAAAAGGTGGGACTGTAGGTTTGGCCCGCAATGCCGTCGTAATCTTCATTAGTAGTCACAGGGATATCTCCGAAAGAGATTGTTTTCAGAGTTATACCTATAGAACCAAAACGACCGGCACCTGCACCGATGGCAAAATAGTTCACCTTGACATCATTGAATATCTGCATGGTTGAAAATTGTGCTGCTGCCCGGTAATTCATCTTCGCCAATCCGGCGGGGTTCCAGTAGATGGCATCCAGGCCCTGAGTGGTAGCCAGGTCCGCACCACCCATTCCCAGATCTCTCGCGCCGACAGGAACCAGAAGCTGCGTTCCTGCAGCTGTTCCGATCCGCACAGGATCACCAGCATACAACGCGTGAACCCCCACTAAAACCAGCAGCAGGAGAAATGTCATAAAAGCAAATATATTTTTATTTCTCATCATTTACTCCTTACTTAATTTCATTCTCATAGTTTACTGTGAGTAACTCTCACCATATCTTAGAATTAACTGTTAGTATCGTTCCAGAACCTGTTGTGGCTGAATAATCATAACCTTCAACACTTTCTGTTTTCCCAGGTCGGGCATATCGATGTAGGCTACATACATGCCACTGCCCACCGGCAGGTTTGATTCATTTTTGAGATCCCATTGCTGGAATTGGGAAGTAGAATTTTTCTCAAATTTTCGAACCTGCACACCACCGAGATCGAATATCCTGATGGTGGCCTTTCTGGGCAGATGTGTAAAGGTTACAAAGCGGTCGAAACGACCCTTCTCATCTGTATTAAAGGCATAATAGGGGTTCGGAAAAACATTGACCTTCGCAACATCATCCTTGGCAAGAGTCTCGCTCACGGTTACTGCTGGCGCTACGATAGTGAATACATCGTTAGCTGTGTTGGGTTTGGCCGCTCTAATCAGGAAAATAGTTCCCTGTTCCGGAATAACCGCATTCAAATTCGCCGGAAAATCTGCGGCGGCAACCGACCCGCCATTCCAGTTCACCAGTACCGTACGGGCCATAACTTCATCCCCAAAATCATCAGCGCTGACAAAAAGGTCATATCCCGATTCTCCAGGAGTTTTATCAGAGGGTTCATACCAGTATACCCAGTCCATTTCGGGATCATTATCACCCCCGGAGAGACTATGATCAACGGTATTAATATTATAAACGGTGTCACCCTCGGCTTCATCACCCGTATCATTGAGAACCAGCGGAATCATGCGAAAATCATCATTGGCATCATCCGGCGTACTAATCCCGACGTTCCACAGCTCAAACGGTATCGGGTAAACTCCACCCAGCTCAAAGGCCCACTCTCCGAATCCGCCTCGTTCCGTAAATCGCATTTCAAAGTCATAAGGAACTAAGCGTGTGGCATTATCATTACGTACCACTCGTGACATAAAATATTCAAAGCTTCCAAAGTTGGCGGCAGTCATTCCGGTATGCACACCCCAGCCACTCTCATTGGTACTCTGCTGAACACCAAATGTGGGCCGGTCACCGCCATCCGGGTAACGGGCATTAATTAGAAATGGGAATCCATTGTTATTAAATGCGAAACAACCCATATCCGGTGGATCTAACGGACCTGCAGCATTGGCCGTCACCTGGAAATCGGCAAAACCCGAGGCTCCCGTCACAACCCACTGAATACCATCAACAATCGGTTTAGCATTGCTGGGGTTATCAGCTGTTTCAGCCTGGGGCTGATCAGTTACCAGGATGGTACCATCGGACCGTCGCAGATTCCATAATAATTCAGTACTGTCATCATTCCAGGTAAAATAAACTTCATAGGCGAGTCCGGTAGTTCGGGCAGGATCCACCACTGTAGCGAATACCTGACCGCCGCTCAATCCCTGCGTATGATCAAACTCCAGCATCTCTCCCGAACTACCACCAAAACGTACACCCGGTTTAGTGGATTGTGGTATTATGGTCAATATATTCAGTTTACTTTCCAGGGACGGATCCGGGAATTCAGGATTATAGTTATAGGCAGTTACAGCAAAGTAATACTCATTTCCGGGATATAACGGTACATCATTTATATAATCCTTCTCAACAACAAAATACCTCTGTATACCTTTATCCGTTCCATAACGTATCGGCACAGTCACCACATCACCGTAGGAGGGCACAAATCGCGGCGCACGGATAATTGTGACATTGTTTACCTTATCATAGGTCGCTACTAATCTGGCAGCAGCAAGGGTCGAATTGGCTGAGGGTAACTGATAAACATTATACCCTTCGAATTCAAAACCAAGAACCACTGTGTTTTCCGTTTCGTCAACCCGCGGCAGGTTGGACCCCCACACCAGGGAGATATTCTTCTCTGACTCAGTGTAACTCACTGCCGGTTCTGCCGGGGGTTTCGGTACGGCTCTGAACAAACTGTCATACAGAATCTGTGCAAATACGTCGTTCAGTTTCAACTGTTCCACCGCATTACGGTTGTTTCCACCTTGTTCTGCAATAATGCCACCCACCACTGCCACAACCACTTCCTGTGTATCCCCGGGCTCCATGGTAAAGGGACCGGATGTCAGCACAATACGTCTGTCGCCGGGACCAAAATTACCGCCACGGCCGTCCAGATCCCCGGTCTCCCGGAATGGATCTCCCGCCATCGGGTAGAGGGTAGGCCCTCCCGCACCGGGTCCCGAACCAATCTTATAGCGGTTCAGGTCGGTCATGTCTTCATTATCAGGGATATAACCATTCAGCATTTTATACCAGCGCAGCGTTCCTTCATAAGTCCTCAGCGGCGGGTCGGAAATAGCACTACCTGCTGCGAAAAAGGAGAATGAGGTCATGGGAAGATTGATTAGTCCCGGTCCTACTTGTGTCAGATTGAAGATTCCATAATCCTCAGCATCATCAATTTCATTTTTGTTGCGATCTTCACCGGCAACACCGGGTACCAGAGGACCCTGGAAGAAGTCATATCCCGCTGCAGGGGGAGGTAAATTTACCTGTGCATACTGATTATCAACCAGATAACCATTATAGCAATAACCGATACTCTCGACGGTATCGCAGCCGGCAAAATCATCACCGGAATCTCCCAGGTCAGGATCTGACCACTGGGCCACGAACATTGAATCAAAGCGGACTCCGGATTTATTGATGATTTTGTATTGCTTAAAAAGCACCTGTCCTAATGCGGTGGACGGCTGATTGTAAGCCCACATGGTGACCTGTAATTCAATACCCATGGACAAAGAACCGTATAAACTACTGGTCCGGCCGGTATCCAGGTCATTGGTAACGAACCAGATTACCTGATCGGCACCGGCAACGCCGGGGGTACCATCAGGATAAGCCGGTGCGCCCCGGTCTGCCGGCCATTCGGCCCAATCCGTGGCCAGAGTGTTCACTTCGTCAACAATCTGGTCATCACCTACCTGCGAGGCATTAATGCTGTTTTCCTCGGCCACCGAATTTCTTAAAACGTCGAGAGCATTACTCTGTTGCTCTTCCGTCAGCTGATCCCATGGCACGGTAAAACGGGTATCTATTTTATACAGTTTGACCAGGGGATTCGTTGCCAGCTCGGCAGTTGCAGAGGCAGCACCGGCGGGAGGGGTACCATTAACGGTTATTTTCCCGGGAGCGGTGCCCACATTATAGGTCTGACCACCAACCCGCGGATTTTGTGTCAGGTTATCCCTGACATATGCCCCCCACACAATGCCATCCTGGAAGATGGCGGTGGTGGTGCCCCGCGGGTAGTATCCGCCTGCACCGGATAAAATGGGGTCATAGGCGGAAAGACCATCGTACGCAATCCAGTATGCCCAGTTCCCGATGTTGGACAACGAACGTGTCAACTTAGTTGTCTGGTCTGGTTTATAGAAAGTATTGCCGGATGCATTATTGTCGTTTTTGGCAAAGCCCTCGACCATAAACATCAGCAAAAACAATCCTACCAGAATTACGGTAGTTATTAACTTTGTTTTATTCTTCATTAGTTAACTCCTTGCTTATTAACCTATTCTTTTTACACACCACTCATTCTTTAGTATGCTAACTTGATTCCTAACCAGATCTGACGAGGAGGATAGTATAATTGCTGAGCCAGATAATCCCAGTATGCCTGACCATTTTCCAGATTGATAGCCCGGTACAGATCTTTTGTTACCTGAACGTCTTCCGGTGTTCCTCCTGGGACCGCAGAGTTTATAAATGCTGCGGATTTGGTCGGATCACTGAGGAAGAAATCATCCTGAGCACTGCCGCTGGCCTGGAACACGTTTTGTACATTCCTGGTATTGAACAGGTTCTGAATCTGTGCATAAACAGTCATATCCAGCCTAAACAGGGAGAAGGTTTTATCAATTCGAAAATCGAAGTTGAATGCCCAGGGAGTAACAGAAGTACCAACAGGCTCAATAGCATAGCGGGAACGGGTATCAAGCATGTAGTCAACACCGGCATCATAATAACTCACCTGGCCCAACACATAGGTTACCTTGGTATAGGGATGCCCGCTGGAAAAGGAGAAAATCATATTGGCACCCAATCTTTCCAGAATGGGACCACCGTCATTCTTGCCAAAACGGTAATCCAGAAGTACCGAACCGACGTGGGTCTGGGAATAATCCAGCGGTGACAGAATAGTCGGATTCTGATCACTATTATACACCGCACCATGATAAGAGATCTCAGTTGAACCGGTACCTTCGGCTGAGGTCAGTGTATAATTAATCTGGGCCTGAACCCGGTTGGTCCGTCGTAATGTCAAACGGAATTCCAGTCCCTTGGTGGTGGCAAAATCCTGGTTAACAAAACGTTCGTAGGCAGATACAAATGCACCTGCATCTACCGTCTGTTTAAATACCTGCACCTGGCCTTTAACATTTTTATAGAAACCGTTTATTTCAAAAGCGGCCACCGAGGAAACTTGCTGACGGAAACCGACCTCATAAGAGGTGGTGCGGATCGGATCCAATCCGAAACCGACCGGATTGATGTAATAATTACCACCGATCAGCTGGCGGGATAACTGGGAAGTGCCGAAGTAAATATTGTTGAGTTCGGACATTTGTACAAACTTTCCGTACTGCATATAAAACACGGTGCGTTCGGTAATCGGGAAGGAAAATCCTAAACGGGGACTGAGCTGAACAAAGGGATCTTTCTCCTTGAAAGCTGCCTCTTCTACGGTAGAGGTATTTACGTTAAATAGCGGATCTGCCGGATTAATCAGTTCCCGGTCATCGGTGTCAAAATAGTCCAGGCGTAAACCGGCATTGACAATCAGGTCATTCCATTCGATTTTATCCTGCGCGTAGAAAGCGCCAAAAAGCGGATGTTTGGGGCCATCTATGCCACTACCGCTATTTTCGTCACCGAAAACGTTGTAACCGTAATTGTTAACGTTCCCCGCCTGGGACCAGGCCTGAGTTAACGCGTTCGTCTGTCTCATAGCATCCACGCCGCCATAAGTTTCGGCCGTGGACATGGCATTTTTAACAAGAATGTTGAAATAACGAACGGTATAATAGCGGGCTTCCAGACCGGATTTGAATTCATGATGACGCCCGATCTGTGAAACAAAATTCAATGCACCGCCCATATAACGCTGTTTCTCCTGCTGGTAGTAAAATTGTCCATAGAAGGGAGTATTGAAAGCACCCACAGCCGGTGAACCGGGCCGGATAAATGCAATTCCGTTATACAGAATGGGATCACCCGGACTCCAGCGGGAGGTAAAATCAATGCCCTGTGCGGCATTTGCTGTACTATCAAACCATAACGTCCAGTCATTTCCGAAAATTTCATCTTCCCGATCACGTTTGCGGTCATAATAACTGAGATTTAATTCATAATAGGTCTTGGGATTCAGTACATGGGTAATACGGCCGGTCAGCAACAGGGTATTAAATGTCTGGAAGAAACCACGATCATTCAGGATGTTTAACATGGGAATTTCATCCAGCTGATTTTTCTGATGGCTGTAGGAAC
The DNA here is from genome assembly GCA_964461135.1 of uncultured Caldithrix sp. Lineage (GTDB taxonomy): Bacteria > Calditrichota > Calditrichia > RBG-13-44-9 > RBG-13-44-9 > RQOF01. The sequence continues at coordinate 54,967 of CAYWTB010000019.1, read as the reverse complement.
CACCTACCCGGAATTTGAATTTGGTATAGTCTAGCAAAAGGGTACCATTTACGGATGTCCGAATCTGGTTGTTATGCGGTGTAAAACCATCCGGATAATATACGGTTACACCTTCTGCAGGGTGCCCAGCCTGAGTATCATACAGGTTATCAAAGGTGTACCCTTTGCTGAAGCGAACCTGGCGATCCTTGTAGGCGGTATTTTCGCCCGCCAGGAAAAACTTCAATTTGTTACTGAATAATGGACCGCTCAGGGTACCCACAATATTCTGGTAACCATAGGAGTAAGTCCCCAGAAATTTGTCACCCTCATTTGCCAGTCGATCGGTCATATAATCAGCCGAAAAGTGATAGCTGGAACCGCCGGTTTTCAATTCGGTACGAATAATACCACCATTGGCTCCACCCATATCGGCCGTATAACCGCCAGCAAACACCTGGAATTCCTCCACGGCTTCCTGAATGACCTGAACGGCCTGGGTATTATCCAAAATATTATTGGAAGAGGCACCGTTTACATACCAACCCACTTCATCCTCACGGCTTCCCCTGATGTGCACCTGATTATCCTGCACCACAACACTGGTCTGCAATGCAATCAGGTTCTGAAGACCACGGACGGGAACATTTTCAATTTCTTTTGATGTGACCAGCGAAATGGATGAGGTCACATTTTTCTCGACCAATGGCCTCTCAGCAGTTACAATGATGGCTTCTTCCAGCTCGAGGGTAGTGGGTTCCAGCTGGAAATTGATTTCTGTGGTTAAGCTCGCGGATATACGAATACCTTCCACCACAACATCCTTATAACCGATATAATTAGCCCGGATATTGTAGACACCTACCGGAACATTTAAAATAACATAGTATCCGTCGATGTCTGTCGCACTTCCCTGAGTTGTCCCTACCAGAATAACGTTCACACCCGGTAAGGGCTCTCCCGTGGACTTATCAACCACTACTCCAGCTATCTTACCCGAAGATTGGGCAAAAATCATAACTGGGATGAGCAGTAAGACCAGAATCAGTTTCTTAAACATTAGTTCACCTCCATATAAATTAGTGGATTAAATATAGTGAAAATTAAAAAAAGGAAAGGAAAATAGTGAAATATCACGTCATACAGACTCCTCCTTTTGTTTATTTTCAGTTTAAAAGTATTTCTTTCCCCTCCGGGATCAGAAGTATAACTACAAAAATGATACCAACTATTTAATGAAAAAACGATAATCCAATAATATTTAACTACTTAGAGGTGTTTTTTGAGTCCACAAAATAGGTGATGAAGATCACTTTTTCCTAGTTCACTAGGAAAAAAATTTCCTAGTTAGCGGTGTTTCCTTATAAGTATAACGGTTTGATAATAAATGTTAGGAGTTGGATGAAAATTCTTTCGTTTTGCATTTATACCTGGGACAATATAAATTTATGTCTAATTAATATAAAATAATTAGAGGAATTTGTCCATGAAAAAATTATTTTATGCATTTTCATCATTATTTTTTCTGATTATGACTTCCTTTGCACAGGTGGAAGTAAAGCCGGCAGAAAATCCCGATATTCCGGAATTAAAAGAAATGCATCATGTCATTTACTCCATGTGGCATAAAGCATATCCGGATAAAGATTTTGCACTTCTGAAATCACTTTATCCCAATCTTCATGAACAATACCGGAAGCTTGAAGATGTAACATTTCCTGCGGAATGGCCGGATCGGGAAATGCACTGGAAAGAAGCATTGACAAAGATGAATAAAACGCTGCAATCTTACAAAAAAGCAGGGGAAGAAGACGATGACCAGGCATTGCTTGCCTCTGCCAGAGTGCTGCACGATGATTTTGAACGGCTGGTGAGAATAGTAAATCCCCCCATTCCGGAAATAGATGATTTCCATAAGGTCCTGTATCATGTTTACCACGATTATCTTCCGGAAAAAAACTGGGAGAAAATTAAAGAATCCATACCTGAGTTTCAGGAAAAGATGGCAGCCATTATTGATATTACCGCTCCTAAATGGATAACGGATAATGCGGATCAATTCAATGAAGCCCGGAGAAACCTGGACCAGGCTGTGGGAAATTTGTCTGTTCTTAAAAAAAGTAACGACGAAAAACAACTGGAACAGGCGGTGCAAAAGTTGCACGAGGCTTATGTGAAACTGGAATCGGCGATGGAATGATTAGTTCCGCTCAAAATATTTACTAAAGAAAGGCCCGGCTTCCTGTCCGGGCCTTTTTGATAAGAAATCAGATAAGACAAATGAATCAGCTTTTAAGAGTCAGATTTTGCTGACCTTCAGAAAAAATCAGAGGAAATTCCGTTCAACTGTATGTATTTGAGAACACAAATAGATCCACGAATTTCATCAATTTACACGAAAAAAGCATGATAGATGTAAAATATAAAAATGAAAGTTTTAAAATTATCGGGGCATGTCTGGAAGTTCTTAAAAAATTGGTTTCAGGATTTTTGGAAGCCATGGTCTGGAACATAAACGAATGGTTTTGTAATTCGTGGTAATCATGTCTTGAGCCGGACCATTACTGTCTATAAAAAAATGCGGTGATTAAGATAGACCTTCAGGAAAAATCGCCTGAAATTCCGGTGCACCGAACGTAAAAATTCTTTTTGTTTGACCCCGCACTCAACATATGCAAAAAACCTTGATAGCTATTCCACTATTGAGTGCGGGGGAGTTTAAGAATTTTAGAGAGGTGCACCGTTGAATTTCCAGATTTTTCCTGACAGTCTTGATTTTTTGGTTCTTTTGCATCAAGGCAAAAGAACAAGCAATGAAAAATTCTGAGACCCTAAATATTAAGAATTTATTAAATTTTAAAGAAAATGTTTTTGATCTATAAGTCTTTCCTCTTAAACATACATTTTACCATTTGGGTAGAACAAAAAACAAGCTATCTACTTAAAAATGTTTCCCGGCGTTTTACTTGCCAGGCAATTTAGTATAGTCTTAATCACATTAACCGAATGCTATTAGACTCCGGACAGGCGTGAAATTTTTGGACTGATAAAAGGCAGTCGGCAGTTGGCAGAAAGACAAGATTACCACATAGTGGTCGCCATGCAAAAAATCAAAGATTACCACGAAGTGGTCGCTATGCGAAAGATCAAAGAGGGGAAAGGGGAAATGGATAAGGGCTAAAGGCCAAAGGCTAAAGGCTCAAGGCCTAAAATCAAGGTATCAGGTCTCAGGCATCAGGAAAAACTTGTCTAAATTTGGGAAATTCGTGATAATTTGTGAAATTCCCGTCTAAAGCCGGACAGGCGTGGACAAAAAACAGTTGGCAGTCGGCAGTCGGCAGTCGGCAAAATAAAGATTTAAAATGAGATCAATGAAATGACCTTCATAAAAAAATCATTTATAATTCCGGTGATCGGAAAGGCTGAAATTCCTGATTTTTTCTTATAGTCTTGACCTGTCAGGAGCCGGGCAGATACTTCCAGCGTTTCCTCTCCATGCTGGTGGAAAGAAAAAAACCTTAAAGAAAATTGTCTATCCGGTATCGGAATCAAAGTTCAGCTCCCTCATCCCCAATTAAATTTTTAACAGACAATTAACAATATAAAAGAAGGATGAGATTGAGAATCACTCAATCCCATCCCATGATAACAGTAAACTTGCGCCGATCAGGTAAATATGATCTGGCCTCCGGCGGCAATTTCATAGAACTTACCGACATTAATAATTGAATCCGTCTGCTCACAGAAATCGTCCCGGGTTAAATGGAACATATCCACCGTTGCCTTGCAGGCATAAAGTTTAGTTCCGGCATCATAAACCATTTCCACAAACTCCGGAACCGGTGGAATATCCAGTTTGTTCATTTCTTTCACCATTTTACCAGTGGCGAATGCCGACATACCGGGCAGAATTCCCAGCAGGGAGGGAATGTGCATAGCCGGATTGCCAACCGTGGCCACCTTAAGATTATGCATACGTTTTTTCATTATGGCTTCCAGGCCGAAGAAGGTAAAAAACAGGTTCGCTTCTATTCCTTCCATTCTGGCACCATTGGCCATTATCAAACCCGGGTAAACTCCTTCCAATGAACCCTTGGATATGACAATAGACACTTTTGTTATCCGTTCGGGTTGTGCGTTTGCCATATTTTCTCCTCAAATTTAGTAATTTACTGTTTCTTTAATTTTTATGTCTTCTGTGGAACCAGGAAAATAAATTCCGGATATTCAAACTGATCCTGAATCCTTATTTTAAACACATCCCTGAGGCTTGCCATATCCTGCGATCTTTGCAGACTTCTTGGCCGGCCCCTGCGGGAACAGTTCGTAAAGTTCATTGGTAGGAATTCCACCGGCATTTTTTATGCGCCGGATGGTCGGTACCTGTCCGGTCTCCCTGGCATCCTGGCGGATAAATTTGATTACCTTCCAATGCGCATCGCTCAGATTATCAATTCCTTCTTCCCTGGCAATTTCAGAGGCCATTTCTTCAGTCCAGTCATCCGGATTGTGTAAGAATCCTTCATCATCAACTTCTACGGTTTTTCCTGCCAGTGTTTTGCTCGGCATAATTATTCCTCCTTTTTAAGTTGTTTGTTCTTTTCTTTCAAAAGCTGATTTTCCTGATTTCCATTCGAATACACCATGTTTTTCATAAATTGTATCACAAAAGCGAGTCCCCTTTTCAATTCGGGATCCCTTAGTTCCTTCAGTAATTGCCAGTAGGTTATTTTCTGATCCACGGCCACATCCATTTTCTGGAAGAAATGCAGGGCATTATTCACACTTCCCAGCATCTGGGGTTGAGTAAGATTCTTGACCGTCATCAGGATAGCGGTAATATTTTCCCTTAAAAGTTTTACATCTTCCGGGGTAAATGATGTGACGACGGTATCCAATACCTTCAGCATTTCCCTCCCGAAATCAAAATACCCTTTCTGTTCAATCTCTGCCAGCGTCTCCAGCAGCTGACTAAACACATCCTTGCTTAGAGGGGTGGCATCCTTCAAAAAGTCGGATGCACTTTCCACCTGGTCCAGCAGGGCGCTAAAATTCCGGGTATTACGCAGCAGTTTTTTCAACAGATAGAGCAGGTCAGTGGTATCGAAGGTGTAAGCCACTTCGTCCAGTTCCTGCACCGCAGACTGGAAGATATCTTTACCGATGTAAGTTAGATCTGTTTTTAGTTCATCCCATTCCCGCCGACGCCTTTCCTGTTGTTGCATATAGCTGGTAATGGAATCGAGTTTGCGGTTGATTTCATCAATCTGATGTTCAATATGTTTTGTTTCCATAATTATAACCTCTTCCCTGCCATGGCCATCTGGGCCTCAATGGGCAGTTCGGAACCCTTGAGCAGAAGATTCCAGTAGACCCAGCGAAACATCATCTTCCCCCAATGGTTCATTTTGGTTTCCTGCAATAAGGAAAAAGGACCGATTCCGGGCAGCGGGTATTTGCCGGGCAGCGGTTCCACGTCATAATTGAAGTCAATCAGCAGTCCTTTACCGAATCCCGACTCGATAAAGCAATTTGCATGTCCATCAAAATGCGGGGCTAGTTGTCGGTCATCGATATAGCGCAGAATGTTCTCGAACAATACATCAGCCTGGAAATGAGCAACTGATCCCGCTTTCGAACTGGGCAGATCAGTCGCATCGCCGATCACAAAAATATTGTGGTGTTTTTTCGACTGCAGGGTATGGGGGTCCGTGGGAACAAAATTCAGATCATCTCCCATACCGGAATTGGCAATAATATCCGCACCCATATTGGTGGGTACCGTCACCAGCAGATCATAGGGAACTTCACGTTTATCCCAGGAAACCAGCTTATTATTGGTTGTATCCACCCTGGCCACGGCAAATTCGGAAACCAGCTTGATATTTTTCTTTTCCAGAAAATCACCCAGCATTTGCGCGGCTCTGGGTTTGGTGAATGCACCGGGGAGGGGAGTGACATACTCAATATCCACTTTATCCCGGATCCCCTGCTCGGTAAACCACCAGTCCGCCAGAAAAGAAAATTCCAGCGGGGCCACCGGACATTTAATGGGCATTTCCACTATATTGATCACCAGTTTTCCACCCTGCCAGTACTTCAGGAAATTGTGCAAAGCCACTGCTCCGTCCAGGGTGTAAAAATCAAAGATATTTTTCCGCCAGGCGCCATTCATCAACCCTTCGGTTTCCTCGGGACGGGTGCTGCTGCCGGTGGCAAGAACCAGAATATCATAGGATAAAACCTGACCATTGGTGAGCTTTACCTTGTTGTTTTCCGGTTGAATCAATTCGATGGAAGACATGATAATATCCACACCGGAGGGAAAGAAGTCCCGCTTGGGCTTAACCACATCCTCCCTGGTGTATATGTTAAAGGGGATAAAAAGATATCCGGGCTGGTAATGATGAGTTTCGTCCTTATCAACCAGGGTAATCTGCCATTCGCGTTTATCAAGTTCGGCGGACAGTTTATTTGCCATGATGGTACCCGCAGTGCCGGCACCAAGAATCAGTAATTTTTTCATGAGGCTCCTTCCTGAATCATTTTATTTTATCAGCTATTTTATTGTTGAAGTGTAATGCACCATTTTTAGACCGTTTTCTGACAATTACATCCTTCAGTTCCTCGCAGTTATAATTGAGTTTATAAACTTCACAGTCCCGGCAATGCATATGGCGGCATTTGTTACCAACATCCTGAACACTCCAGCAGGGTCCGGCTGCCTCCCGGTAGGCAGTACAGCTAAGACAATCATCATCCAGTCCGCCTTTGAAATCCCAGCAGGGTATCATAGCCAGCACACGTTTTATACCGCTGATATTCATGCCCTCCTCCTTAATCATTTTTCTGATGCAGCGAAGTTTTTGTATATCATGCAGGGAGTACAAACGTCTGCCACTGGCAGTCCTCTCCGGTAAAATCAATCCGGCATGTTCATATAATCTCAAGGTCTGTACAGCCACTTCCACCAGCCGGGCGGCAGAACCGATAGGTAAAATGGGCTCATGTTTTTCTATATCCTCAGCCATTTTCTTCCTTCTCTCCTGTATTTCAAACTGTAGTTATTCTCTATTTTAAAATGTAGATTTCGGTTAAAAAAATAGCTTGTGAAGTAATGAACATTGTCATGTAAAAAAATTTCTTTTTTATTTCAGATAATTATGATGACCTTTTTTTCTCAAGGTTACAATTTTTTTATTTTTTTAAGAAGCTTCCTGATTATTGACTATTCCGGTCTACCCGCCGGATATCCCGGAGGTGGAATAAATCACCACCCGAAATCACAATAGTGTGATTCAAAAAATTTGATTATTTTAAATGTGGCTTGCGTATAATTTATTTTTCATCATCATAAATTTGCTGGGCCAGATAATTTTCCACTCCAACCTGCTCTATCATCACCAGCTGTGATTCAATCCAGTCCACATGATCTTCTTCGTCTTTTATAATACTCTCAATTAAAATCCTGGTGCCGGTATCTTCCGGCTTCTGGGTAAGTTTTACACCATCCCGGTAAATTTTCAGCCCGTCCATTTCTGCCGCCAGCTGGGCCTTGAAATTGAGGCTGATATCCTCTTTCCAGCTCAATTCACGATTCATCTTCAGTTTTGGAGTTCCTTCCAGAAACAGGATACGCTCGATCAGAATTTCCGCGTGGTGCATCTCCTGCATGGCATCCTTCTTGATAATCCCGGCTAATTTTTCATAACCCAGATCGTCACAGCTCTCGCTGTGCAAAATGTACTGCATAATTGCATACAATTCACCTTCCAGTGATTGGTTTAACATTTCAATTACTTCGGGTGCGCCTTTCATCTTTATCTTTCCTCACGGTTAAGTGTTTTTATTTATAAATATTCTGAGCCAGGTAATTTTCAATTCCAATGGTGCCGATCATGTCTCTCTGGGCTTCCAGCCAGTCAATATAATTCTCCTCCCGGGATACCAGCTCATCCAGAAGTTCACGGCTACCATCATCTTTTGCTTCCCGGGTAATTTTTATTCCCTCTTTCAGATAGCCAATAATAAGCATCTCCAGTTCCAGATCATTGAACAACTGCTTTTCAAAGTTATTACCCACCCTGATTTTCAGGTAATCACTCATATTTGGCTGGCCTTCCAGATACAGAATACGACGAATTAATTTTTCGGCACGAACCATGGCACGAATCGATTCCTTGCGAAACCGTTCATAAAGATCCTTATACCCCCAGTCCCGGCACATCTCAGAATGCACAAAAAACTGATTAATCGCGGTTAACGACGCAACCAGACATTGATTCAACTGAGATATAACTTCGGCATCACCTTCCATTGAATTACCTCATTTTTATTGTAACAAATTTTCCCGCAGGGCCCCTGGATTGTCAGACTTTCAACCTGAAGAAACTTCACGCTTCTTAATTTTAATAATCTGATCCCCGGAAAGAAAATGTTTACAAAAAATTAATTCAGCGGATGAGAATCAGTTTTTGTAAATCCCGGGATTCCGGGCTCTGCATCACCACTATATAAATACCTGAGGCAACAGGTTGTTGATCTTCTCTGGTGCCGTTCCAAACTACTGAATGTTCCCCCGGATTCTCAATAGCATTGTGCAGGGTTCGTATGAGTTGTCCGTAAATATTGTAAACGGCAATTTTTACTTCTGCCGGCTGCCAAAGCATGTAAGATATTTTAGTGGTGGAATTGAAGGGATTGGGATAAGCGGGTGTCATGATAAAGGTCCTGCTGCCCGCTTTCCGTTCCTGAATTGAGGAAGCTATACCCGGAAAAAACATTTCCATTGCATTGTCCACATGAGCCCGCCAGTTGCCCCAGCTGTGCCCTTCGTGATAAATCCTGCAGGTATAGTTATACCCGCGGTTGTTCAGGATCGTCTCCAGATTTTTCACTCTGTTTAATATAAGGGAAATATCATAGGTTCCTACATCCAGATAAAACCGGAGATTCAACTGGGGGCCGTCGGAAAATCCATCAGCTATAGAATCTTCCACATTGCTGGACTGGCCTGCAATTTTAGAAAATACCTGGGGATAATGTAATCCCAGCCACAGGGCAATATTTCCCCCGTTTGAAGCTCCAAGGGTAGCTCGTGCTTCAGCATTTTTACGTGTGCGAAATTTCCCGTCCACCCAGACCAATACCTCCTCCACTATAAAGCGGGAAAATGCATTCTTCAAACTGCCTGCATACTCCTCAGTCCGGTTCACGGGTGGCACGAATACCCCGATCACCGGCTTAATGCGCTGTTGTGAAATCAGGAAATCTAAGATGTTCTGCACGCTGGCCAGTGACAAATATTCCAGTCCGTCGTGAAACAGGATTACCGGAAAACTATCCGGACGGGTTGAATAATCAGGTGGCAGATAAATCCGGATGGTACGGGAATTGCCCATAATGGAACTATAAAAAAGGGTATCCTGCAGACGTCCATGGGGAATTCCGGGATAATAATGAATCTCGGGTGGCGGGACATAAAACGGCATTTGTAATTCTGAATTGGGTCCGTATCCGCCTGATACCTGCTGAGGATTCAACGGATCGAGTATCCAGGAATTGCCATTAAGCAGGAATTTATAATCAAGCCGTGCATCCGGCTCAAATATTTCGCTATGGTACCACAAATCTGTACCGGAAATTCGGGTCATTGGAAAAGCACCGGTATTCCAGTAATTGGCATCACCCGGTACATTTATCCCGTTGGCATTTCCCCGAAACAGAAAATGTGCCAGGGAATCCTGTTCGGTAAAGGGAAAGGCCGGTACAGCGTTCATAAAGCTGTCAACTGCGGAATATTTCTGTGAATCAGGCAGGCTCCAGACCCGGTTGAGAAAATCCGCAAATGTCTGGGCTTGTGAGGTTTGGATAAAACAGAAGAAAAAAAATATTGACAGACATCCTGGTACTTTCGCCATATTTTTCCTTTTTTCTCGGTGCTCCGCTTTAATCAGAATCCTGGCTGTCCTCATAGATCCGGTCAACCTGCAGAGAATCACTCCTTATGGCCCGGGTAGCCAGTTGGTCCGCCATTTCATTTTCCGGATCACCGGCATGCCCTCTAACCCACTTTACCGCTACCTGGTGCTTTTCAAACAACGCCAGAATCCTGGTCCAAAGATCGGAATTGAGAGCTTTGTCTTTCCTGGAACGCCTCCAGCCGTTTTTTTGCCAGCGGTGTACCCACCCATTATTTATACTCTCTGCAATGTATTGTGAATCCGTGTATAGGGTTACACGACACCTTTCCTTCAACAGTTCAAGCGCATGAATAATAGCCATCATTTCCATACGGTTATTGGTGGTCCGCCGGTATCCAGCTGATATCTCCCGGCGGTGACGGTCATAGAGAAGAACCGCACCGTATCCTCCCGGTCCGGGATTACCGGTGCAGGCACCGTCGGTATAAATGGTTACCTGAAGCAGGTCTTTTTTATTCTCCATCCTTTTTTAGATATCCATTATTATTTGTGATGAAGATACTGAACCATAGGTAAAGACAGAGCATGCGGTGCCTAGCGGCTGAACCATGCGGCGGTTTTATTCAGAAAACCGGGAATAACTACTTTTCCCCCCTGCATCAAACCTTTATAACCGATCCGGGCTACCTTATCCGGCGCCATGACACCAACCTCAACCAGCCGGGTACCTTTCTGATCCGCCCGTTCCTGGAATTGAGTTTTGGTAGGACCCGGGCAGAGAGTTGTTACCGTTACCCCGGTTCCGGCCAGTTCGTGTGCCAGGGCCTCTCCAAATGATAGCACATGAGCCTTGGTGGCATAATAAACTGCCATGAGAGGACCGGGCAGAAAAGCCGCAGTGGAAGCAACATTCAGAATTTTTCCGTTTCCTCTATTCAGCATATCGTTCAAAAATAATTTGGTCAGAATTACAACTGCTATTTTATTTACCCTGATCATACTGAGTTCTCTCTCCAGCGCATTTTCCGGAAAGGAACCCACCAGCCCAAAACGGGCACTATTTACCAGAATATCCACAGGGATTTTATCCCGGGATAGGAGATCATACAGACGTGCAGGTTAACCGGGATCAGACAGATCCATCGCTATGGTTTTCACCATAACTGCATAGGATTTTTTAAATTCTTCCTTTCGATCCGAGAGACTTTTTTCATTCTGAGCAACCAGTATAAGATCAAAACCATCACCGGCAAATAATTTCCGGAGTTCATATCCGATGCCGGAAGACCCTCCTGTAAGCAGGACATTCCTTCCATCCTGCCGGAAATCGTTTTCCGAATTCATGGTTTTTTCCTGGTCTCTTTGAGTCCCTGCAACACAGCTGTTTGAGTTTTTCGCTTTGTCTTCTTTACCGTCGCTTTTTTGGAAATGCGATTATTGTTATCATCCCGGTTCCGAATGGCATGGCCAAACACCTCACTCAATTTGTTCACAAAAATAAAATTCATTTCCGAGCGGATTTTGTCAGGAATTTCCAGCAGGTCCTTTTCATTCCTTTTCGGCAAAATTACCGTATTGATTCCTGCTCTTCTGGCTGCCAGTACTTTCTCCTTTATTCCCCCTACCGGCAGAACACGTCCCCGCAGCGATATTTCTCCCGTCATGGCCACATCGAAGCGTACGGGTTTATGACTCAACAGGGATAACAGTGAGGTCGCCATGGTTACGCCGGCAGAAGGGCCATCCTTGGGAACAGATCCGGCAGGTACGTGAACATGAATGTCGTTTTTCTGAAAGAAATCCGGATCTATGTCAAACCTTGCGGCATGAGAACGGATGTAACTTAAGGCAGCCTGGGCGGATTCACGCATCACCTCACCCAGTTGTCCGGTGAGTGTAAGATTTTTACCACCCTTCATAGCGGTCGATTCAATAAAAAGAATTTCTCCCCCCGCCTGGGTCCATGCCAGACCGGTGGCAATTCCGATTTCATCTTTTATGCCGGCGCTTTCCTGAAAGGTTTTAGGTGGTCCAAGGTATGTAAGGACCTGGGATATGGCAATGGTGGTGGTTTCGCGATTACCCTCCGCGAAGCGGCGTGCCACCTTACGGCAGATCCGGGCCAGTTCCCGTTCCAGATTCCTCACCCCGGCCTCGTCCGTATATTCTACAATAATATGCGAAATGGCATCCTGCTGGAATTTCAGGTTGCTTTTTTTCAGACCATTTTCATCAAGCTGTTTGGAGATCAGATAATGCCTGGCAATCTGTATCTTTTCTTCCGTAATATAACCGGGAAGTTCAATAACTTCCATCCGATCCAGAAGTGCCGGAGGCATGTTGTAGAGAACGTTGCAGGTGGTGATAAACATTACCCGCGAAAGGTCGAACTTCACGTCCAGATAATGATCCACAAAATCTTTGTTCTGCTGGGGATCCAGCGCCTCGAGAAGTGCGGAGGACGGGTCTCCCCGGAAATCGGAACCAATTTTATCTATCTCATCCAGCATAAAAACCGGATTGGCCGTTCCCGCCTCCTTTATCATCTGGATAATCCTGCCGGGCAGGGCACCAATATAGGTCCGGCGATGGCCCCGAATCTCAGCTTCATCCCGGATGCCCCCCACACTGAAACGGACAAATTTGCGGCCCATGGCCCGTGCTATTGAACGGCCAAGGCTGGTCTTGCCCACCCCCGGAGGTCCTGAAAAACATAGAATGGGCCCTTTAGACTGTTTTTTAAGTTTCCGAATGGCCAGAAATTCCAGAATTCTGTCCTTAACATCATTTAAACCATAATGATCTTCATCCAGGATTTTCTTGGCATTATCCAGATCCATATTATCCTTGGTCTCCACACTCCAAGGCAGAGACACCAGCCAGTCAATATAGGTGCGTGTTATGGTATATTCGGCAGCAATGGGGGACATTTCGTCCAGCCGCTGCAGTTCTTTTAATGCAACCTCTTCCACCTCTTTGGGCATTTTCACTTTTTTGATCTGCTTTCGCAGATCTTCAATTTCAGCTTCCCATTCTTCTTCCTCATCCTCTCCCTCTTCGCCCAGCTCTTCTTTAATAGCCTTCAGCTGCTCCCGGAGAATGTATTCACGCTGAGTCTTGTTAACCTGGGTATTCACCCGTTTCTGGATCTCATCCGAGATTTCAAGGATTTTCCACTCACGGCTCAAAATTTCCAGCAGGAGTTCAAGCCGTTTATCAAGCACCGGTTGTTCCAGTAACTGCTGCTGTTCACGTAGACTGATTTCCAGATTTGCAGACAGAGAGTCAGCAAATTTTTCGACACTTCTTTGGGCCATAACAGTCTGGTAATAATCCTGCGGAATAGCAGAAGACTTGGAAGAAATCTTTTTGAGTAAGGAACGGATGTTGCGAGATTCGGCTTCACAATAAAGCCGGTCCTGTATCCCGGAGGGAAGAACAGCTACCTGTGCCAGCATATACGGTTCCTTTTGAACTAGTTTGGAAATTTTAATCCGTTCTACTCCCTGAATAAGCAGGCGGATGCTTCCATCCGGCATATGAAACATTTTAAGGACCGAGGCCCGCGTTCCCACTTTAAAGATCCGGGGTAATCTGTCCTGACGATCAATCTCGGTGAAGACGCCCACATTCTGGCGGTTGACCAACGCTTCGTTCACCAGCTCTATCAGATCCGGATCTTCCAGTGACAGGGGAAAAATAACATTGGGGAAAATCACCAGTTGACGTACCGGTAGTATCAGCAGTGATTCACCGGAGGAAGGTGATGATTTCAGCTTTTTTGTTTTGTCTGGCATAATGGCCCTGTCCTTTATTATCTGCCATGATGTGCAGAATTAAATGTTGTTTTCGGTTTATTAGAACTCATTTTACCCGGATGGGAATATCGGCGTTCTTTTCTACCTGCCTGCCGACATTCTTGGGCAGATAAACGGTCAGCATCCCGTTTTCATAAGCCGCGTTTATCTTTTCCCGGGCGATTCTGGTATTCATTTTAATTTTTACCAGAAATTTCCCGGCATCAATTTCCTTTTTGTGGTATTTGATGATTGTTATTTTGCTGCCGGCAGCAGGCTCACGGCGTTCACCCTCAATAATCAGACTGCCTTCCCGATACTGGATTTTAAAATCATCCAATGTAAGGGCTGCAATTTCCATGGTTACCACCACACTCTCTTCCGTTTCCCAGACATCAGTGGGTGGGGAAAACGAAAAATCAGAAGCATAGAGTATAGGCCTCTTCCCCGGATACGTATCAATCTCCAGACTTTCTGCGGAATCGATGGCATGAAATTCCTTGTAGCTTTTTTTTCTGCTATTATCCATAAATAATCCTGTCTATATAAATTTCAGTTTGAATCTGCAGGTAATTTCTTCATGAATGTCTGTTCGTTTTTTTTATTTCAATTTAGTAAATGAATACCTCTTTTTCATTTTCCCGACTGGTTCCGGCATATTCCCGGAAAATATTCCGAACAACGGTCATGTCTTGTGCCCGGAAAATCCGGTTGCGCAGGGATGCCGAGTCGGGTAGCCCCCGAGTGTACCAGACTAGGTGTTTACGCATCCCGGATAATGCGCCGTCCGTGCCCCTCTCTTTGGCCGCCAGCTCAAAATGTCTCATCATTATCCCGAGGCGAATCCTCAGGGGAGGATCTTCCCCTTCTGTACCACTTTCCAGATACGACAGAATCTGGTGAAAAATCCAGGGTCTTCCCAGTGCGCCTCGGGCAACCATTATACCATCCGCACCGGTGGTCCGGAACATTTCCAGAGCAGAGGGCCCGTCTACTACATCGCCATTTCCGATTACCGGAATTTTCAGGATTTCCTTGACACGGGCGATATACTCCCAGTCTGCCTTTCCCGAATAACCCTGGTTGCGGGTGCGGGCATGAACAGTAATGGCATCGGCACCGGCCGCGGCTATAATGCGTGCTGTGTCTTCCACCACAATTGAATTTTTATCCCAGCCAAGCCGGATCTTTGCAGTTACCGGCAGATTAGTATTACCTTTTACAACCCGTACAATCTGTTCTATTTTCTTGAGATCCTGCAGTAAAGCCGCTCCCGCACCCCGGGCCACAACTTTACGTACCGGACATCCGAAATTAAGATCGATCAGCGCGGGTCTCAGGGGTTCGAGCAGCGGAAGCACTCGTTTAAACATTTCGGCATCATTGCCGAAAAGCTGAAAGCCAACCGGTTGTTCCTGAGGATATGTTTTCAGAAGCCGCATGGTGGATACATTCTGATAAACCAATCCATCCACGCTCACCATTTCGGTAAATGTGAGATTCGCCCCGTATTCCCGGCACATCCGGCGAAAAGGATAATCCGATATGCCGGCTAGAGGTGCCAGAACAATATTGTGCTCAGTGGTGAGAGAACCAAATCTCAGTGGTTTTATATATTTTTTTCCGGAGACTGTTTTCATTTTATCAGCTGAAATTTACGGCATTACCGTACGCGATGCAATATGATAGGCGAAACCTTTGCCCGATTCGTCCAAAAATCAACCGGACTTTAAGGACAATGCTATTCAGGCCGCAATCATATCCCGTGGAATCAGGGTATATCCATGGCCTCCAGTACAAGGGCGGAAATATCCAGGTTTTCCAGATTTTCCTGGCGCTGGGTTTCATTTATAGCATCACTGAGCATGGTGGCACAGAAAGGACACGCTGAAATTACAACATCCGGATTCAGTTCGGCCGCTTCAGCAATGCGGTTATGGTTCACCTTGGGATGTTTCTCTTCCATCCACATTCGGCCACCACCGGCTCCGCAACAGAAGCCGTTCTCGCGATGACGCGGCATCTCCCGGAGAGTAATCCCCTGAATGGCAGAGATAACCTGACGGGGCGGATCATAAATATGATTATGCCTGCCCAGATAACAGGAATCATGATAAGTTACGGTCCGGGACAGCGCTTTTTTCAACCCGATTTTCCCATCGTTGATTAGCTCGTTTAACATCACAGCATGATGAATAACATCAAAATTCCCGCCGAACTGTCTGTATTCATTAAAAAGGGTATTGAAACAATGCGGACAGGTGGTTAGTATTTTCTTAAATTTATAACGGTTCAGGGTTTCCACGTTTTGTTCAACCAGAATCTGAAACAAATATTCATTGCCGGCGCGGCGGGCCGGATCCCCGTTACAGGTTTCTTCCTTCCCCAGGATGGCATAATTAACACCGGCTGCATTCAGGATTTTCACCATGTCCCGTGATACCTTCTGATGCCGTGTATCATAAGCCCCGGCACATCCAACCCAGAACAGATAATCCACTTCGCCTTTCGCCTCCCGCATCCTGGGAACCTCCAAACCTTCAACCCATTTTTCGCGGTCTTCCGGAGATATACCCCACGGATTACCATTATTCTCCAGGTTTTTAAAGGTGGTGGTCAGTTCCGTGGGGAAACGGCTTTCTTCCAGTACCAGATGGCGACGCATCTCCACAATGGTAGGGATATGTTCGATAAAGACCGGGCAGGCCTGCTGGCAGGCCCGGCAGGTAGTGCATCCCCACAATTCTTCATCCAGAACTGCTCCTCCAACCATCTTCACTTCATTTTCCGATGAGGCGGGTTCACTGTTCGTTCCGTGCAGTAACTCCGGTCCCCTGCTGTACAGATAATCTTTCAGATCCAGGATGACTTTCATGGGCGAGAGGGGTTTCTGGGTGGTTGTAGCCGGGCACACATCGGAACATCGTCCACAGATTGTACAGGCATCCAGGTCCAGAAGTTGTTTCCATGAAAAATGATTTATTTCTGATGCACCAAAGTGATCCAGTTCTTCCAGTTCCATTTTTTTCAACGCCCCGGCGGGTTCGAGAGACTGAAAGAAAATGTTAAGAGGACTGGTAAAAATGTGAAACAGCTTTGAATAGGGTATATATACCAGAAAAGCCAATGCAATTACCAAATGTGACCACCACATATAGATATGAACAGTACGCATGGTGGCATCCGGCCATCCCAGGGACGTCAGCACATCCGCCACTAACAGACCAAAGGGAGACCAGCCGGCCCACGGTGGCCTGGTAACCGCAATCCGCAACCCTTCAATAACATAACCCTGAACCAGAATGATGAAAAAGGTGGTGAGGATAATGGCATCATCCCGCTTGTTTTTCAGATTTGGTCGCCTCAGGAACAATCGCCGGTATGCGGCCATGAAAATACCGATGATTGCCAGCACACCGAAGATGTCCAGCGTAAGTGAATAAATGAGATAAAAAGTGGACTCGAGAAACCGGAGAGAAAACAGGGGTTTCGTAATATCTACCTGTATAAATATCAATACCGTCCCGATGAACAGAATAATAAAACCGGTATAAATGAGAAGATGCATGATTCCGGGGTACTGCTTCTTTAATACCCTCCCCTGAGCCACAGCATTCTGCATTACCAGTTTCATTCGTAAACCGATCTGATCCAGGCGCGTATCGGGTTGTCCCAGTTTCCAGAGTTTGTAACGCCGATAAAATTTCCAGCCAGAAATCGCAATAGCGATCAGCAATAAAATGTACATCCACAGAATTCCGGAAATATTCCAGTAAATTTCCCTTGTGGGTATCAGTTCATGCATATCAGCCTCCGGGATATATATGCGATTATACAGATTTATTTAAGATGAAAATTTCAAGCGTTTTCTGATATTATGAAAAATGCCACCTTTGTCTGGCAGTTCCGGTAATTTGATTCTTTCCAGACGAGTTTTTTCAATAATTTTCTGCTGATTCTGGTACAGGATTTCATTCAAATACTCCGGATGAATTTTATTCTGTAAAAATGTGTATACTTCCCTTAAAACAAACCGGCGTTCACCGCTGGAATGAGCATCCGACGCTATAAAATGGACAAATTGCTTTTCCAGCAGCTGCATGGCTGTTTTCTGGATATCTTTACCAAAATGCCCCAGTATGCTTCCCCCGTTCAGCTGCAGAAGTCCTCCGAATCTCAGAAAGTTCTGCACCTTGCCCGGGCGTCCGATCACCATAACATACCGTTCCGGATGGGCAATAACAGGAATGAAGTTTTCAGCAGTAAGCCGGAAAAGGACCTCTTCCGCCCCATCAGGCATCTGGAACATGGGAAATTCAATCAGTACATATTGCTTCCAGTTGCCTAATGTAGTTACCCTGTTTGCCTTTACGGTATTTTCCACATACCGGTGATAGAATATTTCTGCTCCGGAGTAAATATTTACCGGTATATTTTTTTGTGCCGTCTTATCTATAAGTTTTTTCAGTTTTGTAAAATAGTCTTTCTCAATTTCCGGTGAAATCGATTCATTGAAATGAGAGGTGGCAAAAACGTCCGTAATTCCCTGATCCGCCGCCTGCTGCAGCATGTCAATAGATTCATCAAAGTTTTGGGGACCGTCATCAAATTGGGGAATGAGATGCGCATGAATGTCTATCATTTTTTGCATGAGGCGAAACACCTTTCGATCCCTCGCCTTTAGAAGCGGCTGGACCTTTTTCCGAAATCATAAAAAGATAGGTAGTAACCGGGATTCAATTCAATAATAAAAAATATTGACGGTTTTAACCTTGATGCGAGTTAAGCCGTTGGTTATTCCACCTGATAGAAGACACAGAACAGTCGGCACAATTATCGGGAAACCATACCTTTATTTTTGTAAAAAATTACCAGGATGCCTTTATTTCTGTGAATTATCGTTCCCTTTTGCTTCCATTATGGATTAAATTATTCACTTGTTTTGCTGGTGAGAAAAAGAGATGAATACTTTCAGACATGCGGAAACCGTTATCAATGTTGACAACGTTTTCAAGTCATTCAAGCAGGTTAAGGCTGTAAAAGGTGTGAGCCTGCAGATTCATCGTGGAGAATTCGTTGCCCTGCTGGGACCCAACGGAGCCGGAAAAACTACCCTGGTAGAAATGATAGAGGGTATTCAGAAACCGGATCAGGGCACAATCCTCATTAAGAACCGGCGATGGAAAGGACATGAGGAGGATATTCATAAAATTATCGGGCTTTCCCTGCAGGAAACACGCTTCATGGATAAACTGACTGTGGTGGAGACCCTGACACTTTTTGCCAGCTTTTATCTGCTGCCAATGAGCCGTATTGAAGAAATCATTGAACTCTCTGGCCTGCAGGAGAAACGTAAATCCTATGTGGTAAATCTTTCCGGTGGACAGCGGCAGCGGCTGGCGCTGGGGATAGCCCTGTTGAACAAGCCTGAGATACTGCTGCTGGATGAACCCACCACCGGCCTGGATCCTACCGCCCGCAGGGACATCTGGAATATCCTGAACCAACTGAAAGCAGAGCAAGCCACTTCTCTGATTCTGACCACCCATTACATGGAAGAAGCCGAAAATCTGTGTGACTATATTATTCTCATTGATCGCGGGGAAATCATCCGTGAAGGGCCGCTGGAAAAGCTGCTGGATGACCGGAAAGGCAACAAAACCATTGATTTCAGCCTGGAGGGAGATCTCTCAGCCGTCCACTTTAACCCGCCTGAAAATTCCTTCCAGGTGATCTGGGATCCGCAAAATGCCCGGGGAACACTTACCATGCACAATATCGAGAAAGAACTGCCGGATTTTCTGAATTATTTGAAAAGAAATAACCTGAGGTTGCAAAACCTGGAATGTCGCAGAACGACCCTGAATGATCTTTTTCTTTCACTGACCGGAAGACAGCTCAATGCCTAAATTTACTCTCAGACACCAACTGTTACAGCTGATATCGGCACATTTTAAGGAAATTATCCGTGAACCCGGTGTAATTTTCTGGGGAATTGTGTTTCCCATATTAATGGCACTCGGACTGGGCGTAGCTTTCACTAAAAAAACCGATATTGTCCGCACCGTGGCGGTAATCAGCATTGGAGAAATCCCGTCAGACGGTGTAACACTGTGGCACCGGCTGGAGAACAGTGCGAATGTGACCAACCTGACATGGCAGGAAACATCAGGACACCTCAGACTGACCATTTACAATGACAAACTGGGTAATTCCACCTTCATTTTTCTGCCGACCAGCTGGAATGAAGCAATGGTCATGCTTAAACGAGGCAATATCAGCCTGATTCTTGAAGAGAAAAACGGTAAATTCATTTATCACTTTGATCCGCTCAATCCGGAAGCACAGCTCAATTATATGAAACTATCCAGGGTGCTGAATCCGCTTGAGAAGAAACCTGTGGAAAACCCCGGATACATTGCACCGCTTACGGTAACGGGTACCCGGTATATTGATTTCCTGGTTCCCGGTCTTATTGCCATGGGCATCATGATGTCCTCCTTATGGGGAATCAGCTACGGAATCATCGATAAACGCACCAAAAAACTCCTCCGGAGAATGATCGCCACACCCATGAGAAAATCGAATCTTCTGCTGGCAATCATTATTGTAAGATTCGGAATGAATTTCCTGGAATCTGCCCTGTTGTTTATTTTCGCCTTCTTCTTCTTTCATATCCGGGTACAGGGGGACATCGTGGCCCTCGCCCTGGTATTTCTGGCGGGAAATATCTCTTTTTCAGGTATTTCTATTTTTATTTCTTGCCGGACTGCCAATACCGAAATCGGTAACGGCCTGATTAATGCCGTGGTACTTCCCATGATGGTTCTGTCCGGTATCTTTTTCAGCTATCATAATTTTCCGAAATGGAGCATCCCTGTTATTCAGAAATTGCCATTAACCATGCTGGCAGACAGTATACGCAGCATTTTTAACGAGGGTGCGGGGATACCGGAAATTGCCCTACCCACCGCTGCCCTTACCATGATCGGGATTATTTTTTTCCTGACCGGTCTTAAAATATTCAGATGGTATTAAAATTCGGCCAACCCAATATTCTTCGGTAACGTTGCTGATAATTGGTCCCCCTGCTTTGGGATTTTAATATCTACAAAAACACAAATTGACAGGTACCACCTCCCCGCTGTTTCAGCTGTACAATCCCCTGACTGATAGATTTAAAAAAATTTTCCCTCCATAAAAGGCACCTGCTGCCGATAAAGAAGATAGAAATAATGGCGGACAGAACAGGAAATGCTAAAAATTATTATCTACATCTGGTTTTATTTTCTCTTGAATTTATTTATGAGTGTTACCTGTTTTGCCCAATCCGGAAATCCCTTCAGCGGAGGAACACCGGTATTACAGAGCCAGAGCGACAGATTTTCTTTTGAACTGATAGGACACCGGATTTATATACCTGTCAGCATCAATCACAGCGGAAAGATTTATAAATTCATTCTGGATACCGGAGCTTTTACCAGCATGGACCAGAGAACGGCTGAAGAACTGGGACTGCAGCGGGGTTCTTCCCTGAAGGTGGAAGGAAAGATTAAATTTGCTTATCTGCTGAAAGATAAAATATCGGTCCGTTTGGGAGATATGGAAGTGAAAAATTTCCAGGCTGCGGTGATGGATTATTCTACATTTTACACCGTAGATCCCGGATTGTGCGGTTTTCTGGGATCTGATTTCCTGAAATATTTTTATGTCAGTATAGATTACCTTAAAAATGAACTGATTTTAGCCGACTCGCCTTTCCCTGTATCTTCCGGGGGATACCGTATTCCCATCGATACCCGAAATGAGGGCAATCTGCCCAGAATTCAATGCAGGGTAAATGACCGCTGGTCCTGGCCCGGTTTGATCGACACCGGTGCCCCCTTTGCCCTGGTATTTCCTCTGGAGGTCATTGAAAAAGAGGGTTGGCGTCCCGCTCCCCTAATCGAGTCCAGGGGAGTGATGGCCAGCTGGCCAAACAGCCCTATCGGAAAAAATTATCTGGGCCGGCTCGGAACTGTCAAAACCGGTCCCCTGGAGTTGACCGATATGGCCGTATTATTTTCAAATACCGATGATATAATATGGGGTTATGAACTTCTCTCCCAGTTCCGGATATTCCTCCACTATCCGGATAATGAACTTTTCCTGATTCCTTATGGAAAGGTAAAACTGGCTTCCAATTTTTTTTCAACCGGGATTAAATTATCAAAAACTCCCGAAAATAAGACCCTTGTGGAGGCTATCTGGAAAGGATCGCCGGCTGAGCAAGCCGGTTTGCCGCTGAAATCCGAGGTTATTAGCCTAAATTCCCGGGCGCTAAAAAATATGTCCATTAATGATATTAATCAGATACTTAATAATGACCGCATTGCTGCTATTGAACTGGTCTACCGGGACGGTTACCGAGAGAAAAAGATTCTGCTGAAAAAAGCCCCCCTGCTGCCCGCCACCCATTAAATGACAATGATGGTTACCATCCACCCGCTGATGCTCCGGATTTTGATACTTTTGGTATATTTTTGTTAAAGGCCGCCTGCTTTTTTATCCTGATCTTCCGGCAGAAGCCGCGCCAGATGCCACAACAATTTCACCCCAAAACCGGTTGCTCCCTCGGGACGATAACTTTTCTCCGGCATGCCATAAGCCGTACCGGCAATATCCAGATGGGCCCAGGCCGTTTTCTCCACAAAAAATTTTAAAAATATGGCAGCCGTAATGGTTCCCGCCCCAGCTTTATTTGAAATATTCGGTATATCTGCTATTTTACTTTTCATCATCTCTTTATACTCGTCCCATAACGGGAGCTGCCAGATCTTCTCTCCTGAAATACCGGCAGCCTCCTGGAGCATGTGCAGCAGACCGGAATTCTCCGTCATAATTCCTGCTACCACATGTCCCAGAGCCACTACCACCGAGCCGGTAAGTGTGGCCAGATCAACGATTATATCAGGCTGATAATTTTTTTCCACATAGCTTAACGCATCCGCCAGGATGAGCCTTCCCTCCGCATCGGTGTTAATTATCTCAATATATTTTCCGGAATAACTCCTGACAATATCACCCGGACGGATGGCCCCTCCGGAAGGCATATTCTCCACCAGGGGCATGACCGCCAGCGCCCGCAACGGCAATTTTGAGTGGGTAATGCACCGCAGGGCCCCCAGCACAGCCGCCGCTCCGCTTATGTCATACTTCATCTCTTCCATATTTTTGGAAGGTTTTATGGAAATACCACCACTGTCGAAGGTTACTCCTTTCCCTACCATGGCAATGGTCTTCTTTGCCTCCGGGTGTTCATAAGCAGCAATTGCCAGATAAGGAGGATTCTCACTTCCCTGCGCCACAGCCAGCAAAGCTCCCAGACCCTTCTCCTGAAGTCTCTTTTCATCTAATATCTCCAGAGTCCAATTGTTCTCCTTCCCCAGATGCCGGACCTCTTCCACAAATATGGAGGGAGTCATCAGGTTGGAAGGATACTCTGCCAGCCGGCGGGTCAGGTTAATGCTCCCGCCAATGGCAATACCGTTTTTAATCTGCTTTTCCAGTTGTTTTGGAGCATCCGGATATAAAAGATCTACCTTCTCAATTTCAGGCTCAAGTTCAGTTTTATCAGTGAGGAACTCATTGACAGAATAACCTGCAGTATACAGTGCAGATACAGCTTCACCGATGAACCATCCGGAATGTTCCGTCTCCGGATAACCGTTATCCCAGTAAACTGCAATCTTCTTTTGCTGCAACTCACGGCCTGTCAGGACAAAGCTTCCCCACAATTGACGTGCTTTTTCAAGACTCCAGTCATCGGTTTTTCCCATTCCCAGAAGAATAATCAGAGGAAATCCGGCATGGGTTGAATAAACGGTAATTTTCTTATTTCCCTTCTTTTCCTGAACTATTCTTTTTAGTAAAATTTCGAAAGACGGTAATATATGCTTTTCCAGGAAACTCAGGGCTGCGGGTAGTTTTTTCATTCCCTCAAAGATAGGTAGGATCAAAACATCTGTTTTAATATTTTCAAACCGGTTTGTATGAAAGTTTATCTTCATTGTGCCTCCTCTAATATTTTGATATTTGAACAGGTTACTGGTTCATATAGATGCGTTATTATAATAATAGCCACATTTCTGAACCTCTGTCAGCATCTGGTCCATGCAGCAGGGAATTTAAGCCCGTTTTCATTGTGGATATTTTAAGGTTTCCATGATTTTGTGCACCCCCTGTCTTCGGCAGGCAGACCAAAATGGCCTTATAGCGGTTGGAGTTTGTGTGCATTTTAAATGTATTCCTTAACCAGGCGTTTCCGGGCATAAAATCCGGTTTCCAAAGGCTGGATTAAACGGTTAAATTGATCACTGATTAAATATAGCACAGTTACATCAATCATTTCGCTCTGTTGCGCAGAGTACATAATCATATTTCGAGATTATCAAATACATTTAAAGAAATACTTTCATCTGTTTTTCCATTCTTCCGCAATCTAACACAGGTTTATCTTTTTTCCCGGAACATGATCGTTCCTGAATCTATAAATAATAATCCATCTTCAGATTCTTTTCCAACTGCTTTTTCCATTTTCGGAATTCCGAGTAGCAGAAAGCCATTGGGGCATAACATGATTATTGGTATGATCGGAGCCAGCCTGAACAAAACCTATAATCCTCCCAAAAACAGGCGGAAAGGTCTCAGGAAGAGTAAAAAAGATAATCTCAGATGTCCGGCAAATGGAATCAAATAAAACTATCATCTGATAAGATATTTCTTTAAATTCGGTAGGAACATTTTTTAAAGGCATGAGGTTATTTTATTATGCATGTTGCCCTTAAGGAGGAATCATGAGAAAATTGCTGATTTTCGTTAGTATCTTTTTTATCCCGCTGTTATTGTTTGCCCAACTCAAGGAGAGCAGCAAACTTCCATCATTTTCTCAGGTCGGGATAAGACCGAACAGCAATCTGATTTTGGGTTTTCTGAATCCTGATAAATTAAGTATGCATCACAGTTTTTCCATGAGTTACATGAGCATGGGCAGTGCCGGCGGTATGATGGTAAACAGTTATATGAATACTATAAATTATCAGATCAGCAATCCGCTCTTTCTGCGTTTGAACCTGGGAATTATGAATTCGCCTTATAATTCCTTTCAAAATCCGGCCCTTAACAATACTCAGTTTTTTGGCGGAGCGGAGTTGTTTTACCGCCCCACAGAGAATAGTCTTATTAAAGTAGGATTTGATGTCCGGCCTGGTTACTATGGTCCGGGTTATTACAACTCGGGATTTTATAATGATGAATTTGGCTGGTGATTTTAGTTTAGGAGATTGTAAAGTTTGGCCAGACGTGTTCGGAGAGATTTTTCTGATAAAAGAATAAAGAAAATTGTCAATAAAAAGCTGCAGGAAAGTCATCAACCTACCGGTCGAACACCCAAAAATAGTCTTTCAATCTTTTCCTACTTAAAACCATTCATCTATTTTTTTATTTTCGCCCTGCTGATTTTTGTATTTTATCAGGTAACAACCTCAGTGAATATCTCAGGATTCCTGTCTTCCGGCAAATCCGGAGAAGAAAAAGCCATTCAGACCGGGCCGCAAGAGGAAACCAAAGGAGAAACCGTATCGCAGGATGGCGATAAACCGGTGGATACCGAAACTCAGCCCAAACTGACACCCGTTCCACAAAAAACGCAGGTCGAGGTTTTGAATGGATGTGGAGTTTCAGGAATAGCAAAAAACACTACGGATTACCTGCGAAAATCAGAAGTGGACGTGGTGTATATGGGAAATTATTCGCGTTATGATGTGGCTAATTCGCAGGTAATCGACCGGAGCGGCAACAGGGAAAATGCCCTGAAAATAGCCTCCTTTCTGGGAATAGACGAAAAATATGTTCAAACAGAAAAAGACAAAAATAAACAGCTGGATGCTTCCATTATTCTGGGTAAAGATTATAAAAATCTTAAACCATTTAAAAAATAAGAGGAAACCGTATTGAGTTCGGACCAATTGGCTCATACCCTGGCAGAATTTGCCTGGGAAAAGAAAGGAAATGATATTGTAATCCTGGATGTTAAGAATCTGACGGACGTTACGGATTATTTTGTGATTGTCAGTGGTGAATCGGAACCGCATGTGAAAGCTATAGCAGATTATCTTGAAGATAAACTGGATGCCGAAAAAATAAAAGTCTGGCACAAAGAAGGATATAAGAACTTTAACTGGGTTCTTATGGATTATATAGATGTGGTGGTTCATATCTTCAGGGATCATACCCGCCAATATTATGATCTGGAAAAGCTATGGGGTGATGCACGCATAATTCGGGTGGAGGACGATGCAAAAGATCGAATCATATTTGCAGAACAAAATTGATAAATGTCTGCAGGAGTTATCGTATCCTCACATAGCTTACATATTTGAAATTCCCAAAGCAGAGGCTCATGGAGATCTGAGTACCAACATTGCCATGCTTCTCGCCGGTCAGTTAAAGTTACCTCCGTATAAAATTGCCCGAACACTGGTAGACGCCCTGGATCTTCCCGATGAAACTATTTCCCGGGTTGAGATTGCCGGCCCGGGATTTATTAATTTTTTTCTTTCTCCTACCTACCTTTGGCAGGTTGTTCACAGTATCCTGACGGAAGGCCAGCAGTATGGCAAAAACAATTCCGGAAAAAACCGCAAAGCCCAGGTTGAATTTGTGAGTGCCAATCCCACCGGGCCCCTTACCATCGGGCATGGCAGGCAGGCTGTGCTGGGTGATACCATTGCCAATTTTCTGCACTGGAACGGATTCCAAATCAGCCGTGAATACTATTTTAACAATGCGGGCCGCCAAATGCGGGTGCTGGGGGATTCAGTACGCCTGCGATACAGGGAATTGCTGGGAGAAAAAATCGAGTTCCCGCCGGATTATTATCAGGGAGAATATATTATTGATATTGCCCGGGAAATGGTGGCGAAACATTCAGATGCCCTGAAAAACCGGCCCGCTGATGATCTGGAACTCTTTACACGGGCCGCTGAAGAAAACATTTTTAAGGACATCAAAACCACCCTGAAACGTCTGGGTATCGAATTTGATGTGTATTTTAACGAAAAAGACCTCTACGATAACGGCGAAATCGACCGCGTCATTTCTCTCTTCAAGCAGAAAAAACTGGCATACGAAAAGGATGGAGCACTGTGGTTCCGGTCCACTGCATTTGGCCTAGACCAGGACCGGGTAATCCTGAAAAGTACCGGAGAACCGACCTATCGGTTACCAGACATAGCCTATCACCAAACCAAGTTTGAACGAGGCTTTGACCTGATAGTGGATATTTTTGGTGCTGATCATGTTGCCACTTACCCGGATGTTCTGGCCGGGATCAAAGCGCTGGGATATGATGAGACCAGAATTAAAGTGCTCATTCATCAATTTGTCACCCTTTATCAGGGAAGTGAAAAAGTAAAAATGTCCACCCGTAAAGCAAATTTTGTAACACTGGATGAATTGATGGATGAAGTGGGCGTGGATGTGACACGCTGGTTTTTTCTTATGCGGAGTATGGACAGCCACTTAAATTTCGATCTTATTCTGGCAAAAACCCAGTCAGATGAGAATCCTGTTTATTATAATCAGTATGCTCACGCCCGGATTTGCAGCATCCTGCGAAATGCGGCGGAAAAAGAGATCCGCTTTGACAATCCGGAGAGCCTGCAACGCCTGGAAGATCCCAATGAAATTCAATTGATTAAAAAATTGATGGAATTCCCCGCCGTGGTGGAACGATGCAGTCTGGAATTTACTCCCCATCAACTGACTCAATATTTGTCGGATCTCTCTACTGTATTTCACAAATTTTATACCGAATGCCGGGTTCTTACAACCGACAAGGAATTGTCTCAGGCAAGACTGGCATTATGCATGGCTGCAAAAACAGTTCTCGCTAATGGATTTGCCATTTTAGGAGTTTCCGCTCCCGAAGTGATGTAGCAGGCTCTGTTCCCGGCTTGCTTTAAAATACACAATTTATCATCTCGCCAAAAAGAAACCGGATCTATTACCATGAAAGATTTTGGGAAATTTCAACAAAATGAAGAATAAACCTGGGAGAGAAAATATGTCCATATTAGTTGTGGGATCAGTCGCACTGGATACCGTAGAAACGCAGAGTGGAAAAGTATCCGATTCTCCCGGTGGTTCGGCATTATACTTCAGTACGTCCGCCAGCTTTTTTGCTCCCGTGAATTTAGTAGGAGTGGTGGGAGAGGATTTCGATTTTTCCACCATAAATTTTTTGCGAAAAAAAGAGGTGGATCTGAGCGGTCTGCAGGTGGAGAAAGGTGAAACCTTCCGCTGGGGTGGCCGTTACCATGACAATATTAATTTCCGGGATACACTGTTCACTTACCTCAATGTTTTTGAATCGTTTCATCCTGTGATACCGGATAAATACCGCGACAGCCGCTTTGTTTTTCTCGCGAATATTGACCCGGAGCTGCAGCTTGAAGTTTTAAAAAACGTCAATGCGCCCATCCTCACTGTTCTGGATACCATGAATTTCTGGATCAGCGGGAAAAGGAAAGAACTGGATGAGGTAATGCGACATGTGGATGTGATGATTCTGAATGACGAGGAATTACATGAACTGACCGGAATTATTAATCTGAATAGTGCCGCCAGAACCTTGCTGAACCAGGGCCTGAAGGTACTGGTGATAAAAAAGGGTGAACATGGTGCCGTTCTGATAACTGGAAATGACTACTTTTCCACTCCTGCCTTCCCGGTAGAAAAAGTGATTGACCCGACCGGCGCTGGTGACTCCTTTGCCGGTGGATTTGTAGGGTACCTGGCTTCATGCAAAAGACTCACCAAAAATAATTTCCGCAAGGCTGTGGCATACGGCACTACTGTGGCATCCTTCAGTGTTGAGTCTTTCAGTTTCAACCGGCTGAAGGAGATCGGCCGAAAAGACATTGATAAACGCCTGGAACTGTTTCGCGCCATAACCCGCTTTTAATTCAGCGGTATGCCCACTGTAAGCCTGTCCGGCAATCCGAAATTTCAGTTTTCAGTACGGATGAGGCCAGGGAACTGTCCAGGGAACAGTCCAGTGGGCGCGGTGCAACCAGCCTGGCTTCGGAGGAAGGAACCGATACCAGCAGATTTTCATCCAGTGAAAAAATATCACATAAAATTTTTCCCAATTCCAGCCGGGATAATTTCTGGGGCCCGCCTATATGAATGATACCACGAAAGGAATGGTCCACCAGCTCCCACAGGGCATTCACTAAATCTTTGATATAAATCGGGGTCCTGTACTGGTCGGAAAACGCATAAACCTGTTTGCCGTCATGCAGATTATTCAGCATGATTTCCGTGTAGGAGGGACGGGTGTTCAGGGTCCGTCCGTAAAAAATCCCCGGCCGCACCACCACCACATTTTTATGTCTTCTCAGGATTTCTTTTTCGGCATCTACCTTGGTGCGGGCGTAGACATTGATAGGAAACGGCTCATCCGTTTCCGAATAATGGCCCTTCCGGCCGTCAAAAATGACATCGGAGGAGAGAAAAATAAAACGGATATTATTGGCTGCTGATATATCCGCCAGCCGTGTGGTACTGTGGAGATTGAGGGCCATAGCTTCTTCCATCTGGGATTCACACTGATCGATGGATGCCATGGCGGCGGTATGAATAATGGCATCCGGCCCCATTTTTCCCAACTGTTCAAGATCTGCCGATATTAAATCTAAATTAAGGTACTCAACAGTTTTTGCCGGCACCTTGGGAAGATTATTGCGATATTGCGCCACCAGATGATATCTGGAAGGTGCAAACCTTAGAAGATAACTACCAAGAAATCCCGAACTCCCTGTTATGAGGACTTTTGGCATTTGCCTCCCTCATCGTAAATTTTACCACTTTACGGTGAGATTAAGTTGATAAACACCAGAACCTGCCTGATTAGTTGTATAGTTAAAGAACATGCGGGACAGCCGGTTATCCACCTCTTTATTCTCTCTGCGAATGAGTCGAATAACATCGATAGCACTCACCACCCGGTTGAGAATAAAAGCACCCACCATAAAAGTCGCACGCTGTTCCCAATCGTGTTCCTTCACGCGCAGGTTATTATAAGATTTCCGGCTCTCTCTGGAATCCCACTGCCAGTAATAAGCAGCAGTTTCAGGATAAATGGCATCATCTGCTCTGTCCCGCAACTTCCTCTCATTAAAACTATAAATATTATCCGCACTGCCAATGTCAATCCAGTACTGATCATTTTTTCCGGAACTGTTTGCTTCCCCGTAAACAGCCGCATAGGCCTGGTAGTTGTTCTGAATTACATTAGCGTATGAATTGAATCCCAGATATCCCACCCATAGCACAAATTCGGTGCCCAGGAAGAATTTCGCCCGGTTATGATATCCCATTGACCACTGGCCGGCACCCGGCAAAATAAGCGAATATAAAATATTCACGGTTTTTGCTTTATTTTTTCCGATCTTTGATACCTCATTTTCCTGTGATATAAAATTTGCGGAAAAGAGTGGGAAAAGTTGTGCGCCAGTTAACGAAACTGCCAGAAAAAAAATGAGCACTAATGTTTTCAGATTCATAGATACGCCCTTATGGTCAATTCGTGGTTCACTCCAGATACAGGTAACAGCCAACAAATGATGAATCCGGCATCAGAAAGATTGTCGCTCACCATTTCACATTTACACCCAGCATATTGATATATTCATTTTTATACAACAGATTTTTATAGCTCATTTCCAGGGTTGCATGACGACGGTTGTAGTTACGGGCCGTAAAACCGGCATCGATAGCGGAAACCACATGGTTGACTAGGGCAACCATGGCACCATATTGCGCGATATCATAAAGACGGTTGGCATCATCTCGCATGTCCATGTAATAATTGTTGTTGGGTGTAATATTGCTGGGACCGCTGTACTGATTATTAAAGTTTGCATCACTCCAGGCATTGCCAAACTGCATAGGATATTTACCGATCATTTCATAATATTGCTGGGTTTTGCTGGAGGGTAAGCGGTGGCTGAATTTGTTAGCTTCCACTTCCCGGAGAGTGCTGATAATCTGCTCACGTTCATTGTTATAATAATTTTCATCAATCAGATACCAAATTCCACCGTTCGGTGCCATGACTTCGGAGAAAGGAAAAGTTTGTCCCTGATAAGTGGGATCATTGGCCGCCACCCAGTTTACATAGGACCAGTATCTGTATTCATCCCAGTTCTCATTAGCAAACTGTTTAAATTCGCTGTCCTTATGGTCTCCTTTTTTATGATAGGAGATATTGATGGCCCAGGCTCCGATTTCCGCTGCCAGAAACACTGCCGCCTTAATGTAGGATTTACTATAGAATTGACCGCTTCCCGGTATCAGGGCCGAAAATAGAACGGCCTTACCCACGGATCGTTGATCCCGCTGCACACTGGTAGACACCTGCATCCCCGATTCCTGAATATGTTCCCGCGCCTGTTTTTTCATTTCAATCCTGCGGGCGAGAATGATCTCCTTCCCCCAGGTGAACGGTGTTTCAGCATTTGCAGAAACCAGGCTGGCTAAAATAAGAAAGGAAATAATTTTTAAATAACTCATTTGAATCTCCTGAAGATTTGATCAAAACGAGTGTCAAAGTCTAATAAAATCCCAAAATAAAACTTCCATTCCCTATTATAGGTAATATCTTTATATTTAATATTTTCAAGGGGATAGGCTGCTTCAAAAAAGATACTGGTGGAGAACATATACCAGGAGAAGGAATCGAAGCGCAGCTGAAATCCATAATCTGACTGGAAATCCGACAGGATAACATCCTTTCCGCTCCAGGCATCCCCGAATTGATAAAAGGCTCCGAAATAAATTTTATCCAGATACCAGTTATATAAATTCAAATTGATATTTCGTTTCAGGGGAAAGCGGTACATGACCGTACCGATAGCCATCTGTTTACCACCGATACTGTAATAATTAAATCCCTTAAGTCCGTTTAGCCCGCCCGCATAAAAATGAAAAAAATCATCCACTTCACGGTCAATATATCCACCCTGAAAGCGTACTGATAGAGAGTGGTGCCTGGTTAAAGGAACAGAAAAATACTTTTCAAGATCCAGCTGATAACTGTTGTAGTAATATTTGGTATATACTTCATTAATATCACCGCCCTCGGTATTGAAATCGTCCAGAAACCGGTTCCACTCCCGGGTATAGCGTAAAGCAAAATAATACCCTTTTCTGGGATTAACACCGCGGTCCAGCTCCGGCAGGACTTTACTCTTTTTGATTTGCAGGGAGAGGGCATGCCCGCGAAGATAGGTATAGCGAAATTCCGGAACGATATATAAATTTCCGCTGGCCCGTTCATAAAAAGAATAGGTACCAATATTAGCCCGATACATGCTGTAGGTATATGATAATTCCCAGGAGAAATGATGCCTGAAGTGACCCCTTAAACCTAAATCAGCCTCCATCAGGTTGAAATTGACCGGCACCTTATCTTTTGAATAGGTAAAATCGGTGAAATCCTGGTAATTATCCTCTATTTTATTAGTCTGGTTATAAAATTCCATGAAGACAGTGGGCTTGAACAGTTTTAATTCGGTTATGGCAAAAATATCATAGTCCTTCCTTAAATTCATAGCGAAGCCGCCGAAAAACGTCATTTTATCCAGTATCTCTCTGGACGCAATATAGAAACCGGGTTTGACCGTGCCGTAATCGATCAGAAGTCGTGGCATAATCTGAACGGGACCAAAGGTCCGCCTGTAACTGTTGACCGGCTTTGCTGTGTACTTCCGGTCATCCTCTTTTAGTTGCGGTATCCTGGCTTCATAGTTTTCATCGTAAGTCAAGGCTTCGGGAGTCAGATGATTGACTTTCTGAATCCAGTAAATCTTATATCCCTGATTTTTGTACAGGGAATAAGCCAGATCCCCGCGATTGTTCACGGTAGGCATAAATGCCCCTCCGATGACGTTGGTGTGGGGGGAAATCTCACCGGTTTTCAGATTGTAGGAATAAATATTGAAAATTCCGGTCTGGTCACTGGCATAATATATTTCGTTACCGGACGGATCAAAAACCGGGTTTCGTTCATCATATAATTCATTGAGTATGAATTCAATAAACCCGCCTGAAGCCGGTATTCGGGCAATATCCCGGCAGAAATTGATAGAAGTATCGAAGATGATGGTACTGTCACCCGGTGACCAGCGGGGATGAAAAATCTGCCTTCCATCCTTTAAAAATGTCAGCTGCTCTATCCCCTGACCCCAGACTTCTGTTTTGCGATAATAACCTCTCCAATCCTTTTTCCGCTGCTCAGGAATCTTTTGCACCAGAATGTGGTTGTTCAGATCATAATACCACGTATGCCACAATTTTTTCTTATTAATCCAGACGAACTCATCCAGAGTGAGAGAAAACAGGTTTGTGAGACCATCAGAATGTACAACAAAAACCAGCTTGCGACCGTCATGGGACCAGTCAGGATTGGAGGCCCGAAGTCCCCTGGTAATTTGATACGATTTGTACCTGCGCATGTCATAAACATAAAGATCATAATAACTGCTGCCGTTTGCTTGCAGGTTAGTCTGTTTGGAAAATGCCAGATAACGGCCATCGGGAGACCAACTGAGGGATGAAGCAAGGGGACCTTCCAGCACTTTTTTCCGGCCGGTCTTTATATTCATCACCACCAGAGCATTACTGGAGAGATAATCTGCCCTGGTCTGAACATAGGCCAGATTATCCCCGTCAGGAGAAAATACGGGCAGGATATTTCCGATGCCCTCATCATCCAGGGCGGTACCTTCTTTCTGATTTTTCATCACCTGCACCAGGCGCCCGGAATAGGCGTCCTGCAGGTATTCTTTCCACAGCCTGTAGGTACTGTCCCCCGGAACACCGGTTGTTTTCTCCAATACAGTATTAAAGCTGAGGGTGAGGGGAGAAGCTGCCTGCAGGGCCATATCCCGAACAATGCTGTCACCATATGTCCTGGTCAGGAAATTAACAAACGCATAACCCTGATTATACGCGGATTCATTTCCAATGCTGTTCTTTCCGAAAACGCTCATTTCATTGAGGTCCAGCAGATGTCCTGTCATTACCCGGTCCCGCAGAATCATTTCCCGATGTGAATCCCGATAGTCAAATCGTTTGGAGGGAGATTGGTATTGGGCCACACCCTCTGCAAACCAGGTGGGAATGGTAATTCCTGAAAAGGGGTATAATATCAGAACATTCGGATAGCCTCTGACCACATCCGGTCGTCGTTCGGACTCATATCCAAAAATTTCGAATAAACCAATGGGAAACGTGGGGCCGAACTTAAAGGATTTTTGCATGGATACAATATGACTGAACTCATGAGTAACTACATCCCTCAGCCAGTTATGGGTTCCCCTGAGGATATAATCCATGTTTTCCGCCCATATTTCCACTTTGTTTTCGTAGAAAAAGGCCCCGCCGTTGGAATAGTCATCGGTATCGCGAATGATGAAATGTGTCTTTTCTTTGGGCCATTGCTGATACAGCCCGGTAATATGCGGGTAGATTTCTTCCGCAATTTTGGCTACCAGGTTGGCGGTCCGTTCGGTGCCCTGATGGTAATGTACCACAAAATGATCTGTTTCGATGGTCTCCCAGCGCAACTCCGGGTGATTAAACTCTTCCGGCTGCCCGTATAAAGGAAAGGCTGCCAGTACATACATAAGCACTAAAACGGGGAAAAACGAAAAAATCCCCCATGCTTTTTTATTTCCTCTGGTGATACTCTTTTTCATTTTAAATACAACTCAAAATAGCATTTATTCTTAGAAGGTATTATTATCCGGAAGTTTCTCTGATTGAAGAGAATATTCCCTTTTAGTTATTTAACAACTGCAATTTTAATTATACGGACTTCCTTCCGGCTTTCGCTCCGGGCCTCAATACGGGCCAGATAGACTCCACTCTGTACGTCGCCAAGATCCCAGCGGATCTCATTGGCAGTACCAGAATTACCGCTACCCTGAAATTCGGTAACCAGATCTCCGGCCAGATCATAAACTTTAATATTTACGCGCGCCGCTTCCGTCAGGAAATAACGGATAAAGGTAAAATTATCCTGATTGGGATTAGGCCAGTTATAGACTCCCTTTTCAGGTAGAAGCTGATCCGTGGAAAGTGTATTGTCCGGCAGGGTCGAATTACCTGTTACGGGATTATTATTTCTGTTACTGTTTAATTCATCATAAAAGGGCTGATTCCAGCCATATTTTTCATAGGAGGACGAAAGATCCCAGGCATAAAGGATATTTTTTTGCGTAACTGCCGCCAATTCCAGATCTCCGTCACCATCCAGATCAGTGATCACGGGAGGCACCGGAATGGAATCTCCTGCGGACACCGGGAAATCGGTCAAACGTTCTCCATTCAGATTAAATCCATCAACTAATCCTGCCGGATCTGTAACAACGATGCCGGATTCCTGCTTTCCATTATCAGTAAAAAAGTGGTTAAAAAGAGGAGAAAACGGCAAGGGACGATCCTGGTCAGGATCAAACAATCTGGTCGGGAAATCAGAGAACTGGGTGAAATTATAATTAAAGGAGAACAGGCGGTTATTTCCGGCCACAAAATACTGAGGTCGGGTGTTATCCTGTTTCAGAAATGGATTTGTTATCATCGGAGAATCAAACCGGTACAGACCCTCCTCGGCAAATGTCTGTGGTTCACTTTCAAAAAGAAGAAACTTACCATTTCTGGTGAGACCGGCTGCCACATCTCCCACCGGGGTAAAATAAGGCAGATCGTATTCCCGAAAAAAGCTTCCATCCCGGTAGATTTTACCCGATGCAGTAACCACAATGATCTGTTTTTCAGCATTCACATGCAGATAACGTATTGTTTCGTCCGTAATTTTCTCGGTTGAGGAACTAATTCCGCTTTGCGAAAATTCGAGCTGATATACGGTACCATCTTCCAGGCCCCACACCACTTTTGCCATCGAATCGGGAGATTCATAAAACGCCACCGGATGGGTGGAAGGGGGCGAGCTCATCGTTATGGGGCTGAAGAGTGTATCCACCGTTCCATCAGAAAGGAATACAAAACCGTAGATTCGTCCCGAGACACCGGAGATAATCATTGCTTTTACTTTAACAGATCCGGCATAAAAATGGTCATCAAAAAGAACCGGTGTGAAAGGAACATCTTCATTGATCATGACCACCGGCATCAGCGAATCACCAGTTTGGGCTATATGTGCAGTACTCACGCCCAGAACGTATCCGCGGTTAGTAGCGAGCAGCAATTCTCCCCTACCATCATAATCGACATCGGATGTTTTCATGAACCTCACCTGTCCGTATACCGCCGGATCAATTCCAAAAGGAAAATACTGTTGAAAAAAGTCAAAACTGACCCGGAAGGTCATCAATGAATCAGCCCTTGAGAAATCGAAAATTTTAATATGACTATTGGCACGGTTAAAGTAACTCCGGCTGTTGGGAATAGAATTGGAAGAGAAGTCATTTTTAAATATGGGAGACGTATTCCCCTTATACCACATATCAAGGACATAGCCGATTTCAGAACCGTAGCCCGGGCTGAGAAAATCATAAGCCTGTCCGATGTCCTGGGAACCGTCGGCTTCCTCCAGGTCTACCCCGCGATGTTCCGGATCCGCATTAATACTGTTTGAACCTCTTCTCTGTTGAATAACATTTTCGTCGATATGCCAGATCAGGCAACCATTACCGGGAAGACCCAGATCCGGATTTCTTACATCAGTCAGCACGCCACGCGAACTGAAGGTCACCTCATCAGCCAGATAGGTCATTAATACTTCCCGCATAGTGGGAAATTCAAGCCGGCCCTGAGCCAGGGTATATTGCAGGCTGTCAAGGCTCAGTGTACCGGCATAGCGGTTTTCTACCAGGAAATATTCATTTTCATTAATCGGTACACGGTAAATTTTAACCGCTTGGGAACCGACCGGATACGCCACCGGTAACAGGTCTTCCCGGGAATAATAAATATCGATGGCTTCGGCCCAGCCGGCATCCATGCGGCTCCAGGCACAGGGAACAGCAGGTAACAGGCCATCGCCGTTAAATAAACCCACATCCATCAGACCGAATCTTCCGATACCCGAACGCCGGGTTTCCAGACTGAACAAATCCTGTAACCCTAACTGTGACCCGAAATTTGAGGTCAGAATACCATTAAGGCCCAAATCCACCCCTTCCTGACTCTCCGTTTCCGGAGCAATAATTCCGCTGGAGATTTCCATGGTGC
Source organism: uncultured Caldithrix sp. (assembly GCA_964461135.1). Lineage (GTDB taxonomy): Bacteria > Calditrichota > Calditrichia > RBG-13-44-9 > RBG-13-44-9 > RQOF01. Next base: position 17,967 of record CAYWTB010000019.1, on the reverse strand, counting down.
CGTTATTAACAAGCACTCCTGTAATTCCCAGATAGGTCTGAAAAAATTCGGAGGTAATAAAAAGAGAGGGAATATCCTGAGGAGTTTCATCAAATCCGAGATTCACATCTTTACCCACTCCGGCATGAAAAACGATAAATGCATCATACCGGCTGAAATCAATGTCAGAATCCTCATCGGCTTTGCGGATGGCATCATAGAACAGGCTTGCCAGTCCTGCGTTATTTTCCTGCGGTGAAAGGTTCGGATTATAGAAAGTCATCGGTTGACCAAGTTGATAGGACGCATTTTCTTCCTGCGGGAATACATCACCATTAATAATCAGCTTTCCATCCGAGACTTTTAGGAAGTAATTTTTCAGAAAAAGAAGGTGATCCTGAAAATAGGAGCGATTGTGCGGTGGCGGATCAATCTGGAATTGCCCGGAAGGCTGGGAGAGATTGAACAGACCATTGCCGGTGGTAGTGGATGCATTGTCTTCCTGAAATTCCACACGTATTGCCAGAACCTGCATGGAATCCGGAATAAAAGATGCTGAAAACAGGGAATTTTTGCATAACAGGAGGGCTGCTAACAAAAACAGGGAAAAATATGTCAACCTCATTCAGAGAATCCATCTTTCGAATTAATTTTTAGAATGTATCCTCCCCGCACCGGCAGGGAGGATCTTAAATCGTATCAGAATTTTATTCCAAGCGAGAAACGCATGGTATCAGACAGGGGGCTGTCATCCACCGATCCGAGAATATAGCTGAAATCGAAACCAAAAACCGAATAGCGCAATCCGCCACCGAATGTATAAAATTTACGTCCTCCGGCCCCGGGATCTTCATAAAAATATCCGGCACGAAGTGCAATAAGATTGGTATACCAGTATTCCAGCCCGAAAGAATGGGTAAATTTCTTAAAAACATCTCCATTGGTCCAGCTGGAGTAGAGCATTGCTTCGAATACACCATCTACCTTGGTACTGTCACGGTTTACCAGAAGTTTGTTGGTATCATAAACAAATGTAAGAGTATTAAATTGTGATTTGACCAGATGGTAAGCAAAACCCAGCCGCAGATTGGTGGGAAGCGGATCCGCCTGGGCATAGTCAACATAAGACATTTTCGGCCCGATATTACTGATATTGGCACCCAGACTCAATTTTTGAGCCCATGCGGGATGATACAAAACTCCCAGGTCAACTGCAAAACCGGAAGAAATACCTTTTCCTTTTTCCGTTCCAACGGTGACTTCAATCGGTGAAAGGCGCGAGTGAATATACTTGAGATTGACACCCAGTCCCACATTTTCCTTGACTTTCAGAGCGTAACTTCCGGTAACTGATACTTCGCTGCTGTTGAAGCGTCCCAATTCCTCCGGACTGTCTTCACCGGTCCAGATACTTTCTCCATAACTGATATACTGAATGGCCAGACCCACCATCCCAATGTCCTGCAAATAATAACGCCCGGCAGCATAATCATAATACATATCCGAAAGATTGAATTGAGGCAGCCAGTTGACATGCATCAGACTCGCCTCACCCTTCCTGTCCACTTCCGGATCATTATATTGAAATGCAAGCCCTGCCGGATTCCAGTAGATGGCATTTGCATCATCCCCCAGAGCAACACCAGCTTCTCCCATCCCTCCCTGGCGAGCGCCGGGATTAATGATCAGGAAAAGTACCGTTGCCTCCCCCTGGGCGTATACCTGTGATAAAAAAACTGGTGTAAGCATTAACAATAGCAAAAATACCAGCACTGTTTTCATACATGACCCTCCGTTTTAAAACAAAAAACCGAATGCACCTTCAAGCTACGTGACATTCGGTCGTACATATTGGATGCATCCCTTCTCATTGCTAAGGATAAAAAAATAAAAATTTTAATAATTCGTTCTGCCTTAAAATTTAAATCCTTAACAAATAAGCGATAAGCATCCTCATATATTTATCTGGCTTAGAAATTTATATGTCTCTATACAAAAAAGCAAACTAAAATTAATCAAATTCACAATAATATAAATTATACTCCTTGCCTAAAAAATGAACTTCATCACATTAATCATTTTCATTTATCGAACGAACAGAAATAATCTTGAGAATTTATTACATGCTGCCTGTTGAGATTATAATCTTTGATCGGCAGAAAGTTTCCCAAAAAAAAATCAAAATCATTTCGATTAACCTGACCTGGCTCCGAAACCAATAAAGGTAACATTTCCCCTTGTTCAAATCAAAATAATATCCGTATTTAAAACCACTTTAGTAATTCAGGCTGGCAACCCCAGAACCACCATTCTTCAGTCTTCCTTTTTCCTCGAAAAACAAGTCTGAACCGGATAATTTTAATTAACCTCCTGAATTTGTGGATCGGTTTTAAACGACATTAGGCACCCAAACCACATTTTTAACAGCCTATGGAAAATCATATACAATTTTAGCCGCCAAATTTTTGTATCTTATGATGTCAGTCGTTTGCTGATCAGGGGAGGAGGACTGAGTGGAGATTCTCCGATTTGGATTGCACCCAGAATCTTCTTTTCAGCATCATTCAGCACCGAAGTTTTATTAGTGTGTAATTCAAGAACTGGTTCTCCCGCAGTTACCCTGTCTCCCAGCTTTTTATAGAGAATGATTCCTGCCTGATGATCCACCGGATCGTCTGTCCGCATACGACCGGCTCCCAGCAATACACTGGTCATACCTATTTCCCGTGTATCAAATTCTCTTATTATCCCACTGTCAATTGCTTTTACCTCCTTTATGATTTTTGCATGCCGGTATTTTCCCGGATGTTCAATCATATCCGGATCACCACCCTGGGATTTCACCAGATGCAGCATTTTGGCGTATGCTTTTTTCTCCCCGAGGGACTGCAGGCACATTTCTCTGGCGTCGTCCATATTCCTTGCCAGCTTGGCCATCACCAGCATTTCATCGGCCAGCAACAGTACAATTTCCATTACATCTTCCGGGCCATTGCCCTGCAAACAGTCTATACATTCTTCAATTTCCAGCCAGTTGCCGATTTTATAACCCAGTGGCTGATCCATCGAGGTCAAATGGGCCACCACGGTTTTTTTAAATGCTTTACCTACTTGAATCAGACTCCGGGCAAGCTGCTCCGCTTTAGTATGATCAGGAAGAAAGGCCCCGCTGCCTGTTTTTACGTCCAGTACCAGTCCGTCAATACCTTCGGCAATTTTTTTACTCATGATGCTTGCCGTAATCAGAGAGATGGAATTCACGGTGGCAGTTACATCCCGCAGTGCATATATTTTCCGGTCCGCCGGAACGATGGAATTTGTCTGGCCAAACATGGCAACACCAATTTTCTGTAACTGCTTTTTATAACCATTCATTTCTCCGGTCACCGTAAAACCGGGGATGGATTCTAATTTGTCCAGAGTCCCCCCGGTATGCCCCAGACCCCTGCCTGACATCATCGGTACCACCACTCCCAGACTGGCCACCAGCGGAGCAAGAATGATCGATACTTTATCACCTACACCACCAGTGCTGTGTTTGTCAATTTTTTTCCCGTCAATTCCCGATAAATCCAGAATTTCCCCTGACTGGAGATAGGCTTCGGTGAGATAAAGTGTCTCTTCCTCATCGAGGCCCTGAAAATAGATGGCCATTAACAATGCCGTCATCTGATAATCTTTGATCTCTCCCTTCAGGAATTCACTGATATAATAGTGTATTTCTTCTCGGGTCAGGTTATGTCCGTCTCTCTTACGAGTAATAATTTCGTATGCTGTCATTTCAATTCCATTTGTATGTTGTTAATACTTGTCATATTAGATAATCCCATCCTGTAACAGGAAAAAAACACGCCCCTGCCATTATCTTGACAGAGGCGTAAAAAATTATACTAATGAATTAAAGTCAAGCGCTTTGTAATTTTTGGATTTCTTCTTTCACTTCCTGTAAAATCCGCCACGATATTTCCGGTGTGCGGCTTTCCACGATTATCCGGATAATGGGCTCGGTATTTGATTTTCTCAAATGAATCCAGGAATCGGCACGATCGATACGTAAACCATCGGTAAGATCCAGTTGCTCGTTGTTGAACTTTTCCGAAAAATGTTCAATCACCTTATCTGAATCTAAATTTTTCATACTCTCTCTGTCCTTTAAGATATAATATTGAGGAAGACTCTGTTTCAGTTCAGAAAGCGTGCCCCCGAATTCTGTTAATGACTGCAGTATGAGGGCAATACCGGTGGAGGCATCACGACCCAGATGTACATCCGGCAGGATAACACCCCCGTTACCCTCTCCGCCAATAACGGCATCCACTTCCTTCATGCGCTGGGAAACATTTATTTCGCCTACTTTGGTCTTGAAAAGTAAAACATTATAATACTGGGCAATCTCATCGATTACACGCGAAGTGGACAGATTGACCACCACGTGCCCCAACTTTTTGCCGAGCAGAAATTTTACCGCCAGCGCCAGGGTATATTCTTCACCGAGGGGATTACCCTCATTGGAAATCATCGCCAGCCTGTCCACATCCGGATCGACCGCAATTCCTAGATCTGCCTTATTTTTTTTTACAGCAACTGCCAGATCCACCAGGTTCTGGGGAATCGGTTCCGGTGGATGAGCGAAAACCCCGCTGGGTTCCATATTCAATGCAATCACCTCACAACCCAGAGATTCAAGCAGCTGAGGTACAATAACACCTCCCGCCCCGTTGACACAATCCAGCACAACCTTATACTTTTTTCTTCGAATTCTGGTCCGGTCCAGATAAGGGAGTCGGGCAATAAGCTGCAAATGATCTTCTACTGCTTTATCATAGTTTTCTTCCGTACCGATTTTATCCCAGGCGGCATAATTTCGTTTCCGGTGTTCAGCTTCCTGAAACAGTGTGAAGATATCCCGTTCGGGCAGAAAAAGACCGTCCGGGCCAATAAATTTCAGACCATTCCATTCCATGGGATTATGACTGGCGGTTATGGCAATCCCGCCGGCAGCCTTCAGTTGCTTAACGGCTATTTCCACTGTAGGAGTCGCACTGATGCCAATATCAATAACTTTGCAGCCGGTAGAAATAAGGGTGCTTTTCACCAGGGGGCGTATAAAGCGGGAACTGACCCGGGGGTCGCCGCCAACAATTACCGGTTTACCGCTGTTTCGCTGCCCGAATACTGACACGTATTTTATGATAATGTCAGGGGTAAAGCTCTCTCCAATGATGCCCCTTACACCTGAAACACTGGTCATCAAATTCCTGGGCAATGGAACCTCCATATCTAAGAAAATAATATTTATAAAGATAACAAAAGGGGGCTAGAGAAACAACCGGAGATTTTGCGATCGGGACTGATGGCGGAGGCGAATAAGTGCCCGTTCTTTAATTTGACGGACACGCTCACGGGTGAGGTTCAAGCGGTCCCCGATTTCCTCCAGGGTCAGTGGCCGGTCATGATCCAGACCAAAATACATTTTGATGATCTTTTCTTCACGTGGGGAAAGGGTTTTTAAGACCCGCCTGATTTCATCTTTCAGGGAATTGGTTATAAGGGTAGCGTCGGGCATCAGAGAATTCGGATTGGTAATATAATCCTTCAGATTTCCGTCATCAGTGTTAAAAAATGGCTGATCCAGGGAGAGGTAGTAGCTCTCAGTATTCAGTGCCTCCTTCACATCCTGATCAGGCAATTCCAGCGCCTGGGAAATCTCCTCCGCCGTAGGTTCGCGATCAAACTGCTGGCTTAATTCGCGTGTAACCACATTTACTTTATTGATAACACCAACGCGATTCAGGGGAAGCCGCACGATTCGTGCGTGTTCTGCCAGAGCCTGCATGATGGACTGCCGGATCCACCACACAGCATAAGAGATAAATCTGAAACCCCGGGTCTCATCGAATCGGTTGGCTGCTTTAATCAGCCCCAGGTTTCCTTCGTGAATCAGATCCACCAGGGGCAGTCCCTGGTTCTGATATTCCTTGGCCACCTTTACCACAAAACGCAAATTTGCCTGAACCAGTTTGTTGAGTGCGTCACGATTGCCTTCATGAACGCTGCGGGTCAAGTGAACTTCTTCTTCCGGATTAAGGAGAGGGATCTGGCTGATCTCGGAGAGATATCTTTCCAGGGAGTGACTCACAGATGTATGTTTATCTGTGCTGCCAATCATTTAGATATCCAAAATTAATTTATGAAAAATCAATAAGTTAATTCAATTGGCAATAAAATTTAATATTCTCCCGGCAGGGATGCAACTAATTTTGATACAACTAACGGAAAGATTCCAGGTATTCCTGCATAATCTTAACGGTGGCGCTGGTTCCCAGGCGGGTAGCTCCGGCTTCAATCATCTGCAGAGCATCGGCATAGCTGCGAATTCCCCCGGAGGCCTTGACTCCCATCCGGCTTCCCTTGACGGCCCGTTTCATCAATTGTACATCATGGCTGGTGGCTCCTCCCGGGCCGAAACCGGTAGAGGTTTTCACAAAGTGTGCTCCGGCATCCCGGGAAATCCGACAGGCCCTTTTCTTCTCTTCATCAGTGAGAAGAGCCGTTTCAAGAATTACCTTGCAGATCGCATTATTGAGCCGGCACTCCTTCACCACCTGAAAAATATCCTGCTGGACAAGCTCGTCCCTGCCATCTTTCAGTGCACCGATATTCAGGACCATATCAATTTCCTGAGCTCCGATCTGGACAGCTTTGCGGGTTTCATAGGCTTTCACCTGAGTCAGACCGGCACCTAAGGGAAATCCGATAACCGTACATACCTTTACATTCGAATTCTGCAGCATGCGGCTGACCAGAGCAATGTGAGTGGGGTTAATACAGACCGAGGCAAAATTAAATTCCAGCGCCTCCTCACATACTTTTTTCACCTGTTCCTCTCGGGCTTCCGGTTTTAACAGCGTATGATCAAAAAACCGGGGAAATTCCTCCTTTTTAAAATAATCCTCTGCCGCTTTCATTAAACATTGTTCTCCCTGGCTAAATTTATACTGAAAGATGTTTAAAGTTTTACCCGGAATTGATTATTACCTTTCTGAATCTGAAATTCATTTGTCCCGATCTGGCTTGATACAACCAGGGTGAAGGGGCTGTTACTGGTTATCCGGAAAGAAGCTTCACCGGCTGGCAGGTTATTGGATTCACATATAATATCAATGCGGTTATCACCGAACCGGTAATTTTCCACACCGTGCATTTCTCTCAGATGCAGATTCCAATGCAGTTTATCATCGGGTGCGGAAGGTTGTAAACCGATGATATTTTCCAGCAACAGGGCGATGGGGCCAAGTCCGGACCACCCCACAAAATCCTGCCGCGAGAGAAAGCGGCCGTCCCAGCGTGTAGCCGGTTCCGCATAATCAGGAGAATAACACTCCCAGATAGTCTGATAGTGGCCATCGCGCTCATCCACAGCCAGCATGCTGCTGTCCGGTTCAAAGCCATTGAAAACTTCCCACATGTTTTCTACATGATTCAGGGAAGCTACAGTAGCAAGTTCATGCAAGGGATACATATCAAGGCCTTTAATAATCATATAATTAACAGGAGCCCATACCCCGCCCCGCCAGTAATTACCATGAGGATCATAAAACGGATGGTCAGCAGATAATGCCGGAAATAGATGAGCGCGATGGAATTCCTGCGAATTTTGTAAGTGACCTGCCAACAGCCGGGCTTGCGGGAAGGTGGCTACTTCCGCCACCAGCGGCCAGAAGGCCGCAACGGTTTTGGCAGATATGCGATGACCCGATCGATCCATATCATAATAAAAGTTTGACTCTTCATCCCACAATTGACTGTTAATCATGCGTGAAATTAAACGGTAGCGCTGCTCGTAAAAAGAGGAAAGATCCTTTTCCCCCGCTTCACCCGACATTAACATCATATACTTGGCAAACAGAGCCATTTGTGCGGACAGATCCAGCCAGCCTCCCCTGTCAATTCCATCCCGGGGAGAGTTATCCATACCGCTTCCCAGATGAGTAGTATAAAACAATCCCCGGGCCCGCTCTTCTCCCCGGCAGTTCTCATCAATCCAGCGATAGTAAGCATCCAGGGATGGAAGTACACGGCGGAAGCGGGACTTGTCTCCGGTAAGCAAATAATATTTCCATTCCACCCAGGCAAAGAGAGGGGGGTTAATCATGGGATCGTCTCCGGTTGGCTGTTCAACCGCTTCTCCGTCACTCTCGCGGTAAACCCGGCATATCCAGCCATCATCCCGCTGCTTATTATAAAAATTGTCCAGAGACGCCATTGCCGGAAAGGCGTCATAACCATACATGGCAAAGAACGCCATAAAACAAGTATCCCACTGATAAATATTTTCATTAAATCCTTCATCCAGGTAAGTAGACACAAAACCATTCCTGGAATTGCCAGATCGGACATGGTCCTGCAGCAGGTCCCAGGCCTTCCAGTAGAGGTCAGAAAAAAAGGTCTGTTTTGCAAAAAAGGGCCGGGGCAACTCTGTTGTAAAAAAAGCGGGTGAACCCGGAGGAATTTTGACCATACCTGTCTTATCTTTATCTTCACAGGAGATCAGAATAATGCTTAAGGAAAGGGAGGTAACCAATAGCCGCATTAGCATGGTATATCCTGAACGATTCATCGTGGCTCAATTTAAATGATATCAGACAGAAAGTAAATAAAAAATATGGTTACCCGGAAAAACCACTCTGATAGTTTCAACTGATTCATGTAAGGAAAAAAGAGCCGGATATGTAGCCGGTAATTTTGAGGGTACTTGCAAACCCCCGTCGTTCATATTAAATTGTTAAGTTCTATTTGCGTTGATTGAATCAAAAAGGGATAAGGTATGCAGACTGTCGTTGAAACGCTCAATTCATATTCTAAAAAATTAAAGGTAGAGATCTCTCCGGAAGATTTGATTCCACTGGAAGAAAAGGTTGCAAAAAGTTACCAAAAACGCTCGGAAATTCCCGGTTTCAGAGCCGGTAAAGCTCCTCTCAATATTGTAAGAAAAAGGCATCACGACCTGATAAATCAGGATATTATAGAAGAGGCATTACGTAAATTCTATGGCAAAGCTCTGACTGAAGCTAATATAAATCCGGTTTCCGAGGGAAAAATTACCGATTTCAAATTTGACGATATAAAATCGGGAATGCAATTTGAGATTGAGGTGGAAGTGGAACCGGAATTCGAGTTGAAAAAATACAAGGGCCTTAAAGTTGAGAAGGATGTGGTGGAGGTAACCGAACAGATGGTGGATGAGGCGCTGGAACAGCTGAGAGAAGAGTATGCCACCGTAAAGGAAATCAATCAGGCACTGGAAAATCACTTTGTTTATTTCGATGCCCAGGAGCTGGGAGAAGGTGATATACCTGTGATTGGCCATAAATACGAAAATTTACAGGTTCAACTGGGCAGCGGCAAATTTGATCCCGAAATAGAAGAGCAATTAGTGGGAATAAAGACGGGTGAAAAAAGAATAGTAAGGAAGGAAATCCCGCCGCCTCCCAATAAAAAAGACCGGAGTCCGGAAAGACAATCACTGGAAATACAGGTGAAAAAGATCGAAGAAAAGGAATTCCCGCAACTGAATGATGAATTTGTTAATAATTTAGATGATGAAAAAATACAGAACCTGCAACAGTTAAGAGACAGAATCCGGGAAAATATGCAACGGGATTTTAATCGACGGAGCGAAAATATTTTTCAGAATCGCCTGATTGATGAGTTGTTGAAGGAAAATCCATTTGAAGTACCACCCAGTATGGTGGAAAATTACCTTGATCATCTGGTGCAGGATATAAAGAAACAGTCTAAAGACAAGCAAATTGATGAGGAATCTGTCCGCAAAGAATACCGGACCTCGGCCATTCATAATATCCGCTGGCATTTGCTGGAGAAAAAATTGGCTGAAAAAGAAAACATCAGTGTGCCTGAAGAACAAGTTATGCAGCTTATTGACAGCTCCAATCTTGATGATAAGATCAAAAAACAGGCTAAGAAAGACAGCCATTACCTGGGGCACCTGAAGGAAGATCTGACCGAACAGAAAGCCCTGGAATTCCTGAAGGAACATGCTGAGATTACAGAAGTTTATCCCATGAATGACAGACCGGTAAAGAAGGTAAAGGGTTCCAAGCCGCAAAAGTTACTAAAAGAAAAAGCCGGTTAAAGATAATAACATAAGGTGATTATATGGCACTAATTCCGATGGTAATCGAACAGACAGGACGAGGCGAACGGGCTTATGATATTTATTCTCGTTTGTTAAAAGAACGAATTATTTTTCTGGGTACACCTATTGATGACAATATTGCCAGTCTGGTAATTGCACAGTTACTTTTCCTGGAAGCCGAGGATCCCGACAAGGACATTTATCTTTATCTCAACAGTCCGGGGGGAGTAGTCACATCAGGTTTTGCAATTTATGACACAATGCAATACATTAAACCGGATGTGGTAACAACCTGTATTGGTCAGGCCGCCAGTATGGGTGCACTGTTATTGGCAGCCGGTACAAAGGGAAAACGTTTTGCACTTCCCAATGCACGGGTGATGATTCATCAACCCATGGGAGGGGTTCAGGGTCAGGCTACTGATATTGATATTCATGCTAAAGAAATTTTAAAAATTCGTGAACGTTTAAATGAAATTCTGGCAGAAAAAACCGGTCAACTCCTGGATAAAATTGCCAAAGATACAGATCGAAACTTTTTCATGAGTTCCAGTGAGGCTAAAGAATACGGAATTATTGACGAAATTCTGGTTAAACGGGGCACTGATCAGGATTCCGAGATAAAAGAATAATCATATAAATCTTCACCTGAATAAAAACGGATCGACGAAATGACACAGAAAAACCAGCGTTTTGACCACGAAGCACGTTGTTCCTTCTGTGGAAAACATGCGGACCAGGTTGGACAACTGATCACCGGAGTCAATGCCAGCATATGTACCGAGTGTATCAGAAGCGCTAATCAGATTCTGAAGCAATCCCAATACCAGCAGTTCCAGGTAAACCGTTTTGACCTTCCCAAACCGCAGGAAATCAAGAATTTCCTGGATGAATACGTGATCGGTCAGGATCTTCCCAAACGGGCAATCTCCGTAGCAGTTTACAACCATTATAAGCGGATAATGATGGGGAACTGGAATGAAGATATTGAAATAGAAAAAAGTAATATTCTTCTTATAGGTCCAACCGGTGTGGGAAAAACACTTCTAGCACAGACACTGGCACGTTTACTTCATGTTCCGTTTTCTATTTCGGATGCCACCACCCTCACCGAAGCCGGTTACGTGGGTGAGGATGTGGAAAATATTCTGGTGCGTCTGTACCATGCGGCAAATTTTGATATTGAAGCCACCGAACGGGGCATTATCTATATTGATGAAATCGATAAGATCGCCCGGAAATCAGGCAGCCCGTCAATCACCCGAGACGTTTCCGGAGAGGGGGTCCAGCAGGCGCTGCTGAAGATACTGGAAGGAACTATCGCTGCCATTCCGCCCAAAGGCGGGCGAAAACATCCGGAAGCTCCCATGGTGAATATTAATACTCAGAATATTCTGTTCATTGTGGGCGGTGCCTTTGATGGCCTGGGAGATATAATCCGGCGGAGAATCGGCAAGAAACTGATGGGATTTGGTGCCGAGATCAGTTCCCATAAACACCTGAGTGAATCCGAATTGTTCCAGATGGTGGAACCTGAAGATCTTCTGAAATACGGACTGATCCCGGAGATAATCGGACGGCTGCCGGTGCTGATTGGCCTGAGGGATCTCTCTGAGGAGGAAATGCTTTCTATCCTGGTAGAACCCAAGAATTCCATTATCAAACAATATAAAAAACTGTTCGAAATGGAAGATATCGAACTGAAATTCACCGAAAAAGCCCTGCGCGATATTGTACGGATGGCGTTGAAACATAAAACTGGTGCCCGTGGACTTCGCTCCATCATTGAAAAAGTGATGCTGGATGTTATGTTTAAACTGCCTTCCATGGACAATGTTACCGAATGCCTGATTACCGAGGACGTCATCGGAGGAGGAGCAGAACCGGTTTTAAAGTATGGGAAATCAAAGAAATCTGCCTAATGTTCCAGACTATTTTTTTATATATATCTTCCCTACGTTTTTCATTCTTTTCACTTTCCCGCAGAATGTTAATCAAAGGATTGTACGCATGAAGACCTACCACGGCCTGGATCTGTATGCCCTGGATGATTTATTAAATGACGATGAAAAAATGATTCGGGAAACCGTGCGTGAATGGGTAAGCCGTAAAGTGCTTCCTGTTATAGAAACCGCCTACCAAAATGCGCAGTTCCCGCTGCAGCTGGTTCCCGAAATGGGCGGTCTGGGTTTTCTGGGATCCAACCTTCCGCAGGAATATGGGTGTGCGCAGGTTAACAATGTAGCCTATGGCTTGATTATGCAGGAACTGGAACGCGGCGACAGCGGCCTGCGCAGCTTCGCTTCCGTGCAGGGGGCTCTGGTCATGTATCCTATCTTTACCTGGGGCGATGACCGTCAAAAACAACAATGGCTCCCCCAGCTGGCCTCGGGGAAAAAAATTGGCTGTTTTGGTCTGACCGAACCGGATTTTGGTTCCGACCCGGGAGGAATGAAGACCACTGCGAACAGGGAGGGTGACTCCTTTATACTAAATGGCGCGAAAATGTGGATCACCAATGGAACCATTGCCGACGTGGCAGTAGTCTGGGCAAAGCTGGATGGTATTGTGAGAGGTTTTCTGGTGGAAAAGAATACTCCCGGATTCTCTGCCCCTGAAATAAAAAACAAACATTCCCTGCGTGCTTCGGTCACCTCCGAGCTGGTATTTCAGGATTGCCGCATTCCCGCGGAAAATATCCTGCCGGGAACAACCGGCTTGAAAAATGCATTAGCATGTTTAACACAGGCGAGATATGGAATCGCCTGGGGTGCTCTGGGAGCAGCAATGGCGTGTTACCATGAAGCTTTGGATTATTCGCTCACACGGATCCAATTCGATAAACCGATCGCTTCATTTCAGCTGGTGCAGGAAAAACTGGTGTATATGGCAACGGAAATGACCAAAGGGCAACTGCTGGTCCTGCAGCTGGGACGCTTAAAAGATCAGGGGACAATGAATCATGTGCAGGTTTCCATGGCCAAACGAAATAACGTTTTCCAGGCACTGGAAATAGCCCGGCTGGCCCGGGATATCCTGGCGGCAAACGGAATCGTTGCGGAATATCAGTCCATGCGGCATATGTGCAACCTGGAGTCTGTCAAAACCTATGAAGGTACCCATGATATTCACACCTTAATAATTGGTAATCACTTAACAGGAATTGAGGCATTCACATAATGACTGAAGAAAAACAAAAGACCGTTTTAATTATAGAAGACGATATCGATTATGGCGAGATGATCGCCTACGCCCTGAATCATCTGAAATACAATGTATATTTATCTTATTCCGCTACCGGAGGGCTGGATATCGTTCGCCAGAAAAAACTGGATATCATCCTGTCGGATCTGAAAATGCCCGGCATGAGCGGACTGGATCTGGCCCAGCAAATCATAAAAATGTATCTTGATATTCCCATTGTACTTATTACCGGAATGAACGATATTTCTCTGGTAAAAAAGGCACTGGAAATCGGGGTAAGCGACTATATCGTAAAACCGGTCAGCATAGAAGAACTTCCGGTAGTCATTGAACGAAACCTGCAGCGTAAATATCTGGCAAAGAAAAAGTTGCAGGAAAATAAAGCGGATACTCTCTTTAAAGCTTTAAAAGCGCTTATGCGCGCACTCGATGCCAAGGACCCTTACACCTATGGTCATTCCCAGCGGGTGGTAAAGCTTGCCATGTCGATGGCAGATAAACTGAATCTGGAAAACGGACAGCGTTACACACTGCAGCTGGCAGCTTCCATGCATGACATCGGAAAAATAGGGATGCCGGATAACATTTTAAAGAAAGCGGACAGCCTGGAAGATATGGAAATGAACAAGGCCAAAGACCATCCGCGGATCGGCAGTGAAATCCTTGGAGAAATCGAGGAGCTCTCCGAAGTGGCCTCTATTGTTCGTCATCATCATGAACGCTTTGACGGCAAGGGATATCCCGATGGACTTCGAGGGGATGCCATCCCGCTTTTTTCACGCATTCTTTTCATTCTGGATGCCTATGAAGCGCTGGCATCGGACCGTGTATACCGCAAAGGCAGGGGAAGGCAGCAGGCTCTGGAAGAAATTAAGAAGAATGCAGGTACCCAGTTCGATCCGGCACTGGTAACTCTATTTCTGGACGTGATGAATCAAATTGCAGTGGATGGCCAGCAAGAGCAGGTCGGGAAAGATGTATCATCTTCCTCCATAAAGAAGGTGAGTTAAAATTTTAATTGCCCCTTTTATTCAGAATAAAGTCAGGAATTCAGCGTAAAATCCATGCATTATATTCCTTGATGATGCTTGACTAACCGTAATTCAATCTGATAATCCGAGAAATGAATTTCAGATTTTCCCATATTTATATCAGTGCAAAGGTTGCGGAGAACAAGATTACCCGGCGCATTCTTTCTCATTTTCCCCGGGTTCCCTTTACCATTATCCCGGATGATGACATCTTCCTGAAAGATAGTTCACACTGGTTATTGAAAGAGGGGAAAAAAAACCTTTGGCTCGCTCACTTTAAAGGTCGTTTTCTGAAGCCGTGTCCCGGAACAGCGGAAAGTTACCGCTGCTGCAACTATCTGGTCATTAATGAAACCACAAATTGTCCCATTGATTGTTCTTATTGTGTTCTGCAGGGTTACATTAACAATCCTGTGATTTCAGTCTTCACCAATACTGATAATATCCTGCAGGAAATCGAATCGGTATCACGGCTCAATCCCGGCCGGATACTGCGGATTGGCACGGGAGAACTAACCGACAGCCTGGCACTGGATCCCGTTACGGGAGTGGCATCAGAGATTATCCCCAAAATCCAGGCGCTTCCCAATGTACTGCTGGAGCTTAAGAGCAAAACCAATCATATCGGACATTTGTCAGCTCTCCCACCCCGGCGCGTTATTCTATCCTGGTCGGTGAATCCAGCCGAGCTGGTAAAGGCCGAAGAGCATGGAGCCGTCAGCCTGGCGAAACGTCTGACCGCTGCCCGGAAAGCCGCTGATATGGGATATAAGATCGGATGGCATTTCGATCCCATTCTCCATTACGGCGGGTGGGAAACCGGTTACACACAACTGGTTCAGCAACTGGCTGAACATGTTAGGGCTCCTCAAATTGCCTGGATAAGCCTGGGAAGCTTTCGTTTTCCACCGCACCTTAAAGATATTATCCGCCAACGTTTCCCCCGCACACCGATTTTGTCGGGAGAACAGATCAGCGGGTTGGATGGAAAAATACGGTATATTAAACCGTTGCGGCAGCAGATGTACAAAGTTATTGTGGAAGCGATCCGCCGGTATATCGGAGATGTGTTCATGTATTTCTGTATGGAAAGTGAGGACCTATGGCAAAAAGTACTGGGAATGAGCCCCGGGAATAATCAGGAAGTTGACTGGTGTTTTGCTACCTCGCTTTACAGGAAATTCCCGGACTTACAGCTGCCCGAACCTCAGCGGGAAATATACAGACAGCCCATTTCAATTGCAAATTTTCAAGATGACCGCAAAGTCAATTTTAAATACTAACGACCCTTATAATATTCCTGGTAAAATTTTTTGAAAGATTCCTGCTTTTCCTTGATCTTTCGCCACCAGTCTTCATTATTTACATACCATTGAACTGTTTCCTGCAAAGCTTCATTGAAAGCATGGCGGGGTTTCCATCCCAGCTGTTTGATTTTATCAATACTTACCGAATATCGGCGGTCATGACCCAGGCGGTCCTGGACCGGCTTAATCAGTGATTCGGGTTTGGAAAGCAACCGGAGGATGAGTCGGGTAATCTCAATATTCTGCATCTCATTTCCGCCGCCAATATTATACACTTCGCCTGCCTTTCCTTCACGCAGAACCACATCGATGGCCTCGCAGTTATCCAGAACATACAACCAGTCCCGAACATTTTTACCATCTCCGTAAAGAGGGAGTGCCTTATCTTCCATGGCATTGGTGATAAAAAGCGGTATCAGTTTTTCC
The DNA here is from genome assembly GCA_964461135.1 of uncultured Caldithrix sp. GTDB lineage: Bacteria > Calditrichota > Calditrichia > RBG-13-44-9 > RBG-13-44-9 > RQOF01. Next base: position 1,861 of record CAYWTB010000019.1, on the reverse strand, counting down.
GGATACTGGTAAGGTCCGTAATTATTGGAGCTCCGCGTTATTATGGCGGGAAGACCGTAGGTTTTGTAATAAGCCCTGACCAGGAGATCACCGCTGGCCTTACTGGCTGAATATGGACTATTGGGCTGCAGGGGACTTTGTTCCGTGAAAGATCCTCGGTCTATTGAGCCAAATACTTCGTCGGTGGAAATCTGAATATAGCGGTCTGTCTTAAATTTCCTGGCGGCTTCCAGAAGATTAAAGGTCCCTACCACATCTGTCTGAATAAAACTTCCGGCTTCCAGGATGGAGCGGTCTACGTGAGTTTCTGCAGCAAAATTGATGATAACTTCGCATTCAGGTACCAGTTTTTCCACCAGCGTCTTATCACAGATATTCCCATGCTGAAATTCATAATTAGACCGTGTTTCCAGATCCTGCAGATTTTCCCGGTTACCCGCATAGGTCAGGGCATCCAGAACCGTGATTTTATAATCGGAGTATTTATTAACCATATAGCGTACGAAATTACTTCCAATAAAGCCGGCACCGCCTGTAACCAGAATTCTTTTCACCTTACTTTCCTCATTTTTTCCGTAAAAAATTTAGAGACTTTTCAGCGTTTTCACAAGCCAATTCCAATTTGCATGATTTACTTAAACAACAGAGGTACAGAATTTTATATCAATCCGTTAACCAGAAGAATTGGGAAAGCAGAAAATAATTGAAATAAAATAGCCCACCAATTTCCCAAATGTGAAACCGAAGTGAACTTCAGCCAGGTATTTTATATGGATTTAAAGGATAGGATGAACGCAGAAAAAAAATAAAGGGAACAAGTCAAAATTTTTTTAAGTATCTTTACCGACCATTCGGTATAGACAATAAAAAATCAACACGGAGCATTAAATGCAATCAAGAACCAGCTTATCTGAACAGGACACCAAAACCCGCATCTTCCTAACTGCCGCCCAACTGTTCGCCACCGAAGGCTACGATCGAGTTTCCATTCGCCAGATCTGTGAGCAGGTGGGTGTGGGTAAACCGACATTATATTATTATTTTCGGGATAAGGAAACCCTCTTGAATGAATTAATTGCCTACTCCTGGTCAATTTCAGAGGAGCTGATTGACAGGTACATAAACCACCGGTCTGACTTCTTTGAGCAGGTGCAGGGAATAATCGAAGCCCGTAAAATTTTTATCGAAAAGTATCCCTACTTCATCCGCTTTTTCATCATGCTGAATATTATGTCCGTCCCGGAGAAAATCAGAATAGACCTAATTAACTACAGCAATGAAATCTTTCAGAAACTGATTGATTTTCTGGAAGACGGTCAGAAACGGGGATATATCGCAGAAAAAACTGATATCACTATTTTGGCAAGTACCATTATCGGAACACTCAACCAACTACTCATGCGGCATTTGTTTTTAAATGACCGGGAAGCCATGAGTGAACAGATATTAGTAAAACTTTTCCAGTTCTGGAAAACTCATTTGTTTAATTAATCGATCTGACGGAGGCGGTATCTATGATTTCCCGTATTTATAAGTTAATGAGTATAGCACTATTTTTTATGCTGATTTCGCAAACCCTGGCACAGCAAATAATTACACTCACCTGGAATGATGTGGTGGGTATCAGTCGTGACCGGAACCTTGAACTGAAAATTCAGGAACAGGATCTCAGGCAACAGGAGCTGAATGAATGGAAATCCATGTCAGAATTTTTACCTGCCGTGAATTATCAGTATCAGATGATAAACAATGTGGAGCGACCGGTTTTTGTTATCCCCAACTTTGGGCAGGTTCGTTTCGGAACAGAATATAATTTTAATGATTATGCCCTTAACTCCGCAAAAGTTATCGTATGAGTATG
>CAYWTB010000018.1:0-63482 GCA_964461135.1 uncultured Caldithrix sp. | reverse complement strand
AAAACATTCTACTACAAACGCCAGGAGATTCATAACTTTTTACGACTTCAGGATATAAAAAAAATACCGGCCTGATTGCTTCCGTTTATTTTCAATGTTAATTTTTAAAATTACCGGATACTATATCCATTAAATTTACACAGGGGTTAATTCCAATGAAAAAGAAAACCTTTATCCTGGATACCAACGTCATTTTGCATGATTACAACTGTATTCATAGTTTCCAGGACAATGATATCGTCATTCCCATTCCCGTTCTGGAAGAAATTGATAATTTCAAAAGGGGCACCGATCAGATTCATTACAATGCGCGTGAATTCATCCGGATCCTGGATGATCTGTCCGGGGACAAACTGGTCAAGAAAGGAGTCTCCCTGGGGCCCGGTAAGGGTAAGATCCAGATCATCACCGAGCACCAGGATATAAAAAAAATACCGGCCTGATTGCTTCCGTTTATTTTCAATGTTAATTTTTAAAATTACCGGATACTATATCCATTAAATTTACACAGGGGTTAATTCCAATGAAAAAGAAAACCTTTATCCTGGATACCAACGTCATTTTGCATGATTACAACTGTATTCATAGTTTCCAGGACAATGATATCGTCATTCCCATTCCCGTTCTGGAAGAAATTGATAATTTCAAAAGGGGCACCGATCAGATTCATTACAATGCGCGTGAATTCATCCGGATCCTGGATGATCTGTCCGGGGACAAACTGGTCAAGAAAGGAGTCTCCCTGGGGCCCGGTAAGGGTAAGATCCAGATCATCACCGAGCACCAGCATGAGCCGGAAGTGGATCAGATTTTTTCCGACAGCAAGCTGGATCACCGGATTTTAAGTGTGGCATATTACCTGACCCATCATCTGGATAACCGGGTAGTAATATTTGTATCAAAGGATGTAAATTTGCGGCTGAAAGCAAAATCGCTGGGTATTCTGGCCCAGGATTATTTCACAGACCGCATTCAGGACATAGAAAAACTGTATGGCGGAAAGCGGGTGGTTTATGACTTTCCGGACACCTTTATCGATCAGCTTTACCGGCCGGATGGGATGGTTGAACCTGCCGCAACGGAACTGGAAAATTTATTCCCAAATGAATACCTGATACTGAAGAACAACCAGAAATCTGCACTTGCGGTGTATAATTCAGGCGAAAATGCCATCCGGCGGGTTGAAAAAAGAAGCGCCTATGGCATTTCACCCCGCAACGCAGAACAGACCTTCGCCATGAATGCCCTGACGAATCCGGATATTATGCTGGTAACGTTGTCCGGTAAAGCCGGCACAGGAAAAACCCTTATCGCCCTGGCGGCTGCTCTGGAAGTCCGTAAGCACTATCAGCAGATCTACCTGGCCCGGCCCATCATTCCGTTATCCAATAAGGATCTGGGTTACCTGCCCGGCAATCTGGAAGCCAAACTCGATCCCTACATGCAGCCGTTGTTTGATAATCTGAATGTGATCAAAAACCAGTTTAATGAGAATGATAAAGCCCATAAACGGATTGGTGAATTGCTGGAGCAGGAAAAATTACATATTGCACCGCTCACCTATATTCGCGGCAGGAGCCTGGAAAGAATATTTTTTATTGTGGATGAGGCCCAGAATCTGACCCCGCATGAAGTCAAAACTATTATTACAAGGGCCGGCGAGGGTACCAAAATCATTTTTACCGGAGATCCGTACCAGATTGATACCCCTTATCTGGATGCCCAGAGCAACGGACTTACCTTCCTGATTGACCGCATGAAGGGACAGCAGCTCTATGCCCATATCACGCTGGAAAAGGGCGAACGCTCTCTCCTGGCCGAGCTGGCCAGCAATCTGCTGTAAATACAGGAATGAAATTACCCTTACCGACCTGCTGCCGGTTGATGACAGTCTATCGTGCTTTTACCTGATCCTCAAAAAGTATTTAAATTTCCGCCGCCGTGAAAGTATTTAAGCAGCAATCCTCCGAATACCGCTACTCCTACTATGACCAGGACGATGGATACGATAATCAGCACACCCTGAATAATGAAATACAGGCGGAGTTTATCCATCATCTGGACAAGTTCACCCCGGTTGTTGCTGAATTGGGCTGAACTGATTTTATTTCCGGCCTGCAGCAGCAGAATGCCCAGCCATATTGGAAGCCAGGCAATGATAATGCCCCACAGACTGAGGGCGGTTAGAGCGCCGGAAATTATATTCATGATCCCCAGAAATTTCAACCAGCCGGTCATATTATTACTGACCTGCTGAATCTGATTCAGAATTTGAGCTTCCTGGGTTGCTGGTTGAGCCATGGATTGTTCCATAAGCAGTGCCTCCTGTGATTTTTTAAATCCCGGTTTCCCGGAAGTGATTATTTATGGCATCAACTGAAAATAATTAAATGCTCAAAAATCCTGTAGTTGATTACCGGTATTTATTTCTTTAACCTAAACGGATCGCTTGGTCTCAGTTTTGCCGGTTTAAAGGCTGATTATCATCAGCTGCGAGATGCGGGCATTTTCCTTCAGGTTCACGCCCAGTTTTTGAACCCATAGCAGCACACGGAAATCCTCATCAAGCTTCTTCTGCAGCAGGGTGGAATGAAAACAACCAGCATGCAGAAGATGGGGATGTGGCTGAATGACTGCCACTTCGTTGTCCTGCAGGGAAAAACTTTCATTATAGCCCAGAAGAAAGTAACCTTCATGCAGATTCCACCATCCATAAGAATCGTCTATACTGTTTTTTACCGGGGAACAGGGGTCAGTAGCGGAGGGAGAATATTCACCTCCTCCAAAATCGAGATTGCCTTCGGATTTCAGCCGGAAGATTTTACTGACTGTCAGATCGATGAAGTTTTGGTAAACCTGCTTTTTTTCTGATATACTTCCTTTTATCCTGGGAAAAAATGACTGGGGTGAGATAATTGAAGACATCCGTGGACCCGAAATTTTGTTTTCAACCAAATATACAAAAAAAATTTAAAATGCTAAATCGTTTTACAATTTATAAAAATGATCCGCCGCATAGAATGTTTGTTAGCGGTAATATCGTTTTCGGAAGCCGGTGAATTCCGGTCTTCCCAGAACTATCCGGTAAAGGAAGGCGGTTATGAAACCCAGTCCGTATCCGACAATTTGGAGGGGCATGATGAGGGGTACCAGGTACAGCATGCGCGGCGAACGATATTTAAAGGTGGCATCCAGGGCGGAAAAGAGCAGTATTCCTACTGCCGCCAACAGAACCCAGCGGAAATAGATCCAGAAAGCTCCCCAGAAAAGGCTGGTGATCAGGAACAGGACCAGCAGGAAGGTGACCACTGCAGGTGCGGCATGCAGTGGTTCCAGCATGGATGAATCGATTTTATAGAGGTTGATTCGTGCGACTCCCCAGTTGAATACCTGCCGGTAAAATTTTATTATACTGGTCCGGCGTTTGTGGTAGACCACCGCATCATTTATATAAATTACGCGGGCTCCGCTTTTTATTATCCGGTGACTGTATTCAATATCCTGTCCGTGGCGCAATGCTCCGAACCCTCCGATTTTTTTGTAGAGATCACGGGAAAGGCCCATATTGAAACTGCGCGGATAAAATTTTGCCAGTTTTTTCCCTTTTCGTCCCCGCAGGCCGCCGGTAGTAATAAAGGAAGTCATGGAATAATTGATGGCCTTCAGCAAATCCGGGAAACCGGGCAAAAAACTGTCCCGACCACCGAAGGCATCGGCATCCTGACGCTGAAGCCGCCGGTCGATGTTCCTGAGCCAGTTTGGCGGAACACTGCAGTCACTGTCTATGAAAATGAAAAAATCCCCGCCGGCTTTTTCCATACCCATATTGCGGGCAGCGCCGGGACCCCTGTTTTCCTGCCTGTGGAAAAACAGGGGAAAGGGAAGCCGGCCGCGGAACGAATCTGCCACCTGTTCTGTCTCATCCTGCGACCCGTCATCGGCTATAATCAGTTCCAGCCGGTCAGGATCGAAATCCAGAACAGTAAAGGACTGCAAAAGTTCCCTGATTTCGTCCTGCCGGTTGTAGGAAGGGACGATAACACTGTATCTGAAATAATTTTTCTTATCGTGATCCTTCATCCCGACAATTCACCACACATACAGGAATTTTCAGTCTATTTTTTCTTTGATGGAATATTCAACCTGGGCTGCAAAACGTGCAGCAATCATTTCACCCAGTAATCCGAATACAATGAACTGAACCCCCACGATAATTCCCAGGATTCCCAGAAAGAATAACGGCCGGTTGCGTATTCCTTCCCCCATGAACCAGAGAACAGTGAGGTACAGCTCTATTACCAGCCCCAGGAAAACGGACACCAGGCCAAGCATACCGAATATATGCAGGGGAGAGGCTTGAAAGCGGGTAATGAACAGAACGGTAAGCAGGTCGAAAAATCCATTGAAGAACCGTGATATGCCGAATTTGGTTTTACCGTATTTGCGCGGATGGTGCTGAACTGCAATTTCCCCCACTTTGAAACCGTTCCAGTGAGCCAGTACCGGCAGGAACCTGTGCAGTTCGCCATAAATAGCAAGATCTTTGATGACGTCATTGCGGTAAGCTTTTAGTCCGCAATTGAAATCGTGTATTTTTATTCCGGTCAGGCATGATGTTACGAAATTAAATAATTTTGAAGGCAGCGTTTTGGATAAGGGATCGAAGCGTTTTTTCTTCCAGCCGGAAACCAGATCTAAACGATCCGTTTCCATCTTGTCAATCAAATTGGGTATTTCTACCGGGTCGTCCTGCAGGTCCGCATCCATGGTGATAATGTACGTTCCCTCGGCTGCCTTGAAGGCCTGAGAAAGGGCGGCACTTTTTCCATAATTTCTGCGAAAACTGATGACCCGTAAATTCTTATACTCTTTTTTCAGATTCCTCAATATCTCAATGGTATTATCCCGGCTGCCATCATCCACAATTATAATTTCGAATTTCCTTTTCATGATCTGCTCTACCTTCATGATTCCGGAGACCAGTTCGGGTAGAGATTCCGCTTCATTAAAGGCGGGTATTACAATTGAAATATCCATGGTTCAGTTACTGATAAACAGTTGTTTTACTTTGGTTCCGATGACTATAGTATAATAGTTCGGGTCAATTTTGCTGTTAATTTTGATATTTTTATGATAAATAGCAACCATTTCCTTTTTCTGTGGCAGGGTAAGGCGAATCAAGCGGGGAATAATGATTTTTTCAATGGAGGTATAGTTTTTAAACTCTTCCCGGAAGATGACCTGATTGTCGCTTATAATTTCCAGATTTTCCAGGTAGCCTGAGGTTGGATTGACCTGATACCGGTATTTTTTACCGTCCACCAGGGCGGAGAAAATACCATGCTGTTCATCCACCAACTGTAATCCGGATGGCAGCGGAGCATACCCGGTAAAAGCATTTTTTATCTCTCTGAGTGTCAGATGGGTCTCCAGAAATGTACTGGTGAATTTGTCATCCAGGGATCCTGTTATAAAGGTGTTATTGAACTGATTATAAATAATAAACCGTTGCCGGCCGATAAAGAATTTTCCCACGTCAATGCCAAATGGTCCCTCTGCCTGAATAAATAAAGTGTCCGGGGGGGCATAAAGCATATTCACCGTGAAATTTACTGCCATGGATGGGGATTCAAGGCTGATAAGCGCTTCTGACAGCATACTGCGGAGCATCTCAAAATTTTTCTGATAATAATGCGGCCACTCGCTCAATGCGGTGAAGGAGGGTGGTGGTTGTTTATAAACGGTGCCAGGGGTACACCCTGCAAAATACAGAATCAGCAGACCCCATACAACGCCGGTAAATTTTTTCATAGATCCTGGATTTTTTGAGCCAGATTTGTATTGGAGGGATCCTTTTCCAGAGCTTGCTGCCAGTATTTTTTGGCTTGCTCAGGCTGACCCTTTTTAAAATAAACATCACCCATGTGTTCCAGAACTTCGGCACTTTCTTCCCGGGATTCCAGCGCCTTACCGATAAATTCCAGGGCCTGGTCGTATTGTCCCAACTTGTAATAGATCCACCCTTTGGTATCCAGATAGGCGCTATTGCCAGGGTCCAGTTCCAGGGCCCGTGTTACCAGGTCCAGAGCTTTTTCCAGCTGCAGATTCCGCTGTGCCAGCGAATAACTGTAATTATTTAGCAGAAGGGCATTATCAGGTTCTTTTTTCAGGGCATTAATATAAAGAGAATCTGATTTGTTCCACATCTGCAGCTTGTCATATACCGCAGCCAGGGAAGAGATTGTACTTATGTTTTCCTGGTCCAGCTCCAGAGATTTTTCCAGCGGCTTCAGAGCCTGCTGATCCCGGCCCTGCTGGCTGAGGGTTGAGCCATACATGGACAATAGATCTGCGTCTCTGGGAAGAATATTTAATGCATTTTCCAGTACATTGCTGCTCTGTTCAAATTTGTTTTGTCGATTGTATATTACTGCCAGAAACAGCCAGCCGAAGCGGTTTTCCGGATTTTCCTCGGTGAGCGAGGTAAAATATTTCAGGGCATTTTCGAAATCTTCTTTCTCAAAAGCGATCCGTCCCAGTAATTCATAGGCTGCTGCCGCGTAGGTTGCATTCTCTGTTACCGGTTCCACTACCCGCTGCGCCTCATCCATATTTTCCTGAAAATAATAGGCTTCCGCCAGCATCAATCGCAGCTGGGCATTTTCCGGATGAAGGGTAAGGAGGGATGAATATAATTGCACAATTTCTTGCCAGTCTCCCTTCACCCGTAGGATGCGGTAAACCCGGTTAAGTACTTCCTCGTTGTCAGGATCCGCTGCCAGTATCTTTTTATAGGTTTGAATGGCATTATTTGTATCTTTTTTGATTTCATAAAGATTTCCCAGTACCACCAGGGCGTTGAGTTCGGTGGAATCCGTGGTCACTACTTTTTCCAGCACCCGCTGGGCTTCGTCCACATTTTTCTGTTTTAGATTGGACATGGCATACTGAATAGCGTAGCTGCTGTCATCCGGGTAATAGACCATCAGGGTTTTATAAAAATTAAGAAGTGCCTGATCCATCTTCAGTTGTGTGTAAAGATAAATGATATTATTCTGCACGGTAGTGTTATAAGGATCGAGTTTAAACAACCGGTTGTAATATTCAATGGACGACTGATAGTTTTGAAGATTATAACTGGCTTCTGCCAGATAATTCAGGATTTCCCGGTCTTTGGGATTCATACTGAGCGCCTGTTGCAGGTATTTTGCGGCACTTTCATAATGTTGTAACCGCATCAGGTCCCTGGCGATGGATTTGCGGATCTGGGCGGATGTGGAATCATATAGGAGGGCCTGGTAATATTCTATCAGGGCTTTTTCATATTCATCCTGGAAATCCAGCATGGCCCCGTTGAAAAAATGCTCATATGCTTTGGAATCCTGCGGGTTCGGTGAATCGCTGCCCGGAGAATGCATCTTTGAGCCGGACGCACACCCCATAAAGGAGAAAGTTAAAGCAGTTAAAATGAACAGTTTAATATAAGTCATCATGTAATTCATTTATGTTTGATAGAACGTCTAATATAATTTTAATTTTCCCTTAATACCAGGTAGAATTTTTGCCGCGAGGCTTCAAGAAAAAGAGCTTGCATTCAATAATGTCAAACTCTAATTTCAACTGCCATAATTGAATTATTAATTGGGAAACAAGTTCCCATTGGCGGGAACTATCTGATTTCTTAATCTTTAAACACAACATAAAAACGAAAATAAAGAGAAAACGTGAATTACAAGCAAATGCAAAATCTATGGTCGCAGTTTCAGGAACATAAGAAAACTATTCTAATCGGAACATTTTCCGTCATCATTATAGGTTATTTTATTTATTTGCTTAGCGGGCTGCCCTCTCTCACGGAACTGGAAAATATAGATCCCGCCCTGGTAACCCGGGTTTATTCCGAGGACGGAGAGTTGATCCATGAGCTTTATAAATTCAACCGTGTGTATATTCCCAATGAAAAAATTCCGGACCATACCATTCAGGCGCTACTGTCTACCGAAGACCGACGGTTTTATTCTCACTGGGGCATCGACGCAAAGCGGATCCCCAAGGTCATTTTTATTGATCTGACCACTCTCAGTTTCCGGCAGGGATTCAGTACCATTACCATGCAACTGGCGCGTAATCTCTATTTTGGATTTCACAAAACAATGAGCCGTAAATTGCGGGAAATCATAACCGCCATTCAGATTGAGCGAACCTATTCCAAACCGGAAATCCTGGAAATGTATCTGAATCAGGCCTATTTTGGCCACGGCGTTTACGGAATTCAGGCGGCCGCCAAGAAATATTTTGACAAGGATGTTGCAGACCTGACTATTGAAGAAAGTGCAACCCTTATTCCTCTGCTGAATCTTCCGGCTTATTATTCACCGATTAATCATCCGGACAGGTCGCTCTCCCGGAGAAATTTTGTGCTGCGAAATATGGTGGTGACCGGTGCCCTCACTGAAAGCCAGTACGACAGTCTGAGCCAGTTGCCCCTGCAGATCAAAGAATTTCAGCTGGAGAGCAAAATCGCCCCATATTTTACTGAGTATGTGAGACAGCAACTGCAGGTAATCGGGGACTCCCTGGGGGTAAACATTTTTGAAGATGGGCTGAATGTATACACCACTTTGAATACACGAGTACAGACAGCGGTGGACTCGGCGGTGTATCTGCATCTTCCGGAATTACAGGCACGGGCGGAGAAAAAATTGCTGCCGTTGAAAAAGAAACTGGACTTGCCGGATTCGGTATTCGCCGAAAAATCCAAGGTCCAGATTGCCTTCGTGGTCATAAATCATCAGAATGGCCATATTATGGCCATGGTTGGAGGCCGGGATTTTACTGAGTCTAAATTCAACAGGGCTGTGCAGGCGAAACGTCAGCCGGGATCCGCCTTTAAACCATTTCTGTATACCGCGGCTATTGATAACGGCTATACTACAGTGGATAAGTTTCTGAATCAGCCGGTAGTGGTGATAAATCCCGATGGAAGCCGCTGGGATCCTGAAAATTACAGCAAGACATTCGGTGGATTAACAACCGTCAGGGAAGCACTGGCCAATTCCATAAACCTGGTGGCAGTCCGCCTTATCCAGGAAATTACCCCGGCCACGGTGGTGGATTATGCCCACAAAATGGGTATAAGTACGCCCTTACGCCCGTTTCCAACTCTTGCGCTGGGCAGTTCAGAGGTGATTCCGATTGAACTGGTATCAGCATTTGGAATTTTTGCCAACCAGGGCGTACGGGTGGAGCCTATTTCTATTTCCAGCATAGAAGACCGCTACGGAAACGTCATTTATAAAACGTCTACCCACAGGAACGAAGTTTTAAGCAAAGCCACTGCATTTATCATGACCAGCATGCTGGAATCCGTAGTGAACGCAGGTACCGGTGGGAGTTTGCGTTGGAAATATGGATTTAATAAGCCAGCAGCCGGGAAAACCGGCACCACCAACGATTTTACCGATGCCTGGTTTGTAGGTTTTACCCCCGCTTTAACGGCCGGTGTATGGGTGGGCTTCGATGATCCCCAGCTTTCACTGGGACGCGGTGAATCCGGTGCAGTGGCTGCTCTCCCAATCTGGGCGGAATTTATCAATCGCGTTTATAAGTCGATAAAAATTCCGGACGAAACCTTTCAACAGCCCACGGATGTTATTTCCCTGCAGGTGTGCGAAGAAAGTGGTGAGCTGGCTACCAACTACTGCCCAAAAATTTTAAACGAAGTTTTTAATGTTAAATATCATCCCACGGAAATGTGTCCCCTGCACGGGGGTCCATCTGCCAACAAAAAGAAGAAAAGCGTTATTTTCTGAACAATAATTAACCGGACAGGGATAAGATACGGTTTATCTGCAGGTATAATTCGGGGCAATCTTCCCATGGTAAAGTGTTTAAATCCTAATGGATGCTGAACCGGCTTATGGAGGAGAACAAAACCCTCAGCGGAAAAGTCATTAAGGCCACCCGGAATCATTATGTTGTCAGTACTCCCCTGCAGGTTATTACCTGCAGTGTTCGCGGAAAGATTGCCGGCGCAGGCAAGGAGGACATCAGCAATGTTAAAGTAGGTGACAATGTTCTGGTGGAATGTCTTCCCGCCGGAGAGGGGGTGATTAAAAAGATTTTTCCGCGCACCTCCAGGCTCAGCCGAGCGGTGGAGGGAAAAGCCTACCGCGAACATGTAATTGCCGTCAATATCGATCAGATGGTCATTATCCTCTCGGTGAAACAGCCGGCTTTCAAATCGGGACTGCTGGACCGTTATCTGGTCATCGCTGAAAAGAATGAATTGCGCAGCCTAATTTGTCTTAATAAAATGGACCTGGCCGGGCCCTCTCAATTTGATTCATATGCCGCTTATTACCGTAAACTGAGATATCCGTTTTATTATGTGTCCGCTCTGCGGGAAGAAGGTCTGCAGGAGTTTAAAGCGGTTTTACTTGATAATGTTTCAGTACTGGTGGGACACTCCGGGGTCGGTAAGAGTTCGCTTATTCAGAAAATTGAACCAGGTCTCGATTTGAAAATTGCCGAAGTCAGTGGTAAAACTCAAAAGGGAAAACATGCTACCAGCTTTGTTGAACTTTTTCCCCTCTCATTCGGCGGATATGTTATCGATACCCCCGGTGTCCGCGAACTGGGACTGTGGGATATTTTCCGGAATGATTTAAAGCATTATTTTGTGGAATTCCGGAATTACAGTGAGCAGTGTCAGTTTAATGATTGTAATCATATCAGAGAACCGGGCTGTGCAGTGAAAGAGGCAGTGGAAGAGGGACAAATTTTCCGGGAACGCTATAAAAATTACCTTAATATTTATCATGATTTGCGTGCTGCTCCCTATGAACTTATTAAAAAACAGTAAAAATTATTGCATTATATAGTATTAAAAGTGTTATTTTAAAGGCCAAAATTGCAGTCATTTTCTGGCGGGTCCATGAGAATGATCGGACCCCGGGGAACTGGAATGAATTCTATTTTTTATGCGCTCGTATATAATGTACTTTTTCTCCCATTATTTTACCTGGCTCTGTTTCTCATTTCTTTGTTCAATGCCAAGGTCAGAAAAGGATTGTGGAGCCGGTTCGGTCTGTCCCGGCAGCTGAAACCATTTCTAACAAAGAATTCACAGCATCCGGTAATGGTCCTGCATTGCGCTTCCATGGGAGAATTTGAACATACCAAACCGTTCCTGGTGGAATTCAAAAAAGAGAGACCGGATTACAATGTCCTGGTGCTGTTTTTTTCTCCCTCCGGATATGAAAATGTAAAATCTTTTCCAACTGTGGACTATTTCATGTATTCGCCGCATGAATGCCTCTTTTCTCTGTGGACTTTCATGAGGAAAGTAAAACCATCCCTGTGGATTGTGGCCAAACACGATGTATGGCCTAACCAGGTGTGGTTCTGCCGGTTGTTTCATGTTCCTCTTTTTCTTATCAATGCCTCCCTGCATGAGCAGAGCAGCCGCCTGTTCTGGCTGATGCGACCTTTTAATCGTGCCGTTTATAAGCATTTCACCCGGATTCTGGCAGTATCACCATCGGATCGCTATAATTTTTCCCGCCTGGTTAACAATGGAAAATGCATGGTGGTAGGAGATACCAAATATGATCAGGTGATTTACCGTCGGGATGAATCCCTGCGCAAACAGTTTGTGCCGCCGGATATTTATAAAAACCGCTGGGTAATGGTGGCGGGCAGTACCTGGCCGGAAGATCATGTTTATCTGATTCCGGCTTTGAAAAACCTGCTAAAAAAACATGAGAAGACCATGTTCATTATCTGTCCTCATGAACCGACACCGGCCCATCTGGAGGAATTACAGATACACCTGGACAACCTGCCGGTTATATTGCTATCCCGGTTGGATGAATACCAGGATGAGAGAATAATCATTATTGACCAGATTGGAGTTCTGGCCAATCTGTATGGAATCGGCAAAGTCGCCTATGTTGGCGGCAGTTTCAAACAGAATATTCACAACGTACTGGAGGCGGCGGTTTATAAAATACCTGTTATATTCGGGCCGGTGAACCAGAACTCTCACGAAGCGCAATTGTTGAAAGCCGGAAAGGGCGGGTGGGAAGTCCAGGATGCCCCGGAAATCCAGCATGTGGTGGAAAAGTTTATCATCAACGATGTGTACCGGCAGGAATCCGGCTGGCAGGCCTATAAGGTGGTGCAGGACCATGGGGGAGCCACTGGTAAAACCATCCGGAAAATTTTGTCCGTGGTAAACCATGCCGAAATAAAAAATAATAAGGAGTAATTTGATCTTTGAATTTGCACGAGTTAAGATTCGTGCAAATGGGAATAAATCTCTGATTTTTTGGATATTTCTTTTTTCCCCGCGATAAGTCGCTTGGCAATTTCATTTTATTATTTTCCCGCACTATTTCAAATTCATGAATTCGAAAGGGAATTACCAACAACATTCCTATCTGATGATTTGAAAAATCATCCCCAACAAATCATATGATGTCCGGCGATCCTCCATTTTGCGATAAATCGTGGAGAGTATGATCTGCAGTGTTGTTTTTCTCAATGATATTAATTAAATTTCTAAATTGCTTAATTCACAAATAGGGGCTAACGCCCAAATATACTGGATTCTTTAATCCCCGGTCTGAAGACCGGGGCCATTTAATTTCTAAGAATATAACAACTTTGATACATTATATCCTATTTTGTGAATTAAGCAGGCTAAATTGCCATGAGTTCTAACAGGCAGATTCATTTAATTTTTTCTCAGGTACCGGCCGGTATAGGAATGCTTGGTTCGGGAAATTTCGGCCGGGGTTCCCTCGGCTATTACCTCTCCTCCGGCATAACCTCCTTCCGGGCCCAGATCAATGATCCAGTCCGCGTACCGAATCACATCCAGATTGTGTTCAATTATAAGCACCGATGCTCCCCGTTCAATGAGGGCATCAAAGGCGCGAAGTAATTTTGCAATATCATCAAAGTGCAGGCCGGTGGTGGGTTCATCGAAAATGAACAGTACATCACAATGGGTTTTCCGGCTGAGATGGGCTGCCAGCTTTATGCGCTGAGCTTCCCCCCCGGAAAGGGTGGTGGCAGACTGCCCCAGCTTCAGGTATCCCAGTCCTACCTCCTGTAACACCCGCATTTTACGGTTGATGGCGGGATGATCCCGGAAGAAATCCAGGGCTTCATCCGCACTCATCTGCAATACCTCATGAATATTTTTTCCGTGGAAGTAAATGTCCAGAATTTCCTGCTTGTACCTCCGGCCATTACAGACATCACATGTTAAATACACATCCGCCAGAAATTGCATTTCAATTTTTAAAGAACCATCACCCTGGCAGTTTTCACAGCGCCCCCCGGGAACATTAAAGGAAAAATGTCCCGGTTTAAAACCGTGAACCCTGGACCTGGTGAGTGAGGCATACGATTTGCGGATTTCATCGAATCCCTTGATATAGGTAATGGGATTGCTGCGTGGTGTCCGGCCGATGGGAGACTGGTCCACCATCTCCATCCGGTAGATGTTCTGCAGGCCGCGGATTTCATCATGATCCCCGGCTTTTTCTTTTCCCTCGCCACGGTTCTGCAGGTAGCCCCGATAAAGAATATCATGAATCAGGGTACTTTTTCCGGAACCGGATACTCCGGTAACTGCTGTCATCACGCCAAGGGGAATCCTCACATTGATATTTTTAAGATTATGCTGGCGGGCTCCGATTATGGTAAGTGCCAGGCCACTTCCCTTCCGATAACTGCTTTTACCCGGAATTGTTTTCTCACCCGATAGGTATTCGGCCGTAAGGCTTTTCCCGTTTTGCAGGAAGTTTTTGTATGGCCCCTGGAACATGATTTCACCACCAGCTTCCCCGGCCGCTGGGCCCAGGTCAATGAGATAATCCGATTCCTGAATAACCGCTCTTTCATGCTCCACCACCACGGCGGTATTGCCGATCCGGGTCAGGGACCTGAGAATGTGTATCAGCCGTCCGGTGTCGCGCGGATGCAGTCCGATGGTAGGTTCATCCAGAATGTATAGCGTCCCGGTGAGGGCGGTTCCCAGGGCCGTGGCCAGGTTAATCCGCTGAAATTCACCACCGCTGAGGGTATTGGCTCTCCTGTCCAGGTGCAGATAAGTCAGGCCAACATCCAGCAGGTATTGCAAGCGGCTGCTGATTTCCGCAAGCAACTGGCCGGCGATCCTGCTTTGATATTCGGATAACTGCAGGTCCCGGAAAAAAACCTGCAGTTCGCTGATGGGCATTTTGACCAGGTCTGAAATGTTTTTATCCCCGATGGTGATAGCCAGGGCTTCGGGACGCAACCTTTTTCCATGACACATGGTGCAGGTGAAATAGCTGCGGAACCGGCTCATAAACACTCGTACATGGACCTTGTATTTTTTTCTTTCCAGCCGCTTGAAGAATCCCCGGATACCGATGAAATCCCGGCAACCGTCAATGATCAAATTTTTCTGCTCTTCGCTGAGCTCCTCAAACGACTGATCCATGGAAAGTCCATATTTGGGAGCCACCGATGCCAGGCGGGTGAGCAGATGCCGGTAGGAGCGGCTGTTCCAGCACACAATGGTGCCTTGGCGCAACGTTTTGGAGGGATCAGGAATAATCTTATGGATATCCAGATCCATCATATCTCCGAATCCCTGGCAACCGGGGCAGGCCCCAAAGGGATTATTGAATGAAAAAAGGCGGGGTTGCGGTTCAATCATGTGTGTACCGCATACTCGGCAGACAAAATTCTGGGTAAAGTTTTCAATCTTTCCGTTGGAAAGGATGATGCTCATGTTACCGTCCCCTTCACGGAAGGCGGTTTCCACCGAATCAATCAGGCGTGGACGGTCGGCATTGGCAGAACGGATACCACGGTCCACCACAATGTAAGTGTCCTGCTGTCGGAAATCCGGATCCTGATCTCTCAGATCAATAACGCCCCCGTTTTGCCACACCCTCAAAAAGCCTCTGGAGATGATGGCGTCCTTCAGTTGTTCAGCTCTTTCCGGATTTTCGGAGGAAACCGGAAAAGCAATATAAAAACGGGTGTTTACAGGTAGTGATTCAATGAAGCCGACCACCTGATCCGGCAGGTCTTTCCGCAGCGGGCTGGAACAGTTATAACAGATAAGGGTTCCTATCCTGGCAAAGAGCAGCCGCAGGTAGTCATAAATTTCCGTAACCGTCCCAACCGTGGAGCGTGGATTGCCGGAAGGTGCTTTCTGTTGAATGGCAATGGCGGGATTAATCCCGCTGATGGCATCCACCTCCGGTTTGGGCATTTTTTCCAGGAATTGCCGGGCGTAAGGGGAAAGTGATTCCACGTATCGCCGCTGGCCTTCGGCATAGAGAGTGTCAAAAGCCAGACTGGATTTCCCGGAGCCGCTGGGACCGGTAATAACCACCAGTTCTCCCCGCGGAATGTGAACATCGATGTTTTTCAGGTTATGGAGCCGTGCTCCCCTGATATCAATATAATCTGACATTTTACCATCATATAAACTTCCCAATTTAGCACCAGTTCACCGGCAATACAAATTCTGTGAAAATGGGGTACTGTCCCGGACAATTTTAATTTATCTGGTTAAATCCGGAAATGTCCGGGCCGGGGAGAACAAAGTATAAAAGCAGAGATCCTGGCGCAGGAAAGGAAACCTGATTAATTTGAGACAATTTTATTTTTTATATTAAAAATCTATTTTTTTCCTTAAACATCCTGATGAATTACAATATCTGCTTAATTCACACGTCTGGGCTGAAGCCTCAAAATATTGGGTTCCTTTCTTCTCCTTCCTGTCGGCTTCGCCCTGTCCGGTGCCAGACAGGCTTTCCCGGTCCACTATTTGCCGATCTGTTCCAGGCAGGCAGCCGATAGGCACCGGGTATCTGGTAGGCGGGGACCAGGGTAAGTTTGGGAGATATTCATTTATAAGCAATTGGTCGTCACGTCTATATTCCTTTCCGGAGAAGAATTTAAGGATAAGGCTGATCAATGGATAAATATCGAACATTTACATCTTTGAATTAAGTTTACTGAGTTAAGTACAAAACCATAAAAACAAACAGAAGCTAAAATTTTTGTGAACCTTTGCGAAAATAATTAATATAATCTTGTTGATAATAAATCTTAATATTAATTTAGAGCGTGAATAGCCGAAAATACTATAGCAGGAACACTAGAGTAAGGAGGAATCATTACCTTCTTGAAATAAGCTCACGATTTGTTTTATGGCAATACCAATACATGGACGGTGCATGAAGTCTTTGCTGGACATCAGGGCGAATACCCAGGTAAAGATTGTGAGTATCAGCGGGGGGAAAAATGCCCGCAGAACTCTGGGTCAAATGGGAATCGGAATCGGAAGTATCATCAGATTGAAAAGAAATGCCCCTTTTGCAGGACCTCTGCTGATTGAAATTCATGGAAGCTCCGTGGCTATCGGAAGGGGAGTGGCGGTAAAAATCCTGGTTGAGGAAATATGAAAATTGCTTTAATCGGACAGCCCAATGCTGGAAAGAGCACACTTTTTAATTCGGTGGCGGGATATAAATCCGCCACATCCAATCTGCCCGGCACTACCGTCCGCTATACAGAAAGCCGGGTGAGACTCAATGGTCATGTCTGTCAACTGGTCGATTTTCCCGGCACCTACTCGCTTTCCTCTTCCAACGAAGCTGAAGCGGAAGTCACCCGGTACCTGTTAAAAGGTGAATTTGACCTGATTATTAATATAATCGATGCTTCACAGCTGGGCCGCAGTTTACTGCTGACGCTTGAACTGATGGAACTGGGTGTTCCGCTGGTGATAGGTCTCAACATGATTGATGAAGCCGGCCGCAAAGGTATTACCATCAATCACGAAAGACTGGGAGAGATCCTGGGAATCCCGGTACAGACCACTGTTGCCAGTAAGAATCTGGGAGTACGGGATCTTTTTATACTTGCCAAGAAGGTGATCGATGGTCGCCTGGGCTCTGAGATAAAGAAAATGTCCTATCAGAAAGATGTGGAAAAAATTATTGCCGAACTTGAAGGTATTCTTACTCAAAAATTCTCCGTTTCCTTAACTTATCCCTCCCGTTTCCTGGCCATGAAAATGCTGGAAGATGACGGATTCTATAAAGATGTGGTCATCAGTCTTAACGGAGACCTGCTCTCCCCCAAGATCACCGAATTGCAGAACCGCCTGGTGAAGTTGCGGGGAAAACCCCAGGACAGCGTCCTGCTGCTGGAGCGGAGTGCCCTGGCCATGGATACCTATTCTCAGGTTGTCACCCTGGGTGCTCCACAGCATGACTGGCGGGAAAGACTTGACAGTGTGGTAATGCACAAGGTAGCCGGTTACTTCATCCTGCTGGCGGTGCTGCTGGGATTCTTTTATGCGGTATTTGAAGTGGGCGCCTTGCTGGAGGGATACCTGATAGAGGGATTTGATTCCGTCACCGGCTTGCTGTCAGGTTACTTTAATACTACCTCCTTTATTTTTCACCTCACCCAGTCGGCTATCTGGGGCATCAGCGGGGGTGTGGCAATTGTTTTGCCATACCTGGTACCGTTTCTGATCGGATTAACGCTGCTGGAAGATGCGGGATATTTACCACGGGTGGCCTTTCTGATGGATGCGTTTATGCATCGCATCGGATTGCATGGAACCTCTATTGTTCCGGCAGTTCTCGGGTATGGCTGCAATGTCCCTGCTGTGATGGCAACCCGTATACTGCCTTCCCGAAGAGACAAGATCATCGCGGCAGTAATTTCCAGTATGGTCCCCTGTTCCGCCCGTTCGGTGGTTATTTTCGGCCTGGTGGCCTTTTATCTGGGACCATTATGGGCGTTTGGCATCTATGTGTTTAATATCGTGGTCGTTGCCACCTCCGGGAAGGTTCTTTCCCTGCTTATGCCGGAAGTCTCCCCGGGCATGATCATGGAAATACCCCCTTACCGCTGGCCCTCTTTTCAGGTGATTCGCAAAAAGACCTGGTTTCGCATCAAGGAATTTATCGTAGTGGCCTGGCCCATTCTGATTGTGGGCAGCGTTGTTCTGGGACTGTTGGAATATTTCCGGCTGGATGCCTGGATAAATGCGGGATTATCTCCACTCACCTCCTTCATCGGATTACCGGCCGTGGTGGGAACCACCCTGATATTCGGAGTTCTGCGCAAGGAACTGGCCCTGATTATGCTCACCCAGGCCATTGGTACTACCAGTGTGTTGACTGTCATGTCCGCCACTCAGATACTGACTTTCACGGTTTTTATAACATTTTATATTCCCTGTGTTGCCACCATGGCCGTGCTGGCAAAAGAACTGGGTCGGAAATGGATGACCATGGTTATTTTCCTCACACTGTTCCTGGCTACCTTCTTCAGTTACATGGTTCACCTGGGTGGGGCTCACATCTTTTAGAATCCGAATGGTATATAGATAATCGCTAAGGATAACAGTATAAAGAGAAAAATACAATTTTCAATATATTTACCGGGAACCGAATGGCCCCGGGCAGAATCAGGCTGGTTGGATTGATTTTTTCGACGGGATTTGCGGAATAATCAAATCAACCCGGCTTAATCTTCGATGCCCTGCTTAATATTGGCACCGCTCTTCGTATTTCAACCTTTTACTCAATCAGATTACTTAAATTTGCATACTTTCCCTCTTTATACCGCCGAAAAATCCCGTTAAGCCTGACTGAAATAGATAACCATAATTACCCGGAAAAGAAAGAACCGTATTATGTACCTTTATTCTAACCCGATGTTTTTTGCCACAGATTTTCAAGGTTATTCAATGGTAGCAGTCGTGCTTACGCGTTGTGCTTTGCACCTTTATTTAATCTTTGTTCTTTGCTCTTATTTTTTCTGTCTCTCAGGGACATGGATGAGAAGGGCCTTTCTGGCCCTCTTGCGGGCGGCCAGAAAGGGGCAGTCGGAATCAAAATGCAATGTGATCCCTGTTAGAATTGTCAAAGCCTATAAATCGATGGTACGTATCCAGGTTTCTTTCCGGGACAGATGATATAAATGGGGAAAAATGTCATCAATTCTATATACTTGTATTTCAAATATCAAGTTTATACGTTTGATTTTTGAAAAAAATTCTATTATTTTTAGTGAAAATCAGGGATGGCGCAGCATGACCGATAAGATTTACTATCAAAATCCTTATCAATTCGAGTTCGAAGCCCGGATTATCTCGGTTGATGACCAGGGAAAACGTCCTGCTGTTGTACTGGACCGCACCTGTTTTTATCCGGAAGGGGGAGGTCAACCGGCAGATCATGGGCAGTTGAATAACGTACAGGTGCTGGATGTACAGCAGAAAAACGGCACGATTTTTCATTATATGGATAAAATTCTTCCGGTAGGTCCAATAAAAGGTCGGGTGGACAGTATCCGGCGGCTGGATTATATGCAGCAGCATACCGGTCAGCATGTACTTTCCCAGTCTCTGCTGCTGAGCGGAGGATTCCATACCGTTTCGGTTCACTTTGGAGAGATTTATACCGCCATAGAAACCGACGCCAAATCCATCCCGGAAGAGAAACTGCTTGAAGTGGAAAGTCTGGCTAACCAGGTTGTTGCCTCCAACGTTCCGGTGACTATTCAATGGGTCGATCCGGATGAAGTTGAAAAGTATCACATTCGGAGGCCGCCGCCCGATGTGAAAAAAGTAAGAATTGTGCAGGTAGGGGATTTTGATGCCTCTGCCTGTGGCGGACTTCATGTGGCCCATACGGGGGAAATCGGGTTGATCAAAATCACGGGACAGGAAAAAATTCGTGGACGATCCCGTATTCAGGTTAAAATAGGAACCAGGGCTTATGCGGATTACCGTGAAAAGAGCAGGATTATCCAGGAACTGAGCCAGAACCTCACCTGCGGGGAAGACACCATGGTCAAGCGGGTAACCGACCTGGATGAACAGCTGAGAGAGGCCAACCGGACCATTGCCAGGTTGCAGGCGGAGGTCATGTCATATGAAGTACAGAATTTAATCGGTTCTTCTCCGGTTATTAAGGATATACTTTTCATTCATAAAATTTTTGAGAATGCAGATAATAAGATACTGAAAATTTTCTTGGATCAAGCGCTGACTGCAACTGAGCGGGTGGCCATGGCACTAAACAAGCAGGATCATCATGTAAACTGGATTGCAGGAGACACTGTAAGCCGACCATTCAATTTGAGGCGACTGATCAATCCCCTACTGCCGATTATAGATGCCCGGGGTGGTGGCAGTGACCACCTTATGCAGGGAGGCGGAAAGAACAGTGCAGGGATTGCCGAGTTTTTACACCAATTTAAATTGAGACTGGAAAAGGAGTTGTCAGAACATGAGTGATATTCGAGGATTAGTTATTCAGTCCCGGCTGGAATATATTGAGAACATGGAGAACGGGAACATACATGCCAAAGTACTCCAGAAATTAAGCGATCCTGCCAGAAATGCGGTAGGTGAACAGGTGTTTTTGACCAATCTTTATCCGTTTCACCTGTTGAAGGATCTGGATGAAGCCATTGGAGAATCTCTGGATGTTTCCCTGGAATCCATCTTCCGGGACATTGGACAACGGACTGCGCCAGTGGTACTGGACAGGTATTTCTTCAACTATATCCAGGATCATAATCCCCATGGTTTCCTGGCTCAACTGGCCAGATTATATCCTTATCTGTGGAATTTCGGTAAATATTTTTACAGCAAATCCGATAATGGAAATGCAACCGTGCAGCTGACTTATGATGAGGATATTCATAAACCGTACTGCTGGTTCATGCAAGCCCTGTTAAAGAAGGGTGTTGAAATTTGCGGCGCCCAAAATGCGGCGTTGCAGGAGGTTCAGTGCGAAGCGGAAGACGGTGAATCATGCCTATATCACCTGTCCTGGAAAGAGAAATGAATTATTTTATACCTGGATAACAGAATTTCTATGTCGGAAAATTATGAGTACACAGTCATTATCGGGGATATCAGCGGTTCCAAAAGGCTTAATGGCCTGGACCGTTACCAGACGCAGCTTTTTATGAAATCCGCCATTGTGCAGATAAATGAGGAGTTTGAAACCTTTATGGATGCCCCCGCCACCATGACCAAGGGGGATGAATTTCAGGCGCTTGTGGATACCGCGGGCCATGCGTTTCAAATAATACAGGTCCTGCAGAGAATGGTTTTTCCGATTTCCGTCCGCTATGGTATGGGTGTGGGAATGATTTACAGAATGGGTGGAAGGCTTCCGATTGAAATGGATGGTCCGGCATTTCACCGGGCCAATAGTGCGCTGGCGCTGGCCAAGAAACGCAAGTCCTGCATCTGGTTCAATTCGGAAAGGACCAGCCTGGACTCTCTGCTTAATACGGTATTTCTGCTTATTTCCTCCATAAAATCCAAGTGGAATGAGCGTCATCACCAGCTATACTGGGATTATCTCGAGCTGGGGACTTATAAGAAAGTGGCTGAAAAGCAAAATGTGACTCCACAGGCCATTTGTGATGTTTTGAAAAACAACCGTGCCATTGATGTCATTGAAGCGGAAAAAAATGTCAATGAAGTGCTGCAGCATTTTCGCCTGGAATTTACCCCCACATTCTAATTAATTGATACCGGAGTTTTTGGCGGCTTACCGTAATACCGGTAAAAAGCCTTTATTCCATAAACTAATCCTGCTATAGCCGGAATGAGGAAGAGCGGGGAAACGTGATTTCCCCACAGATATACGCCTTCTAGGGATTGCTGATTAATATTGTAAAACAACAGAGCGGCTGCGTTATTGATTCCATGTCCGATAACCGAGGGTACAATGCTGTCCGCACGCCATGCCAGCAGACCCAGGATAATTCCCAGCAAGAAGATCTGAATGGCCCAGTAAAGTACTCCATGAA
The DNA here is from genome assembly GCA_964461135.1 of uncultured Caldithrix sp. Lineage (GTDB taxonomy): Bacteria > Calditrichota > Calditrichia > RBG-13-44-9 > RBG-13-44-9 > RQOF01. The sequence continues at coordinate 41,603 of CAYWTB010000018.1, read as the reverse complement.
TTATGGTCCAGGCCAGACTGGCATAGATTACCGCCCTCGTCACATCCTGATATTTTTCCAGAGATTTCTGCAGAAATCCTCGGATAATGGACTCCTCAATGAAGGCCGCTGCCAGAACAGCCCCGCAAAATAAAATACTAAAATCCGAAAACGAATTGATACGCAGTGCCTCCGAAATTTCATCCAGGAATTCCGGTGCGGGAATAATGATGGTTATCAGGCGGTCCATCTCATCGCCGATAATACTGATGCTGAGACCCAGCACAATACTCCAAAGGATAATATTCAGCGGTACGGTATTCCAGCGGAAAACTTCCTTGAAGGAAAACTTTTTGAGCCGGATATAAATTATGGGGATGAAGATTAATCCCACTTCCCCAAAGGTGATCAATATCTTCAAACCGGTGGAGGATTGACTAACAGCTTCGGGTTGAGGTACAAGCATCCACAGGATGGTCTGGGTAACCAGCAGAACAAAAATAAAACTGGCTATAATAACCAGAAAGGCCTCTAATGGCCGGGGGAAATTTGATTTTTCGTTCATCGTATCTCCAAAATCGATAATCCTGACTACATCATTTTCAATATGTCAGCAGGATAAAAAATGGTGTCAAGAAATAGGATAAAGCAATAATATGGACTTATTCCAGGATAAAAAATTTTAAATTGTACTGTTTAAAGGTATTAATTTTTTATGCCGCACTGCCATGGTGATAACATTCAAGTATTGATCGCGTTCCTGGATAACTCCGGACTGAGCCTATTATACAAAATAACCGCGGTTCATCCAAACAGATCAAAAATTTAGGGGCGGAGAAGTGTGATGAGATCATTCATAAGGATACCTGCGGCGATCGACACATTGAGTGATTCTGCTTTTCCCTGACGGGGGATAGTAATGGTAAAATCCAGCATCTCACGAACACCGGGAGAAATTCCCTCCGCTTCTCCTCCCAGCACCAGCGCCACCGGTAACTTGATATTCAGGTTTTTCAATGCCATGGAAGCTGCCGGGGAGGTACCGATAAGCGAGTAACTTTTTTCCTTCAGCCGGCGCATGGTTTCTGCCAGATCAGTTGTTTCCCGACAGGGAACATTAAATATGGAACCCATGGTCGCCCGGAGGGTTTTCAGATTATAATAATCCACCGAATCCGAACTGCAAAAGATTAAGGGAATGCCGAACCAGTCTGCCGTACGGATAATGGTACCCATATTCCCGGGATCCCGTATGCCGTCCAGCAGCAGAATTATGTCATGGCTGGCCGGAGAAATACCCGGCCCGGACTCTTCGGATCTAATTTTTAAAATGAACAAAATTCCCTGGGGATTTTCCGTATCCGCTAATTTTTTAAAATCGTTCGCCCGGAGGGAAATGAATGGGGTATGATGTTCATTCAACTTTTCGCGGAAGAATTGCCAGTCAGGATCATTTGTAAAATCCTGGCTTGTGAAAGCGGACTGAATTTCCCAGCCGGATTGCAGCGCCTCCCGGCACAGGCGTTTGCCCTCCACAATAAAAAGTTGCCACTCTTGGCGGTACTTTTTTAGATGCAGCTTTTGGTAATGCTTCAGGGAATTCATAAAATTTAGGGTTTACTGGGTTGAAATAAAGGGGCTTTGCGGTACCAGCGCATCAGCTCATCGCGGTAAATTACCCCAATCAGATTTCTGTTACTCCTTTTTTCGGTTACCGGTAACAGTTCAGCATCGGTCAGGTCAAACAGCCGCAGCACATCGGCCAGTGACTGCCCGGGATGCACGGAAATGTACTCTTCCTGCATGATGTCCTTGGCGATAAGAAGCGGGTACAGATCCTCCTCGAACATGTAAGAGCGGATATTGTTAAGAGAGATCAATCCCACCAGTTTGTCACCGGGAGTAATGACCGGAAAGGTGGCATGATCGCTTTTCCGCAGGAGTTCTAGTATTTTATCGAAAGAAGTATTTTCCCTGACGGAATCAAATTTTTTTTCCACATGTTTCCGGATGGGTATACTCTGCAGAAGCGTCATATTCCGTCCTTTGAAAATATATTCTCCGCTGAGAGCGATTTTCATGGTGTAGATATTCTCGCGCATGATGAGGCGCGAGGTTATTGTCGCCACAATGGTACCCAGCATCAGTGGCAGGATGATCTGATAATTACTGGTCACTTCGAATATCAGCATAAGTGCGGAAATAGTGGCATGGGTGGTTCCGGCCACCATAATTCCCATTCCCACCAGGGCATATGCACCTGGCGAGGCTGTAATCTGTGGGAAAATCATATTCATGATGCTTCCGAAAAATGCGCCAAATGTGGCGCCCACAAAAAGGGCAGGGATAAATAAACCGCCCGAACCACCGCTGCCTAATGAAAGAGAAGTCGCCAGGATTTTAAATACCGTCAACAGGAAGAGTATCCATACAGCTGTTCTTTCCAGGAGTGCATTGTGAATGGCAGCATCTTCAAAACCGTAAATTTCCGGAAAGAAAATAGTAATGATGCCTACCAGGAGCCCGCCCAGGGTTGGTTTAACATATTCCGGTATATCCGGATATTTATTAAAAAAATCTTCCGTGGCATAAAGAATACGAGTGAAGGACACCGCCACAAAACCTCCTACCACCCCCATCAGGATATAGAGGGGATATTCATAAACACTTTCCAGGTAATAGACCGGGACGTGCAGAACCGGACTACTGCCGATGAGATAATGGGATATGGTGGTGGAGATTACTGTGGCAAAAATGATGGGAGTGAAGGCATTAATGCTGAAATCTGCCAGCAACACTTCCAGCGCAAATAGCACACCGGTCACAGGTGCATTGAATACCGCCGCCAGTCCGGCACCTGCTCCGGTTCCCACCAGCACTTTCAGGCGCTCCGAAGAGACGTTGAACAACTGTCCCACCGTGGAACCGATGGCGGCGCCAATCTGCACAATGGGACCTTCCTTTCCGGCCGAACCGCCTGTACCGATGGTGGCGGCGGCGGTAAAGGAGGTAATCAGAGTTACCCGCGGTCGAATATATCCGGCCCGGTTGGCTATGGACTCAATGACAGCCGGTACACCATGGCCACGGGATTCCCGGGAAAAGAAATGAATAACCAGCCCCACAATAAGCCCTCCAATGGCCGGAAAAAGTGCCAGCAGAATATAGCTTGTAAAGGTAAAAGGGGAGAGGTTATAAATTTTATCGAAAAAAATATAGCGGAAAAAATTAATAAGCAGGGTAAGGATATAAGCTCCCAGCCCGGCGAAAACACCGATGAGAGCCGCCAGAAACAGCATGTAAAAATCTTCCGGGAAGTCAATCCGTTGCAGAAATTTCAGGATGGTGATCTGAGCATGCTTTCGGATATGCTTGAATTTCACCGTAGAGATTCCTCTTTAAATATGGTCGATCATCTGCTCGATTATCTCTTTCACTCTATCTACATAATTCTCCGGCACCCAGATGAAAGCTTCATTTCCTGCCAGGTGGGTTCCGGTAAAACCGTAGGCGGTGGCGACGCCATCCTGCGAGACTGAAAAGGGAATTTTTTTACGTTTTAATACCTCCCCTACCATTTCGGCGTATAAAAGTCCGGGCAGGGGTCCGACTTTCTTCCAGTTTTTATGTTGTTCCTTCTTTGGCATTGGATTACCTCTTACCTGTATTTTCTGCTTTTAGAAAAACTAATGCCGTATTCTCTAAAAAGTTTTGCTTAAACCGAAAAGCTGATCCACTTCCAGTACGAACAGCAGACCATTTCCCGGTTCTTCCAGAGAACCGACAATTTGCTCAATGGCTTTAACGGCAGGTTTAACCTGCAGGTCCGGTATTACGGTAAGGATGGTTTTATTGGCAGGACGGCTTCCCTGCAGCAGTTTTTTGAATCCCGCAAATATCGGAATATCCTGGGCCAGAATTGATCCCATGCCCACACTGTCCAGAATGGTGGCTCCCTTAATATTAAGCTCCAGAAAGGCCTCAAGAATTTCCTCCAGATGCTCTTCTTTGTTCAGAATAAACACCAGCAGTTTCATGAAACAATCTCAAAATATTTTTCCTCTTCCGCCTTCAGTAAGTCATAGGCTTCGGCCGGTGATTGTGCACCCAACAGGCCCTGCCGGAGTGTGTCTTTGGCAATAAGCCGTGAAATGCGACTGAGCAGCCGGATATGCATTCCGGGATTTTCCTCAGGACCGATCAGTAAGAAGATGATTCTTACCGGTTTGTTATCTATGGAATTAAAGTCAATGCCTGTGGGATGCAGTCCCAGGGCAATGGCAAATTTTTTACATCCCTTTTTTTTACAATGTGGTATGGCCACCTCTCTGCCAACCCCTGTAGTCATAATTTTTTCCCGCTCCATCACTGCTTTGAACACTTCCTCCTGATCCTCGAATATTTTCTGACTGGCAAGAACTTCAATGAGCTCTTTGATGATGCTCTCTTTTGTGGTCGATTGAAGAGGAATTTTGATAAACCTGGGTTCGATGACGTCAATCAACTTCATATTTTACCTCCGGCTGAATAACCTCAAAATATAGGAAATTCCAAAGTTAATTCAACTAAAAAGATACAAAAGAGATACGCGAAATAATAAGGTTCCGCCTTAGTTTAAAACGATTAGCGCATAATAGTCCATTTGGTATACCACATTTTTAAAAGACACCACGGGTAAGAAAGTGACAGCGGAAATTTTTGTTGTTCCAGTCAGGGACGGACGCCCGGAATTAATAACCTCCTTTTCATCCATAAATTCACTTGATTAAATATTGGTTAATTCATAACTTACCTTATGATAATCCGAGGAGAAGAATGCCCATGAGAAGACTACGACTGGCCCTGGCGCAGATTAATCATGTTGTGGGTGATCTGGAGGGAAACTACCGAAAAATCGTCGAATATATTGACCTTGCCCGGGGAAAAGGAGTTGAGGTAATTGCCTTTCCCGAATTGTGTCTGACCGGATATCCTCCGGAAGATCTCCTGCTGAAACCTGAATTCATAGGAGAAAATATTTATTATTTGAATAAACTCATTGAGAGTACCGCCGGTATAACGGCCATAGTCGGTTTTGTAGACCGTGACGATGATATTTATAATTCCGCCGCCGTTCTTCACCATACCAAACTGGCGGGCGTATATCATAAAGTATTTCTTCCGAATTATGGAGTTTTTGACGAGGACCGTTATTTTCAGGCCGGTCAGGAAGTGCCTGTATTTGTACTGAACGATATCCGCATAGGCATTAATATATGTGAAGATATCTGGTATCCCGGCGGACCTACCCGGGATCAGTCCCTTTACGGGGGGGCAGAGGTGGTGATTAATATTTCTTCTTCCCCCTATCATTTCGGAAAGGCCGTCTCGCGCTTCAGAATGCTGGCGACCCGTGCAGAGGATAATGTTACTATTGTAGCTTATTTAAACAGTGTGGGCGGACAGGATGAACTGGTCTTCGATGGGAACAGCATGGTTATTTCGGAGGAGGGAGCCCTACTGAGTAAAGCGGCCTCCTTTGAAGAACAGCTGCTCACCGTTACCCTTTATCCGGATAATGTTTTTAATAAACGTATCCATGATCCCCGGCGCCGTAAAGAAAAGATTTTCATACTTCCGGAGCGGAAGGTAAGCTGGTTTCAGCTGGAGTCTGCCGAAAGCGGGAAGAAAGATGAATTTGAAGAAAGTGGTATCACCGATTTTATGGATGCCACCGCCGAAGTTTATAAGGCGCTGGAAACCGGTTTAAGGGATTATGTGAATAAAAACCGGTTTCAGAAAGTTGTGATCGGAATATCAGGCGGAATTGACTCCGCCCTGGTTACTGCCATCGCGGTGGATGCCCTAGGAAAGGAAAACGTTATCGGCGTTTCCATGCCCAGTCATTTTACCTCCAGTACCAGTAAATCCGATGCCAGAAAAGTGGCTAAGAATTTCGGCATAACTTTTCACGAACTTCCCGTTAAACTCCTCTATGACAATTTTTTAAAAGAACTGAAGCCGATTTTCGGAGACCGGCCGCCGGATACCACTGAAGAAAATATCCAGGCACGAATTCGGGGGAATCTGCTGATGTCGCTCTCCAATAAATTCGGATTACTGGTTCTGGCTACCGGGAACAAGAGCGAAATAAGTGTGGGTTACTGCACGCTTTACGGAGACATGGTTGGAGGATTTTCAGTGATTAAGGATGTGTATAAAACCATGGTCTATGACCTGGCCCGTTACCGCAACCGGCAGGCGGGCCATGATATTATTCCCGAGAATATTCTCAATAAGGAACCATCAGCGGAGTTAAAAGAAGACCAGAAGGATACCGATTTTTTGCCCGCTTACGATATACTGGATCCCATTCTGCAGGCTTATGTGGAAGCGGATCACTCGCTGGATGAAATTACGGCCATGGGATTTGACCGTGGGACGGTAAAACGTGTGATCGGGCTGGTGGATGGAAATGAATATAAGCGAAGACAGGGCGCCCCGGGAATAAAAATAACCCATCGTGCTTTCGGAAAAGACCGGCGTTTTCCTATCACCAATCGTTATATCCAGAATTCCCGGAAATAATGTCACCGGGAAAATTGGATTTAAAAACTTGATTCAGGGTTCCGAAAAAGATTTCTGCCTTTGTTTATGGCGGAGATGTTGATAATTTTGTTTGGATCAAACCCGAATAGTATATATTTTACATCTAATAAAAATGGTTTTTGGTTTGAAAGGAGAAATATTATGAAAAATTTGCTTCATCGCCTGAATTCCGTTATGGTGGTCGTGTTTCTTGCTATGATAACGTCTCTATTTGCCCAGCAGGATATTGAGAGCCTTATCAATGGGGTGGAAAATGAAATGAGTCAGTTACGGCAAAAAAATTATGATCTTTTGTCGCCGGGAAATTTTGGTAATGCCCAGGAAGAATTTGATAAAGCCGGCAAAGATTTCAAGGCGGGCAAGGATATTCGCGGAATTAAGGAAAAATTAGAAAAAGCCAGCCGCTACCTGAAGGTGGTCAACGATATCGGCAAGCAGGGTGAGATTCTGTTTAAGGATGTTCTGCAGGCCCGGGAAGATGCTCTGGAAGCTCAGGCACCGCAATATGCCACGCAGGAGTTTGAAGAGGCGGAGAAACAATTTCTGGAAGCCAGTGGACGGCTGGAAGACGGTGATCTCAACGGAGCGCGCAGTCGTTCCATGAAAGTGGATGAAGCCTATCGCCAGTCTGAACTCAAAGCCATAAAGGAAAATATTGTAGGAAACGTCAGGGATTTACTGAAGCAGGCCGATGAGCAGAACGTCAAGGAAAATGCGCTCATAACGCTGAACCAGGCACAGACGCTGTATAATCAGGTCCTGGTGATTTTAAACAGTAACCGCTATGCAAAATCCAATGCCAGGGAAACCGCCGAGGAAGCAGCCTATCAGGTGAAGCATGCCATGTATCTGGCCGATGTTATCAAAAAAATTCGGAAGGATGATAAAAACTGGGAAAAGCTGATGCGCGATTTTGAACAACGAATGGATAGCATCACAGAAGAACTGGGATTTAAAGGTAGTTATGAAAATGGGTATGCGCAGACGGAAAAGGATATTATTGTGGCCATCCAGACCATGAAGGAAGAAAATAAAACTCTAAAGGAAGATCTTAACGGGGTGCAGGCAGAAAACGAGACATTGAATCAGAAAATCCAACAGTATGAAAACACGGTGGTTTCAGAACTGCAACGGAAAAAAGACCGAGAAGAAAAACTGACGAAAATCGAGAAGTTGTTTACCCGTGATGAAGCGCTGGTACTTCTGACCGAGAATCAGGTAATTATTCGTCTCTATGGGCTCACCTTCGGATCGGGATCAGCCGTAATTACACCCGATCAATTTATGCTGTTGACAAAAGTGATGAGGGCACTGCGGGAATTTCCCAATAAAAAATATCTCGTTGCCGGACATACCGATTCACAGGGCAACGATGCTTATAATTTGAATTTATCGGAAAACCGGGCCGCCGCCGTTAGAGCATATCTGGAAGCAAACATGAATTTACCTCCGGAGCAGTTTGAAAGTCTCGGATACGGAGAAAGTAAACCCATTGAGAGCAATGAAACAATGGAAGGACGTCGTTTAAACCGCAGAATAGAAATTATTATTGACCTTGAATAATCGGTAAGAGCGGATCTGGTTTTTACTTCTGAGGAATTATTTTTAAATGCCCGTCGGAAAAAGCTTTCCGCGGGCATTTTATAATAACGACGGCCGTCAGCTGGCTGTTAAGATCGTGTAAATTTTATAAAAAAAATCAATGTCTAATAGTGCCCCGGAGTGGAAAAGACCCGGATCTCATAACACAGGATAAAGTAACAGGATGTGAAAAAAAGTGCCGGGAAACTCTCGCACCTGCATATCCGGTCAGTAAGATGTTACAGGTATGATCCGGAGAAATGTGGTAAGATGATTTATGAATTTTAATGAAATTTACTTTCCGATATTTCAAGATTTTCCGGAAGTAATGTGCCGGTCTGTCTGGCGTTCTGATGCAAATATAATTTCGGAAAATATGCAAAATGAGCCGCCACATGCCGGCAAAGGATTTTTTCCGGAAACGGTTGAAGAGAACCGCTCCGTTCTGGCGCAGCAAATCCATGGTTCAGAGGTGGTCTATGCTACAACTCCCGGCACCATAAGCAACTGTGACGGACTGTTCTCCCGGGAGGAAAATCTGAATCTGGTGATCCGCACTGCGGATTGTGCGGCTGTGATGCTCTATGATCCCGAATCATCTGCTATTACCAACCTCCATGTGGGATGGCGGGGGGCACATGCTGCCATTATTCACAGTGCAATTGAGGCCCTTAAGAAAAAATATGGCACTCATAGCCGGTATTACCGGGTTGCAGTGGGACCCGCCATTCATTCCTGCTGTTACAATGTGGGCAGGGAATTTCATGATTACTTTGATAAGTCTTTTCTGCTTCCGCGAAATGGCCAGCTGTTTTTTAATTTACCGGCAGTTATAAAACGGCAGTTGCTATCGGAAGGGGTAGTTTTAGAAAATATTGAGATATCGGATCAATGTACCCGCTGCAGCGGCAGGGTATTTCCATCCTACCGCCGCAATAAAACCAGGCAACGGGTTTGGAACATTATAGAGAAGGAAGGAGACCATAAATGAAGATAACAAAACTTGCAGTCATTCTGCTGGCGCTAATTTCAATCGGTTCCGCTCAGGATTCACTCTCACTTAACACCCGTTATCTAAATTTTGAAATCAGCCGCACGCCTTTTGTTTCAGGCGGGTATTTTCTGCAGGACAGACTGGCTCTGGAAGCCGGCATCGGGTTCAATTTTGATGGAGAAAGTGGTGATAATGGTCTGGGTATACGCCTGGGGCTGGATCACTACCTCACAGCCCGCAGATTGTCTCCCTTTGTAGGGGGATACCTGATGTTTGAAATTAATCCCAATGTTTTTGAGGAAACATTTTGGAACGGTTCCCGCCTGATTTTCGGAGGGCAGTGGGGATTGAACCTGTTCATTTTAGATAATTTTGCGGTGGCCGGTTCATTGGGGGCGGAATTGATCCTGAACTCTCCCAAAGAGGGGGATAATTCCACATCATTTACCAGCCTGACCTCCGGACTTAAAATGCGATTTTTCTTTTAAGCGAACTGAGTAACATCCCTGAGTCCGCCTGAAAAATTGCTGTGAATGACTATTTTAAAAACGGGAAAAGAAGTGGATCTGCTAAAAGCTGTAATTCTGGGCATTGTACAGGGTCTCTCCGAATTTTTGCCGGTCAGCAGTTCGGGCCACCTGGTAATTGTTGAGCATCTTATGAATTTTAATCTGGGGGGATTGTCTTTTGAAGTATTTGTTCATTTCGGGACCCTCCTGGCAGTCTGCTGGGCGTTCAGGGAAGATCTGTTCCGGCTGATTAAAGCCATCCCCGATATCTTTAAAACATCTTCACCGGACCTTCCCTCACAGAGAAAAGAGTATGCCCTGCTGGATATATATATTATTCTGGGATCCATACCGGCAGCTGTTATCGGCCTGTTATTTGAAAATGCCATTGAGGGGATATTTGAAAATCATGTGATTGCCCTCTACATGCTGTTTCTCACCGGAATCATTGTGTGGAGTTCCAGGTATACCCGGGAAAAAACAGAAAAAATAAACGGGTTTAAGGCATTTATTATAGGAGTTGCCCAGGCAGTTGCCATCCTGCCCGGAATTTCCCGTTCCGGTACGACCATTGTAACCGGCCTGTGGATGGGAGTGGCCCGTCTGCGGGCGGCACGTTTTTCTTTTCTTCTCTCCATTCCGGTCATTTTCGGTGCCACCTTACTTAAATTTCATGATTTATGGAAAAATCCACTACCCTCTTCGGATTTTTTACCGGTTTTACTGGCAGGCATGTCGGCGGCAATATCCGGCTACTTTGCCATTGTCTGGCTGCTGAAAATTATACAGAAGCAGAAATTTGAATGGTTTGGTGTTTATTGTATTCTGGTAAGCATTATTGGCCTGCTTCTGCACTATTTTTCCTGAGGGGTTGTTTAATTCCTGCCCGGGTAATCTTCAATATGGTTGAAAATCGGGACATCACTCATTTGTCCCAACCAATTCTTCTCTGATAAGTTTGATTAATACGTGCAACAACTGAGGTGGCCGTGAATTAAATTTGTGTGATCGAGCGATGATGAGGAATTACCCACATCCCCCCTTCCCCCTTTTCAAGTGAGTGTTTGGATATCCAAAGGTATGTAATGATATACCAGAAAAAGAGAAAATATAATCTATTCTGCTTAATTCACAAATAGGGGCTAACGCCCAAATATACTGGATTCTTTAATCCCCGGTCTGAAGACCGGGGCCATTTAATTTCTAAGAATATAACAACTTTGATACATTATATCATGTTTTGTGAATTAAGTAGGCTATTAAACATAGTTGTACTCCCGTCCCAAAATATCCGAAGGAACCTCCCTGCCATTTTATGCTTGCATGATAAATAAATGTAATTTCCCTTTACACAAGGAAGAGATCAGAGGGAGATGTTCGTGAACTGCAAAACTGCCCGGACCCTTTGTTGCTTCGAAATTTAATTTCCTCCGGAAGTGTGGCCGGGGGAATATTCACGTCGGAAATATCTTCCCCTCAGTCAGGTAGGAAGTATTGAGATCTTTCTTTCTTTACTATCCCGTATTGTTAAAATAATTCCAAAAATTTTCTCAATATTTCATCACAGGTGTCGAGTAATTAGATGTAAGTGATGAAAAAATAGTCAATTTTAAGTTCGAGAGGCCAAATCAAAATTTTATAAATTATTGTAAATATAATACTTAAGTTTTTTGGCATTAAATTTGACACATTTTTAAATGCGATATTATGAAAACCAAAAAGGAAGACAACATGGATGTTAGATATGAGAAGACAAACTTAGAGATAAACCGCAACAAACCCATTTTTTTAATTCATTCACTAAATCATTCATTAATACCCAAATCACTTAATTAAGGAGGATTTATAATGGGTCAGCAGCAATTATTACTTATCGTTCTTGGAATCATCATCGTCGGTATCGCCATTGCCGTTGGTGTAAATATGTTCCAGCAGAGTGCCGTGGATACCAACCGTCAGGCCGTGGTCAGTGATCTGGCTAACCTGGCAGCCAAGGCACAGCGCTACTATCGTACACCCAACGAACTGGGCGGTGGTGCTCAGAATTTCCAGAGTTTCAAGCTGGGTCGGCTGGATACGGCTAATGCCAATGGCAGTTACCGGGTATATGCCACTGATCCCGGTACCAGTCCTGATGCACGTCCGGCTTACACAACTGCTTTAACGATTGCCACATCGGTGACGGACACTATCTTTATTGCCGGTTGGGGTAAGGAACTTGGTGATGATGCCAGTTTCCCGGTTAAAGTGCTTACTGCGGTATCACCTTCAGGAATTAACACTGAAATCGTGAATTAAAAAGAGTTAAACAGGGGCGGGCATAGAGCCCGCCCGTTTTTTTGTCATTTAAGATGAGGGGAAAATGCCTGATTTTAGATTTATCGGTGTATCGAATACCGGACGATCGGTCCAGGGTGTAATCGCCGCGGACAGCGGTGGGGATGCCAAAAAGAAAATAAAGAAAATGGCAGCTCAGCACCGGGTAAAGATCAGCAAGATCCAGAAGAGAAAAAACTATATATATAAAATTCAGAAAAACGGTGAAAAGCCCGTCACCGGTGAGCAAAAGGCCTTTACCAAGCAGGAAGTTCATCAGGCATTAACTAAACTGGGATACAAGGTTGTCAGCGTCCAGACTAAAATGGGGATACTGAGTCTGAAACCGCCGGCGGCCGACCTGGTCACTTTTGTGCGCCTGAGCGCAGACCTGCTGCGGGAAAAACTACCCTTTAATGAAGTACTGCAATTATTATCCAATGATCTAAGTAATCCAACCCTGCGGGATGCAGTTCGCCAGATCAACAATGATTTACGGCAGGGTAAAGATAGTGAAGAGGCTTTTCTGAAACAGGAACGGATATTGGGAAAATTTACCGCCCGCATGCTGGGACTGGCCTCCAAGAGTGGTAACATGGCAGACATATACGAGAGTACCGCCAAGTTTCTGGAAAGGAATGCGGAATTCAGAAAAAATATGCGGCAGGCACTAATCATGCCGCTGTTCACTTTGCTGATTCTGTTCGGAGCCTGTATTTTTTATGTGGCCTATATCTTCCCCGAGACAGCAAAACTTTTCCTGAAACTTGGAAGTGAATTGCCTCCCATGACCAAAGCCACCCTGGATATGAGCGATTTTCTGATTGCCAATATGCCCATTTTCCTGATTGTTTCGTCAATCGCCACAGGTGCACTCATTTATTTCCTGAGAACCCCCAGAGGCCGTTTTTTCAAAGACCGATATATCTTAAAATTTCCTATTGTCGGACCTATAGTACATAAAACCACCATTGAAATTTTCTGCCGGGTTTTCTATTCACTTTACAGCGGATCCGGTGAAAATGTGGACGCCATCAAATTGGCTTCGGAAGCATGCGGTAACAGATATTTTGAAGATCGTATCAAAACCATCTCCATCCCTCTGATGCTGCGGGAAGGACGAGGACTGGTCGATTCCTTTCGAGAGGCTGATGTCTTTACCCCGACAGCTCTCTCCCGTTTCAATTCGGGTGCGGAAACCGGCACGGTGAAAACAACTGCCATGCAGATTGCCAATTACTATGAAAAGGAAACGGTTTACAAGTTAAAAAATGCAGTTGACCTGGTGCAGATTATTGTTGCCATGATCATCATGATAGTAATGACTGCCCTGACTCTGGTCTCATCAGAGACGGCGCTGGTTTCGCCCAAATCACCGATAGGGTAACTCTTTCTAAACGTAAGCGGATGGTTTTTCCATGGATATGACTAATAAAGTTGACATCAGCGATCGGCTGGGTGTAACCCTTTTAAAAAAGGGTGTTGTAAATGTTGCCACGCTGGAAAAAGCGATTAAACTCAGAGAAAACGGTCAGAAAGATGGACGGACTCTGGCCCAGATTCTGGTTAAAGACTTCAATGTTAACCATGACAGTGTCTTTCAGCAAGTGACCCAGTTGTATGGTTTCCGTGAGGTTTCTCTCGATAACGAGAATATAGATGATAATCGTGTAAACTTCATGCGTAAAATGCTTGATCCTCTTCCCGAACCGATGCGCGCCCTCATGAAAGAAGAAAAAATCCTGGTTTATAAATATGATGAGTTTCGCCCTTATGTCCTGATCATACTCGCTTCCGATCCCACCAACAAGCACATTTCACAGGTGGCCAGATCCATAGGTGCCAAAAGGTATGAAGTTTGTTATGTGAAGCTGGCCCAGCTGGAATCACTGCTGGAGAAAATCTACCCCGAAGAAAATGTCTATCTGAAAGAGATGGACGATATGGCTATGGAAATAGAGGGTGCCAGTCGGGAAGAGGAGAACCTGGATGAGGAAGCCATTGAAGCTGAAATCAATAAAAGTCTGCTGGTAAACCTGGTGGAAGGAATGCTGGTGGAAGCAGTGCGGAGGGGAGCTAGCGATATTCATGTTATTCCCAAGGGACCACGGACCTCTGAAATACATTTCCGGGTTGATGGCGCGCTCAGGTTATGGCATCTGCAGGAAGGTGTACGTCCCGAATCCCTGGCGGCAGTTATTAAGGACCGTTCCAAAAATGTGGACCGCTTTGAGAGAGAAAAATCCCAGGACGGTTTTATCCAGCGGAAGGTTAACGGCTACATGATCCGTTACCGTGTCTCGGTTATTCCCATCGTCGGTAAGGAATTTACGCAAAAGCTGGAGAGTGTGGTTATTCGTATTCTGGATGATCGAAAGGTCATTTCCGATCTGGATAAACTCGGATTCCAGGGATCCGCCAAAGAATTTTTCGTGAAAGCCATTTCCAAACCTCAGGGCATGATTATCGTTACCGGGCCTACCGGAAGTGGTAAATCTACCACCCTGATTGCCGCCCTGAATTACATCATGCGACCGGAAATCAATGTTCTGACGGTGGAAGACCCGGTGGAATATATCATTGGTGGCGCACGGCAGATAAAAATCAGTCCTAAAAATGATTTTGAAAGAGCATTACGTTCCATCCTGCGGCATGATCCTGATGTAGTGATGGTGGGCGAGATCCGTGATAAAGAGACCGCAGAAACCGGTATCAAACTGGCTAACACGGGTCACCTGACATTTTCTACCCTTCATACTAATGATGCACCAAGTGCGGTATCCCGTCTTTATAAAATGGGGGTGGAAACTTTTCTAATTGCCTATGCCATTAATATTATCATTGCCCAGCGGCTGGTGCGCCGTTTATGTGAATACTGCAAGAAGCCCATACAGAAGCTGGATCCGGTAATTCCCCTGAGTCTGGGATTCAACGAAGAGGAAATCAAGAAAACCGTTTTTTACGAGGCGGTGGGTTGCAGTAAATGTCATAATGGTTATAAGGGGCGGGCTGCTATCCATGAAACGCTCTATTTTTCCCGCGAGGTGCGGAAACTGATTTTTGAAACGGGTATTGATATTAATGAGGAAGCCATCAAGGAACTGATGACGAAACAGGGTATGGCAAATTTACGGGCTGCCGGCAGGGAGCGGGTTAAACAGGGCCTCACAACTTTAAACGAAGTGGCCGCCGTGACCACTGAAGACTAAGGTATCAAGGAGGATAAATTTATGCATACCGGTCAGATTATGTTTACCATAGCTGCTTTGGGGCTGTTGAGTCTGGCTATTTTAAACCTCAATACCAGCATCAATCAGAATGATGTATCGCTGGCACAGAATCGCTATCGGCTGGAAGCCCTGTCATTGATAAATTCATACATCGAACAGTCCTCTTCACTCTATTTTGATGAGGTGAGCACAGATACCACTGTAGCGAAGGATTTGAGCACCTTCTCTTCTCTTCTAAAAACTGAAGCGAACGATTCCGGTCGCTTCGATGATTTCGATGATTATAATAACATCACTAAAATTGATACTGGCTTAAGCGGTGTTGAATATAAAGTCATGTTCCAGGTGGATTATGTGATTTTGCAGGGAGATTCCATCAAACATTCTGCCACACGACAGTGGCATAAACGAATGATCATTTCTGTGACGGATAATTATCCCGGTGAACCGCTGCTGTACCGGAATTTCGGTTCTGAGAAAACCAGGGATACCTTGAGGGTTAGTTTTGTGAACAGTTACTGGTTTTACAATTAAAAATTCAGGGGTCAGATATGTCCATAGTTCTTGACATTGTTGGTGGACTTTTCATCGGGGGTTTCCTGATGATTATTGCATTGACAGCAACGGATACAGCCACCACCGAGTTTTATAATTACAACTCCGATGCCATTATCCAGCAAAATCTGTCCAGTATGTCCGAAGTTATTCAGTACGATCTTCGTAAAATGGGTTTCGGCATTCCCGAACAATTTAAAAGTACAATTCTGCAAACTGCTCAACCTAGTCACCTAAAATTTTTGGCTCACTTAAATAGCAATCCCATTTGTAAGATAGGTGACCCTAATGTCACAACTATTGATAATATAGTGGATAGTATCGAATATAGGGTGGTCCAGTTCGATTCGATAGATTACGTCGACACTATGATCGTTACCTATCAGATCCGCAGGGATATCTTTGTATCTCCGGGGTATCACAGTTCTATTGGAATTGGGATCATTGGTAATCAAAACGCTTTCCGGTACCTGGATCAGATTGGAAGACCAGTGGCGGTCATAAATCAGGTGCAGATGGTCGAGGTGACGTTAACCGCCTATGATCCCAGAATTGTTCTGAGTACGGATTGGATAGACAGTAAAGTTAATGAAGTGGGTTATAATGAAGAATTTAGAAAACGGGAACTTCGGCGGTTGTTACGGGCATCCTATTGGCGGCAAACCCGTTTGATATCAAAAAATTTAAAGAGGTAAGTCTACAAGGAGGTAAATAAACATGTTAGGAAAAGGTGCCATTTTGGTGGTATTTGGTTTTATTCTGGCTTTTTCGATGTACCAGGTCCGGATGAGTAGTAACGTAATGGCTACGGCAGATAATTTTAATACGGAATTCGTGGAAACTATGATTCATGAAACTGCATTGAGTGCCATGAATTTTGCCATTAATAAAGTCTGGCAAACAGAAAATACTTCAGATTCATATCTGTTCAGAGCGAATAGTTGTTCTTCCCAGGTTGATGTTTTCATTGTAGGGGCGGATACCACCCAGATCCGCGTAAGAACCTGGGGATACCTATTTGATACTGAAATGCAGGAGTTCAGGAAAGAAGAGAGAGATATGTCCGCCTTTCTTGCCTATAATATGCCTGTCTCAAAATATTTCTGGTTTAGCGATGATGAAAAGGGGGTATTTTGGATTACCGGGGATACAGTTTGGGGACCTGTCCATACCAATAAGACCATTAAAACTGATGGTAATCCGGTATTTTATGGCAAAGTCACGGCAAAACTGGGATTTTCACCTGATCCAACCTCAAAAAAGAACGAAGCGGACTATTTTGGCGGATGGGAAGCGGGAGTAGAAATTGAAATCCCTACTGATATGTCATCTTTGACCAATGCGGCCATTGCTGGAAATGGGGGGGCACCGAAAAATACTAAATCCATTTATGATAAGGTGGTCACTTTTGATTTCCAATCAGACGGTAGTGTGATTCGAACGGTTTCCGGGAGTCCACCGGACACGGTGTTGGTAACTGATATTGCACCAACAGGTGCCATTATAAGTTCAAAAGATATCAGAGTGAAAGGCACTTTTAATGGTAATACCACTATTTATACTACAGGTAACATTTGGATCGATGATGACCTTGTTTATGCGGATAATCCAAAAAATAATCCTAACTCCGATGATCTATTGGGTCTGGTCGCTAAAGATTATATCTATATAACAGACAATGCGGCTAATAATACGGATGTACATATTCAGGCAGCCATCATGTCAATTGAAAGATCATTTACTGCCCAAAACTACAACAGTCGCCCCATCGCTGGCATCATAGACCTAACCGGCAGTGTCTGTCAATACCATCGAGGACCGGTAGGAACCTTCTCATTCGGGGGTGGAATCCACTCTGGTTTTCTAAAACGGTACCGTTTCGATCCACGATTCTCGACCCTGTCACCCACTAATTTTCCTTATCTAAAGTCATTAAGATTAGTTTCCTGGTGGGAATAATCGAAATTTGAAAGGAATTTAGCATTATGCCGAATATGGACCACATAATTACTGCAGAGAAGAAACGGACAGTTTCTCCCCAAGCTCCGGCGGAAGAAAAAAGGGTACTGGAAATTGCTCAGATCGTTCGCGGTGGGAAAAAAATTCTTCATGAATTAAAAAGCAAGGTCTCGCCAACCCTATTCAGCGTGGATAAGGAGCAATTCATCGGGGATGAAATTATTGAAAATCTCAATGATGAGTACCGGATGATCTTGCGAAACCTGATAAACGGATTCCTGCAGGAGGTCAGGCGAAAAGGTGCTTCAGATATTGATATGGGCGGGCTGGGTAGTAAAAAACATGTGTGGTTTCGTATTCATGGAGACAAAAAGCCCATTCCGGAACTGGGTACTTATGAATTAACAGAGTTCGATATTCTGATACAGAGCATCTTGCTGAAGGCGCAGCGGGAGGAACTGTATGAGAAGAGAAATGTCGACTTTTCCTACACATTCAGAGGGGAAGGGGATCAGATCTTCCGAAACCGGACCAACGTTGCCTTCGATCTGAATGCTCTTTCACTGAACATGCGTTCCATCGAAACCCGCACCCGCCGCTTCGATCAGTACGGGTTTCATCCCCATGTAGCCAAGAATCTGCATCTGCAATACACCAAGGAAGGCCTGATTCTGGTAACCGGGATTACCGGATCCGGTAAAAGTACCACCCTGGATGCTATTGTGGATTTAAATAATCAGACCATGGATGCTCACATTATAATCATTGCCTCCCCGGTGGAATTTGTCCATACGCCAAAAAAATGTATTATACGGCACCGGGAGGTGGGACGGGATACTACCTCATTTAAACAGGGAACCATTGAGGCCCTGCGCCAGGACCCGGATATTATCATCATCGGTGAGATGCGTGATCCGGATACCATCATGGCGGCACTGGAGGTGGCAGACAGTGGTCACAAGGTTTTTTCCACCCTCCATACCTCATCTGCGGTGGAAAGTGTCGATCGTATTATTGCGGAAGTACCAACCATCGAACAGGACCGTGTACGCAGCCGTCTGGCTGATGTGTTGCGGGTGGTTCTGTCCCAGAAACTGGTTCCCACCGTTTCGGGAGAGCGGACCATGGCTAAAGAGGTCATGGTGATGACGCCTTCCATACGTGCGGCTATAAAGAATAACAATACCAATGAGATTTACCAGATGATCAGCGAGGGTCATCAATGGGGAATGAACACCATCGAGCAGGAGCTGGCAAGACTTTATTTTGAACGCAAGATCTCGCAGGATACAGCCTTGAACTATGCAAATAATAAGAGAAGAATACAGCAACTTTTAAAATTAGCTTAAAAACAGGGATTTTATTATGGCGAAGTATAAGGAATTTTCGGGAAAAATGTCAGTAGGCCTATTTGTTGAAGGTCACTATCTGCATGTAGTATGCCTGGCACAACAGAATAACAAGCTGAAACTGGTGGACGGGCAGGTTGTGAAAATGTCCAAAGCCATGGAGACGGTCCATGTTCAGAAAGAGATTTTTTCGGACACCGCACCTGATTTGTCAGAAATTTCCGCCGACATTCAGGCCGATGAGCTGCAGGAAAATTTAAACGATGACACTTTCACCATTACGGAAAAAGATGTGGGCAACTATGATAATATTGAGGTGTTGCAACGCGTGCTTTTCCAGTATCCCTCCAACAAATTCCGTATGGGAATTGCCATCTCTGAACCTCAGGTGTATTACATGTATTTTGGTACGGACTGGGGTCTTCGAGGCGAGAAGCTGAAGAAACGGGTGATTGAAGAAGTGTCCCGGGAACGCAATGCCTATGAAATGCATACACCCGATGCCATTTATACCACCAAGCTGGGTGATGGACGGCTGATGGCAATTGTGCGGGAAAGTGAAGTAAATGTTATCAATTCCCTTCAATACCTGCAGAGTGAAAACCGCAAGGTTCTTCCTAAAATTTCATTTGTGGAAAGTGCCGAAACTGCCCTGGTGAACCTGGTGAATGCCAATTATTTTTTTGATGAGCAGGACCTTACCATCATTGTCTACCTGGGAAATGAATACAGTCGTCTGATATTCATGCAGGGGCATGAAATCTATAACATTTCCTACATCATTGGTGCGGGTCTGGATTCGGAAAATATTACCCATACCATATACAGCCGTATCCTGCTGGAACAGGATAACCTAAATCTTCCCCAGGTTCACAATATTATCCTGACAGGTGAAGCATATCAGGTGAGCCTGAAGGAATTCCTGCAGGAAAAACTTTCCGAAGAAATCCAGATAGACTATCTCAGATTACCCAACCTGGAAGTGGAAGATGAGGAATTGAATGTTTCCAAATATGCGGTGGCCATTGGGTCTGCCTGGCGTACTACCAGAGAAAAGGAAAACTATCTTTATGATGTCGACCTGTTGCCTCATACGTTCCGGGAGAGTCAGAAAAGATTCAAACTGGGTGTTTTGGGTTGGCTCCTGCTGTTCAGTCTGCCGGCTATTGCCTTCTTTACTACTGTGAGGGTGATTGAGCAGCGCGATCAGCTGAAGGAGCTGCTGGTTCAACAGGAAACGCACCAGCAGGAATTGAATTATCTGAAGGGCATTGAAGCAAAGTTAATAGAAAAGCGAAAAATATTAGATAATTATCAAAAAGCGTTTGGTGTTGTCGATGATATGTCTGTTGGTATAGAAAGGTGGAATAAATTTTTGTATAAGCTTGCCAAGAACCAGGAAAAGATTGGCAGATTATGGGTTACAGATGTGACCAGCGGTGCTAAAAATATCGTAACCCTTAAAGGCCGGGCGGTTTATACGGACCGGATCCCTCTCTTCTCCAATGCCATGAGTAACGGAGATTTGAGCAGTGTTCTGGTTCAGACCATACGTACACGAACCGTCTATCAATATGAAATGTCTACGCATTTGCCAAATGAATAAAAAAGGAGACAACATTGTCATACAAGCTTAGAAATATCGTGGTGCTGGCAACCTTATGTTTTCTGCTGCTTGCGGTTTCCGGATACATTGTCTTCTATCATTACCCCAAAAAAATCAATACGGTGGAAAAGAAGATCGCTAGTCTGAAAAAACAGATTGCTAGCCTGGAAGGGGTGGAGGAAGAGTATAACAATATAGACAAGATTATCAAGGAAAAAGAACAGCGCCTGGCCAACCTGGACAAACGGGTAGTACCGGCTGTAACTCCTTCGGAATCTTACCGGTATTTGATATCCATTTTAAAGTATAGCGGTGTAATGGATTTTGACATGCTTTACCAGGGCACAGCAGATGGCAAAGGATATAAGTATAATATTTACAACATTAAAGGCGAAGGCCCATTTCACAAGATATACGAATTTGTGACTTATCTTGAAAAAGGTCCCTTATTCTACAAGATCGAAAAATTAAATCTGCGGATGGTGGAGACCAAGGATGAAGAGACCAGGATGTATCAGATTGTGATTCCGTTTGAAATGGAGATCTGGGCATTATATGCGGATGTTCCGGATCTGCCGCCCATCAGGCGGAGCCTGGCCAGCGTAAAGGTCCCGCGGGCTTCAAATCCGTTTTATCCCTACGTTTACAGTGATCTACCGGCTAATCTGGATGAACTGCCGGAAGTTGAACGTGCTGAATTAAAAGCGATAGTTAGTGATAAAGTTTTCATTCAAGATGCCGAAGGTAAGATACATGAATTGAAAGAAGGCGACAAGGTGTATCTCGGTTATTTAAAACAGATCAAGTCTGAAGATAATGAAGCGGAATTCATCCTGAACAAAGGTGGCATAGTGGAAAAATTCTCGCTGTTTATAAGATTCGGTGAAGCAACTAAAAAATAATAAAGTGAAAAGGGCATCATGAACAAAAGAATTTGTATCTCGGTCTTTTTGATGATCCTGTTGGGATCGCAGCTACTTCTGGCTCAAAATCGCAGGCAGATCCGGGAATTACGTAATGTGTACAAAGCACCGGAGGAGATGATCTCTCTTTCCCGCACCATGACTTTTACTCAGGCCCTGGAATTATTTAATGGTCTCAGTAAAAAATTCCTGGGTAAAATTATTGTTGATCCGGAAGGACGAAATTTTCCTATTGGAGAGGATATTGATAAGATGCATTGGCTGGATGCCTTTGAATTAATTCTGAGAGCACATGAACTGTGGTATGACGAATATGCGGATTATATTCAGATCCGTTCCATTGCGGAGGCGTCAGGCAACGATAATTTGCCTCCCGAAATGCGTAAATACCTGCAGGAATTTGACAGCCGGGAAGTGATCTTGAGTGCGGTTTTCTTTGAAACTAACATATCAAAACTTCGTGAAGCGGGAATGAGCTGGAATATTTTTAAAAATGGAGATGTTAATGCAAATGTCAGCATGACTGCCGCAGAAAACAAAACCGGACTTTTTCAGGTGGATCTTGAACCCAATGTTGATTTTGCCGATATAATGGCCACATTTAAAGCATTGGAAACGGATAAACTGGGAGAGGTTATTTCCAGTCCTCAAGTCACCGTGAAATCAGGTGGTAAAGGACGTATTCAGGTAGGTGCGGATGTGTCGGTTACCCTGCAGGACTTTGCCGGTAATACCGTTACTCAGTTTATATCCACCGGTTCCATCATGAATGTGGAACCATACATCCTGCAGCGGGATTCGGTTGTTTTTATCGTTTTGAAACTCCGGGCGGAGAGGAGCAGTTCTGCTGTAGGTGTGTCAGGACTCGAAATCCTTAAAACCCAGGCCGAAACGGAAGTCCTGTTGCTGGACGGCGAAGAAACTATTATCGGCGGATTGTATGTCAATGATGAAAGTAATGAACGTAATGGTGTCCCTTTCCTGAAGGATCTGCCCTGGTGGTTTTTTGGTCTGCGTTATGTCTTCGGTTACGAATCGAAAAACGTCACTAAAAAAGAACTGCTAGTTCTTTTGAAGGCCAACCTTCTGCCCAGTCTCACCGAGCGGTTTGAATCGCGTTTCCAGCGCAAAAATGACCTGTTAAGGTCTTATAATAACGCCATGAAACGCCGTCTTGAATATTACAAAAACCAGGTAGAGAAAAAATAATCAGGTGGAGATAGAATAATGAAGAAAATAATATGGATTGCTGTGAACATTCTACTGCTGTTCTTTCTTGTTTGGAACTGTGATTCACCTACCAAAGATAAGGATAATCTTGCCATACTCAGCGGACAGGTCCTGAATTCCGAAACTCTGGTGCCTGTTTCCGGTGCGATGGTGGTGGTGCTGGAATATCCGCAGGTGTCAGGTTTGACGGATGCTAATGGTTCCTTCAATCTGGAACTGGAAGTCACTGAGGCCACCGATGTGCAGCTGCGGGCCTTTAAGGAGACTTTTCTTTCGGATACTATAAGTATTCTCGCCACACCCGGCAGAACAATAAGCAGTTTATCGCTGAGTCTGCAACCCACGGGTAGTACTCCCATAGCCAGCGGCTCGGCAGCCAGCATCATTCTGTATGGTGTGAATCCCCCTTCCATCGGAGTGCGGCAGAGCGGATCGCCCGAAGTTGCGGAAATGACTTTTCAGGTGCAGGATTCCTCAGGTATTCCAGTAGACTTGCAGCACAGTGTAAGCGTAAACTTTTTCCTGGGTTCAACTCCGGGCGGTGGTGCTTTTATTTCTCCTGTGAGCTCTGAGACTGAGGCTAACGGTCTGGCCAAAACCAGCCTTTTCAGCGGGGATTCAGCCGGGGTGGTGCAGATTATTGCGGAAGTCCGGATCGGATCTCAAACTGTTCGGACCCAGCCCGTACCGGTCGCTATTCATGGTGGACTGCCCGATTCTGTCCATTTCAGTCTGGCGGTGGAAAAGCTTAATTTTCCCGGTTATAATATTTATGGGCTTAACGATAAAATAACCGCCTATGTGGGTGATAAATATGGTAATCCGGTAAAACCGGAAACAGCGGTTTACTTTACCACCACCGGCGGATTAATTGAAGGATTTGCGCTTACGGATGGACTTGGACAGGCCAGTGTCAATCTGATTTCCTCTGCACCTAAACCATATCACCCCGTCTGGGGAGCCGGTTTTGCCACGGTAACCGCCAGAACAGCGAATGAAAATCAGCGGAAAATTGAAACATATGCAACGGTTCTTTTCTCAGGAATTCCACAAATTTCTGTTTCGCCCAGCTCTATCGATGTGCCCAATGATGGTAGTCAGTCATTCTTTTACACGGTTTCCGATCAGAACGACAATCCTCTGGCTGCTGGAACCAGTATTTCGGTTACAGTGGATGATGGAGACGTAGAAGCCAATGGCAACACAAGTGTGAACCTGCCCGATACCCAGAGCCCGGCATGGACAAATTTTTCTTTTTTCCTGGTGGACGCCTTGCCGGATTCAAATAAAACCAATCCTGTGAGCGTAATAATTTCTGCAGACGGCCCCAATGGGAAAGCGCAGTATATTTTGTCCGGAGTGGCTCACTAGCTGCCAGATGAATATATTATAAAAATGATAAAGGGCCATCATCACCTGATGGCCCTTTTTTATATGCAGGTTAACTTCCGAATTATTCGTTTGTTTTTCCTTTGTCTCCCTCTTTATTATTAAAGAAAAAGGGTTTATCAGATCCAATGATTATAATAAGGAGGGATAAATTGTGGCAGGGAAAAAATACAGGACCGAAAAAGACACGCTGGGAACCCATAATGTTCCCCGGGATGCATATTTTGGCATCCAGACGGTGCGGGCGATTGAGAATTTTCCGGTGAGCGGTTTGCGTGAAGACCGCACATTTATCAAAGCGTATGCCCGTATTAAACTGGCGGCCTGCCGGGTTAATCATGAACTGGGGCTGCTGGAGAACCGTGTGGCCGGAGCTGTTGCTCAGGCGGCGGATGAAGTGATCATCGGAAAGCACGATGATCAGTTTGTGGTGGATGTATTTCAGGCCGGTGCTGGCACCAGCTTCAATATGAATGTAAATGAAGTGATCGCCAACCGGGCTCTGGATATTCTGGGCGAAATGAAAGGAGATTACCGGCTCATTCATCCCAATGATCACGTGAATAAGGCCCAGTCCACCAACGACACCTTCCCGTCCGCCATTCATCTTGCAGCACTGGATCTCTGGAGCGAACTGAAACCAATCCTTGGGCGCCTGGCGGATGCATTTGAAGAAAAAGGACATTCGTTTTATGCCATTATCAAATCGGGGCGGACCCATCTGCAGGACGCAGTTCCCATTCGCCTGGGGCAGGAATTTAGGGCGTATGGGCAGGCTATCAGACAGTCAATTGGATATCTGGAGCATGCAGCAGAGAACCTGACGGAACTGCCACTCGGCGGGACGGCAGTGGGAACCGGCCTGAATGCTCACCCTGATTACCGCAAGATGGCGATTCAGGAATTGAGCGATATTACCGGCTTCAATCTGAAAGCGGCTGCTGACATGCGGGAAGCCATGCAAAGCCGCCAGGCGGCAGGTGCCACCTCCGCTGCTTTGAGAGGACTGGCGCTGGAACTGATTCGTATTGCCAATGATCTCCGGCTGCTGTCTTCCGGTCCTGCTACCGGCCTGGCTGAAATTGTGCTCCCGGCCGTCCAACCGGGTTCATCCATTATGCCTGCAAAAGTAAATCCGGTTATGGCCGAGTGTCTGAATATGGTTGCTTTCCAGATTATGGGGAATGACGTATCTATTTCCCTGGCGGTGCAGGCCGGTCAGCTGGAACTTAATGTGATGATGCCACTGATAGCCTTTAACCTGATCCAGAGCTTTCGGTTGTTGGTTAATTACCTGCCGGTTTTTGAGGAGAGATGCGTCCGGGGAATCAAAGCAAACAGGGAACGCTGTGAGAATTTTGCCTACAGTTCTGCCGGACTGGGGACGGTCTTATCCCCGGTGCTGGGATATTCCGAAACAGCGGCACTTATTAAGCAGTCCCTGCAGAAACAGATACCGGTGCGTCGCCTGGTGGTGGAAAAAGGATTATTGAGTGAGAAGGAAGCGAGGAACTTATTTAGTCGTGAAAAGCTGACCGGCGAGCAGTGAGAATAATAACCGGTCTCTTAATCTGTTTTAATATTCAATTATTTCAAGAGACTGACTTTCAAAAGCGAGGCCGCATTGAAGAACAGTACCGAACCGTCACCTATCCCCTGGGGAATTACCTGTTTTTTTGAGTATAAAAAAGACTTTGCAATGGTGGCAGAGATGGCACCACAGTTCCCGCTCCGATACCTGGAGATCCGCGGTGAAAAACCCTTTTTTTCAGCCGACGATTTATCATCCCGGGATGTGGATTTTTTTCGAAAAGTGATTGAAAAGAGTGGGTTGAAAGTAACACTTCATGCTACTTTTTATGATATTAATCTTGCCACGCTTAATTCCTACCTGCGTTCCGCCATATTGAAATGTTACAAGAAATACCTGGATCTGGGCGCACAGCTGGGTGCCGAAATAATGGTTGTGCATGGCGGCACCGTTCATAAGGATGCTGCCCGGATAGATGGATTTATTGACAGGGCGCGCAATAATCTGGTAGAAAATCTGCAGATTCTGGGGGATTATGCCACCGGCAGGAATATGGTTATCGGACTGGAAAATTCGCCGCCCAGTTCCAACCATCTGATGATAGATAACTGGAAAATCCACCGCCTGACCCTGCAGGCAATTAATCATCCGCAGGTAAAAGCAGTACTGGATATGGCACATGCCTTCCTGCATGGTCTGGATATACAACAGTATTACCGGCAGATGAAGGATGAGCTGGTGGAAATTCATGTGCATAATAATGATGGCAAAGAAGATCTTCACCAGGCCATGGATGACGGATCGATTCCCTACCAGGAAATTTTCCTTAATACCAGCATTAACATTCCGGTTATCATGGAAATTCATAACATGACCGGGGCCATGCAGAGTCTGGAATGGATAAAGAGGCTAAATGAAAGACGAATTGTTCGTGGGGGTTGATCCTTCCGGCAGCGCAATGAGGCCTTCCGGGATTTGTATTATCAACAGGTCCAAAAAAGTCAGTTTGCTCGGGAGATGGAACACTTTTAAAGATATTGAGAAGTTATTACTGCCTTTCAGAGAGAAGATCTGCAGTATCGGGATTGACGGACCGTTACAGCCACCCCATGAACTGGATCGTTGTTGCTTTACCAGGCAATCAGACCACTGCAGTCATAAGCAGACAGGAAAATATAAAGGCCGTTACTGCGAATACCTGTTGATAAAAAAAGGCTACCGCTGCTTTCTGACCTCTAAAGACAGTTTTGTTAAAACCTGGGTGTCCCGCTGTTTCCGGCTGAATGAGATCCTGACAGCGCTTGGATTCAGGACCATTGAGGTTTTTCCTTATGCTGCCCGGAAAATTCTCTTTCCCGATCTTCCGGGAAAGAAATATCAACGAAGTTTCCGTCAGCAGCTGCAGAAATGTCTCTCAGAGAAAGGATATATTCTGCCGGAACCGGATTTTATCTATTCCCATGATGAACTGGATGCTGTACTTGCGGCAGTAACATCCAGGTTGCACTTTCTCGGGCAGGCAGAATTGGTGGGAGATGAGCGGGATGGTTATATCGTTATACCCCGGCTGGCAACCTTAAAATAATGGATTACCGGTTGGTGCATTTTTGCAGGGCCGTGAAATAATGTCGGGATTGACATATTGATAAAGATCATGTAAATTTATTGTTCAAATTCTTGGCAGAAAATTGGAGGAAGTTTTGTTGAAACTGCAAAAGTCAATTTTGACGGTCATCATTTTAGTCATCAGTGTACTGGTAACTTATGCTCAGTTTGATGAACGGCAGATGTTCGCCAAGGGAGTTGAATTTTATAAACAGCAACAGTATCGTGATGCCCAGAAGACCTTTTTTATAGCTTTAAAAAATTATCCGAATTCCCAAATTCAAACAGCATTGAAACTGATGCTGGCTAAAAGTTATTATAAAATGGGAGATTACCCCACTACCAGGCTGGTGGTGGATGATTTCATTGCAAAATGTCCCAGGAGCGATTACCTGGATAATATCTATTTTCTGAAGGGAGAAATGGATTTTCGTCAGGAAAAGTACTATCAGGCGGTGGAGGGCTGGCAGTGGGTTATTAATCGTGGAGAGGATCCCCGTTTAAAAAGCAAGGCGGGCACTTATGTTTTTCACACGGTGGACCTTTATCTGAGCGACCGGGAAATTGCCGCACTGGATAAGCAATATGATGATGAAATATTCAATGGCCTGCTGGAAATTATACGGGACAAGAAACTGATTGATTCCGGCCAGGTCGAACAGGGGGAGATACGGCTCGGGCGTTTTCTGGATCAAAATCCCTATCATTTTTATGCGGATATCGCTTCGGAAATTCTGCGAAAGGGACGAGGTTCAAGTGTCAGCAGTAATACTATTGTTATATTGAAATCCGACCAGGAGGGCCGGAAGGAAGCCACCGATGCTCTGGCCAAAGGATTCTATTATGCTGCTTATGAGATGGCCCAGCGGGACAGGCAAAAAGCGGTAAAGGTTGATACCGTAGCGGTGGAAACGGATGTTTTATCCATGCTGAAAACCTCCCTGGATGTGATTAATGACAGGCAACCACTGGCAGTAATCGGACCGCTTAATAATGATGAAAATACCACCCTGGCACTGCTCTCCAAGTACGAATATTTCCCCTTTATTTCACCCTTCAGCTCCCAGGACGGCCTGGCAGCGGTAAGTCCGTATACCTTCCAGATTAATCCTGACGCCGAGATAAAAGGTCGTTTCCTGGCCAAATACGCGCTGGAAGAACTGGGGGCCAGAACTTTTGCCACCCTGATCCCGGCAGATGCCTATGGCATCTCAATCGAAAAAGGATTTGAAGATGTGCTGAATGAACATGAGGCGGAACTGGTGGAGAAGCAGTGGTATTATGAAGATACGCAGGATTTTTCCAGACAGCTGAAAGCAATTCGTAATAAAGGATTTTATATAGCCTTCAAGGATTCGGTCCTGGGAGTGGACTCCACCCTCACCGAGGAGCAGCTTGAAGAACAGTTTCAGCAATATTTAACGGAAACCCTGTTTGCCAGTGAAGGCCGCCGCGAAATTGATTCCAC
Organism: uncultured Caldithrix sp.; assembly: GCA_964461135.1. Classification (GTDB taxonomy): domain Bacteria; phylum Calditrichota; class Calditrichia; order RBG-13-44-9; family RBG-13-44-9; genus RQOF01. Next base: position 12,791 of record CAYWTB010000018.1, on the reverse strand, counting down.
CCAGGTTGCTTCCACTGGAATTGATGCGCTGTTCATCGCTATCTATCCGGAATATGTCCCCTATATTGGTCCGCAGTTTGCGTTTCAGAATATTAAAACACAGCTGCTGGGCAACGAAGGCTGGAACGATCCTGAAATATTAATGCAACAGAGAGTGTATCTGGATGGATTAATCTATATTTCGGCGGGTTATTTTGATCCGGAATCCTGGAATTATAAAACGTTTCTCAGCCGTTTCCGGCAGCAGATGCAGGAAACTCCTCAGATTTACCATCTTTTGGGTTATGACATTGGTAAATGGATGATATCGCATTACCGCCCCGGTATCAGCCGGGGTGAATACCGTGACGGGCTGGCGGATGGTGATATATACCAGGGAATTCTGGAAAACATAAAATTCGGAATTAAACCACGGGTAAATTCTCAATTGAATATTATTAAATTTTACCGCGGTCAGATTTTAAAATTACAGTAAGTATTCCTTCGACAGGAAATTAAATCCTTCCATGAATTGAATTTTTATTGTTCATGTTGTGCGAATTGTGCAAAAGAGAGGTATCCGCACTTACAGTCCATCACCTGATTCCCAGGTCCCGCCATGGTTCGGACAAACAGGTGGCTGGTCTGTGCAAAGCCTGCCATGGTATGATTCATCGCCTATTTTCCAATAAAGAGCTCGCCGACTCCTTCAATGATCTGGACAGATTAAAAGGCCATCCGTCCATTCGGAAATTTGTCCGCTGGGTGAAAAAACAGGATCCTGCCAGGCGTATCAAAATACACTGATTCTGAAATTGTCGGCGATTAATACGTTCCGGTTTGATGAAGGAAGCAGATATTAAGGCGATACCGCTGCGGACTTTAGCATATGTATAATTAGATCCTTAACTCAGAACATGGAAATAAAAATAAAATTCTTTGGTACATCTCTATTTATGAAATTTTCCCATGAAGAGCCTTTATTGTTATCGGGGGAAATGGAGAGGCGGACCCATGGGGGCTGTTTTGGGGGTGAGTGAGTAAAATTATCATGGGCTTTCTTATGTCACGAGGACACTCATGATATCCTATAATAGATATTAATCTTAGTGTTCGCGCTGGCATCGCCAGGCTCTTTTTGTAACCGATCTACTTCTATTTTTCAGGGGACGGGGATATTTCAGAAATTATAACGAGATTCTGCGAGTACATCAGGCTTTTTTAAAAGATAAATATAAACATTTATGATTATTGCTTTTAATCCGAAAAAACGGATCCTAAATAATTGATTTTTAATAAATATTGCACAATAATTAATTGAATGTCATTGTCCCTCCCGGCACAATGACAGCCCGTGTAGTTTCGGAGCTAAGGGCATAATCATTAAACTTATTTACAGGATAAAACGGAGAAGTCAACCGTCTTATTCTCTATGAAACAGGTTCCGGAGTTTTCCCGGCGGAAGCCAATTTTTCTTCATACAGTTTTATAAAACTTTGTCTGTACATCTGCTGGGCAAAAATCACGATCCGTTCCCGGGATGGTTTTACCTTTTTCCCGAATTTTTTATCTAGCAAATCACAGATAGACTGCAGGGTATGTCTTCCGTCGAAATGCCTCCAGGCAAAAGAACCGATCTCATCCAGGTGAATTTTCTGTGCGGGATGTTTGGGTTTGGGAAGTAATGTTCGGGTGAGCCAGCTTTCCGGGTGAGGAACCAGGACCGTTACCTTATCGTCTTCTTCCTCAAAATCTAGCTGCCTCACCGGATAAAGCCCCAGCCATTGAGTAATAATTTCCTCCCGGCTGAGTTCCCCCTGCTTTTGCTGGTTTTTGCGCTTCAGCATCCTTCTACATCTCAACTTTTACGACTACCGGAATCTCCTGACGCAGCTCTGCCAGCCAGTTTTCAAACTGCTGTTCGCGTTTATGTTGCAATGCCCATTGTTCGATCTGTTCCCAGTCGTTCGCGAGTAATAACTGCCGGGCTTCATTTCGTTTATTCAGAAGAACAATGTGATAACCAAAATCGGTTTTAAACGGCTCACTGATTTCACCTTCCTTCAAATCCTTAAGGGCGTTTTCGAATTCCTTAATCTGAAAACCCCCTTCTTCAAAAATTCCGAGATGGCCCGAATCCTTTTGCACATTGGGATCAGCGGAATAACGAAGTGCCATTTGTTCGAAAGTGGAATCGGAATTCAAAATTGTCTGCCGGATTTCCTTTAATTTCTCAACAACCCGCAGTTCGTCTTCTGCAGTAGGTTTGAGCTGAACAAGTATATGTCTCACATTAATCCGTTCCCCCTGTCGCTCCCCAAGCTGAATGATATGAAAACCAAACTGAGTTTGTACAATATCGGATATTTCTCTTTCCTTAAGGGCGAATGCCGTTTCCTCAAATTCTTTTACCAGGGTGCCCCGCGAAACAAAACCCAACTCACCCCCATTCTGTGCAGAACCGGGATCCTCTGAATACTTTCGTGCCAGGGAGGCAAAATCTTCTCCGTTATCCAGCTTGGTTTTAATTTCATTAATTTTCAGAAATGCCTCTTTCACACTTTCTTCACTGGGGGTTACCTGCATCAGAATATGACTGATATCCACGCTGGCTTTCATCTCGGGCAGGCTGTCTTGAAAATTATTATAGAAATCTTCTACTTCCCTGCGTGAAATTTTGATATTCATAAAGTTCTTTTCACGCAGCATGCTGACTCGCATCTGACTGATGATTTCCTCACGAAGGTCTTTTTTAATCTTAAAAATAGGCGCCGAATAGTATTCTTCCAGTTTGTCTTCAGATCCTGCCTGCTGAACCATATAATCAATCTGCTGCTTGAGGGTGGCTTCCACCCGTTCATCATCAGCGGTAATTGTATCCTCATCTGCTTTAATTAAAAGCAGTTTCTGATCAATCAGACGATTGAGGAATTGTTGTCCCAGTTTCTGATATAATTCCGGTTGTCTGGTAATATCCAGTTTGTTCTGAAAAGCATAGGAAGTAATCAGCGCATTAATATCGGAAATTGTCACAATTTCGTCTCCCACAATAGCCGCAATTCCATCAAACACCTGCTGGCCGAACAGACCGGAGATCAAAATGCCCATGAACATAAAGGTATATATAATTAATTTTTTCATACTATTTTCCTCCCGGGTACACTGTATGTTTCTTTGACGTATTATTGAACGATTACTATTTAATATGTTCCGGGAAAATTTCAACAGCATATTTTGCTGCCAATTTATTAGCCAGATCTTCCGAAAGTTTTTCACGTTTTATGGCTGTCAGACGAATCCGGATATCATTTTGCACCAGATCAAGACTGCGGTAAGTGCCGGCACTCTGCTTGTCCATCATCTGGAAATAATAATATCCTTTCTCAATTTTAATGGGACCATAAATTCGACCAGTGCTGCCGCTTTTAACATATCGCACAATTTCCTTGCGCAGATTATTGATCGGAACATAACCCAGGTCCCCGTTCTTTTCAACCACCCTGTTGACCTGCGTGTCCAGATAATTTTTCTTGATCACTTCCAGCAGAGATTTCTGCTCTTTTATTTCATCGGCAATTGCACGGTCCAGATTTTCCAGGAACAACTGGACCAGATGGACTTCATCTTCGTTGCGGATGAATTCATCCTTGTTCTCTTCGTAGAAGGTGGCAATTTCCTGGTCTGTAATGATGATGTCGCGGGGGAGTTTGGTGGACACATATTTCTGAGCCAGCATATCTTTCTGCAGATTGTTTAGAGACCATTTTTCATAGGTCGTGAGCGAAATGCCGTCCTTCCTGGCGGAGGTGGCCAGAACTGTTTTCTGCACCCAGCGATCGATGTACTGACGTGAAAGTATGGTTTTCTGTTCTTCTGTCAATTCCGGCGGCATCCAGTTAGTGAGATCTTCCCGGGTAAGATATTCGTCCCCTACTTTGGCCACAATTTCTATGGCCGGTGCGGAATTATTCTGGCAAAGAATTGATAAAAACACCAGAATAAAAACTACACTTAAAATCCTTATTTTTTTCATGGCTTCCCTAAACTCTTTATTGAAGTTCTTTTTCATTTATCCAGTAAAGGTGATTTCTCTGAAATTCTTTCAGAATTTTTTCCCACAATTGTTCTTTTTTGTCCTGTTGAATTTTGGCTCTGATGATATTTTTTACCTCAGAAAGCTCCTTTTGTCTTTCAGGTTGCAGGTTTCCTGTCTTTAGAACATAATAATGTTTATTTTCAAAAACAGGGCCAATAATGGAATGTGCCCCAATTTCAAATGCCTTTTTTACTACTTCCCGGGGTGATTTCATTGATACGTATCCAAGATATCTGTATGATTTTCTGGAATTATGGTTTTCCACATACTGCCCGACCATTTTATCAAACTGTTCAGGTTGTCTCCTGGCCCGGTCAGCAACCTTCCGGGCGGTACCCTCCTCTTTAAAAGCCATCTGCCATAACTCAATCTTGGGTGATTCTTTATACTCCTCCCCGTGCTCTTTAAAATAGGCCTCCATCTCTTCCTCTGCGGGCTGTGATTGTAGGATCAATACATTTTGATCAAACATTGTCACTAAATGATCTATCTCCAATTGTTTCACCAGTCTCTTGATTTCCGCATCGTCTTCCAGTCTCTTTTTTCGACCTTCAATAAGCCATACCAGATAATTGTTGATGTAATCGTCAATGACTTTTCGTAATTGTTGAGGATCATTAAACCGTTGATATGAAGAACTGAAAGTTCCCTGAAATTCATCAATAAAATAACCTGTAGTCAGAGTAATATTTTCCACTTTACCCAGATAGATTGAACGTTGTTTTTCGTTGAATGTGCTGTCATTTGCGCCGGGATTAGCCGACCAGTCGGCTATGGCCGACAGAAACTGCTCAATACCTGATTCGGAAATTTCTGTGTCAAGTTTTTTCCTTAAATCCAGGGAAATTTGCTGATAAATGGAATCCCCGGTCTGCCGGAAAAAATTTTGATAAATATTGCGCCTGGTACGATTTATGTCCGCAAGAGACGCAAAATCCCGGTGAATTTCCTGTTTTTTAAGCACTTTAATAATAAAAATGCCCCTGCCTGTAATTACCGGCTCCAAAACACTGTTTTCGCGGGCATGATAAATTGCCACATCAACAGCGGGATCAAACAGACCCGGTTCATAAGGTTTAAATTTCCCTCTATTCTGTTTTATAAAGGGATCATCGGAATAATTTTCCGCCAGAATAGAGGCATCGGTACCATACTTGATATCGTGGTAATATTGTTCGGCAAGGGTTATAGCTTCATGTTTTGAACGAGAGGCAGTAATATATTGGGAACCTTCATATCCAATACCCATAATGATAACATCTGTTTTATTCCATTTTAACCAGAGGTAGGCCTGTGCCATGTCTTCCGGAACCAGCTTATTGGTAATCAGGAGTTCGGACAATCTTGCAGTTATCAGACGTTCTTTTCGCCGCTTAAGAGCACCGGTAAATTCCACGCTTTTATCCATACCCCTGTCTTTTGCCTCCAGAAATTTTACCCGTTTTTCCATCAGAAAATTTAATACTTCCTTTTTTTCCTGCAGAGGAATACCATCTGCCAGCTGAAAGGGATAGCGTATTCTCAGTGCTTCTCTGAATTCTGTATTGGAAATTTTCTCCTTCCCAACTCTGGCTACGGTTTCAGGTGATCTGCTGCAGGAGAAAGAAAAAGCCAGCAGCAGTGAAATTAAAACAGAAAAAAGACCAAAACGTAACATTAAAAATTTCCTTCCTGGAATAAAAACCGCTGAAATTATTATAAAACTGCTAAAATTATTGGTACCTTATAAATTTTGCAAGAAGTTTTTTGCAAAAGACAGATAATCACGGGAATCTTTACCCACTAATTCCACATGAACTTTCAGGCTTTCTGTCTGGCTGAAATTAATGGGTGCTGTTTTCTGATGAATATAGCGGGGCAGTTCTTTTTCAATAAAGAAATCTTTTTCGGTAATACGTTCATCAATAGTCAGGATCATCCGGTTTCGGTGTATTTTGACATGGCGTATATAATGCTGACTGGCCAGTTTTTTAATTTTCACCATTTCCACCAGGTCAAGTGCGGGAGGAGGCAGCGGCCCGAAACGGTCCCGCAACTCTTTGGCCAGGTTATCAATGGCTACCATGCTATCCAGGTTCAGCAGGCGGTGATAAATTAACACTTTTTCATTTCCCGATTCGACATAGTCCTCCGGTATATACATCTCGACATCCGCAGCCACTGTGGCATCCACCACCGGCAGGCGTTGCTCCAGAAGTTCCGAGGGCAAGGTCTCTTCCTGTAATTTATGGACGGATTCCTGCAGAATTTTCTGATAAAGATCATATCCCACCGCATTAATATAACCGCTTTGCTGGTGACCAAGCAGGTTACCGGCTCCGCGAATTTCCAGATCGCGCAGGGCAATTTTCAGGCCGGAACCCAGTTCTGAGAATTCTTCTATGGCATAGAGCCGTTTGAGGGAGTTTTCGTTCAAACGGTCATGCGGAGGGACAATCAGGTAAGCATAGGCCTGGCGGTCTGAACGGCCCACTCTGCCCCTCAGCTGGTATAATTGCGCCAGGCCGAACTGGTCTGCACGATTAATGATAATAGTATTGCAATTGGGAATATCAAGTCCGTTTTCAATAATCATGGAGGCTACCAGCACATCATATTTCTTGTCATAAAAATTATTCATCACGATTTCCAGGTTTTTCTCCCGCATCTGACCATGCGCAATGCCGATGCGCGCCTGGGGTACAATCTGTTTCAGCATTTCAGCAACCCCGGCAATAGTCTGAACCCGGTTGTGAACAAAAAACACCTGTCCTTCGCGATCTATTTCTGCGGAAATGGCCCGGTATATAAGCTCAAGGTTCCAGGTACAGATTTCTGTGATGATGGGTAACCTGTTTTGCGGAGGTGTGTCGATGTTGGAGAGGTCGCGCGCACCCATCAGTGACATCTGCAGGGTGCGTGGAATGGGGGTGGCGGAAAGGGTGAGGGTATCCACATTTACTTTCATTTTTCTAAGCTGTTCCTTGTGTTTAACGCCAAACTGCTGTTCTTCATCCACCACCAGCAATCCAAGGTCTTTAAACCTCACGTCCTGGGAGAGTAACCGGTGGGTACCGATAATGATATCTACTTCCCCGGTTTCCAGATGGGAGAGAATGTCTTTCTGTTCAGCCCGGCTGCGGAAACGGGAGAGAACATCAATATTCACGGGGAAGTTGTGCAGCCGTTCCCTCAGGGTATGAAAATGCTGTTGAGCCAGGATGGTGGTGGGAACCAGGAAAGCCGCCTGTTTTCCATCCAGCACTGCTTTGAATGCCGCCCGCACAGCCACCTCGGTCTTACCAAAGCCCACATCCCCGCATAACAGGCGGTCCATTGGCTTGGGCTGTTCCATGTCCGCTTTAATTTCCAGAGTGGCCCGGGACTGATCGGGAGTATCTATGTAAAGAAAGGACGCTTCCAGCTCTTTCTGCCATAAGGTATCCTGTGAAAAGGCAGTTCCCTGGCTGCTCATACGTCTGGCATATAATTGTATAAGATCCCTGGCAATATTTTGAACGGCTTTGCGGGTTTTCTCCTTGGTCCTCTCCCAGTCTGCACTGCCTAAACGGGTCAGAACAGGCTGGTAACCTTCTTCACTTACGTATTTCTGGACATGGTTTAACTTATCCAGGTTGACATATAAAATATCTTTATTGTCATATTCGATTTTAATAGTATCTTTTTGGGCGCCGGCAACCACAATCCGTTCGGTACCGATATATTTACCGATCCCATAATCTATGTGAACTACAAAATCTCCGAATTTTAGACTGTTGAGCTGACGGATTATGCTTCCCGACACCTTAAGTTTTCTCCGGTTCCGGCGGGCTTTTACCCTCTGGAAAATTTCATGCTCGGTGAGTACTTCCATCGGAATACCGGATAATGTAAAACCGTTATGAATATCGCCCTGGATGAAACGAACGGGCGGTATCCAACCCATTTCAGCCTGGATGATATCTTCCAGCCGCTCGCGCCTTGCCGGTGTGTCATAAACAATGTAAAGCGGATAAGATTTTTTTTGATTCCGGCCGAAACGGTTCTCCAGGTGTTTTACGAACAACTTTATGTTTCCCTGAAATGCAGGGGGCCATTGGGCATGGAAATTAATGACATTATTTGCGGATTGTTTAAAGTGAACGTGAAAAATCTGGCGATGAGGAGCCGCCAGTGTCTGAATTTCTTCCTCGCTCAGATATGAACCGTTCGGCATTAAGCCGGAAGCCTTATCGGCCTGATAAATTCTTTCGGCATTCTCCAGCCAGTCTGTGATAATTTTGTTTGTTCGTTCTATATCATCCCAGAAGATAAGAGAACCCTTACGCAGGTATTGAAATATATGGGAATTTTGTGTTCCACCGCCTCCTTTTCCAAGCAACCTGACTCTCTCCATTTGTCGGGTGGAGAGCTGGGAGAGCACGTCAAACTGACGAATGGATTCAATAGTATCATCGAAAAATTCGATGCGGTAGGGAGCTTCCGCTTCCGGCGAAAAGACGTCCACAATTCCGCCCCGGGCGCTGAACTGTCCGATTTCTTCAATTGCGGGCATGCGTTCAAAACCGGATTCCACAAGCCATTCGATCAGAAAATCACGGTCAATGGTGTCTTCCACTTTCAGGTAGCTGGCTCTTCTGCGGATTTCTTCCGGCGGATCTATTTTCTGCAACAGGCTGACGGGTGTGGTTATGATAACCGATGCCGGCTCTTCAAGCAGCGAAATAAGGGTGTTCAGCCGAGTACTGTGTATGGCGGGGGTAAAACTTCCCTGGTCATAGGGAAGTGTTTCGGCCTGTGGTAAATAATGAACCCTGTTCCCGGGAAGTAGGGATTGTAAATCGTCAGTCAATTTTTCAGCCTGTTCGGTATCAGGCATAACCGCAATCAGCGAATTCTCAAAGAGTTCATACAGGTAATCCAGAACAAAACTTAACAGCGACCCACTGATTCCTTTAACCGATAACTGTGATGAGCTGAAAACCTGTTCTCTGAGAGTATTAAACTCTGGCAGGCTGGTAATGATTGATTTAAGTTTTAACATCCTCATTTCAATAATTAATGAACCGTATTAAATAAACCGATAAGCGCCTTAAAGTTCCTTGTTAATATATAATTATAAGAGTTTTAAATTTACAAACATTTCCGGATGGAATTGAGGAATAAATTAACAAAAAGAAGGTGAATGTTATCCCCCGCGGGAGATTTTCGATGAAAAATATGAGTCATGTGGGCACGGGTGGCAGAAGTTTTTAAAGACGAGCCTTGCCGTTGGTGAACTAACAGCAGTTACGCCCGGAAGGAGGTGTCAAATCCAGCCAGTCAGAATCCCGGGGAGTCCTGGGGTGGTGCCAGTTCTTTGAAATCAATTTCTGAACCGAGAACACTATGGGGAATCAAATAAACGGCCAGCATAAGAACAGCGGCAAAAATTATCCAACCGCGGTGCGATTCCTCCCGGCGGTTCAAAAACCAGGCCCATAACCAGCCCAGCATGGCGATGAGTGTCTTATTGTCTGTTAAATCCCAGCCGAATGGTATGCCCGTCCATAAAGCATCAAAGGCATATTTCTGGACGGCTGGTCCCAGTATGAAGCCCCCCGCGAAAAATAAACCTATGGTCCAGAACATGACCTTTTTGGGATGCCCATTTTTGTCCAGTGCCTCCAGTGCTGTGCGGTTGGAAAAAAGCATGGCCAGAAACATGATGATTACATGAGGGAGCAGTAAGGCAGTGGGAACGTCTCCTTTATAACGCAGAATAACCGGTTCGTCACCGGTGAGGGAAATTTTCTGTTCTCCCTTTTTGAGATAAACATAATAGACCACTTTACCTGCGGCGGGTAACCGTGGCAGATAGCCGACCAGCCGGCTGCCTTCCCTTGACAGGGGTGATAAGGTCCATTCATCATAGGATTTGAACCGTTTATATTTAAAATACCCGGTGATGCTGGTATCAGGTACCTGCAGTTTAACAGGAGCATTCTCTTCCACCGAACCGGTGCGCAAAAGTCTGTATGATATTTCGGTATTGTCAATTATGACATGTCCGCGGGCAGTATAGGTTGGCCCAGTCATGCGCTGATAAATTGCTGAGCTTATGGTAATTATGAATGCAATGATCCACAAAAGCCATTTATGATGAGCAATTTTCCAGTTAAACAGATTCTGAATTCCCATATATTAAATCCTGCGTTTTTCCGTTTAAACTGCAACAAATAAGTCCAACAATTTATTTTTGGAATTAGACTTTCACAAGGTTAGATTTATTATTCTACTATCAACAGGTAATATGGACAAAAATTTATAAGTTATTCGGAAAACAGTATGAAATATTCTATGAATTTATTGGTAAATAACTCAATCGTAAAATTTTTAGTATTTTTTATGGTGGTTTATCTAGCAGGATGTGCCTCCTCTCAGCTAAAAAAACTCAAAGCTTCCTACGATGTGGGCGATTATGAACAGGTCATTCAGTCACAGCTGGATTGCCGAGAGCAATCAATTTCCTGTTTTGAAATAGCTTACCTGAAGGCGGAGAGTTATTACCATCTTGACGATCTGAATAATGCGCTTAATTATGCTACCGATGCAACGCAACTTATCCCGGGGAATCTACCGCTTTTCCGGGCTAATGAGGCTTCACTGCTGCGGGCAAAAGTGGCATTGGCCGTGTATCTCACCATCCATGACTGGGATAATCGCACCGCTTTCCTGCGTGAGGTTGAATCGGCACTGCAGACCGGTATTGAGAAAAACAGGGCCGGTGATAAGTCACATGCAGAATCCGGGCAATTGGATACCCTGAATCTTCTAATGGCAGAAACTGTGTTGCACAAGATGGATCTCTACTCTGACAGTAATCTGGACATTCAGTTTAACCACCTGTTGGAGGTGATCTCTTTCTTCAGTCCGAACCTGATCGGGGAAGGAGTGCAGAAATACTATTATCTGCAGGGAGAACTTAAAAAGATTATGCCCCAGGTGCGGGCCTGGATCTACCAGGGTAAACTTTCAGAAGAACGGGAAATGTTACTAGAACAATTAAAATTACTCTATACCCAGGCACTTGCCGTGCGCAATCTCCCCCTTTACGAAAGCGGGTATAAAGAACAGATAGACCATTTGTTGAGCCAGGTGGATGAATATATGAAAAAATTGATCCTGTAATCCCTAAATCTGCAAGAGGTGTTATTTGGTCAGCAGGCTCATAAAATCTTTGATATTTTTTTCTTTCTCCAGGTTCATAATCCGGTCCACCATGCGATTCCGTTTTTCCCTGCCGGTTTTTTCCATGACCATGCTGTCAAACTTATTCAGTAATTCCTGTTCAGTCATGGGATCACGGTAGTCTCCTTTGGGATAATCCACCCGCAGAGTAAATTCTCTCCCGCCGTTAACGGTAATTTTAACTTGCGTAACTTTCAGTTTGGGAAACAATTCTTCGAATTCAGGTTCGGCCACTACTTTAATTTTAGGGAGCAGATTCCAGATTTGTGGATCCCTGAGTTTTTTCTCGGAGAACTGGGCGGGTGTTACCATTCCATCCACTACTGCTGCAGCAAGGCAATAGGGAAGGCTATGGTCGGCGGTTTCTTTGCTGGTGGGTTTATATTTGGACGGATCGGAGAGAATATCAGCCGCCCTGGCCACAGTTTTGACCCTGATTTCGGCTAAATCATCCGGCTTCAGATTATTTTCACGGACAATTTTCAACACTGCCGTGATGGGAGAATGAGTAAGGGCTTCAGCGGCAAAGGCCTTCATACTGCAGCTAAGAATCCGCCAGCTTTCACCCAGGCCGTCAGTCAGCAGGTTCAGGTCAAATTCCGGACCAAAAGTGTCGGTTAGCCCTTCCTTGCCGTCGATTACATGTTCCGGTCCGCTGTAGCCCGCCAGGGCCAGTTGCGCCGCAATAACTCCGGACTGCACCGCCAGCGGGTCAACTGTATTTTTCATGTTGGTGAGTTTCCCGGCCGTAACGGCGCCCAGCGTACAGCAGTGACTCCCGGAAATGCCGATGGCATTTACCATCCGGGCACTACTAAGTCCCAGAATCTTGCCGGCCACAATGGGAGATACAAAACCGGTGAGGGTGGCATGGTGCCATTTCCGTTCACGGATACCGGGATGAGCGAATTCACACATGCGTTGTTCAAATTCATATGCCAGAGCAATTGCGGTAATTACATCCTTTCCGTTTCCGGACAGGGTCTCAGCCGGGGAAAGGGCTGCAGGAATGATATCGCTGGGATGAGAGGGATCTTGTTCCCAATATATATCATTATAATCCAGTGCCCGGATAAGCAGACTGTTTAACAGGGCGGCATGGTTCATGGGAAGTTTCATCCCCCCCACAATTACCGAAGCCTCCGGTTTTCCGGCCATATCCTGATAAAGGGCCAGCTGGATTTCCACATCTTCCGTATCCCAACCGCCGAATGCACAACCGATGGAATCCAGCAGAAACCGTTTTACCTGAAATACAGCCTCCGGTGGCAGATCTTCGTAACGCACCTTGACCGCAAATTCTGCAATTTTTTGAGTAATTGTGGCCATTTTTTCTCCTCATATAACTGAAAATTGAATAGTCAGAATGAATTAAATTAACAGGAGTCAATTTAATTTTCGCGATCTGTTCTTTCAACTGAAAGATAAAAATAAATGAATTTCTCAGATTAAGTCCCTAATTTTGTGTAAAAAGAAATAAAGCTATAAAAAGTGAGTCATATCCATC
>CAYWTB010000017.1:0-70070 GCA_964461135.1 uncultured Caldithrix sp. | reverse complement strand
CAGCTTCGTTGTGTGATATTACCTTTTTAACGATACTTTAGAAATTTAGGTAATAAACAAAAAAATATTTTTTTACAGTTTTAAAAAGAATGGTATTCAGTCTGAGATTAAATGATTACATCAGGTTAAATGATCATTTCCATCACCGGCCCCGCGTCATTTCACACACAAAGGGATCACTCCGGATGCAAAACGATATTCATCAATTTAAAAATTTTTGTTTTACAAATATCTTCTTTGGCATTAATTTTACCAAGCTTATTTATCCAGCAAAGAGGATCAGGTAAATGAAATTGATATTATTGGGTGCTCCCGGTGTTGGCAAAGGAACCCAGGCAAAATTAATCATGAATACGTTCAATATACCACAGATATCCACGGGTGATATCTTGAGAAATGAAGTTCAGGCGCAAAGTGACCTCGGAAAAAAAGTAAAAAAGATACTCGATTCCGGAGAACTGGTTCCGGATGATACTATTCTGGAAATTATTAAAAAAAGACTTGCCAGACCCGATTGCAAAAAGGGTTTCATTTTAGATGGCTTTCCCCGAACGATCCCGCAAGCCCGCGGACTGCATTCAATACTTGAAATTCCGGAACGGGAAGAACTAAAAGTGATTGAAATATTTGTTCCGGAAGATGAAATTATTCTCAGGCTTACCAGCCGCAGGATTTGTTCAAACTGTGGGAAGGTCTATAATGTAATATTCAATCCACCACCTGCTGACGGCCATTGTACCAAGTGCGAAGGTAAAATTATTCAGAGGGATGATGACAGGGAAGATACTATTCAAAACCGTTTAAAAGTATATCGCGAACAGACCGAACCTGTCATTTCCTACTATCAGGATAAGAATATTTTTTACCAGGTCAATGGTCTGCAGCCGGTTAAGGCCGTTTTCACGGATATTAGAAATATTCTCCTGAACAAATAACATACATTAAATATTCTGATGGTTTTATGCTAAAAATACATGCCTTTCTTTATTGGATTTTAACACTGATGCCTGTTCTGTTTATATGTAGGTGTTCAGATCGGCAAAAAGAAAATCTTTTTGATCCCGGTTCCCAAACTCCTCCCTCCATCAATTTCACAATAACACCTCTTGAGGTTACGGCCATACTTAAATGGAGTGTCAACGATATTAGAGATTTTGATGGTTTTCGGTTGTATCGATCGTTAGACAACGATAAAAACTTTACACTTTATAAAGAACTCACCGCCACGACAACCAGTTTTACCGATACGGCATTGTCGCAGAACCGTTGGTACTATTACCGCCTTACTCTTGTGGGAGGGAATATAGAAAGTCTTCCTTCACAGGCCGTTAAAATATTACCTGGTCCGGGAAAGATTTGGATTTTATCACGGTATGGCTATAATGTCAAGCAGATATCCTATGATCTTTTGCACACCATCAATACATATAATACCAATTATCCCCCGGCGAATTGGGACTGGGATCAACTTAATAATGAAGTTTGGCTTGCCCATGCTCAATATCGTCTTATTAGCCGTTTGAATTTAAATATTGGATACGAAGACTTCTTCTTTCAGAATGATTTTCAAAGACCGGTTGATATAAAACTTGATCAGCAAAACAACAATATAATTATCCTCGATTCCGGAAATGGTGAAGTCTATTTTTTACACATTGAAACAATCACAGATTCAATCAAACTGGATAATACGGATTTTTTTAAGCTCAATATCATTTCGCAATCCAAAATAGCTGTTCTGGGTAAGTATGGGACCACTCTTTTCAATTCTACCGGCAGTGTATTCAAAACGTTTTCCTTTGACAGCGGTTATGTCGGGCAGGATATGAATTACCAGGACAATACGCTTTTTATTCTTGCCACTGATTTCATTACTGCAAGATCCCAGGTATTTTCATATGATCCACTGAGCAATCAGCAAAACCAGATAACTGTTGAGGGAAATTATACCCTGCTGAGGAAACCTGTTGGTAGAAACTATTTCTGGATGGGAGAATTTCTGACCTCTAATTCTTGCCGGGCAGTGCAACTTTCTCTTTCCGGAGATCGTCAATTAGAACTGCCGAATCTAAGCGGCAGTGTAGATGACATTGGAATAAATCCTTATGATCATTCGTTAATTCTGGTGCAACGGTATTCTGATAATATTGTCTTATATGATAGCAGCGGCACGAGGTTGTCGAATAATAACCAGATATATGATCCGATAAAAGTATATATTGAATAATGGTCAAACGATTAGCAAAAATCCTTTATGTTCTGATTCCACTAGCGGTACTGCTTATTTTTTTTATTGATCTATTTTCTTTTTATAGCAGTATTTCGGTTGGAGATATTTCATTTTTCCGTGAACTTATTATTTTCAGCCTTATTTTTTTGAGTTATTACTACATAAAGGCAAAACTACACTTAGATGAATTAACTATCCAACAGAATCTGGCTCGGCTGGCAATTCTTATTGCAGCCAATTTTCTAATATCTCTTTTAATTGATAAAATATTTGATCCTGCATACAGCAGCGGGTTTCCCCCCGTTTATAGATCACCCAGTGCTGTGGTAGTTTCAACTATCACCGCTTTTATTGCAACATTTACCCTGGTTCCTTCCCTTTTTATTCTGAAGCAATTTATTTTTTATAAACGCAAGAGAAATACGGCTATTATTTTTAACCTGTACCTACTGGCTATTACCATCAATGCCATCTCAGTTTACTTATCCAGACAACCGGTCAGTGGATTGCGGTTTGCAAACGAGAGTCTTCCCAATGATATATCTTTTACTTTTGCTCTGATCTTTGTTATTATGCTTTCCTTTCGAAACGAATGGATTACTTATCTTTCTCGAAAAAAGAAAATAATTTATTTTTTTATCGGCATCCCATTATTAGTGGCCATTGCCCTATTGTTTGACATTGTTTACAGAAGAAGCCTTCCGGCTTACAGTTTAACCATTGCTGCCCTTACTTTTAATATGTGGGTTTTTCTTCTGGTTTATGCCGGATTCGCAGTTTTTAAACTTCTACTTCAGATTCCCACAGCACGCGCTTTTGATAGAAAAATTAAAGAATTGAACTCTCTGTATGACCTGGGTAGAATGCTCAACAGTGAAACAAAAATAAATAATCTGCTACCCCTAATTACCCGACTTACCTCCCAGGTTCTGGAAAGTCAGTCAACATGGTTAGCCAAGTATGACGATAAACAGAACAATTTTATTATAACATCCTCACTTCACCTGAGTAAAGATGATTTGGAATCGATACCGCTCCTGCACCTGGACGGATTGAACGAGATGATTGTTAAAAAGAAGGAAGCCATTCTGATCAATGATATTCCTCATCATCGTTATTTGAAGTCCCTGCTGAACTGGAAAAAGGATGCCCGTACTATAATAGCCGCTCCTTTATTCGGAAATAGACGCCAGTTGATGGGCATTATATATGCAACCAAAAACAAGGAATACACTTTTGATATTGATGATGTCTCTCTGATTCAGGGAGTGGCTAACCAGGCCTCCGTTGCCATAGAAAATACCAGCCTGCTTAAGGAATCTATTGAACGGGAGAGACTGGAACAGGAATTAAAAGTGGCCCGGGATGTTCAGTTGAAACTCCTTCCCCAAACCCTTCCCACCATTAACAATTTTGCAATAGATGCCCTCTGTCTCAGTGCCTATGAAGTTGGGGGAGATTATTATGACTTCTTTCATTTTGCCGATGGCTATCCGGGAATTATTATTGGAGATGTTTCCGGTAAGGGAACGTCTGCAGCCCTTTATATGGCGGAATTTAAAGGAATAATCCAGACGCTGGCAAAAAGTCACAAAACCCCCTACACTCTGGCTTGCGATATAAACCGGATGCTATATCCTAATATTGAAAGGCGTTCATTTATCAGTGCCATAATTGCCAAAATAAATCCTGAAAAAGAAAGATTAATATTTGCCCGGGCCGGTCACACACCTGTTCTGTATTGCAGTGGGAATGGTCAGGAACCCCAAAATATTCTGACCCCCGGTATCGGAATCGGATTGGATCCCGGTGATAAATTTAATTCTATTCTGGAAGAATATTCCATTCCCATGAAAGGTCAGGGTACTGTAATATTTTATACTGATGGGCTGACGGAAGCCCGAAATGGAGAAGGGGTAGAATTTGGAGAAGAACGTTTGGCTGGACTAATCAAAGAATGTAGCAATTCCAGTGCAGAAGAGATAAAAGATAAATTACTTAATACAGTAGTGGAATTTTGTGGACTGACTCCTTTACATGATGATTTGACTTTTGTGATACTGAAAAATTGTCGAAATTTTAAAAATATTTGAAGAAACAGAGCTAAAAAGGAATATTTGGATTTAGAATCAGGAAATTAATAGCTTATGGGCACACATTGCATTAAATTAGGAAAACGTAAATATCTTCAATTACTGTGTTTAAAGCACTGTACAATTTAAAGTAGAAAACTTTTGGGCAGGAATTTTCGTATTTAAAATTGATTAGTGAGGAGATTTGAATGGAGAAATTCGAAGTCTTTCGAAGAGATCAGAATAAAGTGAAAGTTTTGAATATCCAGGGCTTTTTGGATGCTCATACAGCGCCCCAATTTGAAGGTGAGTTAGAGAAGATAATTGAAGAGAAAAATTATAATATCATTGTGAATCTGGATGGATTACAATATATAAGTTCTGCCGGACTGGGTGTATTTATGGGAGTCATAGAAGAAATCAGAAATAATGGTGGAGATCTGAAAATATGTTGTGCGGCACCTAAAGTGTTTAAAGTCTTTGATCTGCTGGGTTTCCCCAGTTTATATGAATTCTATGATTCGGAAGATGCTGCTTTAAAAAAATTTCAGAAAACCACCAAATAGGAGAAGTGCACTAAACGCAGACTTAATTATGCCAATAAAAACCAAGAAATTTCAATTACGAATTCCCATCGATACCGCAAATCTCGAGATCATCAGAGATTTTGTGGCCGGAATTGCTCAGAATATGGGTTTTTCTGATGAAAATATCCATCGTATTGAGCTGGCAGTGGATGAAGCCAGTACCAATGTAATTGAACATGCCTACAAGGGATCCAGCGATAATGAGAAATTTATTTTGGTGCAGGTGACAACCTATAGTGACCGCCTCGAAATAGATGTTATCGATAGTGGGAAAGGATTTGATCCGGAACATATTAAAGCACCAGAAATGGATGTCTATCTCAAAAAGATGAAGAGAGGCGGTTTGGGACTCTACCTCATTAAGACATTAATGGATAAAGTTGAGTATAATATAAAACCCGGTGTTCGCAACAGAGTTCGAATGACCAAATACAAAAGTAACATTAGCGAGGACTGTTAATAATTCTTCTGTTTTAAAATATTAGAATTTTTCCCCATTTCATACTTATTTACTTTCCCGAAGGATTTTTCATGCCAGGATTTTACGATTACCTTTCCGATAAATATCATACCGAGAATGTCCAAACGATAAACCAGAGATTAATTGAACTTTCATCATTATTTGAAATTAGCCAGATACTTAACTCATCTCTTGATTTAAAAAATGTTCTAAATAATATTCTTCTCATCCCCATGGGACGACTTATGGTCTCCAGAGGAGTTTTTTTTCTCAAATCTGATCATCACTTTGTGCCAAAATTATGGAAAGGACTATCAGGAGAAATTGAAACAGTTACTTTTAAGGAAAGTGATATTCCAAAAAATAAAACATATCTTCTCAGATCAGATATTCATGAACATCAATATGAAAAATTGCTTCATCTGACTGACACTTATCAACTGGCCTCAATGATTCCCATCTATTCCCAGGAAAAGCTCATCGGAGTGCTCTTTTATGGACAAAAGTTAAATCAACAACCTTTTACAGAAGAAGAAAAGGATTTTTTAACTTCCTTAGCGAATCTTTCTGCCGGGTCAATAGAAAATGCTCTTAAAGTCGATGAAATACAGAATATAAACAAACAACTCGATCAGAGAATTCAACAATTGAAGACTTTGTTTGACATTGCTCAGGGTCTTTCTGCCACCCTGGATAGTGAAAAGATAATAAAACTTTTAATTTATGCCCTGATGGGGCAGATGCTGGTATATCACTATGCCATTGTTGTCTGCAATCAGGATGGCATTCAGAAGATTGACTGCAAGGGATTTCTTCAGGAAAGTATCAAGGATCTGACCTTAGAAGAACCGGAACTAAAGGAGCTGACTTCAGCTTCTCTGGTAGACACTTTGAAAAGAGTTCCTCTCAAAGAAAAATTAAATATGATGAATGCCAGGGTTTTTATTCCCATGCGACATCAGAACAAATTTCTGGGATATATCCTCCTGGGTGATAAGATTAATAAGCAAGAATATGTCAATATTGATCTGGAATTTTTAAGTACTATTGTCAGTCAGGCTGTTATTTCAATGGAAAATGCTCGCTTGTTCCGTGAAACCCTTGAGAAGCAACGCATAGAACAGGAACTGCAGGTGGCAAAAACCATTCAGAAAAAATTACTTCCCAGAGAAATCATTACCATTAAAGGTTATGATATCTGGGGATTAAATAAATCAAGTAAAGAAGTGGGGGGGGATTATTTTGACATCATCCCCATATCTGAGTATAAATGTGCCCTGGCCATCGGAGATGTATCAGGCAAGAGTGTTCCGGCGGCTCTTATCATGGCAAATCTCCAGGCCGGCCTGCACACTATTCTTTCAGAAAATCTGAGACTTGACCAGGTGGTATCGCGCCTGAATCAATTAATATACCAGAACACTGACCTGGATAAGTACATCACCTTTTTTGTGGGTATCCTTGACAATCAGAATAATGAATTTTCCTATGTCAATGCCGGACATAATCCACCAATTCTCCTGCATAACGATGGATCGGTTTCTTTGCTGGAAGAGGGAGGAATTATCCTGGGTATGCTTCCCGATTATACTTATAATACGGGACATATAAAATTACAGGCCTCTGAAATATTGGTGTGCTATACAGACGGGGTAAATGAAGCCCTCAACAGCAGGGAAGAAGAGTTTGGAGAGGAGCGATTAAAAACCCTCATTAAGAGCAACCATAACACAGGATCTCGTGAGCTGGCGGAAAACATAGTAGATTCAATATCCCGTTTCGCAGAAGGAACACCTCAGTACGATGACATTACCCTCCTTATTGTAAAAAGAATTTCAAAAAATGATGCAATAGGATAAGTTCTGGCCATTTTCGATTAAAGTTTTTTCCCGAAACTGGTGCCTACCGAAAGCCCTGCTTCAATTAAACCCGAATCCAAGGGAACCAGTTTTTGCCGTCCCATTACCTTTTCAATGGGAACGGAGGTAATTTCATTTCCTCTGATGGAAACCATCTGGTTAAATTGATTGCTAATAACCAGATGCATAGCTTTAACTGCAAACTGTGTGGCAAGAATGCGATCCAAGGGTGATGGTGTTCCTCCTCGCTGCAGATGACCCAGAATGGCTACTCTGCACTCAATCTGGGTGGCTTCCTCTATTTCATTGGCAATCCCGTGTGCGACGCCTCCTAAACGGATTTTTTCCGGGCTGTCATGTATCACTTTTCGGACAACCTGTTCTCCTCCCTCCGGCCTGCAACCTTCTGAAACCACAACAATACTGAATCGTTTTCCGAAACGGCTGCGCTGCCTGACCACCCGTATAATTTCTTCCATGTCATATGGAATTTCAGGCAAAAGTATAATGTCACCACCCCCGGCTATCCCTGATTCCAGCGCCAGCCAACCTGCATTCCGTCCCATTACTTCCACAATCATCACACGATGATGAGATTGGGCGGTGCTATGCAACCGGTCTATCGCTTCCGTACAGATGTTACGTGCGGTATCAAACCCAAAAGTGGTATCGGTTTCCATCAGATCCTTATCTATGGTTTTGGGAACACCAACCACATTTGCCCCTTTATCAGCCAGCATTCCGGCAATTGTCATAGTACCATCTCCCCCTACGGTGATAAGAGCATCAAGAGCCAGGTCTTTATATAATTCCATTGTATCATCTGAGACATCTTTGCTAATATGCTTCCCGTTCTCCATAACAATATGTTCAAATGGATTGGCTTTATTACTCGTCCCAAGTATGGTGCCACCCTGAGTTAAAATGCCGGATACACTCTCATAATTTAATATAGCGAACCGGTTCTCTATTAATCCCTGGAAGCCATCATAAAATCCAATGACTTCCATCCCGTATTTGGTGATAGCTGTTTTAGTCACTCCTCTTATGACGGCGTTTAATCCCGGGCAATCTCCTCCTCCTGTCAATATACCTATCCTGCGCTTACCCATACCTTCTCCATATTGATTATCCGCTCTGGATAAATTGTTTCCCGTTATTCAAAAACTTAATATACATAAAAAAGACAGATACATAAATTAATTTATACAATAATCCGGATTTCGGGTAATTGCAGGACAGCTGATATTAGGGTATAAGAGGATTTTGAGATTATAAGAAAAGGGGCTCTTTCCTAAAAGTCTTCTTACTTTCTATTAATTATCTGGTAAGGAAAATGCAATGAATATCTTGGCTTCTCTCCTATGCACATAAAAAAGGAGGGAACCACCTGCTTTGACATTTTTTATTATATTGTTATAAGACGAAATATCTTTAACATTCTTTCTGTTAATTTCGAGTATGATATCACCAGATCTTAAACCTGACCGGGCAGCAACACTCCCGGGGGAAACTTCCGTAATAACTACTCCATTATCAATATTTAAATTGAATTTTTCTCTCAATTCCCTGGTAATATTGGCTATTTCAATTCCAATATTTTTAATTACCTCGGGACTGTTTTGTGTCGCAAGAGAGGTATCTTCCTGTAATTCTCCTAATGTTATGTCTACGTCTTTTTCTTTTTCATTGCGAATTATTGTCAATTTCACTTTTTCTCCCGGATCTGAAGCACCAACCAGATTTCGTAGTTCAGTAGAATTTTTTACTGTCCGGTCATTAAACTTAATAATAACATCTTCCGTTTTTAATCCAGCCTTTGCAGTAGGACGGTTTTCCTGGATCCCGGAAACTAATACTCCCGAATTATTTTTCAAATCCAGTGCAGTAGCAAGTTCTTGATTCACATCCTGGATATAAACACCATGCCAGCCACGGACAATTTTGCCCTTTTCAAGAATATCATTCATAACTTTGAGTGCCAGATTGGAAGGAATAGCGAAGCCAATTCCAATAAACCCACCGTTTTGGCTGGTGATGGCTGTATTTATTCCAATCAGTTCACCTCTGAGATTTACCAGTGCACCTCCCGAATTTCCCGGATTGATGGCCGCATCAGTTTGAATAAAATCCTCATATTGACCAGTGTCAAACAATCCACTTTTTTCCTTCGCACTTATTATGCCCGAGGTAATAGTATGAGCAAGCTCAGGGGAAAGTGTAGATCCGACAGCCAATACCCATTCTCTAACCCGCGTTTTATCCGAATCTCACAGAGGGAAGGTCTTTCACTTTAATTTCCAGGATGGCCAAATCCGAACGGGGACCAACTCCTTTTACCTCTGCAGTATATTCTTTATTATCCATTAGACGGACTTTAATATTGTCTGCTCCATCAATAACATGATTGTTGGTAATTATAATCCCCTCTTCCGTAACGATAACTTCAGAGCCCAGTCCATAGGTCTTTTGTTTCCGTTCACGATTTGGAGGGATTTGGAAAAAATGCTGGAAATCCTCACCAAAGAATTGCTCAAAAGGGAACTGAAAAAAGGGGGATCTCTTTTGTTTAACGATGGTCTCTGTAAATATTGTAACTACAGACTGATTTACCTGTTCTGCTACATCTGCAAACGCGTTACTGAGATCCTGAATTGTTAATATAGCGGAACTATTCGGGTTTGACACCTGTGATTCGGCCGCATTTTCTTCCTGAACTGAGTGTAAGGCTTTACTGTTCAGTGCAAAATTAAAATTAGCGGAAATCACCAGCCCGATAATAATTCCCAGCAAAATCAGAATTAATCCATATTTCCATAATGTGTTTTTTGGCATTAAAGCTCCTTAAAATAAATATTTTTTAAATACTACAAATCAAAACGAAGGTTTCAGAGAATTGTTTTTCCCTCTTTTATAACTCTTGTACAGGTGTCCTTGCCAATACTTTCTCACCCTGAAATACAATCGTTTTTCCATCATAATCAACTTTAATAAGCTCGTTTCTTTGAAA
Source organism: uncultured Caldithrix sp. (assembly GCA_964461135.1). Classification (GTDB taxonomy): domain Bacteria; phylum Calditrichota; class Calditrichia; order RBG-13-44-9; family RBG-13-44-9; genus RQOF01. The sequence goes on along the minus strand of CAYWTB010000017.1, from coordinate 59,852 downwards.
TTTACCTTCCAGTATCTGTAATGCCAGTTTGTCCAGAACTTCTCTTTGAATGACTCTTTTTAAAGGCCTTGCTCCAAAAGCCGCATCATAACCTGTCTCGGCCAGAAAATTTTTAGCATTCTCGGTTAATTCGATGGAAAGTCCTTGTTCTGCTATCTGTTTTTGAATCCGTTTTACCTGCAGATCCACAATTATTTTAATATTTTGCTTATTTAAACTATGAAAGACAATAATTTCATCAATACGGTTTAAAAATTCCGGTTTCAATTGTTGCCGTAAAATTCCCAGGACATCTTTTCTGATTTCAGAATATAGGTCGTCAACGTTCCTTCCATTCATTGATTGTGATTTCTCAAGAATAAGATGAGCTGCGACATTTGAGGTCATAATGATTATTGTATTCTTAAAATTCACAATATGTCCTTTATTATCGGTCAAGCGTCCGTCATCCAGAATCTGGAGAAGAATGTTAAATACTTCCGGATGAGCTTTTTCAATTTCATCAAGCAAAATGACCGAATAGGGCTTTCTTCTCACTGCTTCGGAAAGCTGGCCACCCTCTTCATAACCCACATATCCGGGAGGAGCACCAATCAATCTGGACACCGAGTGTCTTTCCATATATTCAGACATATCAATTCGAACCATGGCATCTTCATCATCAAACAAAAATTCTGCCAGAGCGCGGGCAAGTTCCGTCTTTCCAACCCCCGTGGGTCCCAGAAAAATAAAAGATCCAATGGGTCTGTTTTTATCAGCCAAACCGGCTCGGGAGCGTCTGATGGCATTTGCCACCGCCGATATAGCTTCCTCCTGTCCCACCACGCGTTCAGAAAGCTTGCCCTCAATACGTAATAGTTTTTCCTTTTCACTTTCCAACATCCTGGAGACTGGTATCCCGGTCCAACGGCTCACGATTTCAGCCACATCTTCTTCATCAACTTCCTCTTTAAGCATTTTTCGATCCGATTGAATTTTCTGCAATTCAGCATTGAATTCACCCACCTTATTATCTAACTGTGGAAGAAGACCGTATTTGATCTCCGCCACTTTATTAAGATTACTTTCCCGTTCCGCTTTCTCCATTTCATTACGAGTTTTATCTATTTCGGCTTTCGTTTCGCGGATTTGCTGAATTATATCTTTCTCCATTTTCCAGTGGGCTTGCAACTTATCACGCTCTTCTTGCAGATTGGCCAGTTCTTCTTTTATCTTCCGGGTTTTCTCTATGGCTATTTCACCTTTTTCTTTTTTCAAAGCAACTATTTCTATTTCCAGTTGTCTGATCCGTCTCTCGATTTCATCCAGTTCTTCCGGCATGGAGTTTATTTCTATTCTGAGACGGGATGCAGCTTCATCGATCAGATCAATTGCTTTATCGGGAAGAAAGCGATCGGTTATATATCGGTGTGATAATTTTGCAGCTGCAATCAGAGCCGCGTCCGTAATACGCACACCATGATGCACTTCATATTTTTCTTTCAGGCCTCGCAGAATAGAAATAGTATCTTCAACACTGGGCTGTTTAACCAGCATAGGTTGAAAACGCCTTTCCAGAGCTGCATCTTTTTCAATGTATTTACGATATTCGTCAACAGTAGTAGCACCAATACAGCGGAGTTCTCCCCTTGCCAGTGCCGGTTTAAGCATATTAGACGCATCTATGCTACCTTCAGCCGCTCCGGCACCCACCAGGGTATGTAATTCATCGATAAACAGGATAACCTGTCCATCTGATCCTTCAATTTCTTTCAATACCGCTTTAAGACGATCTTCAAATTCGCCCCGGAATTTTGCACCGGCAATTAAAGCACCCATATCCAGAGCCACTAGTTTTTTATCTTTCAAATTTTCCGGGATATCGCCGCGTACAATACGCTGTGCAATTCCTTCCACAATGGCCGTTTTTCCTACACCAGGATCTCCTATAAGAACCGGATTATTCTTGGTACGTCTGGATAAAATCTGAAGAACCCTCCTAATCTCCTCATCACGACCAATAACCGGATCCAGTTTTCCCTGCCGCGCCAGGTCAGTTAAATCCCGGGCATAACGTTCCAAAGCCATATACTTACCTTCTGGATTCTGGTCCGTCACCCTCTGTTTTCCTCGGACGTCTTTTAACGCCATTAGTATCTTTTCCCTGGTAGCACCCAGAGAGTTCAGAATGTGGTAAGCCGGAGAATTTTTTAGGGAGAGAATAGACAACAATAAATGCTCAGTGGATACATATTCATCCCTTAAATTTTTAGCTTCGGCAATGGATTGATTCAAGAGTTGGTTAAAGTTTGAACTTGCATATATCTGCCCTGTCCCACCCTCAATTCTCGGAAACTTTTCAATGGCCTCATTTACCTTCCTGAGCAATTCTTCCATATTTACATCAAGTTTTTTAAGAAGTGACGGGATTATGGTTTCGGAATCTTCAAGCATTGATTTCATGACATGCTCAGGCGCAATTTGCTGCTGGCCAGCATCAATCACCATCTGTTGAGCATTGGCAATTGCCTGTTGTGCTTTTATTGTATATTTTTCAAGGTTCATTTGTCTGTATCTCCTTTATATCTTTACTATAACATTCAACCTTTTGCATTATTCATGCCATTCCAGGGTAGATCAAATGTATATTATTGTAATACAATAATTTATACATTATTTATCAATAAACAATTTAAATGACTTTTTTAGGTAGACATAAAATATGACAAAACATTATGCCAATTAGACAGGATTATAGAGATTAAATTTGGAGAGTTTTCATCATGGAATAAAGTCTGCGGCGGGTTATTCCAAGAATCTGAGCAGCCAGAGTTTTATTCCCACCGGCTTTCCGGATGGCTTGTTTAATTAAATATCTTTCAAATTGAACCAGTTCAAACCCTTTCAGAGGAATATCAAATTCAAAAGACTCATGATCTTGGTCGGTTTTAAACACCGGAAGATCTTCCCGGGTTATAAGGGAATTGGCCAGAATTGCGGCTCTTTCAATAACGTTTTGTAATTCCCTGATATTGCCCGGCCAGTCATATTCCATTAAAACCTTTAGAGCCTCTTTGTGAATTCCTATAATATCATATCTTTTTATAAAATGATTAACGAGATCGGGAATATCTTCTTTTCTTTCCCGAAGTGACGGAAGTTTAATAGGAAATACATGCAGCCGGTAAAATAAATCCTGACGAAATTTTTTTTCTCTAACCATCTTATCCATCTCGCGATTGGTTGCAGCAATCACCCGTGTATTGACGTTGATACGCTCGTTTCCCCCCAGTCGAAATATCTCTTTCTTTTGAAGGACTCTTAATAATTTCGCCTGGATTATCAGACTGGTATCGCCAATTTCATCCAGAAAAATAGTTCCTGTTTCAGCTAATTCAAATTTTCCAATTTTTCTTTGAGACGCTCCAGTAAAGGCACCCTTTTCATGGCCAAACAGCTCACTCTCCAGCAGGTTTTCGGGTATTGCTGCACAATTTATTGCTATAAAGTGCTCATTTTTTCGGGAACTTTGATTATGGATAATTTCTGCTACCAGTTCCTTACCAGTTCCACTCTCCCCGGTTATCAAAACAGTGGAATCAGTACTGGCAGCTTTATGAATCAGCTGATAGACTTCCATCATTGGTTTACTGCGGCCAATCATTCCATCATAAAGAATCGGTTTACCGACCTGAGACCGCAATTGCCGGTTTTCTGTCCGGAGTTTTTTCTGTTGCAGGATTCTTCGAATGCGCAGGAGTAATTCATCCATCTCAAATGGTTTTATCAGATAATCAGCTGCTCCTTCTTTTAAGGCATCAATAGCTGATTTCTGAGAAGCAAAAGCCGTCATAATGATTATTTCTATTTCCGGATTATGTATTTTCACCTTTTTTAAAAGCTCCAGACCATCCATCCCCTCCATGCGCAGATCAGAAATAATCAATTCGGTTGAATTGTTTTTTAGCCACTTCAAAGCCTGTTCTCCGGAAACAACATAAGCCGCTGGCAGACTTTCTAACTCCAGTGCAGCTTTAATCACTTTACAAAATTTTTCTTCGTTGTCAACAATAAGGATGGGAATCATCGGGATAAAATTACACTTTACTTCAAAATGGCTCTTAACAGAATCAAAAACCCTTTCTCATTACCCTTGATCATGTCTCTGTACTTTTTCGCATCTCCAAAACTAGGCGCCAGCGCCAACGCTCTTTCAAATTCAGAAATTGAACGAAGATAGAAGCTTCGACTTTTGATTAAATGAAAAATCCCAAGATCATTCCAATAATCTGGAAATTGACCGGTTGTCTCGTCAGATATTTGAAAATATGGTTCATATTTTTCAATAAGGTCATGCGAAAGTTCATTGCCGCCGAAGAGAAATCGCAGGAAAAATTCATATACTTTATCTTTGGAGGCAGCAAAATCAATCAATCTGAGTTGAAAATTCTCAATTTCAGGAATAATAATTTCATGATTATTGTCTTTTAGCAATTCCAGGAGTTGATTGAAATTTTTCTGCCAATGTATATGCTGGTATTTTTCCAGATCCCTGACCTGTTTCAAATAAATAATCACCCGTGCCGGAACGGCCACGGCTTTCGGGTCTTTAACGCCGTCCAATGCTGATTTATAGAGGGCCACCCCGAGATTAAACTGACATTCATAATAATTTGGATTCAGATCAATTGCCTGTTTTAACATACTGGTAGCCCGTTCATATTCACCATTGAAGAGACATGCCATGCCGGTATAATTAAGAAGGTCAGGATATCCTTCCTCAATTTCATGGGCTCTGTTCATTACTTCCAGTGCTTTTTCAAATTCTTTTGATTTCAAATACGAAATACCCAGGCCCATATACGCCCGGGTATTTTTGGAATCATTGTCTATAGCCTTTTTATATTGGCGGATAGCTTCCGGAAATAAATTCCGCTTAAGAAATAGACTGCCCAGATGGAAATGAGAAATAGTATGTTTGAATTTGTCCAACTTCTCTTCAATCAGGTATAATGCCTCAAACTCATCAATAACTGAATTGTGGAATGATTTAGTGACATCATTTAAAAATTCGTAATTGATTTTCTTCTTCTCATTTCTTAAGTAAATGGGACGTTCCTTCGATGTCAGAAATAATCCCTTTTCAAAAACTTCTGAGATGATTTTTTTATTTTGCGGAAGGATTCCGGTATGGATATCAAAGGCGCGGTTATTGATCTCCAGTTTGTCGTGTAATCCAATGTCATCAAGCATTGTTCACCATATCAGTTGCTTTAATTGAAATAAGGAAGGATATAATAATAATAAAAAAGGGCTTGAAAACAAGCCCTTTTTTAGTTTACAATTTCTTTTAATTATTTTTCGCCTGGAATGGGATGCGCAATCTGGGTCGCAAATTTTTCAAAATCAAATCCCTTAAATGTTGGAGATTCTTCATTATGACATTTTTTGCATAATGCGGCATCTGGTATAACCAGACCAAATTTCGCGCCATCCACTTCACCGGCAGTGATCTGTTTCATGACTTTTATGGAATTATATTCACTGCCAGGACCATGACAGGCTTCACAAGTAACACCCTCTTCCATGCTGTAACTTTTTTCAAAATCAGCAGCGGGTTGACCATATCCTGTAACGTGGCATTTCAAACATTTTTCGCTTTTTTGTGGATCCTCAATATCATTCTTCTTGGCAATTTCCTTTGCTTCCGGTGTAGCAAGTGTTTGATACGCTTTGGCATGAGCAGAAGCTGCCCAAATATTATAAGCTTCTCCGCTTTTTTTCGAAATATGACACATTTTACAATTCTTGACACCAATATATTTGGGCTGACTATCCTGAGCAATGATGCCAAGGGTGAAAAAACTTAAAACCAGCAAAATCAGAATGGAACTCATTACAAATTTGAACATGTTTCTCTCCTTAGTTTTAACACTCTCATACCATATTAAAATATTAAATAATAAAATGCAAGTCAATTATAATAAACGCATATAAGTATAAAGGAAACAACAGTTTTGCGATTCAACAGGAAAACCTTCATTAATAATTTTCAATAGAATTTTTCAGGTCACTTTGAAAATGAAGATAATTTTTAAACAAATTTTTCAAAACGAGCTGCAAGCTTGGATCAACCTCTGAATTTATCCGGTAATAAACCCAATGATCCCGGCGGTAATTAACCAACCATTTGCTGGTTCGTAAAATATTCAGATGTCGCGAAATTTTACTCTGGGGTTCATTTAATATCCGGCATAACTCATTCACATTCATTGCCGGGTGATGCAGTAACAAGTTTAGTATGCGTTGCCGAGTGATATCACACAATCCCTTGAAAAATTCAGGCAAATCTATTATCATAAGAATAGTCCTGGAATCACCTTAAAATTATTGTTTTGTTCGAAATGTATTTTTAAATTATAAAATAATTTTGCCATTTGCAGCCGGGATGTGAAAAAATAATAAATAATTTAATATCGTCCACCCGGAATCAAATAATTAAATGGTTATTATTTATTGATTTTATATGAGGAGCTATTATGAAGCCGTATAATTATGTTTTTCCCCTGTTTATTATAACTTTATTTTTATTGGGCAGTTGTTCAAGTGAAAAAAAAGCAGAAATAAAAATGGAGGAACAACCAACCGAAGAGAAAGCACTGGATATCACCGCGGATATGCTGACAACTACCCATGATCCTGTATGTGATATGGATCTGACCCAACATGCTATTGGAGACACCACAATTTATGAGAATCAACTATATGGGTTTTGCAGTGAATATTGTAAAAATAAATTTGTGGAAAATCCTCGGGCATATCTTACCCTAAAAGAAAAGTAACAATTTTTAAATAATTTAATCAATTAAAAGGGATGCCTCTTCAGATATCCCTTTTTAATTGACATGATTATTTTCGGGTAATAGGTATTTCAATTGCCCGGAATATTCTATTATCCTTCTTTCGGTTTTTCCCTTAAAACGAAAATTAAAATAAGGTAAACCAGGACGCCCAGTCCCACCGAGGCGAAAGAGGCCAAAATCCATAGCAGACGTACTATGGACGGATCGATGTTAAAATATTCCCCTATTCCTCCGCAAATACCTGCAATCATTCGGTTTTCTGTGCTGCGGTATAGTTTATTAATATCAAAAATATTTAAGGCGGAATTTTTACCATTTTTATCCTCACCGGAAGTACTTTTATTTGAAGCCAAAATCAGAAGAATTCCAATAAAAATAAGAAAGATCGCCCATATTACTGCCCAGGGAATTCTCCATAAATGAAAATAATTAAAGAGGCCAAATTCCCTGGTAAGAAGAAATAAGCCAATTATAATAAGAATAATGGCCAGAATAAAGGTGCTGTCTTTTTCCTTGACCTTGGAAGTCTGGTTTTCCTGTGAGGGATTTTCCGGCACGATTATAAAACCAATCAAATACAAAACCAATCCTATACCACCGGTAAAAGTTAAAATAATAAATACAATCCGCCAGATATTCGCATCGATATGGAAATAATCACCCAATCCGCCGGCGAGACCGGCAATGTATCGATCATGTTTTGAACGGTATAGTCTTCTGATTTCCTTCTCTTCCTGGGCCATAAAAAAGTCTCCACTTTTTTTATATAGCGGGATTATTATTAAAGAGTTACATCTATATAGAAAGTTTTAGATCGAGGATCTGATAGCGAAGCGTTCCCGCAGGTACCTGTATTTTTACCACATCTCCCTTCTTTTTACCCAGCAATGCCTTACCCACAGGGGATGTAGTGGAAATCTTGTTTTGCTTATAATCCGATTCTTCGGGGGAAACCAGCGTATATTCCATTTCAATATCTCTAGAGAGATCTTTTAATTTTATTCTGGAAAGTATTGTAATCTTATCCTTTGCCATGTCTTCCTTTTTCAGAACACGTGCCCGGCTCATGGTTTCTTCCAGTTTTAATATTTTGGTTTCCAGCATTGTCTGAGCTTCTTTGGCTGCATGGTATTCGGCATTCTCTTTTAAATCACCAAAATCCCGGGCTTCGGAGATTTTTTTTGAAATCTCCGGACGTTTAAACTGTTTAAGTTCATCAAGTTCTTTCCTCAGTTTATCATAACCTTCCTGAGACAAATAGATATAGTCCGGCATTATAACCTCCATTAATTTTGAGCCATACGCTTTTTTAAAAATCCCTCAATTCTTTCCACACTCAATATTCCTTTAATCTTACTGATCGCATTTATTACTCTGGTGAGATGGGGAAGATTTTTCACTTCGATGATCAGTTTTCCCGTAACCAGTCGATCCTTCGCTCTGAGATCAACATGGATAATATTGGTATTCTGCGCTGATATTGCCTGAGTAACATCCCGCAAAAGATTATGACGGTCTTCTGCCAGCAATGCCAGTTGAACTTTAAATTTTTCATCCACTTCCACCGTCCAGTTAACCTGGATGGTACGGTCTTTAACCTGTATCAGTCTTTGAATATTGGGACAATTGGTCCGATGGATTGTGACTCCCTTCCCTTTTGTCAGATATCCGATAATATCATCGCCGGGAACGGGCTGGCAACATTTGCCGATATGAACCACGATATTATCTACCCCTTCTACCTGAATGGCTGATCTTTTCTTTCCACGTCGTAAAAATTTTTCCAGAAGATTATCTTTCGGCTCTTCAGGTTTTTCGGGCGAAATGACTGAAAAAATCTTCTCTATAGATAAATCTCCGCGCCCGATGGCAGCTTTGAGGTTTAAACTGTCTTCAAAATGTAATTTTTTAACCAGTTCATCTAGTTTTCCATCATTAAATTTTACATGATAACGCTTAAAATATTTTGTAAGAATTTCTTCCCCCAGTTTCACACTATGGTCAAACTGAACTTCTCGCAGATATTTTCGGACTTGGTGCCGAGCCTTACTGGTCTTGACGGATATCAACCAATCCTGATTGGGATGCTGATTCTGGCTGGTGATGATTTCGACCTGATCACCGCTGTTCAGGGTATATTTCAGCGGAACAATCTTTCCATTCACCTTTGCCCCAATGCAATGAACACCCACATTGGTATGAATGGCGAAAGCGAAATCAATAGGTGTTGCTCCCCGCGGTAACTTAATAACATCACCTTTTGGAGTAAAAACAAATACTTCGTCCTGATAAAGATTAATTTTCAGACTGTCCAGGAAGTCTTTGGCATCAACTGTTTCCCCATCCTCATACTGTTCGAGCAACTGACGTACCCATATCAATTTATCATCAAAATCATCCTCGGATTCCGGAAATTTCCCTTCTTTGTACTTCCAGTGAGCGGCAATACCCATTTCCGCAATACGGTGCATGTCAACCGTACGGATCTGAACCTCTATCATACGTCCGAATTTGTCTACAACCGTGGTATGAAGTGACTGGTATCCGTTAAATTTAGGCATGGCAATATAATCTTTGAAGCGTTCATAAACAGGAATGAACAGGTTGTGGATAATACCCAGGACATAATAACATTCTGCTACTTCACTTACGATTATCCGGATTGCAAAAAGATCATAAATTTCTTCCAGCGGTTTATTACGGGATTTCATTTTACGGTAAATGCTGTAAAGGTGTTTTGGCCGCCCTTGCACTTCGGCTTTAATGTGATGTTCTTCCATTTCGTTTTTGATGGGATCTATTATGCGGTGAATATATTTTTCCCGCTCATCTTTCCGTTCATTCAATCTCCTGGCTAAATCTGCAAATGCTTTATTGTCTATGAATTTAAAGGCTAAATCTTCCAGTTCACTTTTCAGTTGTGCCATTCCAAAGCGGTGTGCCAGCGGGGCATAAACATCCCTGGTCTCCAGCGCTATTCGCAACCGTTTGCGGGCCGCCACATGCTGCAGTGTCCGCATATTATGTAAACGGTCGGCAAACTTTATAATAATAACACGAATATCTTTAGCCATGGACAATAACATTTTACGAAAAGTTTCCGCCTGCCGAAGTTCCAGACTGAGGGATTTACGACCACTGATTTCACTTATCTTGGTGACCCCATTAACCAAGTTCGCAATGTCCTTACCAAACATTTCCTTAATGTCATCCATGGCAAAACCGGTATCCTCCACCACATCATGAAGCAGTCCGGCAGAAATTGTAGTACTGTCCATACGGAATTTTGCCAGGATGTTAGCGACATATAGACAATGTTCGAAGTATGGCTCTCCCGAATATCTGAACTGGTTACGGTGAGCCCAGATACCGAACTGAAAAACATCTACAAGCAAATCCCTGTTACAATTAGGGTTATATGAACATACTTCTTCCAGTAATTCCCTAAATGGCTTTTCATACTTCTGCAGAAGACTCTTATAGGTAGGATCATCTTTTTCAATTTTAAACATACAAATCACCTTCTTAAAGGCAATCCCTTTATGAATTTAAACTTTGTGAAAAATATAAAGAGATAATTAATTCTGCGAGAAATTCAGAATACCCCGTTCCCGTAGTACCCGCAGCATTCTGGGACGGTAGATCAGATTAAATGTTTTTTCCTTATCCGGAAACAGATATGTAGCAAATTTACGTACATTTTCTATATGCTGAAATCCTTCCGCTAATGTCAATTCCTCAGACTGGTATAATAATTGAATCGTTAAATCTACCATCAATTGCAACCGCCGAATATTTTTATTTTCCTCTTCTAATAATCTGTTTTTCATTGAAAAATCAATTTTCAAAAACTAATTAAACAATTGAATCTTTTCAAGTAAATAATGTCGATTGCCATATTTTTTTTGTTCTCTCTACTATTTACATTACAGCTTTTTATATGTATATTTTTCAACCATGTATTGCCGAATAAGTTCTACGGCCGTATATGATTGCCAAACTTGATTCAAAAATAATAGTAAGACCAAAGATAAGGAGGATTGATGCGTTATATTTTCCATTATGGATTTATCCTGCTGCTGCTTGTCTCATGTTCAAAGGAAGAAAAAATCGGAATATCCACTGATCAGCCAACAAAAATAGCAGACAGTGCATATACTATAACACCGAGCGGGTTGAAATATGCAGATATTAAAGTCGGATCGGGTAAAGAGGCTATTTCGGGTGATTCAGTTACATTGCATTACAGCGGATGGCTGGAAACTGGTAAGAGATTCGACAGTTCAGTCCTCAGAAACAAACCACTTTCTTTCAAACTGGGGAGTGGTACAGTCATACCTGGCTGGGAAGAAGGTGTGACAGGCATGAAAGTCGGTGGAATACGCCAGTTGGTAATCCCCCCGGATCTGGCATATGGTGAATATGGTGCGGCTGGAGTAATTCCCCCAAACGCCACTCTGATTTTTGATGTTCAATTACTGAAGGTAAAAAAATAATTTTACCGGATTAATCTTTTATGACTTAACCAGAATTACTGCCAACTGCTGATTAATAACTGTTTACTCACTTTCTGCTTCAGAAGACCATTTACTTATTTTTTTAATCAGGCGGTTACGACGGTAGATCAGATCATCCTTAATATCATGGAGGGGTGAATCTTTACCCAACTGCTGCAGAAACAACGAGTATTCAATTCCTCTGTCTATTAACTCCAGCGCACTCCGATAATTTTTTTCCTTATGTTCATAATATTTGGCAAGTTCTTGAAGTGCTTCTGCATGATCCTTCTGGGTACTGATGAGAGCCTGAAATAAATCACGGGAAGCCCGGGTGTCTCCTCTTTTTTTGTAGATCATGGACAGAATGAACATGGATTCTTTTTTCAGTTGAGGATCTTTTCCCAGTTCATAAAGATGCTGCAATAACGGTAAAGCTTCTGAAAAATGTTCATTCTGGTAATAATATCTGGCCAGGGAATAGAGATCTTCTTCATGTCGGCAGGATTCCAGCGGATCTGCAATCATTTTTCCAATATGCATGGTAAGAATGATCAAATGAACTATATCATAATAATTGTGCTCCAGCACATCACGCAAAAGAATCGCCTGTCTTTTACGGATATACTCGAAATAGATCTGGGGAATCATTTCGCCCGGTATATCACCTATCCTTTCCTCTCCTAAAACAGCATACTCCAGATTTACCAGGTCACATGAATTTAGACGTCTTTTCCATATCCGCCGGGCGGGATGAAGAATATCTATATGGATGAGATCATCAAGAACGGAATCAATGCGATTAAGTATAAAACGATTTCGGAGTAAGGGGATATCAAAACTTTTACCATTGAAACTGGCAATAAATTCCCTTCCCACAAATGCATTTTTAATGTGCTTCAGCAGCAGCCACTCATGCTGGAAATCCGGCAACAGATATTGCCTGACAACGATATGATCCAGTTCAACATGGCCCAGACCTATTAAAAAGGCAAATGTGCCGGTTCCACCGGAAAGCCCGGTTGTCTCCAGATCAATGAAGAGGGTTTTTCGCAGGTTCCAGTCCCTGGTGCGCGGATCTCCACTAATATAATGGAAATGTGGCAGAAAGTAATTTGCTTCCTGCAGGTTATTGTAGCTGGAATTTTTATAAAGTGGAAAATAATTTTCTTTAAGGATAATAAACGAATTTTTTTCCTCAAGTACCGAAGCACCGAGTTCCATTTGAAAATCAGTAATCCATTTTCCGGTGGCAGGATTTTCAGTCTGACAAGATTCAGATCGGATGGCAGGAGACCGGTCCAGACGCTGCAGTTTATCTTTAATACTACTCATATCTTTTTAATTTTCAGAATTTACCTGTTTATTGATTTCTTCCAGCAGAACTGTGGCCAGAAATTTCCCTTTCTCTCCCACTTCCAGCACCGGACCGACACAACTGGGACAGCCGGAATCACAAGGGCAACTCTTGACCAGATTCAGTGCTCCGGAAATCAGTGGATAAGGATAACTCATAATTTTTAGACTTAATCCAACACCCCCGGGGTAATTATCATAGAGATAAATTGTAGGACGTTGGGAAAATGGAGCGCGCACCATTGGTACGGACCGGATATCGCCCGGATCACACATGATAAAAAGGGGCGCAATGTTTCTGAATACATTGGCTACAGCCTGCAGAGCTCCACCCAGCTGCGAGTCCGGAATTCCCAGTTTTTCCATGAACTCCGGCATGAGTTCCATCCATAAAGATGTGGTTGACATCTCAATTTCCGGCAGATGAACTTTTCCGGCGCCCACATTTTCATGGGTAAACAGTTTAATCTTTTTATAGGCCGTGGTAACGGTACTGACATTAACATCTCCGTATGACAGATTTAATGGGCCGAAACTCTTTGCCTCATCAACTGATAACACCTTAATATTCGTTTTGGTAATGGCATCAGTGAAATAATCCACACTTACGGAACGCACATACGCCTTTTTCCGATCCCAGTCCAGCTCATCCACATGATACTGGTTTGTTTCATGCATATATATAGCTTCCTGATGAACCAGCATGGGGGCACTGAAAAGATCCACCTCTCCTATCACTCTGTCACCCCGGGTTTTATCAATAATCACCACATTATCTGGTGAGGCACTGCGCAGACTGATTTCCTCGGCCGGAAAAATTTCGCTCATCCAGAAATATTTTCCATCGGCATGGCGTAGAACATTTTTCTCTGCCAAATATTCCAGAATTTCCCTGGAACCTTCAATTCCGAAAATTTCATCCTCGCGAAAAGGAATTTCAAACGCTCCGCATTTAATATGACTCATCAGTATAAGCAGATTATTGGGATCCACAATCCCACTTTCCGGTGATTTTTCAAAAAAATAATCTGGATGATCCATGAGATACTGATTGAGCGGCGAACTGCTGGCTATCATAATGGTGAGTGAGGTATTGCTTCTCCGCCCCGCCCTACCCGCTTGCTGCCAGGCACTGGCAATGGTACCGGGATAACCGGCTAAAATTGATACATCCAATTGTCCTATATCTATCCCTAACTCCAGAGCGTTGGTACTCACAACTCCCAGAATGCTCCCACTTTTAAGTCCCTGTTCAATCCGGCGTCTTTCCAGCGGGAGATAACCTCCGCGGTATCCGCTAACTTTTTGGGGATCGATGTGCATTTTTTTAGCTGCTTCCCGGATATATTTTGTCAGAATTTCCACCTTCACCCTGCTCCTTGCAAACACAATAAATTGTACGCGGGCAGCCAATAAATGAGAAGCCAGTTTTCTAACTTCGGTAACCACCGATCTTCTGATACCCAGTTGTTTATTAATAATCGGCGGATTAAAAAGGACAAAATGTTTGCGGCCGGTTGGAGCTCCATTTTTATCAATCAACGTTACCGGTTCTTCAATTATCCGTGCGGCAAGATCCGCCGGATTCGCAATAGTGGCCGAGCAGCAGATAAACTGGGGCTTACTCCCATAAAACCGGCATATGCGCTTTAATCTTCTGATAAGATTGCCCAGATGGCTGCCGAAAACACCACGGTAGTGATGAATCTCATCTAAAACCACATAATTCAGATTCTCAAAAAGTTTTACCCAGATAGTATGATGCGGAAGAATACCCTGATGAAGCATATCCGGATTTGTAATAACGATATGACCTGATTTTCGAATAGCTTTTCGGGCAGTCACGGGGGTATCTCCATCGAAAGTGTATGTACGGATATCAGCATTCATAAGCGTAATGAGATCGTGCAATTCTTTTAACTGGTCCTGGGATAACGCCTTGGTAGGAAAGAGATATAAAGCCCTACTATCCGGATCGGAAAGGATTTTATTAAGTACAGGTACATTGTAAGCAAGGGTTTTACCACTAGCGGTCGGGGTTACCAGTACAATATTCTGACCATCCTGTATGCGCTGCATCGCCTCACTCTGATGAGAATATAATTTATTAATTCCCCGGGTATTGAGCGCATCCTGAATGGATGGATTAATAAATTCGGGAAATTCTCCATAAATTGGAGGTTTTTCAGGAATTTCTTTCCAAAAAGAGATACTCTGTGAAATCTCCGGATCATTTTTTAAATAATCAATCAGCTGTTCGAGTGTCATATGGAATTTCTAAATAATTTAACTAATCGCGGACTTCTGACAGTCGGGAATATGTAAATGCTTTCATTCTCTCCCTGAGCAGAAAGCGGACAAAAAACCCAATTGCCTGTTTAACCTTTCCGTGAGAGGAACGGTTTTAGATTTTTCAAACTCCAATCGCTGGCTGTGGGATTTGAGGATCGCAAGATTGATCTTCTTATATTTCTCAATCAACTTTCCTTCCTGCACACTATGAATATATTCTATTGAGTTATATGTACCATCAATTATTGATAACCAGAAATTCCTATAAAAAGTACGTCCTCACCGGATCCATTCTGTATCTCGGCAGGAGACCCGGGTACCCCAGGCCCACTGGCAATCTGCCGTCAGAAAAGCATCAGCCGGTCTTCCTTTAACCATTTCTCCAGAAATGGAAATCCGATCGAAGAATTTCTATATTATACTCTAACTCCGTATCTATAAAACAGGTACTGATTAGTAATTTTTCCACATGGATAATTAAGCGATTGATACCTTCAAATGCAACTCAATTTGAAGAGACCCGGCTCTTCCCACAACAGCCCTGCCCGGATTTTATTACCTTTGGTTTTAGGGGGAGTTCTGACTAAATTTTGAATTATGCTGAAAAATCCTCTTTCAACGCTTCAACTGATCTCGGTTCGCTGGTGGAATGCCAGCGCTTATTACGCAATCGCCCTATCCAAGATTCTTCAGCAAAATGGTATGCCTGTATATGTAGGGGGAAGTGCTAATACTCCATCCATTCAAGAAGCTAAGAAGGAAAATTTGCCCGTTCTTCAGCTGAACTTTGAAAGTTTTTACCCCTGGTATTTTCTGAAGAATTTAAGGAATTATCGGAATTTTATATCAGCTAAAAAAATCGATATTATTAATGCACACCGTCCGGAGGACCATTTTTATTCAGCTTTGATAAAAAAAAAGTACACCGGTTTACCTCTGATTCGCACAGTGGGGGATGTCCGGCCACCTAAAAATAATCGCTTTAATAAAAATTTACACTTGAATCATACTGATTTTTTCATTTTCTCCTGCAGGGCTAATAAAATCCGCTATCAGAATGTGTGGCCTGTTCTGGATCAAAAATCCACCGTTGTTTATGCCGGCGTCGATACGGATTTATTCAGTCCACCGGCCAATGTAGAAATGTCCAGAAATAAAATGAATTTACCTGCTGATGCAGTAGCCTTTGGAATGGTGGGACGATTTTCCCCGGTAAAAGATCATTCATCTTTTCTTAAAGCAGCTGCCCGGATCATAGAAAAGAAAAGGAATGTCCGGTTTATTATCAGCGGGGAAGAGGTGGAAATCACTCGTCACTTATTGGAGGAAAAAGCCTCTCAATTGGGGATACTGAATCAGGTTTTAATTCTTGAAAAATACCAGGATGTCCGGGAAGTGATGAACCTTATCGATATTGGTGTTGTATGTTCCCTGGATTCCGAGGCCATCTCCAGGGTGACCGCAGAATTCATGTCCATGGGTAAACCGGTAATTGTGACTGATATAAATGTTTTGCCGGAAATGGTCACTTCCGGTAGAGATGGATTTGTGGTTCCTGCTCAATCTCCGGAAAGATTGAGCCAGGCAATGGAGATTTTCGTAGAAAATTATGAACTGCGAATGAAAATGGGGAAACAGGCAAGAAAGACAGCAATGGAACGTTTCAGCTATTCACGATTTTATGATGATACCATAAATAAATATCAAGATGTGCTAAAGATGTGTTCCCGGAGAATACCGATTGAGGGAAAACAGAAATGAAGAATCTTTCGGTAACCATTATAGGTTTCAATGAAGAAGAACATCTCACAGAGCTGTTACCGACTTTGCATTGGGCGGATGAAGTCATATATGTTGACTGCGGCAGTTCTGACAGATCGGTGGAAATTGCCGATAAGAATGATTGCCGTACTTTCAACAAACCTAATAATCCAAATTTAAATATCAATAAGAGTTATGCCCTGGAGCAGGCCGAAGGTGAGTGGATTTTTTACCTGGATCCTGATGAACGAATACCGGAAGCTCTTGCAAAAAACATTATGACAACCATCCGGCAGCCCCAGAATTGCAAGGCGTTTTTGTTGAAACGCCGGAACCATTATTTTGGCAAATGGTTGCGTTTTGGCAGTCAATATCCTGATCTTCAGCTGCGTCTATTTAAAAAAGGTCACGGCATGTTTCCCCAAAAACACGTTCACGAGAAACTGGAAATTGATGGTGAAATCGGTCATTTAAAATCGGATCTACTTCATTATCCCTACCAGTCAATCTCTCAATACCTGGCAAAATTCGACTTTTATACAAGTTTCGAGGCCGATTTTTTATATCATAGAGGTATCAAACCCTCCTGGCAAAGGACCTGTCGTTACTTAATTTTCTTACCATCCCTCCGTTTCCTTAGACGATATTTTTTCAAAATGGGCTTCAGAGATGGATGGCAGGGTTTATTTGCAGCCCTTTTCGATGCGCTTAATTTTGCCGTTCGGTATTTTAAACTTCGTGAAAAATCTGATACTTAGGCAGATAGGGAATGGATTATAAAAATATATTGCTTATTCGAACAGACCGGATTGGAGATGTGATTTTAACCACACCAGCCATTTCTCTTCTGCATAAAAACTATCCTCATGCCGGTATATTTTTTCTGACCCGGGAGTATACCTCCCCCCTGCTGAAACATCATCCGTACATTGATGAGATCATATCGTATGATCCATATGGAAAACATCATGGTTTAAGGGGTCATTTAAAGCTTGCTGAAGAACTGAAACGAAAGCATATTGATCTGGCCATTTTATTTCATCCCGTGTCCTATCTTGCTCTGTCAATTTTTCTGGCCTATATTCCTCACCGGGTAGGAAGCGGATACCGCTGGTACTCGTTTCTGCTGAATCATCCAGTTTATGAGCATCGTAAATATGGCTTGCGTCATGAACTGGAGTACAATTTGTCACTTCTCAAAAACTATGTCCGGGATATCCCGCTACCAGACGAAATCAATTTTCAGTTTACCAATGATGAATGCATGTGGCATATTCAACAAACTGAACTTCAGAAATTTCACATTGGTTCAAGATACATCATCATTCATCCCGGCAGCGGTGGTTCCGCTCCAAATCTTCCTTCGGAAATGTTCGCCCGGATTTTAGCTCATCTCATAGAAAAGACTGATATGGACATTATCCTGGCGGGAGACAGTTCAGAAAAAAACCTGGTTGATAGTATTTCTCCTGGATACAGCAATGAAAAAGTCATTAAAGTTGTAGGAAAATGGAATTTAGAACAATATATGTCGGTTATTGCCGGATCACGTTTCTTTATCTCAAACAGTACCGGTCCTCTCCATATCGCCCGTGCTTTTGAGATTCCTCTCTTGGCCTTCTATTGTCCGGCTGTGCCCTGTTCACCGGAAAGATGGGGTCCTTATAACCGGTTGGATTCCGTAATTAAGGCCCCGGTAAATCCCTGTAACACATGCAATATGGATAAATGCCCATATGGCAATTGTCTTCAAAATATCACCTGGGAAATGATACTACCGGTTCTGGACAAAAAAATAGCGGAAATTAATTAAGAAGAGAGGCCTTGAAAATAGTAATTTTATTTTACCTTCCGGAATGATTTCAGCATAATTTCAAAATCCAGTAAAGTAGACTGATTCTTCATATAATAAAGATGGTATTTTTCTTCATCCTCCGGTGAATTGATTTTTTCCCGGTTAATTTGTACCAGACCGGTGAGGCCGGGTTTAAAAAAGTATTTGCCGTTAAGCATTTCCTGGTAACTCTCCCTGAGTGGTGCTCCAACCAGCGAAAGATTTCCCACAAGTACCTGCAGAAACAGAGACCAGCTTCGTACCGGACTGAATCCCTGTTCAGATACCGGGCAATATATCCGGACAGTTTTACTTCCTGCACCCTGGAATGTCCGTTTTTTATAATTCTTTTTAAATAACAACAGTTCCGGGAATATCAAAGGGGAGAGAATAATGATTAATGGCAGAGAAAAAGAAATATCCACTACTCTTTTTAAAAATTGATTAAATTTTCGTCCCAATGAATATTCAATATCCAATAGAGGATAAGCATCCAGTTTTTCAATATGCGATTTACCGATAACCACTTCAAAATTGGATGGAACCATCTTGAATTCAACCAGCGTATTCCTTACTCCAGACATAATTTTCAGGATTTCTTCGTAACTGAGTGAATGGGCAGAAAAAATAACCTGACGAATTTTGTACATTTTTATAATCTGGGAGAGATTTTTAACCGTGCCAAGATTTTTAGTTAGAGAAAGTTCCTGATCATTCACCGTATCATCAACAGACACCCACCCTTTTAAATCGTAGTCAATACTTTTATAACTTATTAACTTTTTAAACAACAATTCCGCCCCTTCCCCGCTTCCGACCACCAGGGTCGGCTTAGCAAAAAGGTCTTTCCCAAGTGCGGATCGGTCTCCTCGGTAGTATTTTCGCAGAACAAAACGCCAGCCAATCATGACCATGGGACTGAATATAAAAGTCAGTAAAACCACCATCCGTGAAAAAGCAAACTGTTTAAAGAAAAACGTGAGGGCGGCCAGCAACAGGAAAGTCAAAATGTTGGCTTTAACAATACTTTGAATAGAAAAACGCCTGTTGGGATAGATATCCAGATAGAAAGCCAGCCCCAGGAAAAGACCCGTACCGATGACATTAATTACCCAAAATTGATCAGTATACTCTTTCCAGCGGAATCCGCGGCTCGTTTCCAATCTGATCACGAAGGACAGGAAAATAATGATGTTCAAAAGTAATGTATCCAGAAGAAGGGGAAACTGGTTGTTAAAAAAATTCTTTATATAAATAAAAATTGCCCTCATGAATATTCCCGCAGTAACTAACCAACGGAACAGAAATACGGAGGTTGGGGCATAATATTTCTGAAAAAAGAGGTAAAGCGATTTATTGAATGTGAGCACATAATCCAGACGGTTCTTCTTGGTACTTTCCCCTTTATAGTGAATAATGCTGGTAGTTGGGACGTAATAAATTTTGTAGCCGCTGCAGTTAATCCGGTGACAGAGATCAATATCCTCACAATACATAAAAAAACGTTCATCGAAAAGTCCTACATGATCCAGAACCTCTTTTTTTATCATCATGAAGGAGCCCGAGATTGCCGGAACCTGGTAGATTTCATTTTCGTCCAGAAATGTAAGATTATACTGTCCGAAGATACGGCTACGGGGAAACAACGTGCTTAGTCCTGTCACCTTCCATAAAGCGATTGAGGGTGAAGGTATACTATGCCTGCAGTCGATGGAAAAACTGCCATCAGGATTTATGATTTTGCATGTTGCCGCAGCGGCGTCCGGCGTATTATTAAAAAAATCCAGCAGGCGGTTAAAGGTATCCTCCTGTACCAAAGTATCCGGATTAATCAGTACAACATATTTACCGCTGATCTTCTTGATTGCCTGGTTATTGGCCCGGCCAAATCCTACGTTCTCCTGATTTGCAATCAATTTTACGCCGGGAAAGTGCGTCTTCAGGTATGAGACTGAGCCATCAATTGAATTATTATCCACAACAATTATTTCATAGGAAATATTTTTCAAAGCCCGTTCAATCGAGGAAAGTGCATGTGCCAGATAGTCTTTCACATTGTAATTTACAATGATAACAGATATTTCAATTTTTTTAGATGGATTCTTTCTTGGCATATACTTTTGACCCTTTAAAATGGCCATTAAGAAGAATTAAAGCCCCGGGATCCGCACCTTTTCTTTTTTTGAATTCTGATAAGGTTTGACAAAAATCATCAGAATAGTTCGTATAAGTATCCCCATGTCCATCCGCAGAGATAAATTTTCAGTGTAATACATGTCAAATCTCGCCCATTCCTGTAATTTTTTCTGGGAAAGTTCATAATGATACTTTACCTGGGCCAGACCGGTGAGACCGGGTCTGACCATAATCCTGCGGTGTAGAAATTTAACCAGAGGGCTGAATTCCTGATACCATTCGATCGGTTCGGGCCGCGGTCCTACAATACTCATATCACCGAGAAAAACATTCAGCAGTTGAGGTAATTTATAAAATCTGTACCTGAATAAAAACAAGATAAATCCTGCAGCGTCCGCAGCCGGGGGATCAGTGCCCAGATAAATAGCATTATCCTGATAATCATAATTTTTCCCGGTAAGACGAAAAACATACATGTTAAAGGGAATACCATTCTCTCCCATCACCGGTACCTTTACC
Source organism: uncultured Caldithrix sp. (assembly GCA_964461135.1). Lineage (GTDB taxonomy): Bacteria > Calditrichota > Calditrichia > RBG-13-44-9 > RBG-13-44-9 > RQOF01. The sequence goes on along the minus strand of CAYWTB010000017.1, from coordinate 38,616 downwards.
AGTACAGATTTCCTGAAATAATAAACCAGAATTATACTCACCGCCAGGAGGAACGGAGAAAGCAGAATCACAAAAATCAGGGAAAGCAGCAGGTCAACCAGTCTTTTAATAACCCATTGCCACAGCACCATACTTTCCGTGAAAAGTTGGATAAAACTGTGGCTAACCAGATTTAGCCGTTGTGAAGATAAAAATTCCTGCCGCCCCGGCAAGGTTTTAATTTTTACTCCTTGCGGCTCACACAAACCCAGGATATTGATAAAATCCTGACTGGAACTCTCCGGCAAGGCAATAATTACCTCCTGAATTTTATAGCGGTGAATTATTTCCGGCAAATCCCTATAACTGCCCAGGACCGGCAATCCCAGGTATGTATTTTCCTTCGATTTTTTAGCTACGAATCCAATTACATCAAAGATTAGATGAGGATTATATTGAATATCCCTGTAAACTTTTTTTGCTAGATCCGTTAGACCAATGATCAGAGTTTTGCGGGGAGAATATTCGAAAATACGAAGCCTCTTTTCAATCCCAATTATTATCAAACGACCGGTATTTACAAAAATTATCATCATTATCCAGTAACCCAGAAGCGATATAAGTTGGGATTCACTGATGAGCCGTCGGAAATCAATAGTTAATAAACCCAGAAGTATGATTCCGAAGGTAATTACCTTAGATACCCGCCAGGTTTTTTCGAAACGGGAGATATCCCAGTCCAGTTGATACAGATTATTAACAAAAAACAGAAATATCCAGGCCAGCAAAAGGAAAAGAAAAACAGGGCTGAAGAAATAGTCAGAAATGGGGCGATAGGTGGACTGGGCAAAAACACCTGATTCAAATTTAAACCAGTGCATGGAGTATAAGGCAAAGTTTACGGTGAGAACGTCACTGATAATCAGGATGAGACGATGCCAGATTCGGTTAAAGTGAAGTGGAGCTCGGGCTTTAACGATTACCATTTGCTGGAACTGATGTGCAAATTTCTGCCAGGAAAACCTGGTCTCCACATAACCCAATCTGTAAATCCAGAAAACTGCCAGAAAGAAGGCAATTCCGAACAAAATTAATCCCAGGAATCCCTTAAAATAAAAAATTAAAACACCGGCAGTAACATAAAAAAAGGTCAGAAAATACATTAACCAGACGGTCTGAAGATGGGAGAGACCTAATTTCAGCAGGCGGTGATGTATATGCTCCTTATCTGCGAGAAAGGGACTATGGCCCTGTCCCAGTCTTCTGAGAAAAGACACCAGTGTGTCCGTCATGGGTACACAGAAAAGAACCAGTGCCACCATAAAATAGATTTGGTGACTTCCGGCTACCTTGAGATTCTCAATGGAAAAGAAAGCCAGCAGGTAACCCAGCTGCAGACTTCCCGCCTCTCCCATGAAAATAGAGGCAGGATGATAATTATATTTCAGGAAACCCAGTAAAGCTCCTGCAAGCCCCAATCCCAGGACCACCAAAAAAATGCCATTTATCATTATTCCGATGATAATCATACCGGTGGTAATAAGGAAACCAACACCTGCAGCCAGGCCGTCCAGACCATCCAATAAGTTGATAGCGTTAATAATAAAAATAATCCAGAGGAAGGTGAATGGTATGGAAAATATTCCCAGATTTAAAACCTCACCGATGGAACCGCTGAAGGATTGAATCTTGCAGCCACCTAATATTAACAGGATGGCCCCGGTGGCTTCCCCTAAAAACTTTATTCTGGAGGAAATACCACCGACATCATCCACAATCCCGGTAAGCAACACAATAAAAAAACCCGTCCAGAAATATTTATACTGAATCCAGACTTCCCGGGGAAGGAGGCCAATCAATTGTCCAATCAAAATTGACAATAATATGGCAATAGCGAAACCAACCCCTCCCAGCAGAGGTTTGAATCCCCGGTGAAGTTTGCGAGGCGAAGGTAAAGAACCAATTTTTAACCTCAGGGCGATCCGTTTTATTGCATATACGGCGACCAGAGATAAAATGAATGCTGAAAGAAAAATAATAAAAAAATTCATTGATACGGTGAAATTCAGTCAAATCTTATATTTACGAAAGTTAAATTTAAAGAGGGATTATGAATCAAACAAGAAGAATGTCCTTATTTTCCGTGATATGGTTGGACCACTATCCGAAAATTGTATTACTCGAAATAAAGACCATCAGATATGTGTTAATTGTTCATTCATGAAAAAAAGGGGATAATTTGGATCTCCCCTTTAATGTGAAACTGCCATCGAAACTGAATTGACCGAAGTGACGGGCAGGTGAATTAAATACATAACCGAAAGCTAGCCTTTAATAGTCCTGGCGGGTACTCCTGTCACGGTGATATTAGGGGGAACATCTTTGGTTACGACTGCTCCCGCACCCACAATGGCATTCTCCCCGATGGTTACACCACAGAGTATGGTGGCACTACTGCCGATGCTGGCTCCCCGTCGCACAAAGGTTGGCACACACTGCCAATCCTCCTCCGTTTGCATGCGGCCATCTTCATTGGTGGAGCGGGGGTATTTATCATTTATAAAAGTCACATTGTGCCCGATAAAGCAGTTATCTTCAATATGAACCCCCTCACAGATGAAGGTATGGCTGGATATTTTGCAATTTTTACCCACGGTGGCCCCCTTCTGTATTTCCACAAAAGTTCCGATCTTGGTATTGTCCCCTATTTTACATCCATACAGGTTCACAAAATTATAAATTTTAACACCCTGACCGAGTTCAACGTCATCGCTGATGCTGATAAATTTCATAATCTGATTTCCCTGCCTCTGTGTTTGATCGATTTCTCGGATGATTCCAGTATTTGCACCACCCGCCATCCGGAATATCCATCAGATATTGGTGTAATGTTCTTCTCAATACAATCGGCAAAATGATCCATCTCAACCGCCAGAGCTTCACTCTGCGGGATTTTCGGACAGTACATATCCCCCGTGCGGTATTGCACAAGCGTATTATAAACCTGGTCGGCAGTCTGTATGACTTCTATTCCTTTATCATAAATTTTAACCTTTTCACTGGGGGAATTGTCATCCCACACAATCATTTTTTTGGTTCCGCTGATCTGGGTCTGTCTGATCTTAACCGGTGATAACCAATTCACATGAATGTGGGCAATGATATTATCCGGATAAAAAACGGTAACAAAGGCAACATCCTCAAGGCCATTGCCGAGGTGATCCGAACCTGTTGCCACAATACTTTCCGCCTTCCTGTCAATGAGATGATCCATGACAGCTATATCATGTGGTGCCAGATCCCATACCACATTGACATCATGCTGGAATAGTCCCAGGTTCACTCGTACCGAATCGAAGTAATAAATATCCCCGATTTCTCCGCTTTTAATAGTTTCTTTAATCTTGCGTACTGCTCCGGTAAACAGAAAGGTATGATCCACCAATATCTTTAATTTATTTTTCTCAGCTAATTCAAGCAACTGCTGCGCTTCCGCTGAGGTTCCTGTCATAGGTTTTTCAATTAGAATATGCTTTCCCGCCTGCAGAACGGCCGAAGCAATCTCAAAATGGGTGAAAACCGGGGTACATATCGCCACCGCATCAATGGACGAATCGTCGATAATCTCTTTATAATTTGGTGAAGTTTTAATTGTGGGATATAGAGCGCTAATATAATCTAGCCTTTCCGGTTTTGAATCCGCGCAGCAACTCATCTTAAATCGTTTATTTAATACGGCATTCCGAATAATATTAGGTCCCCAATACCCTACCCCAATTACACCAAGGTTTATCATGTAAAAGCCTCTTAATTTAAATCGTCAGGAGCAATTGTTGATTTTATGAAATTTTTTTACATGATGCACAACATACTCAATCTGATCTTCAGTTAATTCCGGGTACATGGGTAAGGAGATAATTTCATTCATCACCTTTTCCGTAACCGGGAAATCACCTTGCATATGCCCCAGGTACTGATAAGCTTTCTGTAAATGCAGGGGATATTTATAATGGAATCCGGAACTAATTCCATTTTCATTCAGGTACTGCTGCAATTTTTCGCGGTCTGGCACCCGGATTACATACAGATGATACACATGCTTTGCATAACTCATTTCTAAGGGCGTGATTACGGAAGGATCATCTCTTAATAATTTATTATACAGCCTGGCATGATTGCGACGGGCATTATTCCATTTTTCCAAATATTTCAGCTTAACGGACAGGATCGCACCCTGAAATCCTTCCATGCGCATATTATGCCCTTCAAACTCGTGTATATATTTTTCCCGGGAGCCATGGTCTCGGTACATTTTAACGAAGCCGGCAATATCATCTGAATTGGTTGTAATGGCGCCTCCCTCGCCATAGGCACCCAGATTTTTTCCGGGATAAAACGAAAATGCCGCGGCCGTACCAAGACTTCCTGCTTTTCTCCCATTGTATTCCGCACCATGGGCCTGGGCAGCATCTTCAACCACAAATACTTTATGTTTGTGGGCGATTTCCAGGATCGGATCCATGTCGGCCGGTTGACCGAAGAGATGGACCGGGACAATGACTTTCGTTCTGGGTGTAATCGCAGATTCCAGTTTTGCCGGATCCATATTGAAGGATTCTCCTTCAATATCCACAAAAACTACTTTGCCCCCGGCGGCGGTAATGGCTTCGGTAGTGGCGATAAACGTATTGGGGACCGTAATTACTTCATCACCGGGTGAAATGAAAGATTGCACCGCCAACTGAACCGCGGAGGTGCCGGAATTCAGGCCGATGGTATGTTTAATCCCTATAAATTTTGAAAAATTTTCCTCAAAAGTCCTGACAAAAGGCCCCAGTACGAAGCTGGCATTCTGGCAGACGTTTTCCAGTTCCTGCTTTATTTCCCGCTGAATTGAAAGGTATTGTTGTTTAAGATCAACAAAAGGTATATGCATTTTGTATAGATGTTTAAGTACGGAGTGTAATTTATGACCAGATATATCTTGCGAAAAGTGATAATTATTTTAATGATAACGGTTTTTTTAAAAAATAACCCAAACTAAAAATCAGAGAATAAATCATAATCAGAACGGATTCTTAATTTATTGAAAGATAAGTTTTCGTTTTATATCCGGTTATTTCAGTACTGCTCAAAATTAAAATTTTCCAGATAATTTTATTAGAGTATTCTGCGACATATTATTTGTGAACAATGAGACAACAGTACAAAGATTATAATTGCATGCTATATTATTTTATTTCGATAAAATTCTGGAAATTTTCCACCCAATTAGCGAAAACAAAAAAGGTCCATAGCTGAAAAGATTTATCAATTCCTAACAGATGTTTCTGATTGATTTTTGTTATTTTATTTAAATCAACCAATCTTAAAGTATTTAAGAGATCGGACTTTAAAAAATTTTGGATTTTAGGCTGTAATTGATTGCTGATAAAATTTCCGATTGGTATTTCAAAACCCTGTTTAGGCGCAGCTAAAATCCCAGGCGGGATTTTTTCTCTGAAACACTCTTTCAACAAGTATTTTAATTGACCATGGTATAATTTTAATTCGGCAGGAATTTTAAAAGAATATTCCACTAAACGGTAATCCAAAAAAGGACATCTGGCTTCCAGAGAATTCAGCATGGACATCCTGTCTACCTTTACCAGCATATCACCTTCCAGGCCTATCGTAAGATCAGTTTGTAAAATCTTATTCAGGTTTGAAGCATAATTAATCATATTATATTTTTCATATACGAAGGACCTTGTGTAATCTGATTTATTATTATCCAACAAAATATCAGCCAGGTCTCTTTCCGAAAATCCCAGACGCTGCATGGCATGATATTGATCAAAAATATTTTTTCCTTCATTATTAACAATCTTTTTAACTTTAACAAATTTTCTATATTTACTGGAAACCGGCAAATTATTGAATATTGGTCTGATAATGTAGTTCCTTACTATCAAGGGTAGCAGCATATATTTTTCAAGATACTTAAATACAAGGTAGCGGTTATAGCCTGCAAAAACTTCATCTCCTCCGTCCCCGGTTAATATTACTTTTACCTGCTGGCGGGCAAATTCTGATACAAGGTAGGTTGGCAGAGCTGAAGAATCTGCAAAAGGTTCATCAAAATCATTTATCGCCCGATCTAAAATTGATAAATAATCATCATCTTGTATGATAAAAGTATGATGATCCGTTTTAAAATATTTTGCCACAAATTCAGCTTTTGCTGATTCATCGTATGACTTTTCTTTATTTCCGATAGTAAAGGTCTGAATTTTCTTTCCGGAGATTTCACTCATTAATCCCACAATAATCGAAGAATCTATTCCTCCGCTTAAAAACGCTCCTAACGGCACATCTGATATCATCCTCAATTCAACCGCATCAGAGAGTAATTCTATGATTTTTTTCTTATGGTTTCCCAAATTTAAAGAGTTAGAGGATTCGGAATCGTCGCCATCAATCTTCCAGTATTGACTAATATCATATTGGAGATCAGCACTTATTTTCATGTAATGGCCGGCTTCTAATTTAAAGATGTCCTCAAAGATTGTGAAGGGAGCAGGTATGAAGGTCAATGCGAAATAGAGTTCAAGTGCTTCAACAGAGATAGACCGCTTGAGAGGGAAGGCATGAAGAATGGCTTTTAATTCTGAACTAAATACAAATTGGTCCTGATCCTTCCAGTAAAACAATGGTTTTTTGCCCAGACGGTCTCTGGCCAGGAACAATTCTTTATTTCTGATATCATAAATAGCAAAAGCAAACATTCCATTCAATTTATGCAGACAGGCTGCTCCTTTTTCTTCATACAGGTGGAGAATAACCTCCGTATCCGAATGCGTTTTAAAATGGTGACCTTTATCAATTAAATTTTTGCGTAAATCCCTATAATTATATATCTCTCCGTTGAATACAATAACCAGAGTTTTATCCTCATTGAAAATCGGTTGATGACCATCCTGTAAATCGATGATAGATAATCGTCGTGAACCCAGTAATATGTTTTGGTGTTTGAAGGTCCCTTCATCATCCGGGCCACGATGATTAATTTTTTGATTCATAAGCAGAATTTCTTTGTGATTAATACTTTTTTGGGATAATATTCCATTGATACCACACATACTTTTCTCGCAATTTTTACATAAAATCTTTTAGTCTAAAAAAAATTCAAATCGGTTAAAAATTAATGGATTAAAATTCAGTAATTTATGAGATTGATTTGTGGATTTTCATATCAGGAGTCGTTAATTCTTTGGAGGTACAGCTCTTTCATATCGCGGATCAGTCTCTCGGAACTGTAATAATTTCTGATAAACCGACTGGTCTCTGCAGGCACAGTGACCCTGGAATTATAAAGTTTTTCGATCATCACTACATATTTTGCTGGATCTCTGTCGGCAACAGCAAATTCCCGACAATATTTGGACATGACGTCCAGCACACCTCCTACAGCTGAGGCGATTACCGGCGTTCCGGAGGCCAGGGCTTCTATTACAGCAACAGGTGTACCTTCATTTTGGGAAGTAAGCAGCAGAAGATCGAGGTTTTGATAGATATTTACATTAGTATTCCACCATCCCGTGAAAGTAAAATAATTTCGGATACCTTTTAACTCCAGGTCTGTTTCCATTTCTTCACGAAGTTCACCATCACCGATAATGACAAAATGAAATTTTGATGGATGCTTTTGAATTAATTGGTGGGCAATTTTAATAAATAGTGCATGATCTTTGATGGGTACTATCCGTCCGATACTGCCAATCAGGAACTTATTTTCCGGTAAATTGAATTGTTTACGGAAATTCACATTTTTGTCTTCGTGAAAGAAACCTGACCATTCGAATCCCAGCGGGATCAATTTGGTCTTGTGGTTAGAATTTATTCTGTATTTTTTTACAATGTCTTTTTTTTGACTTTCACTGATCACAATAATATTGGTTGATATTCTGGCCAGTAATTTTTCAAGCCATATAAAGACAATGCTCTTCGTTCTTCCGAAATAACCTTCAAATATATGGCCATGGAATGTATGAAAAATTATCGGAACCCCGGCCAAATAGGCAGCCAACCGTCCAATGGCCCCACCTTTCGAGGTATGGGAGTGAAAAATATCAGGTTTCACTCTTTTGATTAGCCGATAAAGTTTAATAAAAGAAATAATGTCATCATAGAAATGAATTTCCCTGGCCATTTCAGGAATTATAAAACATCTGATATTTTGATTCCTGGCAGCCTTTACTAGGCTTTTTTCTGAAGATTTGTTAGCACCACCCACCAGCACCGTCTGGAAGCGATCATTATTCAAAGCCCGGGAGAGCAGAATGGTGTGCAGGGCCGGTCCACCTACTACAATTCGGGATTGAACCCTCATAATTCTGAATTTGTTCTTGGACGCGTCCTTTTTTGGAATATATAATTGCAATAATCTTTCGTAATCAGTAGATATTTTGTCAATATTAAATTTATTAATTGCATATAAATAAGCATTATTTGAAATTTCATTTCTTTTTTTCTCGTTGTATTTTATGGTAATAATTTTCTTTATAAAGGATTCTTCATCACCTGCTTCTACAAGCCATCCTGTTTTTTCATTTTTAATAATTTCAGGAATACCACCTACTCTTGTTGCAAGTACAGGTACTCCTTCAAGCATACATTCAATAATAGAAGTTGGAAGACTTTCAGAAAATGAAGGTAAAACCATTAGATCATAATTATGTATATAAGATCGCACATCAAAAATAAATCCGGATAAAGAAACATTATTTTCTAATTGAAACCGTTTAATTTCTTTCTGAATCTCACCATTTGTAAAATCTTTACCAATAAAATTAAAAGTTATATTCGGATCAATTTCTATTACCTTTTTTATAACTTTCAAAAAGAAGTAATGCCCCTTGTTTTTTTGAATATTTGCTAGAGTTATGATTTTAAAATCTTTTCTCTTTTCCTTTTTTTTTGTTTTATTTTTAATACCACAATTTATAGGTAATCCGTTGTAAATTACATAAATAAGATCCTGGGGTGTACCTTCCCTTCTAATGGAATTTTCTTTTGCTGCAATGGAGTTTGAGATCCAAAATGAGGTGAAAGGTATCAATATTTTTTCTACAATTATACGAACATTCTTTTTCCAAACATCAAGTCCTAAGATCATAGAAATAATTACCAGTTTTCTATGATAAAAGGCTAAAGGTATTAGAATAACTTTTAATTTTAGACCATATATAAAAATAAAGTCAAAATTATTTAATTTTAAAAAAGAATATATATTCTTTATATAAGAAAGGCTAAAATAATATTTGAAATCAGGATCAAATGTCCTGATTCCATTAATCTTTGCCATTTTTAATAAAGGACCGCCTCTTTCTAAGCTTGCAATAGATATATCATGACCTTTTTCATTTAATTTATTCGCAAGATCTAAAATATTTCGTTCGGCGCCACCGATGAATGAAGTATTAGCAAAAAATAAAATTTTGAAGGGCATTGCACTACTAATTTTTTGTGGAATATTTAGCAAAATATGAATTAATTTCATTGTTTGTGTTATGAGCCACAGCTTTCCATGTCAGTGTTTTTATAGCCTTTAAATAGAAATTTTGGCCAAATGATTTTCTGAGTTTTACATCTTTTAATAAGACCCTAATAGCAGAAGTGGTATCTTTTATGCTATCCTTTTCTATTAATAAACCAGTTTTGTTATGTTCTATAATTTCAACTATACCACAACCCTTTGTTCCAATTACCGGTTTACCCATCAAACCGCTTTCAACAAGCACAATGCCAAAACCTTCAACATCCCCATTTGGTGCTTTAGTACTATTCAAAATGAAAAAGTCGCACAATGCATAATATTCTGGAAGCAATTCTGTGGATACAAATCCAATTATTTTAACATAATCATGTAAATTATATTTTTCGATTAAGCTCTCTAAATATTCTCTTTCTTTTCCCCTCCCAATAATTAAATAAAGAATATTTGGAAAATCATCTTTTAAGATCTGTACTGCCTCAATAACATACTTATGCCCCTTTCTTATCGATAGATTTCCCACTGTTAAAATGATTTGTCTTTTCTCAAAACCGTATTTCTTCTTTAACAAATCGGGATTATATCTATTTTTATCATAAAGTTTTTCATCGGCTCCTAATGGAATAACCTTCAAATTTTTATTAATTATACCTCTATTTCTCATTAAGTCTGCTGTGAATTTAGAATTTGCAAAAATTAAATCAGAACAGTTAAAAAATAACCTAATAAAAAAATTCAAATATCTATTTTTATATAAAAATTCGGAACCATGACCCATCATAATGTATGGAATTTTATATAAATATTTCCCAATTATTCCAATAATACCAGCATGAGAATAAGTAATAAAAATTAAATCATATTTTTTAGATTCAAAGACTTTGCATGAAAAGAATATTCTGTGTATAATTTTAAAAACTTTATTCTTATAATTTTTAAATCTTATAATGTTGAATTCCTGGAAATTGTCAAATTTTTCAACCTCGTCTCTAGACATTAAATTTGTATTAACTAAAGCTGTTATATTGTTATTAAGATAATGTAGATTTTTTGCAATCTGATAACTATATGTCCCTATGCCACCAGGCTGTGGGGGAAATTCAAAACTGATAAGTAGAATATTCATTTATTCTTATTTTTTTCTAAATATTGAAATTAATTCAAAATAAGTTTTTAGATCGAGAAGCAAAATGGAATACGATAAGGATATAAGAATTTTAAGGAAAATATTAATATCAAGGAAATTTAATAAAATTAATAGTAATAGAATTTTATAATACAAGATATTATTTTCCCTTTTTAATTGAAGTTGAGTGATCTTTTTTAAGATTATTTTTAGAGATAAGAAGGCTGTAATTTCAGCGCCAAGAAAAGAATATACAATTCCTATTATTTGAAATTTAGACAATAAAATTGCTAATAATAAAAGAAAAATAATTGATTTAAGACCATCTAATAAAATAAAATTTCCTAATCTATTTGTTCCTAAAAAATTTATACCATAAAAATAATTGTATATTTCTATCACTTTACTAATCATTAATATGGGTAAAAAATTTTTTACTATTAAGAACTCTTTTGTATATAATAATTTTATAAAGATATCAGGGAATAAATAAATTAAAATAATAAAAGGAAATACAAAATAAATAAGTAGTTTAAAACCAGAATTAAATTCATTTGAAAAATCATCTGTTTTTAATTTTGAACTTATTGTTGGAAAATAATATATCATAAAACCCATTGATAGAACATTTATATAATTGGTAATACTAAGAATGGATTGTAAATAACCTGTTTTTTGTATTCCAATTATTTTAACTATGAAAATTCTCCCAACTAATAGTGAACCAATCACTAAAATCGATCTAGCAATATCAATTAAAGAAACCTTTAATATATATTTTAATATTTTAATATTTAATTGAACGTGATTTCTGGAAAGTTCATGAATATCAAGTGCGGATGTACTTAAAAAAAAAAGAAAACTTATTAAATAAAATATTATAAAATTATATAAAATACCCTTAATGCCAAATATAAAAATTATCGGAATTAGTGTTAAAATTGCAAATATTGAAGAGTAGACTTGTCCTTTAAATAATTTTGAAAACTCTTTTCTAGCCTGTACCAATAATTCTAAATACATCCCAGCTGAGTAGATTAATCCGACTAAAACCATTAAAAAAACAAAATTGTTATCAACTAATCCATCAAAAATCAAGGTTGAAATTTTATTGGAGAATAAAATTAAGAATAAACCACCTAAAATGTTTGTTACTAAAATTATTAATAAATGATATAAAAGAACGAGCTGTTTATTCCAGCTTTCTCTAATCGCCTTATTATGAGAATTAATAATGCTAGCTGTTGCTCCAAATAATAAAATCTTTGATTGCAGATTAAAGAATGATACATATTGACCCAATATCCCAACACCCAGACCACCGTACCAAATAGCAATTACTTTAGATCTAATTAAACCTAAAGCATTTCTTAAAATATTAACTGAAGTAAATTTGAGAAAAGATTTAATTTGGTGTTCAGTGATACTCATTTGATAGTTTATTTAAATATTGATTGGTAAGAATTTTTCCAATGATCCAAGAATAAATTACTAGAAGAAAAAACATTGAGATATTTAAAAGTACAAAACTAAAAAAAGAAATAAAAAGAGCAAAGACTAAATAACTAGCAATAAACAAACGTGCAAAGGAAAATTTCTGAAATAATTTTTCAACGGCATAAGAAGTAATAAAGCCCCATAAATAAGCATATGTTACAAGGCTTGCTTCACCAAAATCTTCATAGAAATTTCTAATAAATGTATAAGTATTTACAGTATAATTTCCTATATCTGTAAATTCTAAATATTGTGTTGAAATAGATTTTGACTCTATTAAACCAAGTCTACCGAGCCATTTGAAGACACTCTGAAAAATTTCTGCACCATATTTGTACAAAATGTCCCTCTGTAAGTAATTGTCTAAAGCAACAATGTTTCCAACAAAATAAGTATAAATACTTTTAAATACGTATTTTGTCAATTCAACTGTTTTAACACCTCCTAAATCTATATTAATTCTTATGCTTATTATTAGAATTAGGATAGTAGCTATAATTATTACCATAATGCCAATATATTCGACAAATCTCTTTAATGTTTTTATTCTTTCAGACAGTGGTAAATTGAAACTAACAAAGAAAAAACTGATTAGCCATATAATTAAACTACTTGTAAAAAGATATCGCTGCAGGGTTATAATACTGAACGTTAATGCAAGCAATAACGGTAACATGGTTACAGACATTTTGCCTTTATATATCGCGGAATAAATAGCTGATAAAATTATTGAGACTAAATTTAGTGTAATTAAATAGTTCAAAATTGAGTGAATAAAATTCCAGCGAGTTAAATTACGTGCAAAAGTGGAATAAATTAACCTATACCAAAAAATATTCGTTGGATCGAGATTATATTTTTTAATCGTACTTATTATTAATACTACATCAAAAAACATAGCAAATATAACAATTATGGAAATATGAATTATTAAATTTCTTATTCTTGAGCTTGGGAAATTTAATTTATTAACAGTATCGTTTGAGTTGTTGATAACCAAATGACGATCAAACTTGAAGAAATATGAGGTTAGATATCCAGTAATAAAAGAAAAAACACCTATGAAAATAATAATCCAAGTATAGAAAGTTATTTCTTTATAATAAAAGGGATTTAAAAAATAAAAAAATACCTGAGACACCCAAATTATAATAAAGAGTATTAAAGGAAAAAGCTTTGCCCCCTGACGAGAAACATTCAAGTAAATCATTCTTTATTAAAAACTTGGGTTAATGAACGCCGGTTATTTCTAATAAACGCTTTTATTAGTAAAAATAAAATTGAGAATGTGAAGGCAAAAAAAGTAACCACAAAAACAATAACTATTCTTTTGGGTTTCGATTTATAGTCTTGAGGAACTGCGGAATCCAATAATTGAAGGGTAGATGATATTCTGAATTCTTGCATCCTTGCATTTTCTAATTGTGGAACTACGAATTCCAAGATTTTTTCTCTAATTTTAATTTCTCTCAATATTCTTATATATTCGAGTCCTTTTAAAGGTAAATCCTCTAAAGGCACATCAATATATTCGCTTTTTGTTTTAAGCGAGTTGATTGATTTATTTAATATGATAATCTTATTAATCAGTGCTTGATATTCTACCGTATTTTTTGCTCCAGATGATTCCAAGTATTCTTTCTGAATGGCTAATTGAATTCTTTGTGCTTCCAATTCTGAAATATTTTGAATTACTAACTTAACTTGATCATCTAAAGAATAAACTTTATTATTTAACTGAAATTTTTTCATTTTTTCTTCAGCATCAACTAACTTATCAATTGTTTCTGTATAAGTTCTTTCAAGAAAATTTTTTATTTTTTCATTTCGTTCTGATCGTAATTTTGATACTAATTTTTCTAATTCAATAAAAAATGAATTTGCAATTGAAGCAGCTTTATCAGGATCCTCTTTGTAATAAAAATAGATAGTTATTGAATTATCATTATTATCCACGAATCTAGCATTAGATAATATTCTTCTATAAAAACTTTTCCTATATTTTATTTCATAAGCTTCCTGAAGTTTATAAATAGAATCAATTTTATCCAAAATTGAATGGGATTGTAAAAAATTAATGTACTGTTCTGAAAGAGGTTTAGCAAAATCTCCAAGAAAATTTGATGGCAGTCCAACATTTCCTAGAAGTGATGAAGAAAACGATCCTAAATAACTTTTTTCTTCATTTATTATGAAAACCACCCTTCCTTCATACCACTTAGGAAGCAAAAGGCTATATATAATTGATAAAACAAAAAAACTGAAACTAAAAACTAGGATAAACACACGATTTTGCCAGAGCAATTTCATAAAACGAAAACTGGGTGTTAATTCTTGATTTTTCATAATTATAATTTTTTTTATTTCTTCTATCTAGTTGCCCTTATAATTGCAAATGTGCTTAATCCGATACTAACAATTGGCGTTAAGATAGTCATAATATCTTTAGTATTCTCCCGACTTCGTTGTGGAACAACAACGATATCTCCTTTATCCACAATGACTGATCCCCCCTTTTCTACTTTTCCAGATACCTTCCGTATAACAATAATATTGTTGACACTCTGGGCTGATTCCAGCATACCTGCCATACCAGCATAATCCTGGGCGGCGAAATTGGCCATGTAGGGATAAGGACCAGCTTGATACACCTCACCTTTAACATATACCCGATCGCGATTGGATGGTATTATCAAACGATCCCCTGACTTCAATTCCTCCCTCTTCACGAACGATACCTCTGTTATCAAATCATATATCACTTTTTCTCCGTTTCTGACCAATATAACATTATTCAGATTCGATTTTCGATTGATGGCCCGTATACGGGTCATAAAGGTATATAAATTTTCTCCCGGCTGGATCTGATAAATTCCCTCAGATCCAACATTCCCTTCTACCACCACATAATTTTTTTCCAAATCAATGGGTGGAATGTAAATAATATCCCCTCCGTTCAGGGTAGGATTTTCATCCAGATTTCCCGAAACGAAAAATTTACTGATATTAATACTATTTAAATCACCGATACTACTTTTCACCTGAATTCGAGTATCATCTGCCCACTCTGTTAAACCATTGGCAAGTTCAATAACATCACTAATTCGATCAGCTGAGCGAACATAATAAGTTCCGGGATTTTGGATTTCCCCAACTATATAAACACGAAATTTACGCATTCTTACCAGGCGGACCGAAGAACTTACATTCTTATAAAAATCATTCACCATCTTTTTGACTAATTCACTACCCTGAAATAAAGTCAAGCCTGATACCTTTAAATCTGAAACAGTGGGAATGATAAGATATCCCTCCGGAGTAATTTCCAGAAGAAATTGATTTTCCAGAGGACCCCATATTTTAATTAATATCTGATCACCAGGACCTAATATATATTTTGTGGAATCAATGGCTTTCGCCAACACCGTTTCCAGATATTGTTGTTGAGGAATTATCTGTTGACTTGATTTTTCCAGCTGTTCGAGATCAATATCAAATTTTTGTTGTGGCTGAGGTTGGGTATTAGTTTGGTCCTTCTTTTGTTGAAAGGTTTGTGCAAATATAATATTGAAGCAAAATAATAGTAAAAATATTTTTACATAAAATATTTTCAATTTACGTCTCCCCAACTAAAAAATCTTGATTTATTATTGGATATAAAATGATTTTAACTACATTGACTCTATTTGATTATGTAAAAAAATTTTATTATGAAAAGAAACAAAATTTTAAAGGTATAAATATGTTTTTTTCAATAATCAAAGCGGTTTCAAATATAAATTTGACTGAAGAGTAAAACAAATCATTTTAAATCCCTTGTATTAATAATTCTGTAAACATTGTTTTCATTATAAATTAAATATTTAAATGAATTATTTGTCAGCGGCTAATTTTTCGTTTGGAACTAAATGTTGCAGCGCCACCTTCGCCGCCTCCTGTTCGGCAATCTTCTTACTCTTACCGGTACCATGTCCAACTTCCCTGCCATCCAGAAACACCGCTATGACAAATCTCTTATCATGATCCGGACCACTTTCCTCCATCACACGGTATTCAGGAAGTCCGTTAAATTTAGACTGGGTATATTCCAGTAAAACACTCTTGTAATTGGTATATAATTGACGTTGCATGATGGATTTAAATCGGTTCAGGAGATATTCGGAAATAAATTTACGAGCTTCTGATAACCCCTGATCCAGATAAATCGCACCGGCTATGGCCTCAAAAGTATCTGCAAGAAGCGAATGACGCTGCCTTCCTCCGGTTTTTTCTTCCCCTTTATTGATGAGAATAAGTTCCCCCAGCGATAAGTTTGAAGCAACCTCGGCCAGCACCGGTTTACTCACCAGAATGGACTTGATCTTGGACAATTGCCCTTCCGACCGCCTGGGAAACTTTTCGTACAGATACTCGGTAACCAGCAGATCCAGCACGGCATCTCCCAGGAACTCAAGCCGCTCGTTAGACGCTTGACGCTCTTCATTGGTAACATTTAGATAAGACCGGTGTTTAAAGGCTGTTACCAGCAAAGAGGGATCGTTAAATACTATCTTATATTTCTCTTGAAGACAGGAAATTATTTTCTGCTCATCCGGAACAGAAATTCGCTTAATTTCCGGAAATGTAGGTGAGGTCTTGCGATGAAAATATTTCTTTAAAAATTCCAACAATAATTCCAGATTATTTAAAAGCTGATACCGATAAAACAGCGTTATGACCGCCGAAGCCGAATGTATTACTAACTGCAGATATGATCTTTCGTTCCACCGGCTGATTGGGTGTATAGTTCAAATCGCATTCCGGATCGGGCACTTCATAATTAATGGTGGGTGGAATCACTCCATTCATAATGGCCAGAACACAGACAATTAATTCCACACCACCCGCCGCACCCAGCAGGTGCCCGATCATGGACTTTGTGGAACTTACATTCAATTTATAGGCTTGTTCACCAAATGCGGTCTTTATGGCTTCTGTTTCAGCTTTGTCATTGTATTGGGTGGACGTCCCGTGGGCATTAATATATTGAATATCAAACGGATTCAGTTCTCCGTCCTTCAGGCACAGTTTCATGGCTCGAACCGCCCCCTCGCCTTCTGGTGCCGGAGCAGTAATATGATGAGCATCTGCAGTAAAACCGAGGCCCCGCAATTCTGCGTAAATGGTGGCACCGCGTTTTCTGGCATGTTCCAGCTCTTCCAGAATAATAATTCCTGCACCCTCACCCATCACAAATCCATCACGCTCTTTATCGAACGGACGGCTGGCATGCTGAGGGTCATCATTCCGGTCTGATATCGCTTTCATGGAGTTAAATCCGGCAATGCCCATTGGGCAAATAGCGGCCTCGGACCCGCCGGTGATCATGACTTCGGCATCACCACGCTGGATAATCTTGAAGGCATCTCCGATGGCATGGGATGCCGTGGCACAGGCCGATACAACAGCATAATTCGGTCCCCTCAGATTATACCTGATTGAGATATGACCGGCGGCAATATCGATGATCATCATAGGGATAAAGAAAGGACTGACCCGGCGTGGTCCGTTTTCAATAAGTTTACGGTGTTCATCCTCAAAAGATTTAATCCCACCGATACCGGAACCGACCAGGACGCCGATTCTGTCCCGGTCCTCTTTCTCGAAATCGAGTCCGGAATCTTTCACCGCCTCATCAGCAGCCACGATGGCAAATTGCGAATATAAATCGAGACGCCGCAACTCCTTGGGATCCATAATATTTTCAGTCAACAGGTTTTTTACTTCGCAGGCAAATTTGGTAGTATGATTTGTGGCATCGAACCTGGTTATATAATCTGCACCATTCCTGCCCTGCATCATTGCATCCCAGAATTCTTTAACCGAATTACCGATGGGAGTTACTGTTCCCATTCCGGTAATAACCACTCGCCTCTTTTGCATGATATATCCTAAACTTATCTATATGCTGTACTTCTTTCAGACAAAATTTAACATTTTTTGACGATGCGTCATTTTTATAATAATGATCCTTTACTTCACAATTTTTCCCGGCAAACCACTCTGGTAATACATAATTAAATGTAAATATTATTTATACTTTTCAGCCTGGTTTATGAAAAAAAAGAAAGGCGTGCTTATTTCTTTGAGAAAAAGCACGCCCGAAAATTATTCACCAATTTTTTTGCTTAAATAGTCGATAGCTGCTTTTACGGTGGTAATTTGCTGGGCGTCATCATCGGGGATTTCCACATTGAATTCTTCTTCAAACGCCATAACCAGCTCTACGGTGTCCAGGGAATCCGCACCCAGGTCATCGATAAAATGCGCTTCAGGTTTCACCTTCTCCGGAGCCACACCTAGCTTATCAACAATGATGTCTTTTACTTTTTCTTCAAGTGACATAAATCCTCCTGTGTTAATTTAAATAAGGATGAATTTCCTTCTAAGACATTACCATACCGCCATCAACATTAATGACCTGACCGGTAATATAATCAGCATCGCTGCTGCATAAAAATGCCACAACCTTGGCCACATCTTCCGGTTTTCCTATCCTTTTTAAAGGAATATTTTGAAGGAGTGTCTCCTTCTGCTTCTCGTTCAAGTTATGGGTCATGTTGGTTTCAATGAATCCCGGTGCTACTGCATTTACCGTAATATTGCGGGAGGCCAGTTCCCTGGCGATAGATTTTGTAAAACCAATGATTCCGGCTTTTGATGCCGCATAATTTGACTGTCCCGGATTCCCTATCAATCCCACCACTGAAGCAATATTTACAATTCTGCCAGAACGTTGTTTTATCAAATGTTTCATGACGGCTTTGGTGTAATTAAAAACGCTCCCCAGGTTCACATTCAATACCAAATCAAATTCTTCTGGAGTCATACGCATGAGAAGATTATCTCTCGTAATTCCAGCATTATTAACCAGAATATCTACACCACCCAGTTTATTGATGGCTTCTTCTACTGTTTTTTCGGCATCCTCATAACGTGATGCATCAGCCTTTATGGCAAAAATACGGGATTCCTTGTTTGCCATTTCTCTGCGGATTTCATCAACACACTCCTCGCAACTGTTGTAAATAAAAGCAACATCCGAAAATAAAACACCGCAACAACTGCGTGACGCCAGTTCTTTTACAATGGCTCTTCCAATTCCCCGCGTCCCACCGGTAACAATGGCTCTTTTATTTTCTGCCACCCCAAAAAACTCCTTATTTTCAATATCTTTATCTTAATTACAAAGTATGAATTTTTAAGAATGAATAATATACAACGTATCCTATTGGAATTCCAACTGATTTGCTTTTTCAATTTAACTTTTCAATATCAGCCAATTTGCCCACTCCTATTGCTTGAACGTGAGGATTAATCCGTTTTAATAAACCCTGTAAAACTTTTCCGGGACCTACTTCATAAAACAGATCCATACCATTCCTGATCATATTTTGTATGATATCTTCCCATAATACAGGAGACTGAAGCTGCTTTTTAAGCAGGGTTTTTACCTCTTCTGCCGATTTTGCAGGTTTTGCGGTTACATTGGTATAAACCGGAATTCGGGGTACTTTAACCCGTAACTTTTCCAATGCATCGGTTAATCCAAGCAAGGCATCTCCCATCAGGGGAGAATGAAATGCTCCGCTCACGATTAATTCTGTAACCAGTCTGGCATTATTCTCTTTAGCAAGTTGCATGGCTTTGTGAACACCATCGATACTGCCCGAAATGACTATTTGACCGTGGGAGTTAAAATTTGCCGGCTTCACAATACCGATTGAAGAAGCCTGATAACAAATATCCTCTACCTTTTCCCTGGACAATCCGATAATTGCTGCCATGGTACCTGGATTTTTTTCTCCGGCTAATTGCATCTGTTCACCGCGAAGTTTAACAATTTTCAAACCGTCTTCCATAGAAAAGGCTCCCACCGCAACCAGGGCTGAATATTCTCCCAGACTATGACCTGCAGCTGCTTCGGGTTTAATATTTCTTTTTTTCAGGAGAGCAAATATTGCCAAGCTGTGAACAAAAATTGCGGGTTGAGTATAACGAGTTTGTTTAAGTTCCTCCTCCGGTCCTTCAAAGGCAATTTTTCTGAGAGAAAAATTTAGAATCTCTTCGGATTCATCAAATATTTTCTTTACTTCATTATAATTTTCATACAGGTCCTTTCCCATGCCGACATACTGTGATCCCTGACCGGGGAAAATGAATGCTGGCTTCATGTGGTCTTCCGAAAATATGCTTTTAATCAATATTTAGGTATAATTTTGATAACTAATTTGTTGTTGCTACTAAATATGCGAATAAAGAAATTAGCAGATCAGGCAGCTTAAATTATCCAGCGAACCAGCATGCTTCCCCAGGTAAATCCTGCCCCGAAGGCTGCAAAAACCAGAAGATCTCCCTTCCGGATTTTATTATCGTAATAGGCTTCAGATAAGCCCAGGGGAATGGTTGCGGCTGTGGTATTTCCATACTTTTCAATATTGATTAATACTTTCTCCGGCGGCAATTTCAGGCGTTTTGCAGCAGCATCCATAATTCTCAGATTAGCCTGATGCGGAATGAAAAGTTTTATCTGGTCGGATGAGATTTTATGTTTTTTTACAATTTCCTCGGTAATATCTGCCATACCCGTTACTGCAAATTTAAAAACGGCCCGGCCATCCTGATAAATATAATGCATTTTCTTATCAACAGTCTCATGTGAAGCGGGATGGAGACTTCCCCCGCCTTTCATGTATAGGAAATTCTGGCCAGATCCATCGCTTTTCAGTATATAATCCAGAATACCTTCATCGGCATTCCGGGTGGGCTCCAGTAAAATTGCACCAGCTGCATCACCAAATAAAATACAGGTATTTCTGTCCGTGTAATCAGTAATTGCACTCATTTTATCACTTCCAACTACCAGAACTTTTTTATACCTGCCAGACTCAATAAACTGCGCTGCCATGGCAGTGGCATATAGAAAACCGGTACAGGCACCATTGACATCCACTCCCCAGGCATTTATTGCTCCTATTTCCTGCTGGATCAAGCAAGCTGTACTGGGAAAAAACATGTCAGGCGTTACAGTAGCGACCACAATCAACTCCAGATCCTCTGGTGCCACCCTGGCATTTTCCAAAGCCACCTTAGCTGCCAGTGCTCCCATATATGAAGAACCTTTCCCTTCACCCAGAATTCTCCTCTCCTGTATCCCCGTTCGAGAAGTAATCCATTCATCGGTTGTTTCAACAATTTTTTCCAGATCTTTATTACTTAATACCCTGGAAGGTACATAGTGCCCCACTCCGGTGATTTTTGCCCTAATAGTCATTCCAATCCCCTTGACATAAGTTGTTCTTGAATATGTTGATTCACTTTCTTTTTGCCGATTTCTACCGCAACCCGTATGGCGTTTTTTATTGCCCGGGAGGTTGACCTTCCGTGGCAGATTATGGATATACCATTTACTCCCAGTAAAGGCACGCCACCGTATTCCTGATAATCGAAACTGCTCTTCATCTCACGGAACGCATGACGAACCATAAAGGCTCCCAGCATTGAAAACAGATTTTTCCCAACATTTCTTTTAAAACTGCTTCCAAAAACATCCAGAATACTTTCGGCAAATTTAAGAATGGTATTGCCCACAAATCCATCCGTCACAATAACATCAGCCTTACCATGAAGGATGTCACGACCTTCTACATTTCCAATAAAATTAGATAAACGTGAAGCCATTAACGGATAGGAAGCAAGAACCAATTCATTGCCTTTCGATTTCTCCTCTCCAATGTTCAGAAGTCCAATACGGGGATTTTTAATATCATAAATATATGAAATAAAAATACTTCCCATCAATCCGAATTGGAGTAAATTTATCGGTTTGCAGTCTGAATTGGCACCTACGTCCAGAAGCAAAACCACCCCCCCTTCAGTTGGGAGAAAAGACCCCAAAGCCGGTCGGTTTACGCCTTCAATCCTTCCCAGGACAAATAAACTTCCTACCATTTGTGCGCCCGTACTTCCTGCACTTACAAAAGCATCCACTTCTCCATTGTGATGCATCTGCAAGCCCTTCATCAGAGAGGAATCAGGTTTCTGTTTAAGAGTTAACGTGGGTAAATCACCCATGTCAACTATCTGTGTGGTATGTATAATGCGAATATTTTTATTCGCTGAAAAATGATTATTGGCAAATTCTTTTTCAATACTAGATTGATCACCCAATAATATTAATTGATGCTTATCATGCGTTTCTTTAGCATATAAAAGTGCCCCCTCGACTGTGGACCGGGGGGCCAAGTCACCGCCCATGGCATCAATCGCAATCCTCATTGCCAAGCCTTAGTATATTAATTTATGATTCGGATGGAGTAAAAGCTCGTTGTCCTTTATAATAACCACAGCTCATACAGGCACGATGAGGCTGTTTGGGTTCCCCACAATTGGGACAAACCGACAGCGAAGGATTACCCAGACCATTCATCCATGCAGATCGTCTTTTATCTCTTTTTGATTTGGAAATTTTCCGTCTTGGATTAGCCATTTGAAATTTACTCCTGCTTTTATTTTCTTAATGATATAAGTTTCTCCCAGCGGGGATCCACAGTTTTCTCCGTGCATTGACATTCCTCGGTATTCAAATCGGCCCCGCAGACACAACAAATTCCCTTACAATTTTCATCACACAACAATTTCATAGGAATGGCGAGAATAAGCATTTCCTGAATATAAAGTGTGAGATCTATCTCTTTTACTTCTGATGATATGATTATTACACTCTCCTCATTAATTTCAAAATTCTTATCACCCAGATGAAATAAGATTTCAAAGTCGTCTTTATAATTTTTTTCAAAATTCCTTAAACAACGGTCACATTGATAATGCGCTCTACTAGATAAAGTAATTTTACATGTGATGTTCTTTTCAAATTTATTTACTTCTATTTCAACCTGTATATTTTCAGGATAGATTTCATCTCTGTAAAAATGAAGAGAACCGCCTTTAATAGTTTCACTAAAATGGTGCAGTCCGTCTTTTAGATGTAAGACCGGAATATTCATAATCAAACTAAAAATTTATTATATTATTTAAAATTAGTCAAGCTGTTTATTCAATTCTAGTCTACTTCAATTAATTAAACCTTCACATCATTTTATTATGTTATTTCCTATCTTCAATGATCCAAAATTATTATAGTTTCACTCTTGATAAAACCAGGCGATAGCCTATATAAACAAAAATAAAATCAAGGATAAAAGTAATAATCCGGGCATAGGCCGATCCGGTAATACCCAATAACGGTATCAGTAAAATGTTAAAAACAATATTCACTATAATCAAAATAATAGAGATATTACGGATAATCTTACCTTCCCCTTTGGCAATCAGAAAATAAGTATAAATTTTACTCAAACCACCCATTCCAAAAGCAATTGCCAGCGGTATCAGAACAGGAATGGATTCCATATATTTAGCCGAAAAAATGTTTTTGACCATCCAAGGTCCCAGAAATATAATCAGCAACAGACTTAAAATAATCCAGATCAGGTTCGCTTTTACAATTTTATCGTCAATCCTGGATGTCTTTGAAAACCGGCGATACATTCCGGTGGAAAGCGAAGTGGAGAAAAGGGACAAGGGAAAAGTAAGGGTAAACGCCAATGAATAATAGGCCAAATCTTCAGAAGTTAAGAAATACGCTATAAATAATTTATCAATGTGAAAAAGCAAAGCCTGGATCAATTCAGCCAAATACATATGAATACCGAACTTTCGTATCTCCTTTACCAGAGATTTGAGAGAATCAAAATACCTGGAGAAATTGAATGATTCCAGGAAAAGAAACAGGACGAGAACCAGGCCAAAGCTTACCAGATTCATTAATGTAGTTGTATGAAGAGTAAATTGTTGAGTATAAACTAAAATTATCAAAATTGCGATATAAATGATGCGGGGCAAAACAAGGTAACATGACAACCGATAAATTTTGCCTGCACCCCTCAAAATTTTCTGCCAGAAATCGTATAATAAATAAATGCCAGCTAGGGGAAAATATAATTTGATTAACACAGAGACATCCACACTGAAGATTTCAGAAACAGAACTCTTAACCAACCAGAAAAATAAAGTGAAGATAAAATAGGATGTTAAGGCAAAAGATAATGAAACCGTCAGAATTCTATCTGACTCATTTCTTGATTCGGAAAGAGCCAGAAGACGGGAAGATGCTTCAAATACTCCGAAGGTGAAGAAAATGAAAGAAGCATTAATCAAAGTAATGAAAAATGTAAAACGACCAAACTCCTCAACGGAAAGTTGGGATATGTTTAATTTAGTTACAATCCAACCTAAAAAAAGGTTGAGTATCTGGGCGGTATAAAGAGCAACAACCGGTTTGAGTGTTCTGAAAGCTGGTTTCATACCCTGGCAGATTAATGTTCATGCTTAAATACGATAGTAAATAACCCGAAATTATGATTTTTTTTATTTCAGTCGATTTCTCAATTGCCGGCGAAATTCCAGGTGATGTAATATTTTATAGTATGAATTTCTGAAATACAACACATCATCACCACGATACAAAACTCCTCCCAATTCCAGCTTTACCCTTGAAATGGCCGGTGACATGGCCCCCAAAAGGTCAAAAGACGCATAACCCTTCTCCCTGTAGTAATTCAGAACACGCCAGTGTAAAAAGAGTTCTGCTTCACTCCGGTTATGAGAGAAATCCTTTCCGGAAAACAAGGCATATGTCACCGGGAAATCTTCAACTGCAAGCATCACAGCCAGAATTTTATTTCCACTGGTAATTGCAAATCCTTTGAGTATCTGATTTTGATAAAGTAGTGTTACAAATTTATCGAAATCTTTTCTCTTCAAGGGGGGATTCATATGGTGGGCCGAATAACTCTGTGAGATGAATTCAAAACAACTGGAAAGATCATTAAGTTCAATAAATTCAGCGGATTGTTTCTCAAATTTTCTTATATGTCGTCGTTGGTTATGGGGTAGCCGGTCCATCGGATCGTAACCTTTATTTAAAGGAATAGAGATAGAGTATTGGGGAGTAAATAACCAGTTTTTCCAGACAAAACTACGAACATCCAATACCGACGGTTCCAGATATAAGTGACAAAAATGAAAATGTTCTTCAATGTATTGTTGGATTAAATCCAAAATTTTTTGCTCAGATTTGATCTTCCGATAATAGTTTTGCCCGGTATGAAAATCCTGGTATAAGATCGTATTGTGAGGAATTAGGAAGGGCAAGGTGGCATAATTGATATACCACCTTTTCTTCGGATACAAAACGACACCAGCGGTTATTTTTTGCTGATAATTAACGGTAAGCACTTCAACTTTGCGTCTGAATACTTCGGCAAATACCTTGAAATACATGGAAGTCTGGAAAATGGTACCGTGTGGTATTTCCTTCACAAAACAATCCCATTTTTCCCACTCACTTACTTCCAATATCCGCAATTGTAAGTCTTTTAGTCCCACCGTAACTACTTTTCCAGATCCTGGATTAGCTTAACCATAATTGCTTTCTGGACGTGCAAGCGGTTCTCAGCTTCATCAAAAACAATTGATTGAGAGCCATCCATTACCTCATCGGTGATTTCATCACCTCTGTGGGCAGGCAGGCAATGCATCACTCTGGCTTCCGGTTTAGCCATTTTAAGCAGATCATTATTCAACTGATAGGGACGGAAGATTTTTTTTCGTTCTTCCGCTTCAGTCTCCTGCCCCATACTGGCCCAGACATCAGTATAAAGAACATCCGCATTTTTCACAGCATTACTTGGGTCACTCATTATGTCAATAGTACTTTTTCCAGCGGCAATTGCACGATCATAAGTTGTTTTATCCGGCTCATAATTGCGCGGTGTACAAATAACCAGATGCATTGGAATGCGGGAAGCAAAATTTATCCAGGAATTGGCAACATTATTACCGTCACCAATATAAGAGACTTTGAGATTTTCCACTTTACCAAAATGCTCTAAAATTGTAAAAGCATCCGCCATTATCTGGCAGGGGTGGTTATAATCCGTAAGCCCGTTTACCACAGGAACGCTGGCGTATTTTGCCAGATTCTCGATTTCAGAATGAGCGAATAAGCGTGCCATGATGATATCATTATAACGGGATATGACCTGAGCAACATCCTTAACTGATTCTCTTTTTCCCATGCCGATATCACCGGGAGCCAGGTACAGGGCACTTCCCCCCAGCTGATACATACCGGTTTCGAACGAAATCCGTGTTCTGGCCGAAGGCTTGGCAAAAATCATTGCCAATGTATACCCTTTTAGCAAATGGTGTTCAACTCGTTTCCGGGTTTTTTCTTTTAAATCACGGGTTAAATCGAAGATTCCATAAATCTCCTGTTCGCTCAATTCGGCAATAGACAGAAAATCCTTCTTCACATTATCCTCCTGCTTTTATCCGGAATTCATGTTCATATCCGGCTAGAGAATGTACTTCCGCAAATCCTCATCTTCAATGATATCTTTAAGAATATTATTAACAAAAGCTTTGTCAATAATTATTTTGTTATTTTTAACATTCGGAGCTTCAAATAATATGTCTTCCAGCAATTTACTCATGATGGTGTGTAATCTACGGGCTCCAATATTTTCACCTTTGCTGTTCACAAAACTTGCAGTTTCGGCAATTTCTCTTATGGCGTCATCAGTATACTGAAGTTGAACTCCATCGGTTTTAAGCAGCTCGACATACTGTTTAATCAGAGCATTTTCAGGTTCCTGAAGAATCCTGACAAAATCCTCAGTAGTTAAACTGTCCAGTTCAACCCGGATTGGAAATCTGCCCTGCAATTCAGGGATCAGGTCCGATGGTTTGGCTGCGTGGAATGCACCGGAAGCAATGAAGAGAATGTGATCGGTTTTTACCATCCCATATTTAGTTACTACTGTGGTTCCTTCCACCACCGGCAGTAAATCTCTCTGCACGCCCTCACGACTGACATCAGGCCCTTGTCCTGATCCTCCTTTTACTCCGGTAATTTTATCTATCTCGTCCAGAAAAACAATCCCGGAATTTTCAACTCTCTGGATGGCTACCCTCACTACCGAATCCATATCAATCAATTTTTGTGCCTCTTCCTGAATTAATATTCCAAGAGCTTCCTTTATTTTAACTTTTCTTTTTTTTGATTTCTTGGGCATAATATTGCCAAACAGTTCCCGGATATTCATGCCCATTTCCTCAATTCCCATGGGGGAAAAAATTTGCATCATGGGCATGGTATCAGAAGGCATTTCCAATTCCACATCTCTCTCATTCAACTCGCCGGCCAGTAGTTTTTCCCGAAATCGTTCCCGTGTCTTGTCATAACGTTCTTCTCCACTGCCTTCCATGGGAATAGTCTGCCCCTCTTCCAGAGGATGATGCTGAGGAGGCATCTTGGGTTTCGGCAGTAGTAAATCGAGTAATCGTTCTGTTGCTGCTTCCCTGGCTTTACCTTTCACCGACTGAGCCATTTCTTCCCGAACCATATTTACACCAATGTCAACCAGATCCCTGATCATACTTTCCACATCCCGGCCCACATAACCCACTTCCGTATATTTAGATGCCTCTACTTTGCTGAAAGGTGCCTGGGCAAGCCTGGCCAGCCTGCGGCTGATTTCCGTTTTCCCTACCCCGGTAGGACCGATCAGTATGATATTATTAGGCATGATCTCATCACGCAGATCCGAAGTTACCTGCTGGCGCCGCCAGCGATTTCGCAATGCGATAGCAACCATCCGTTTTGCTGCATTCTGCCCGATGATATACTTATCCAGCTCCTTAACAATTTCTTTGGGAGTTAATTCGTGAATAGATTCATCCATAAAAACCCTCCAATTCCATCCGTCTAATCTATTGTTTCAATGGTAATTTTATTATTAGTATAAACGCATATTTCAGAAGCGATCTGCATTGCCTCTTTTACAATTTCCTGAGCATTCAAATCCGAATTATGAACCAATGCGCGGGCAGCTGCCAGGGCATACGGTCCTCCCGAACCGATGGCTACAATTTTATCATCCGGTTCTACTACATCACCTGTGCCTGAAAGAATTAAAGCAGTGGTTTTATCAACCACCGCGAGCATGGCCTCCAGTCGTCTTAAAAACCTGTCCATCCGCCATTCCTTAGTCATTTCAACTGCGGCCCTGGTAAGATTTCCATTGTATTGCTGTAATTTTTCTTCAAATCTTTCGAAAAGGGCGAAAGCATCAGCTGAAGCTCCGGCAAATCCGGCCAGAATCTTTCCGTTATAAAGCCTTCTTATTTTAACACTTCCATGTTTGAGAACAGTATTATTGAACGTAACCTGCCCATCACCGGCAATCACGGCCTGCTCTTTATGGATAATACCCAGAATTGTGGTACTATGCATTCGTGAAATTTTCATTTGTCGCTCGCTTTTTCTTTCTGTAAATAAACTCTAATTTAAATAAAATTCTGGAAGATGCCAAATTGAGCCTAAAATTTACTTTTATTGTTTAAATGCAGGTATAATTTGATTAATTCTGTTACCCATAAAAAAACCCCGGAT
The DNA here is from genome assembly GCA_964461135.1 of uncultured Caldithrix sp. Taxonomy (GTDB): domain Bacteria; phylum Calditrichota; class Calditrichia; order RBG-13-44-9; family RBG-13-44-9; genus RQOF01. The sequence continues at coordinate 9,921 of CAYWTB010000017.1, read as the reverse complement.
CAAAAATACCGGGGTTTGATTAAAATTTATCATACCAGCCGTTAGATATTCCGGCGTAAACGGGCAATGGGAATGCTGAGTTGTTCACGATATTTTGCCACAGTGCGCCTTGCGATAGGAATGCCTTTCTTTTTAAATATATCTGCCAATTTATCATCACTGTAAGGATTGCCTGGATTTTCATTCTGAATTATCTCTTTGAGCTGTTCTTTGATCCGCAAAGTGGACATGTTTTCGCCATCGGTGGTTTCCATTCCCTCATTGAAGAAAAATTTCAATTCAAATACTCCGTAATCGGTCTGCACATATTTGCCATTTACAACGCGACTTACCGTTGAAATATCCATTTCTATCTTATCGGCAACATCCTTCATGATCATCGGTTTAATAAATTCGGGACCTTTTTCAAAGAATTGTCTTTGAAGATCAACAATGGCATTCATAGTTTTCAACATGGTGATACGTCTCTGTTGCAAAGCATTAATAAACCAGCGGGCACTCTCAACCTTTTTGCGCAGAAATTGCCGAACATCTTTCTCAAGTTTACGGGATTGCCTTATCAGTTTTTTGTAATGCGGACTGATCTGAAGTCCCGGCATATTCCATTCGTTAAGGGAGACCACGAGTTCATCATCTACCTTTTCTACAATAAAATCCGGAATCACATAATTCTGACGAGAATCCCAGTAACCTTCTCCCGGCTTAGGATTTAATTTATTGATGATCTCCTGAGCTTCTTTTATTTTTTCAAGGGAAACATCCAGAATTCCGGCGACTTTTTCATATCTTTTGTTGACAAAATCATGAAACGCTTCATTAATAATTTTCAATGCAAGATTTTTATTACCATTTATATCCAGATTTTCCAGCTGAATTCGCAGGCATTCCTGAAGATTTCGGGCAGCTATACCTACCGGGTCGAATTTTTGGATCTGTTTCAGTATTTTCTCGATCTTTTCCGGTTTACTTTCAAAAATGGCAGCAATATTCTCTGAAGTCACTTCTGAATCCAGATAACCATCGTCCCGCAAATTGTATATGATATATTCACCTATTCTGAAATCGTTTTCACTGAGGTTCAACAGATACAATTGTTCGAGTAAATGTTCCGCCACACTGGTGTGATATACTTCAGGACGGTCATATTCTTCTTCATTTTTATCGCGGGGCAGGCGGAATTCATAGTTATCCTTATCATTGACCAGTTCTTCCCAATTTGTTTCGGGGTCAAGCTCTTCGTATTTTTCCTCTTCTTCTGTTTTATTATTTTCTTTTAATTGCTCAAATTCCTCCTTGATTTCTTCAACTTCTTCCGGATTTTCATCAATTGCATCTTCTTCATCAATGTCCTCTTCCAGTTCGGCAGATTCCTCCAGGACAGGATTCAATTCCAGTTCAGTTTTTATTTTCTGTTCCAAACTGAGCATGGGCAACTGGAGCAGTGTTGACAATAGAATCTGCTGGGGGGTCAGACGTTGTTCCAGCGCTAAATATTGACTCAGCTTAACCATAAAATCCAATCCTTTATTCTATCTCTATATCTTTGGCACAATTTATGTAGGAAAGTTACAGATTGGGAAATAATTTGTCAAGATAATTTTAAGTCATAAATTTCTGCATTTTTTTATGAGCTCTTAACATCAATTAGAACATGAGTGAAAAATTGACAATTTTCTTTTGAAGACTGCTCAGGTTTCTTCTTTAAAAATATTTCGGAGGAAGGTTTTTCTGTGCAAGGGACATGGCCCATGTTTTACTAACATCTCCCTGTGAAAGGCCGTACCATATCCTTTATGTTTATCGAAACCATAAATTGGAAATTGTTTATGGTACTCACACATCATCCGATCCCTGGTGACTTTGGCAATAATTGAAGCGGCTGCAATAGTGAAACAGAGTTCATCTCCATTTACAATGAATTCCTGCCGGATAATGGATCCGGGAATTTCGTAGCCATCGACAAGAAGATAATCGGGTTGGATTTTTATATTACCCAAGGCCTTTTTCATGGCCCGAAAAGTAGCCTGTCTTATGTTGAGACGATCCACCTCTGCAGGACTGACAATTCCCACACCACACCCAACGGCATTTTGAGTGATAATATGATAGAGTACCTCTCGTTTTGCCGGCTGGAGTTTCTTGGAATCCATAATTTCCGGGTGATGAAAATGTTTGGGGAAAATAACTGCAGATGCAACAACCGGCCCGGCTAAGGGTCCACATCCGGCTTCATCGATGCCAGCGATCACATCATAACCGACAGCCCATATTGCTTCTTCGATATTCAAGGTTAATACAACCTTATTTCTTAATACCATTATTTATCAGAAACTCCATAGGTATAACAATTTTAAATATAAAATCCGGTTAGTTGAAGAATAAGTATCCCCTACTTTCTTATCCCACTCTTCGGTGTATGCCAGGTATAAGGTACTGCCGGGTCTGAAACGCCACCCCAGTAAGGCATTCGAACTCATCCTATCCCACACCTGGTATTCGTAATAAGAACCTGCTTTTACAAAATCTTCAGCGCCGTTTGTTTGCTGGAAAAATAGACGGGTAAAAATGTCTTTTGTGAACAGATAGCGGCCACGCAGACTCCAGATTCTAACCTTGGGTTGTCCGATTATTGATACAGGCATAAAATTCATATCGTTATCCAGAAATTGCTGATTTTGAAATCCCATTTCGATGAATGCATTAGACGCTGGTTTTACTCTAATAAAAGTTTCCCATCCCCGGGAAAAACCAGTACTATGGGTTTGAAAATAATACTGCCTATTCTGAGTCCGGCGTATCACCAAAGAGAGTGGCTTACTTATGTCGGTTATCAGTTCTGCATAGAAATCACTCCCCCAATAAGACAGTTCGGGTTCGGGTTCGAGCGAAGGTCTGAAAAGGCTGAAATAATTATCAGTCTCATAATCTCTATAACGGGTCAGGCCGATTTTTATCAGTGACTGATCCCTGAGTTCAAGCCAGGCTTTAGATATGATTCCCCAGCCGGTACCCACTTCATCAGAATCTTTAATAAAAGTCGGTTCTATTCCCAAACCCCAGCTTCTAATAATTCCGAAAGAAATGAAGGGATGGATATCCATATAAGAACCACCATGGGTACGTCCTTTACCTTTTACTTTTGGAAAAAAACCGATATTGTCCAGGTTGAAATCCGGAGTATATGAAATCAGATAGGTATCGGAACGATAAAGATGCCCATAATATCCTGCCTGACTCCATCCTCCTACACCTTGCTGGAGATTACCCTGGAAAGAATTATAAGTATATACTCCCTGCCCGAGTACATAAAACTGCCCTGAGTGGAAGGTAGCATCCAGACCTGCAGCACGGTTATATTCCGGATTAATTCCGCCCAGATCGGCTGCCCGGTCCACGTACATAAATCCCACATTTGAGTTTGAGAGCACATCGGCCTGCAGTCGGACTACGGAAAACAATTCATCCCTTGGAGGAGTGTCGGGATTTCCAAGTCCGAAATTTTCCCAGCCTCCGGTGTAAGCTTCCATAACTCCAATTGAAAAATCAGATATCTTCCCGGTAAGTTTGGCGCCGGCTTTAATCTCACTTTCCCCGCCTATCCTGCGGCTGTAAAAGAGAGGATAATAGGGAGTCTGGAAGAGATTGGTATTTTCCAGGAAAAACGGTCTTTTTTCTTCCAGCAGGATCTCATAGCGTTTATCCAGATTGATCTGCTCTTCATCGATCTCCACCTGCCCAAAATCAGGATTCAAGGTGATATCGAGGGTAAGATCTGAGTTTAATCCATATTTAATATCGATTCCGGCAGTAAAATCATTATCTGTGGAGAGAGTGCCCTGGATTTTCCTTCCTGTGAAATAAGGGAGCAATTGAAGATTTTGCCCGCTTTTAATCTTCTCCATTCCTATAAGGACGCCACCCTTATCCAGGCGCATTGATTTATAATCCTGGGTCACCAAAGACCAGTAACTTATTTCACGGTTTTTCTTCCTCACTCTCCAGGCATTGAATCCCCACACCTGATATTTCAGCTGATCGGTAAAGCGAAGAGTGGTATAAGGAACGGCGAATTCCGCTACCCATCCATAGTCATTTTTGCGTGCGGCTACTTTAAATATTCCATCCCAGGTCATATCGATGTTATTACCGTTTTCGCTCACCAGTCCATCCTGTTCCACACCGGCAGGATTGGTAGAGAAAAAGTAAGCTTTTCTCTGGTCATTATAAGTATCCAGGTAGAAATTTATATGATCATCCGGGTTGAATTGCTGGTCCCGTTCCACCAGCCGCGAAGGGACAGATGCTGCGTCTTCGTCTAACAATATAAAAAGGAAATATACATTTTTTTTATCATACATTATATAAAATCGTGTCTGATTTCGGGCTTTCACGCCTTCATGGGGTTCCCTTTGTATGAAAGAATTTTGCATGGGTGCCTTCAGCCAGGCGGGATCCACCAGGCCGTCAATTTGGGGGGGGGCGGGTGTAAAGATGGCGAGTGCTCTCTTTTCCGGCAGAAACGGCTGGCCATAGATGTTAAGTGATATTAAAAAGAGCGACTTGACCAGCACCGGAAATATAAGCTTGTATGAAGGTAAACGGGTTTTCATTCAGAGTGGACTGTTCCTGGTAAAGTTAGCATAAAGCCATGCTATTATTTTCATGGAATCAGTCACAATATTGGAGACTTTTTTATTTTTTTCAATAGAAAAAATTTTTTCTGAGGAGAAACCGTTTGAGAACAGACCGGAAGGAACACGACTAATTCATGTTAAGAACAGAAAATACATTGGGTTATTTATGCAAGTAATAAAGAAGATTCTTGGTTCTTTTCATCCAAATTAATATTATTTGAATGATTTATGATTTCATATCTAATTTTAGGGTAGTTTTTATGAATAAAGAAGCTTGAATTACCCGGAAATTCGATTATACAGGAAAAATAATGTAACAAAAAAAGGGGAGATATCTAATCCTGTTATCCAGTTTCGATATCTCCCATCCCTCCCAACTCAAGTTCAATTAATAAATAGACAATAATTGTGCCACTAAATAAAAATCATTTCCATATATCAAAATAAAATAATATCACTTTTTTAAGGTATTGTATACAATAAAGTTATCTAGAAATTTATATAAATTTGTATTAATATGATATTTTCAATGGGACTGTTTATAATTTATCAAATCCGCACAGGTGTGTGGTTTTAATCTAATATCAAAGAAGCAGATTTTTATAGAATTAATTTCTCAATAGAGATATTATGTTTTTTTATTCGTCTAATCAGAGCATCACGTGAAATACCAAGATATTTTGCGGCTTCAACCTGATTGAATTCAGCTTTTGAAAGAGCCTTTTCGATCAGTATTTTCTCGTTGGATTCGATGTCTAGATTATCTTGAGATTTATCTACTTTGAATTCTGAATGATAATTTACAAAAAAGTCCTTAAGCTCAAATTTATTTTTATTGGATACCAAAAATGCTCTTTCTATCATATTTTTCAATTCACGGACATTTCCAGGAAAAGCATATTTTTCTAATTTATCAATAATTAATTCATCCACCGTTGGTCCGGATCTATTTTTCTTTTTTGCATAAAATTCGATAAAATGACTGACAAGAGGCCGAATATCCTGGGGTCTACTCCTTAGAGGTGGAATATGAATGATAAATGTATTAATCCTATGATACAGATCTCGCCTAAACTTATTTTCACTTATCAGTAACTCAATGTCCCGATTTGTGGCAGTGATTATCCGAGTATCAACCTTTATTATTCGGTCACTTCCTAAGGGTCGAACGGTCTTATCCTCAAGGACTCGTAACAATTTACTTTGAAGGGCCAAAGGCATATCTGCAATTTCATCCAGGAAAAGAGTTCCCCTATCTGTAAGTTCAAAAAGCCCCCTTTTATCTTCTCTGGCATCCGTAAATGCCCCTTTATTATGGCCAAAAAATTCACTCTCAAGCAGGGTATCTGGAATAGCTGTACTGTTAATGGGGTAAAAAAGTTGACGTTTCCGGGTGCTCGTAAAGTGGATGATCCTTGCAATGATTTCTTTGCCTGTACCATTTTCCCCGGTAATCAAAACATTAATATCATTATCACTCCCTGCCAATAATGCCATTTCCAGAACTTCCTTTATCTGTGAACTCTCTCCGATCATTTGCCGGTCTATTAAATTTTCCAATTCTCTTGATAATAATGATGATTCATTTTCAGAATTTTGTAATCGATTTTGTATTTCTATGAATTTTTTAGTACGAGTTAAGGAAAAATCAATATCAAAATAATTAAACGGTTTTTTAATAAAATCTGAGGCACCATATCTTAAAGCATCAATTACTACATTCATATTTCCATGTCCACTTATGATGGTTATTTCAATTTGGGGGAAGTTCGATTTGATATTTTTTAATAATTCAATACCATCATATTCTGGTAATAAAACATCAATGAAACAAACATGAACAATGTTTTCTTTTAGAATTTTATGTGCTTCGGAAGGACAACGAGCTACATAAGGGACATATTTTTTCTTCCGGAAATAATTATATAATTTGTCAGTAATATTTGAATCATCATCAACAATTAATATATGTATATTTTCAGTGAACATAAGTTTCCCATACTTTTAATCAACCAAGTTCATTCTTCTTGTCTCTGTAAGCAGGTAATTTAATCTGCATTGTTGTCCCAAGTAAATAGTCACTTTGAAATGATATATTACCGTTCATTTCTGTAATAATTCTTTTAGCAATTGATAAACCGAGCCCTTGTCCCACACCAAGTGGTTTCGTGCTAAAAAACGGATTGAAAAGATTTACTTTCACTTCATCGTTGATACCAATTCCATTATCCGAGATTTCAAGATATATAGAAGAGTCATTAATATAACTGCTTATTTCAATAGTCTTCTCAAATCCATTATTAGGTGTTTTTTCTTTTTCAAGAAGTGCATCTTTTGCGTTTGACAATAAATTTAAGACAACCTGCTCAAATCTATACGGATTTCCGATAGTGTAGCACGGATTATCGTTATGTTTCATCTTAAATACTATGCCTAGTTTCTTATATTGTGAATGAAGCAACCTCAAAGCATCCTCAACCGATGAAATTATTGAAAATTTTATATAAACAGATTCTCTCTGGCGACTGGAAAATAATCGAATATGTTCGATTATCTCCTTTAGTCTCTGTGAATCTTCATAAATTTCTAGGGCACATTGCTTTATGGTTTGATCAATTTGATCAGATTTTATCAATTCCGTAACCATTAACTCAGAATTCAGATTAACATTTTGTAAGGGTTGACTAATTTCATGGGCTAAACTAGCAGTAAGTTCACCCAAACTTGAAAGGCTTGCTTGATGGACAATAATCTGTTGCTGTTCTTTCTGTTTCTTTAAAGCATCATCGACTCTTTTTTGAAGAATTTTGTTCAAATGTTTTTTTTGCCAATTCAAATAAAAACCGATGATGGAAATCATCATAACTACTAAGAGACCTATCAGTAGCCTCGATTTAGTTACTTGTTGTTTCGCTACTGCCAATCTATATAATTCTTTTTCTCTCTCTAAGAGTTCTTTTTCCTTTCTTATTTTCTCAGTAAAATAATTTACCTGAAGATTCGTAATATCATTTTGATTCTGAACAAAAAGAGAGTCTCTAAGTTTTGTGTATCGAACTTGATAATTACAAGCTTTCTTATAACTGCCGGTAAGCGAATAATAATCAGAGAGTTCTTTATAGTTATTTTGTATAAGGTCTCTTGCACCCAGTTGTTTCGCAAGTTTAAAACTAATATCTATGTAATTATAAGCAAGATGAAAATTTTCCTTTAACAAGTAATACTGACCCAGTTTCTGCGAAGATTTTGAAATAAGCCATTTATTTTTCAATCTATCAGCTAATAAAAAAGCTTCCCTATAGTTGCTAAAGGCTGTGTCATAAATACCCATGGTAGTATGAATATCACCAAGGGTGATCTTGACGATTGCTATCCAAGGAATGTTTCGAATTTCTTCAAAGATTGTTAAAGCATATTTTGCATAATAAAGGGCAGAATCTATTTTTGAATCTTGTAATTTAATTTTACTGTAAGCATCATATAGCAAAGCTATATCATAAACTAAATTCTGACTCTTGGCAAATAAAAAGGACTTTTTAAAATTTTCATATGCTTTAGAAAAATCTGATAAATCATAATAGACAAAACCCGCTTGACAATATAAGTAACAGAGATATTTTTCATTTTCTACATTATTACTATAATATAATCCCTTAAAAACATATTCTAGGGATTTGTGATAATTGGCTAAAGTAAGATTAAGTTTAGATAATCCTATATATGATTGGATTATACCATCGCTTTTATTTGAGTTAATAAATAGCTCTAATGACCTCTTCAAATATTTTTCTGAAGAATCTAAATTACATATATTTAAATAATAATTTCCAAGTCCTAAAAAAGAATGGGGTGTCCAAACTGTATCATCCAAAAGTACAAAATATATTGTCGCTTTCTTCATGTTGTTTAATGCACCTTGATAATCACCATTTAAATTGCAAATTATTGAATATAAATAGTATGACTGAGCAATTTCATTAGAATCATTTAGTGCTGTCGCTAAATCCAATCTAAGTCTGGCATATTTCAATGCGCTATCGGGTTTTTGATATAGATACTGATCGATAAGATTAGAATACATCTTAATTTTTGGACGTTTGGACAATCTGTATATTTCTGCCTTACCATTACTCTCAGTAATTTCGGCAAAAATCAGGTACGGCACTAAGAGAAAAAACCATGATTTTGTCCACATTTTTCTCTCCCCGCTTTCTCTTGTCTTAATATTTAAAGTGTGCTATAAAGTACGCATAGATTATTTTAGGGTCATGATTAGAATAGCAGTTTTAATTTAAAAATTTTCGCTCTTAAAATATAGATATTTTCAATTCTATGGTTAAATCTAATTTCTATTTCTTTCAAATGGAGATAAAATGTATCTGACTTCAGCCCTCAGAATTTAATTAATCGTATTTTTGCATAGGCCTAGAAGCTTTCTATACATTGATTTTTGGGTGCATATTACTGAAATTATTTTTCAGATGGTTAACTCTAAAATGTTTCTGGTATCCAGGATCACCAGACCCAGATAACCAAACCATCTCTTTAAATGAATTACCCTAACTAAGTTCAAATGGACTCTCATAACTGCTTGTAAAATCTTATGTTTGCAGTCTGTGACTATCTCCGTATATATTTTACCATTTCGCTTGAATATACTAAATATAATGGTTTTCCTCTGGTGCCACAACAACGTTGACTTTTGATCCTGTGAGCACCAAAGTAACTTTCCTAGATCTCGACGTCTCCATAATAGAGTGATTGTTCTTCACAAATTTGGGCTCCATATAAACGGAGTTCATTTAAATAACGATCGATAGGTTTTTTTTTGAGTCTTGGTAATTGACTAATTTGTACAACATTAAAGTTTACTAAAAATAGATGCAAAATCTATTTAATTTAAGATTTAGAAATTTTAGCTTGTTTTGCAAACTCGTTAGCTATTGTCGTGTCTTAATTTAAGACAATTTTTTTCAAGCTGTTCTAGTCAAGACCCAAATATTATTATTCACAAAACATATTTGTTTAAAAGGTGATAATAAATACACAAGAGGGATATATTAAGGTCAAATCTGATATACATTCCAACTCCTCTTGAAGATGACCTTGCAATCATAATTTATAAATAATATACATATTATCTAAATTATGAAGATTAGGCCTCGCTCTGATATAATATTAATTTCTGTTTTCTTTGTCAATAAAAAAATTCAACAAAATTCAATTTTTAGAAGTCAAGTCCAAATTTTTGTGTAAATTCACGTTTATGTCTCAACTTGGCTGAAGC
>CAYWTB010000016.1:0-73777 GCA_964461135.1 uncultured Caldithrix sp. | reverse complement strand
AAAAATGGATCGTAAAAAGTACTGATTAAAAAATTTGTGAATTAAACAGGTTAAAAAATCGCCTCCCGGCTCTGCTGGTTTTCTGATTCCTGGTTTTCACATCCTCACAGATTTGCGCCCCAGTCACAATCAAAAAGGAATAAATAATTAATATATCGAAAAATATTGCGATAATAATTATAGCAGGTAATAAATGTTAAAAAATAGATGGAGACAAATATGACTCTCCGAGAAATCCGGGAAGCCTATGATCAAAATTACCAGCTGATCCTGGAAGTTATTGGGGAGATGGGCGGGGAGAATAAAATTGCAGAACACCGGGAAAAGCGGACGCCTCTTTTCCAGAAATTACGACAATTGCAGCGCATTGAGCACCAGCTGAGCGACATGGAAGAATCCCTGGAAGGAAAAGAACTGGTCGAACGACAAACCGGCTGATTTCTCTCTTTAATGGTTTTCCAGAGTCATTTTTGCAGTCATAAAAATATATCTTCTGATTTTTGTCACCGAAGCGATTAACATCACATCATATTAAGATTATTACTTTAATTCCTGAAAAACGAGTGAATGTCGATACCGGTAATGTATTCATTTTAGTTACTCCCAGATAAAGGGGGAAGGCGGAATACATCTGGCAATATCAGTTTCATTTCTTTATGGATTATGCGCTGGTCTGTTATTAGATAGAAATGAACACAAATTCCGCCAGCTCCCGCTGATTTAGGCAGAAGGGCTGTTGTTTTAATAATTTCCGGTTCCCACCGGAGAAGGATTTCGTATCTACACTTTTTTAATGAAAACAGAGGCAGATGACTTCGGAATGGTTTTTGGGCGGGATCAGCCCTGCTTCCGATCCTGGTGACAAAACCGGAAAACTTAGCCCGGAGAACATTTCAGATAATTCAGGGTATAAATTTGGTTTAATAACATATGACAGGGAATATTTTATTAAATTACCAATAGTCTGTACTCTTGAAATGAAAAGTTGAAAATCAGCCATGAAAGTGCTGAAACGGGTAAAAATATTTATAAGTCCGGCCGGTGCCCTCATTGCCGTCATATGTTTCTTCCTGCCATGGCTGGAAATTTCCTGTATAAACCGGAAAATATCAGGTGCCACGATAGGTGGAATTACCTGGGGTATATTCGGTTTAAGTCTCATAATCCTATTTTCCTTTTCTTACTTTACATATTTTAAATCAGTGAAAAAGTCAAAGCCTTTTATTTTGGCAAGTGCCCTGGGGGGATTAATCCTGATGGCGGTTCTCATATTCAAATTTCAACAACAACTGGAGGTAAAATATCCCGGCAGGAGCCTCAATGATCTGGGAATTCATTTCCGTTTTGGTGTGTTAGGGACAATAGCAGGATTGATAACCGCCCTGATCGGTACTTTTTTCCTTTCCGATTCGCCCGCCGGGGCTAAGATCAATAATGAGATTGAAAAAACCTTCCATGAAGATTTACCCGCGGGCTCAGTTGAAACAGGCAGTAAAATTGACGATGAAAGTAATTAAATTTTTTGATTATTGCCTTCACTCCGGAAAATTGGACTTATTCCAAAATGATACAGGTTATATGATATAAAGTGAAAGCAATCCAGTGAAGGGTAATATCAGCCATTAAAAATTTATCTCCTGATAATAGTCTAAAATTTCCGGTTGTCCGGTATCTTTAATATTGTCTTCAAAGTGTTCTTTCCTTTCGATAAAAATGGACCATAAGAATCCTCTCATCTCAATCTGACTTTTAATACCCTTGAATTTTTTCATCAATTCTTCATCTAAGCTATATAGCTTCTGTTAAAATAAAAGGAGAATATTATGACAATGACCTTACCGGAATTACCTTTTTCAAAAGATTCTTTGGAACCGTATATCAGTAAACGGACGCTTGAATTTCATCATGATAAGCATCATAATGCATACGTTCAGAAAGCCAATCAGTTGATTGAGGGCACAGAATTTGAAAAAATGGATGTGGAAGAAATTATTCGGAAAACGGCAAAAGATGCTTCTAAATCCGGCATTTTCAACAACACCGCCCAGGCATGGAATCACTCGTTCTACTGGAATTCCATGAAACCGAAGGGAGGGGGAAAACCTTTCGGAGCCGTAGAAAAAATGATCAGGGAACAATTCGGAGGTCTCGAAAAATTTGTAGAAGAATTCAAAAATGCGGGAGCAACACAATTTGGCAGCGGATGGGCCTGGCTGATACTGGAAGGTGATAAATTGAAGGTGATAAAAACCGGTAATGCCGATACTCCCATCGCACAGGGAAAAAAACCGTTACTGACTGTTGACGTATGGGAACATGCCTATTACCTGGATTACCAGAATCGCCGGCCGGATTACCTGTCGACATTTATTGATAAGCTCATAAACTGGGATTTTGTTAATTCTTTGCTTTAGGATTTCAAAGGCAGATAAACATGTTAAAACGGGAAGAATTTGTTAAAAAAATTAGAAACAGTAATTTACAGCCATTCAAAAAAATATAAGGAATGGAAAATATTAAATTATTCGTTAAGAGAAGGAGTAAGATATGACCAATAAAGCGAAGCTGCTACAGGCAATCATACTGTCAATTTTTTTATCGGCGGCGATCTTGATAAATTCCACCTATGCATCACCACCGGAGAAGGGAAAGATGACTGATAGCATGCTGGAAACATTTATTAAATACCGGTTGATGAAAGATAATTTGCTGGTTAATGACAACATAAATGTAACCGTTGCGGACAGTGTAATTACCCTATCCGGCACAGTAGCTACCATCAGGGAAAAGGATGAAGCCGGAAAAGTCACACAGCAGGTGGAGGAAGATTATAAACTTGTAAACAGTATATCCATTGCCAAAACCAATTTAACGGATACAGAAATGACCGAAGCCGTGGTAAAAAAGATTCGTAATCATGTATTTTACAGTATTTTCGATTGGGTGACGGTAGATATTAATAAGGGGGAGGTAACCTTAAGAGGCTGGGTTCATCTGCCGTGGGGATATAAGCAATTTGTCAATGAAGCTGAACGAGTGCCGGGTGTGGTGAAAGTAAATAATGAAATTCAAACGGAAATGGGATCAGACGTTACCCGGGTGAGGGCTGCGCAGCTTATTTATAATGATTTGCGGTTTGAGAATTACGCCTATTCTGTGGATCCTCCCATTCATATAATTGTTAATGGACCGGATATTATCCTATACGGGGTAGTGAGGTCAGAATCTGATAAAAGCTGGGCCGAAACAATACTCATTTTTAATACAAATGTTGTTCAGGTTGTAAATAATCTGGTAGTTGATCCCAATATGAAAATGTAATTTTGCTTGAAAATGAAAATTAGGGAGGTCTGCAAAAATATCGGCAGAGAGTATTTGGTGCTAATCATGCAAGTGAAAGAATATAGGTTATTGTATCGGATAAACGGTGTCACATGAGGGGATGAGAAAATAGTTCTTATCCAAACACTTTCTGCCGATAATGTTTTATATAATGGTGCTGAAAAATAGTCTGACCCATTCAATTCATGGTATAAATTTTATCTCAAAATTATTCACCACAGAAGATTTAATAATTATATGGCTTAACAAAACGATCTCAAATTTCTGTGGATATAAACAATACTTTATTTCAGGGCTTAGTTTATGTACTTTCGCTCGCGTACTTCCCGGACGAGCAGGCAAAAGGAGGAAATCAGGGTAACCTGTTATTTTTATATGCCATATTCAGAAGGGTGATGGGGTGTAATACGCGGATGGGAGAATTGGCATTTTTCAGCCCGTATATTATCTGCCCCATACATCCGGGATTTCCGGTCAATACCATGTCTGCCCCGGTATCCAGAATGTTTTGAATCTTGCGGTCAAGAATTTTCATCGAATCATCATAGCGTGTTAAATTGTAGATACCAGCACTCCCACAGCACCAGGTGGATTCCCCCAATTCCCGGTATTCAATCCCGGGAATTGATTGAATAAGCTCACGGGGTTCCTTGGAAATTCCCTGGGTATGCACCAGATGACAGGCATCATGATAGGTCACCGTTATGCCCATGGGGACAGTTGGTTTTTTAAAATTAATTTCCATCAGAAATTCACTGACATCTAGGGTCATGGCACTTATTCTAGCCGCTTTTTCGCGATAGTTTTCATCATCGTATAAAAGATGACCATACTCCTTCATGAAGGCACTGCATCCAGCCGAGTTTATGACCAGGGCATCCAGGTCCAGTGAGAGGAATATATCGATATTTTTACGTGCCAGTTTTTTGGCGATTTCAAAATCACCATTATGTGCGGCCAGCGAACCGCAGCAGACCTGTTCCCGGGGAGTAAAAATTTCACAATCGTTGATGAGCAGGACCTCTATAGTATCCCGGTTAATATCAGCAAACATGATGTTCATCAGACATCCGCTCAGCATACCCACCCGGTAGCGGGTTTTTCCCTGCGGTTTCAAATGTTCAGCAATAAACTCGTCGGAAAATTGTTCCGATATACGCGGTGCCAGCTCCTGCATGCGGGAGAGCTGTTGGGGAAGGATCCTGAATATTCCCACTTTCTGCAAAACCGGTTGCAGGAAATGTTGATAAAGCCGGATTACCCGGGCCAGGAACTTGAGCCGGTCAAAAGAGGTAAAAACCGAACGGAAAAAGAACTTTTTAAGCCATAATCCCTTTTCTTTTTTTTCCTCATAAATTCGGGCACGGGCTGCCTCCACCAGTTGTCCATATTTCACACCGGCCGGACAAACGGTGGCGCAGGCCTGGCAATCCAGGCAAAAGTACATTTCATTGACAAAGTTTTCGGAGAGTTCAAGGCGGCCCCCGGCTACTTCCTTGATCAGGCGGATACGTCCGCGGGGGGATGATTTCTCTATGCCGGTAAGGATATAAGTGGGACAGACCGGCAGACATAACCCGCAGTGCATACACTGGGTCAGAATATCATCATCAGGAATTTCAACATTGTAAAAGTGTTTGGGAGAATGATCGGTCTGATTATTTACAGTTGATTTTACCGTGCTCATCGAATCTTGAAGTTAAAGGTTTTCCATTCAAAATTTGCGCATTCCCTGATTAACCGGTCCAGTTGCCTGGAATTGGAGACGCTTTAATTTCCGGGAGTCAGTTTTCCTTCACATTTGGGGGAGACATCAAATATTTTTCCCGGATTCAGTATATTATTAGGATCAAACATCTGTTTGAATGTCTGCATCATCTTCAAAGCCCCGCGATCTACCCATTCTTTCAGGAATTCTTTCTTTGCCAGGCCCACACCATGCTCACCGGTGATCGTTCCTCCCAACGCGATGGCGGTGTCAAATATCTCCACAAACGCCTGTTCCACCCGTTTGATTTCATCGTGATCGCGCTCATCGGTAAGACCGGTGGGATGGAGATTACCATCGCCGGCATGTCCGAAATTTCCGATCATCACATTGTATTTTTTAGCAATTTCCTGAATTTTTACAACCAGCGTCGCCACCTGGCTGCGGGGAACAGTAGCATCTTCCAGAATGGTGGTTGGTTTCACCCGGGCCAGAGCTGCGAAGGCCGAGCGACGTGCGGTTTTCAATTTGAGGGATTCAGCTTCATCTTGGGCAAGCTGAACGGAAGTTGCTTTATTTCTGCGGCAGATTTCAGTGATTTTTTCAGCTTCTTCCGCCACCTGCGCAGGATGGCCATCTACTTCAATCAGAAGCAGGGCTTCGGCATCTACCGGCAGCCCGATATGGGCAAAATCTTCCACGCTGCGGATGGTGATCTGGTCCAGAAATTCCAGGGTGACTGGAATAATGCGCGCGGAGATTATATCGGAAACCGTCTGGGCGGCATTCCCGATAGAATCGAACAAAGCCAGCATGGTTTTATAACTTTGTGGTTTGGGAATGATTTTGAGCAGGATTTTGCTGAATATTCCCAGGGTTCCCTCTGAGCCTACAAAAACATCTTTCAGATTATAGCCGGCCACATCCTTAACATTCTTTCCCCCAAACCTGGCCATCTCACCGCTGGGAAGGATGACCTCCAGTCCCATCACATAATCTTTGGTTACCCCGTATTTCAGACCACGAAGGCCACCGGCGTTTTCGGCCACGTTGCCACCGAGAGTGCAGATGCTCATACTGCTGGGATCGGGGGGGTAAAACAAGCCCCGCTTTTCCACTTCAGTATGGAAGTGTTCGGTGATTACACCCGGCTGCACCCAGGCGGCCAGATTGTCTTCGTCAATCTCCAGAATCCGGTTCCAGTGATTGGTCAACAGTACAATGGAATTTTCTGTAGGAATGGATCCTCCGCTCAGACCGGTGCCTGAACCCCGGGGGATTATATGGAACTTCTCCTGGTTGGCAAGGGTAAGGATCTGCGAAATCTCTGCCGTTGAAGGAGGAATGACAATGGCTTCCGGTGTCTGCGATAATAACTGTGTTCCATCATATGCATAGGTTAAACGGTCTTCGCGGGAGAATAAAACCTTATCCTTTCCGCATATGTCCTGCAGTTTTTTGATGAGCGCGCTATCCATAGTTCCATCCTGTATTCATGGTTTTCGGAAATTAACGACAGCATCCCTGAAATTCAATAAGGAAATATATTGATCTGAATCTATATTGACTTTAATTTGGGGATGATGTACAGGTAGTAGCCCAATGCCACTCAGGAGTGATCAGACAACCCGATGGGCTCTCATCCTGCCTTGAATTCGGGATAAAAGGAGATGAATCTGCAATGACAAAAATTCTATACTGTCATATGTTTTTATGTTTACTGCTGGCCGGGAGTAAACTGCCGGCAGCAGACATCCCCCAAAATGCCGTTTACATCAGGATAAACCAGCTGGGATACCTGCCGCAGGATTCCAAGGTGGCTATTATCTTTAGCAATACGGCCTTAAAAAGGAAAATTCTACTTATCAATAAAAAAACCGGACATCCGGTAATCTCTTTCGCTCTGCAGAAAATCAGCGGAAAGAGCTGGGGGAATTTTGCCCATTATTATCAGTTTGATTTTTCGGGAGTACGGGAGGAGGGAACTTATTTTATTCGATCCGGTGAAGATACTTCTTATCATTTTCTTATTGATCGGCATGCCTATTCTAAAATTCCTGACCGATTACTGGAGTACATGCGGCAGCAGCAATGTGGTTATAATCCGTTCTGGGACCAGGTGTGTCATCCGCTGGATGGTCGGGTGATGTACGCTCCCATTCCGGATAGCACCTTTATCGATGTCAGTGGCGGCTGGCATGATGCCGGGGATGATCTAAAATATTTGCTTACCGGCAGCTATGCCACCGCGGTAATGCTGCTGGCTTATGAACTGCAGCCCGGCATTTTTGCCGATAGTCATGATGAATGGGGGCATTCCTGGTCCAACGGCACTCCCGATCTCCTGGATGAGGCCGGGTGGGGCCTGAACTGGATGCACAAACTTCATCCACATCCGGAGCAGCTGTATCATCAGGTGGGCGATGACCGGGATCATGTCGGCTGGAAATATCCGTTCCGCGATTCATCTGATTATGGCTGGGGGAAGAGTAGTTACCGGGCGGCTTATTTTGCTGACGGTAAAGCCCAGGGCCTGGGTCCTTATAAAAGCAAATCTGATGGCGTGGCTAATCTGGCCGGCCGTTATGCCGCTGCCATGGCCATAGCGGCACACATATGGCAAAACGATCGCCACGATACTGTCTATTCCCAAAAATGCCTCCGGGCAGCGAAAGAAGTTTATGAACTGGGCAAAAAAAGGGAAGGCGTTCAGCAGGGCAACAGTTACGGATCACCATACCGCTATGCGGAGAGCACCTGGGCGGACGATATGGAATGGGGTGCGGCAGAACTCTACTGTCTTACCGGTGAAAGAAGATACCTGGAAGATGCTATCCGCTATGCCCATATCATTGGGCCCGATTCCTGGATGGGAAAAGACACCACCAATCATTATCAGTATTATCCTTTCTTAAATGCGGGACATTTTTCTTTGCATGGGGTGGCTCCGCAGGAAATGCGGGAGCAGCTGGCCGCCTGGTATGCGGAGGGTATTGAGAAATGTTACCGCAAAAGCCGGGATAACGTCTTTCATGTTGGCGTCCCCTTCATCTGGTGTTCCAATAACCTGGTGGTCGCGTTAATCGCTCAGTGTTATCTTTACGAAAAAATGACCGGTGATACCCGTTACCATAAATTCATGATTGAACAACGGGACTGGTTACTGGGCAGGAATCCCTGGGGCACCTCCATGTTTGTGGGAATTCCCGATCATGGAGAAAGCCCGCAGTTTGTTCATGCCAGCACCTATGTACTTGCCGGGAGACAGATTACCGGTGGCCTGGTAGACGGGCCGGTCTACCGCAGCATATTCAGTAATCTGAAGGGATTGTTTTTGTCAAAACCGGATGAATTCAGCGCATTTCAGACCGATTACGTGGTATATCACGATGATGTGGCGGATTATTCCACCAATGAACCCACCATGGATGGAACCGCCGCAGCCATTCTGGCGCTGACGGTATTTAATATTCCGTGAACCGGAATTTAAAAACGACCTTTTGATCTCAGGAGAAAAATCAGGTTCATGACCGGAAGAATCAATTTAAATTGGAATGAGATTAATGATTTCATACATTAATAATCACGTTAATAATGGGTTTGAATGATCAGACAGGATATTATATGATCTCTAAGCGAATCATATTAATTTTTTTGGGCATGTTTTTTATTAACCTGAGCCTGAAGGGTCAGGAGGCATCTGCAGGAAATATATCCTATCAGAAAATTGAAAGTATTACCAGCATTCGGCTGGCAGTGGCCTGGAAGTTTGCTGCAGATAAGACAGTAGCGGTTACCGATGATGGCCTCCGTTTTTATGAAAATGGAGCGGTGCGGGATATTTCTTTACCGGCAGATTTGATTAGAACCGTTTTTTCAAAAAATGCCCGCTTTTATGCCACAGTTTCGCTGAATCCCCTGAAAGGAGAATTATTACAGGAGAAAGAACTATCGGTAACGGTTTATACCTCAGAGGCAAAGAAACTCTATACCATAAAACGGACATTTTACTATGACCGTTCGCTGCCATCGGTGAACATCGCCGTATCTGACGGGGCACTGATCCTGGGCGAAAATGATAGCGGAGAACTGTGGTTTTACAATAGCCGGGGAGAGCTGTTAAATCAGGTAGTCTTGTTTCCGGAATCTTCCTACGATCTGGAAAAAACCCTGCAGGTGGATATCAGCGGAGATGGATCTACTGTAGCGGTATTGGCCGGAAAAAGGGGAAGTTCCCCGGCCGGATCCGCGGCTCCCAACTCCGATTCAGAGCCTCATCTGATTCTGTTTAACTTGCAGGGAAATGAAATCTGGCGCAGAGCGCTGCCGGAGGAGAGTTCCTCTGCGCTGGCCATATCTCCTGATGGTCAGTTCACAGCAGTCAATAATTTCACCATTACCATGGATGGTAAACTTTCCAAAAAGACCATTGTTTTTAACTCCCGGGGACAGAAAACCGGGTCGGCCGGTCTGTTGTTTAAGCATGCAGCTTTTTCACCCGATTCCAAGTTTCTGGTTGTAGCAGAAAACTGGAAAATCAGTTTTATTGATCTATCTAAGGGAATAGAATTGTGGAATGGTCGAATTTCCCCCAAAAGTAGCATGGTAGCCGCATTAGCGGTTTCTGCCGCAGGGAAGCGAACCGTACTACTGGTGGCCGAAAACCGCTGGGATGGACATAATTTCGTTTATGAATCACCGGTCATTCAAGTGTATGATCAGCAGGGTGAATTACTTCAGAACATAAATGTCCCGGGTGAATCATTCATTCAGCCCTCCCTGCAAATTTCAACCGACGGCCTGGAAATCAGAGCAGGATTTGAGAATTCTTTTGAGATATTTAGGGAGAAATAGGCAGCAGTGGAAGATAGATCTGCCTGGAAACGGCAGGTGAAATTCTTGTATTAAAAAATATGATTATGTTCTTAGCTCAGCCTTGTGTATTAAAATTTAATGGTCTTGAGACTTATTTAGGCACTATCATGATTTCAGTCACTAATTTAAGGAGTATGCTGAAAAAATATGTATTTTATTGTAATTATTAAACTTACTGAACTCCTCCTGTTTCCTCTGGCCATCGATAGTGAGACAGGGGATTATGGGGGTGGTTGAACATGAAACAAATCCTACTATTACTTTGCCCGGAGCAGGTTTCTAATAGCCCGCTATGAAAGGGAGTAAAAATATCAAAATTTCTGAGTATAATTTTTTTAAGTTGAGCTAAGGACACAATAGTATAACAAAATATCAAAGTTCAAAGGTTCCCACGATATGACATCAAAGAAACATTTTTTAATATTTTTCCTGCTATTTTTGGTCCCGGTTCTTCAGGCCCACAGCCAGGATCTGTTTCCCTGGCCGGTAAAACCCTTCAACCAGAATCACCTGATTACCGGTACGTTTTGTGAGTACCGCAGTACCACCACCCCCGGTCACTTTCATAATGGTACCGATATTCCCAAGCCGGATTATTCTGCGGTGTATCCGGTAAGAGATGGCATTGTCAGCACGATTTATCCCACCGGAACCGATGCCTATGTGCGCGTGCAGGATAAAGCTTATGTGCATATCACACCAAATCCAGCCCTGTCCGTAGGTGATTCTGTCTATGCCTCGGTCACTGTTCTGGGAAACATTTTAGCCGGCCAGGGACATGTACATTTTACCAATGGGTATGTCGGTGTCGAAGTGAACAGCATGGTATATCATAACAGTTTTGCTGCACTGGTGGATACCTGGGCACCGGAGATTACTTTTGTGAGATTTTACCAGAATAATACCGCCAATGAATTTCCAGGCCCGAACCTGAGCGGACTGGTGGACATTATTGTAAAAGTAGAGGAACATAATGGCCCGCCGGGATCTTCAACCTCGGTTCTTAACAACGGGACCTATAAGATCGGGTATCGCATTCTCAGCAGCGATTCCGGAACTGTGGTTTATGAGCCGCTCAACGGCGGTATCCGCTATCAATTTGATTTCAAACCCAATAACACTTACCTCAGTTACGTATATTTTACACCGTTATCCAGCACCTCCAGTCACGTTTACCAGGTTACCAACAGTATTGGTATAGATGATTACTGGGACACCCGGAATCTCCCGGAAGATGATTATGTGGTGATGGTTTTTACCGAAGATACCCGCCAGAATGCGGAGACGGCATATGTACGCGTCAGAGTAGTAGCCTCTGATACCACCCCTCCGGAGCAGCCTGTTTTCAGCTACCTGAAGGGGACAGATACCGGTATGCACCTTGCCTGGTATCCCAATACCGATCAGGACCTGCTGGGATACCGGCTTTATTTCAGTTTTGATAACAGCCTATGGACGTTATTCAAGGATGAAAATATTCTGACACCTTCGATCACAGACACCTTGCTGAGGCAGGTCATTAATACCGATGCATATTTCAGGCTTACGGCTGTGGACAGTGCGCCGGTAACCAACGAGAGTATTTCCTCGGATATATACGGGACAAGCAACGGCTCTGCCTTTCCTCACCGCGTGCTGATTGTAGATGGATTTGACCGTACAGATGGCGCCTGGCCAGTTCCCTATCACACTTTCGGATTTATTTACGGAAGAGCACTGCGGGATAATCAGTACAGTTTTGATACCGTACCCAACGAAGCGATCACGGACAGTTTGATCGATCTGAACAATTATGAAGCGGTTTTCTGGATTCTGGGTGATGAATCCGTTGCTGATGAAACGTTCAGTGCGTCGGAACAGCAATGGGTGATACGTTACCTGGAGAATGGCGGAAATCTCTTTGTAAGCGGCTCGGATATCGCCACGGATCTTGATCCGGATGCAAATCCAGGGGCCACACCGGATGACTCGCTCTTTTTATCCGATTATCTGAAAGCAGATTTCAGTGATCATCAGGCCGGGCTATATAATGTCACCGGACAAGGCGGATCAATTTTTGACGGATTTTCCGCCGCAGTTGGACAATCACCCTATACGCCAGATTCCATAGATATTATCCTGCCGGTGGGGGGAAGTACCATCGCCGGCCTGGAATATGCTTCGGGACAGACAGCCGCGATTTATTATGAAGGAATCTTCGGGAATGGAACCAGCGCCGGGCTCCTGGTGTATTGCACGTTTCCCTTTGAGACCGTTTTTAATGCCGGGGTACGGGTTGAGTTTTTTAGCCGGGTGTTGAATTACTTCTTTGAAGCATCCTCCATATATCCGGACAATTCCGTCCAAATACCTGAAAATTTTTCCATGTCACCTAATTATCCTAATCCATTTAATCCGTCCACCACCATTCATTTTCAGTTACCGCTTGCTTCCCGGGTGGACCTGGTCATATATAATATGCTGGGACAGCCTATAAGGAGACTGGTTGACGGACAATTTCAGAGCGGCGGTTACCGGGTGGATTGGAATGGAATCAATGAAGAAGGCCGGCTGGTGGCCAGCGGCGTTTATATCGCCACTTTCTCTGCGCAGGCTGTTAATTCACAAAAAAAGTATAAAAAATCCTGGAAGCTGTTGTTTACTAAATGAAACGTCC
Source organism: uncultured Caldithrix sp. (assembly GCA_964461135.1). Classification (GTDB taxonomy): domain Bacteria; phylum Calditrichota; class Calditrichia; order RBG-13-44-9; family RBG-13-44-9; genus RQOF01. The sequence continues at coordinate 61,196 of CAYWTB010000016.1, read as the reverse complement.
GAATAATGTGCCAGGGAAGGGATATTAAACTATGGTATTGAGCAGAATAGAAAATATTTTGATACTGGTGGTAATGTTGAGTACCTCAAGTGTTTTATGGTCTGCGAACTCTGAGGAGTTTTTTGCCGGGATGAAAAGCTCAAAAAGTATCCATCAGGTGGAATGGGAAGAATACCGGAATTATGTACCTCAACAGAACGCGCCTGTTTTTGAGGGCCGGCCGATGGATTTAATTCCTAGGGAAGTCCCGCCGGGAAGGGAAGTATTTGGTTATTTGCCTTATTGGGTCTATTCCTATTATCCGAATCTGAATTACAGCCTGTTGACTACCATTGCCTACTTCGGTGCAGATATCAATGAGTCAGGCAACATCGTCAATTTGCATAACTGGCCGGCAGCCGGGCTCATAAACCAGGCCCATTCGGAAGGGGTGAGGGTAGTATTAACCGTGATCCTGTTTGATCGTACCAAACTGGGAACACTGCTTAATTCTCCTTCCAGCCGCACCAACCTGGTAACTAACCTGCTGACCCAGGTTCAGAATGCCAATGCCGATGGGGTTACCATCGATTTTGAAGGAGTTCCATCCTCCGCACGGCAGGGATTAACGGATTTTATGACAGAGCTGGCCACAACCTTCCACTTTACCATCCCGGGTTCCTATGTGACAATTTTTACCCCGGCGGTAGACTGGAGCAATGCCTTCGATTATTATAATCTTGTCCGCGTAACCGATGGTTTGATCATGCAGGGATATGACTTTCACTGGCGTACTGCTCCCAATGCCGGGCCGGTTGCACCTCTTACCGGAGGTCCCCTCTGGGGAACGTATTGTGTGTCCTGGACGGTGGAAGATTATCTTGATAAAACATTACAGAATGTCAGTAAGCTTATACTCAGTGTTCCTTTCTACGGTTTTGAATGGAATACTGCAGATGACGGGCTCAATTCTCCCTCCCTGTCATCCGGAACCGCTATTTTCTACAGTACGGCGTATGTAAATGCTCTGTATTACGGACGCTTATGGGAACCGGAGTCGCAAACTCCCTGGTATAAATATTCCGATAATTCTCTGTGGTATCAGGGATGGTATGATGACAGTCTGAGCCTTGCCCTTAAATTCAATCTTATCAATCAGGACAATTTAAGGGGGGTGGCCATCTGGGCTCTCAGTTATGACGGGCAGCGGCAGGAATTACAGGCCGCACTTGCCAATGCATTCGGTTCCAGCAGTCCGCCGCTCAGACCGGTGAATTTCCGGATTACAAACCTGGGCAACTACAGTTCCGCGGTTACCGTTTCACCGGCAGCCGGGGCAACTGGATATCGTCTGTACAAAAGTACTGATGGTAATAGTTTTGATACAGGTACTGATTTTCCCAATCCGGATATAGTCCTGAACGCACTGTCACCCGATTCACTTTATTATTTTAAATTTTCTGCAGTTAATGGCAATGGAGAAAGCCTCCCCACAGAAGTGCTGGCTGTAAAACCATCGTCTGCACAGGCGGATATTATAATTGTAAACGGTTTTGACCGGGTCAGCGGTACGGTTAATAATTTCAATTATATTAACAGATTTGCCCCTTCCGTAGTCAGGGAAGGCCGGGTTTTTGATTCCTGTTCCAATGAATGCATCATTGACGGCATCATTTCGCTGCCGAATTATGATGTGGTCATCTGGATTTCCGGGGAAGAGGGAACCACCGATGAGAGTTTCAGTATAGCCGAACAGCAACGGGTATCTATTTTCCTGAGAAATGGTGGCAATTTCTTTGTGTCAGGATCGGAAATCGGTTACGATCTGGTGGAACAGGGCAGTAGTGAGGATAAAGCATTTTACCGTGATTATCTGAAGGCGGAATATGTGCTGGACCGTGTACCAACCCATACGGTATCTGGTGTTACGTCCTCTATATTTGATGATCTTCTAAATCTTCTATTTGATGACGGTTCACAGGGATCTTATGACGTGGATTATCCGGATGGCATCCGTCCGATCGATGGTTCTATACAATGTATGACCCACAACGGTTTTACTCCGGCAACATACGGCGGGGCGGGAATTCAGTTCCAGGGGACGTTCGGAACAGGTACCGTGCCCGGGAAGCTGGTATACCTGGCTGTTCCATTTGAAACCTTCTATCCGTCCGGTACCCGGGACAGCCTGATGGCCCGCATACTGCAGTTTTTTGGTCATCCCTCTGCTCTCACTTCTACAGGGCCTGATGGGATCCCCGGCCAATTCAAGTTGAGCCAGAATTTTCCCAATCCCTTCAATCCCTCTACCTCCATCACATTTACCATACCCGCTGGTGGAATGGTGCATACCAGGCTGGAGATTTTTGATGTGTTGGGACGCAAAATAATTACTTTACTGAATGAAAATAAGCCGCCCGGCCAGTACAGTGTAATCTGGAACGGTTTAAATAAAAGGGGTCAGTCAGTGCCCTCCGGAGTGTATATTTATCGTTTAACAGCAGGAGAACAATCTCTTTCCGGCAAGATGTCCCTACTACGCTGAGGGGAATCCGAAGGAGTATTTTTTCATAAATCATGAAATGTATTCATATTAGACTGGATGAACAGGATTAAAAAAATAGAATTTCATCGGGTTTATTCGCATATTTTGTAGAAAATGTACAGGTTAATATACTGGATAAAACCTCTGCCCCAAATTGATTCTCACCATGTGTAGGCTGAAACCGGCAAATAGTTAACAACCGTTTTTAACATTCGGGGTGCAGGAGTGAGCTGTTGGTTTAAAATTATGATGTGTGATTTATAGGATTTAAATTATTATTGAGTCCTGTCACATAGTGATGCCTGTGGCATTAATCCCGTCTAAAATTTATGTTATTGTATTTATGAATTGCTGTACTTCGTGTGGGAGCTAATAACTTGTTCACATTAAACCTTCTAACCATTAAGCAACATATATCATATGAATATGAAAAAATCCGTTTTCTGGTTTATCCTGATTTTTATAGCGATACTGGTATCACACTGTACAAACAGAAACCGTCAGGATGATATTTTCCTGCCGGATCTGCTCAAGAAAAATATGCCAAAGTTTGCAGGAATATTAAACAATCCGGAAAAATTCCGCTTGCAGATCCTGTATACGTGCATTGACCGGGACAGTCTGAATCAGCCACATTTTCACTCCTTTCAATACCATGTGAATAACCGGGAATATTTTTATCCGGCAAGTACCGTCAAACTGCCGGTGGCAGTGCTGGCCCTGGAAAAAATAAATCTGCTGAATATACCTGGTCTAAACAAATATACCTCAATGCGCATAGACAGCGCCTACAGCGGACAAAGCCGGGAATATAATGATTCAACGGCCAGTAACAACCTGCCGTCCATAGCCCATTTTATTAAGAAAATATTCCTGGTTAGTGATAATGATGCTTTTAATCGATTGTACGAATTTCTGGGCCAGCAGTACATCAACCGGACCTTGTGGGCCAAAGGATACACAGATGTGCGGATTATCCGGCGTCTGGAATCGGGGCTTTCTACTCTGGAAAACCGTGCCACCAATCCCATAACTTTTTTTGAAAATGACCGGACCCTTTACCATCAACCTGTAGTGATAAATCCGGAAACATTGCAGGTGAAAATGAAAGGAGTGAAACAGGGGATCGGATATTACCGGAACGGCGAACTGGTTCACCATCCCATTGATTTCAGTTATTCCAATTACCTCTCTGTACCTGATCTGCAGAATATTCTGAAAGCGGTTATCTATCCCGATCCGCCTGATTCCGGTGGAGTATTTGATCTTACGGCCGATGATTATCGTTTTCTCTATACTTACATGTCCATGCTTCCCCGTCAAAGCGAAATAACCGCTTACCGGGATACCACCGAATATCCCGATGGTTATCTTAAATTTTTTATGTACTTGAACAGCCGGCAGATAATTCCATCAAATATCAGGATATTCAATAAAAGCGGACAGGCCTATGGCTATTTAATCGACAATGCTTATATCATAGATCTTGATAAGAAGGTGGAATTTCTGCTAACGGCGGTTATTCAGGTGAATGAGAACCGGATTTATAATGATGATACCTATGAATATGATGAAATAGGTTTACCATTTCTGGCGGAATTGGGTCGGGTGATTTATGACTATGAATCTGATAGGGAGCGACCTTGTCTGCCGAATTTGAACCGGTTTATGAATGAAAATCCATGAGTTGTTCAGAAAATACATACCCTTTTTATCAGAAAAATCCGTCCTCGCCCCTTTTTACAACTAATTATGTTCGTCAAATTATTCCGGATAGTAGGCAAAAGCATTGTGAAAATTCCTTCGCTATTGTATTAGGGAAGCCTGCCTGCCTGCTGCAGGCAGGGCGGCCAGACAGGGGTTTTAGGGATAAGTAAAACAATTTTATCTTACCAGTTGCCTGTATGATCAAATGATGAAATCAAAATAAATTTACTAAGCTGGATTGTACTGTATCTTCTAATATTTCAAATTACTTTTGGTTTTTTTATATGTTCTTTTGCCTTGATGCAAAAGAACCAAAAAATCAAGACTGTCAGAAAAAATCTGGAAATTCAGCGATGCACCTCCCTAAAATTCTTAAACTCGCTCGCACTCAATAGTCTAATAGACATCAAAGTTTTTTGTATCTATTGAGTGCTAGCTCAAACAGAAAGAATTTTTGTGCTCGGTGCACTGGAATTTCTTCAGATTTTTTCTGAAGGTCAATAAAAACCAACAAAGGATAATATAGGATATGGGAAATACCTTCATCACACAAAGTCCCAAGGGAGGGATGATACTCCAGTGTCCAGAATACTGTGTTATGTATAAGGATCAGTTACAAAGGAGGGCCTGTCCGGCAGCCAGACAGGGGAAACAGGGGGAGGTTAGTAAATCCATTAATTACTTTAAATTATATAATATTCCCGGGACCTGCTTTTATTTAGAATATAATCGAAATTGGTGTACCTGAATTTGTTTCTAGAAGATGAAATATTTAAAGGTTATAATAAGTAAAAGGCATTCTCGAATCTCTTCTCAAAATCCCAAACATTTTATCCAAAAAATCTGAGTCATCCGTATAATATCCTGTTAATCCTGTCTAAAAATATTCTGCGTCGACCACCAGACTTTATTTTAGAAGGATCATTTTCCGGGTAATGCTGTAATTATCCCGGGCTAGATTGTACAGGTATATACCGGAGGCCAGGCCGGCGGCATTGAATAAAGCCCGGTGACGGCCCGGGCTTAAATATCCGTCCTGTAAGGTAGCCACTTTTTGCCCCAGGATATTATACACCGTGAGCTTCACCCGCCCACTCCTGTCTACTGTAAAGGGAATGGTGGTGGCTGGATTGAACGGATTGGGATAATTATTTTCCAGGGAAAAGCGAAGAGGTTGCTGCTGACCTTTATTTTCCAGCCCGGTAATGATGCCTGATGGATCTGCTACAAAGCGGATGGTATCCTGATCTGTGAGGGGACGCTGAGTATAGATCATAATGGAGTCGCTGATGCCGGGTAATATTAGGGTCCCGGTTGGCACCACCGGCACGACCTGCGCATGAGATTCGCCAAGACGTGTTGAATTAGGAGGTGGCGTGAGGATCCGGATAGTCTCATGAGGATCCCAGCGTTGATTGTAGGTACCGGAGGTCTCTATTACCCACATTCCCAGAGGTTGATTTTCGGTCAGATCCCAGGCCCGGAAGGGAACCTGCACCTCGAATTTTGCAGCAATGGACATGGCGGTATCCAGTGGAGTCGCATATCGGCCGTTGGGAAGGGTATCAGTACTGCCCCAGACCAGCACCACATTTATGGGAACGATATGTTTTAGATTGTCATTAACCGCTGAGATATCAAAAGAAAGATTACTGCCGGTATGGTTAATGAAATGGGATTGATCGGTATTTATGTCCAGTTCAAATACTGGTTTTATTTCCACGGCAATTCCTTCGAAAACCGGCGTCAGGTAGAAAAATCCAGCCCCCCCGTAAAAGGTGTAATCAGATATTGTCATTTGCGAAGTGCTTAAATTCTGGATATTCATGGATGCGGGAAGGCTGTCCGGAACCTGAAAGGTGACCTGGTAGCTTTCGCCGGTAACAGCGGTGCTGTCAAACACGTGAACAACCACTTCACTGGTTGTACGTCCGGTGGGATGACTGACGGTATTGGGATTCATATAGCCGGTGGGAGAGGACAGTTCCATCCGCCTGGCTATCACATCATAATCGATCCCAGGCCCGCTGCAGCTGGACCAGACCGCCACAATCTCCATCTCTGATGATCCGCCGATGGCCACCGGTTCCCACTGAAAATTCTGCGTGGTGAGGTTAATCCTGCTTTCGAAAGCCAGCTCTTTTCCATCACGATCAAAAATTTTTGCATACACTCCTTCACGGTCACCATCCTGTTTCCAGCTGGACCAGATAACGGCAAAATTATCACCGGATAGTTTTGCAAACCGGGGAAGCCATTGATAAAAAGCGGTACTGCTGTTTATCCTTATTTCGGAAGCGGATTTGGAACCCTGCGGCCCGAATCTCTGCAGATATATGCCCCCGTCATCTCCATCCTGTTCCCAGCTGCACCATGCCACCACGAAACTGCCATCATCAAATCCCAGGATATCCCCCAGCCACTGATAATCATTGGTATAGGTATTAATTTGAAACTCGCCTCCAATTTTATTGGCAGCGGCATCAAAGCGTTGTCCGAATAGTCCGTAACCATCGAGCGTGACAATATCCTGTTTCCAGGATTCCCAGATGACCACAAATTCACCGTTGCCGGTCAGTGCCAGAGAAGGCCGGGCCTGGCTGTAAGCAGTGGTGGTATTAACTGAAAATTCCGGACCGTTTTTCAGGCCGTCGGAAGTGAAACGCTGGCCAAAAACCCCCCGGTCGCTGCCATCCTGAAACCAGGAATCCCATACCACAATAAAACGGCCATCAGGATACATGACCAGATCGGGCCGGGATTGGGCGTAAGCGACTTCCGTATTAATCCTGAAATTTGAGCCGAATGGTGAATTATTACGAAATATCTGGCCATAGATATCATAGTTGTCTGTAAAATCCGTTACGGATGCCCAAACCACCACAAATTCTCCGCCGGGCGCCATGTCAACTGCCGGTTTTTCCTGTTCACTGGCCGTGTGGGAATTTACCTGTATTTCGCCGCCGATCATCTGATCCTGATTATCAAACAGCTGCAGGAAGATATCTCCCTGCGAAACAGAGTCAACCTGCGATTCCGATGTCCATACCACCACGTAATTTCCGGAGGCATCCCGGGCTATGGCCGGTTCGTGCTGGGCGGAGTCAAGATAAGAATTTACCCGGAATTCGCTCTGGGCTGTTAGTACCGCAGTATTCAACAGTAATAAAATAGACAGATGTATAAATTTCATAGAACACCTCATTTCAATTGAAAATCCAGCAGCGGATAACTGGCTGCAGCTGCATAGGAATAGTGCCACCATTCCGCATTGTATAATTCCAGGTCACCTACCTGCCCCATCATATTTTTCAGGAGTGTACGGTTAGCAATGACATTCGCTGGCAGGTTCATGTAGGTGTGGGCCGCTTTTTCTGTAAAATCGTCAAACGGAGTAGGCATTTCCAGTTCTTTTCCGGTGGCTCGGTTAACTAGCGTCACATCAACTGCCACACCACGATTATGGCGCGAGCCGGTGTAAGGATTAGCTACGAAATTGGGATCCGGCATGATCTCCCACATCAGAAACTGAACCGCCCGCGGACGATAACCGTCCCAGATCTTCAAGCCCAGTCCCTGCGGATAATTTATTCCATCGAAAGAGATAATGTGGCGCAGGCTGTCCTGGACCAGCATTAATCGTTCGACCACTGCACGGGCCAGGTAACATTCATCTGTGGTATACAGTTTTTGACTCAGGAAGTTATCGACAGTGTTATATTTCAGATCGAGGACTATATCCGGTATAAATTCTCTGACGTTTACCAGTTCTTCTAACCCGGTTTGTCCCCAACCAGTGAGATAAAAAACACATAAGACCAGTAAGATATATTTCATTTCAATCCTCGGTGCTTTATGTTCTTATTTTAAATTTGAGTGCAATGAACCACTTTCCACTGGAAGGATCGTTATTTGAGTAAGAACTTCGTACAGTATTAACCAATACATTAATTCTATCGCAGCAAGATCATCTTTCGGGTATTCTCAGTGCCATTCATACGTAACCGGACAAAATACAGTCCGCTGGGCAGACCATTTCCGGAATTGTCATTTGCCGTCCAGTGAATCTTATAATCTCCGGCTGATTGCCACTGGTTCACCGGTTCAGAAACTTCCTGGCCTGCCGAATTGTAGAGTGTCAACGTTACCTTTCCGCTGGATCTTAACCGGTAAGAAATTGTGGTAGTGGCGTTGAAAGGATTAGGATAATTGGGAAACAAGCTGATGGTTTCCGGAACAGTTTCGCCCGGCTGGATTGCATGGATATCGGTAACTCCTTTGGTGAGAGAGGCAATGGTTCCCAGGGTGATCCGGGTAATTTTGGCTACCAGTTCCATGTTGACTTTATCAGGGGTATCCTGATGAGTATGATAATACGGATTAGCCGAATACCAGGGCAGATTGTCATCCCAGGGGGGTGCATTTTCAATCAACAGGATGGCTTTATACCAGTAGGCCCAGAACTGATCGTGGTCAGAGTAGTCTGCATAGGTAAAGGGACTGCTGTTGGACTGGAGGCCGATTTGATAAAGTTGATTGATTTCCAGCATATCTTCACCCAGTATCAGTGAATTGGGATTGGAAACGATGTTGAAATAATAATTTCCGGTATCATTAAAACCATACATATCCAGGATATATGCGCCCTGAATATTATCACCATTGCTATAGGCTGTTGAAGCATAATGATGGCTGCCTTTGTGATGATCATTAAAATAAGCGGGACTGCTTTCTTCGGCTCCGAATAGGATAAATTTTATTGTGATATCATTGTTGAACTGATTATCCGGGTCGCTCAGAATCCGGGCAATTTCCAGAGTGGTTGCCACCCCGGATCCGTTATCGTCAGCTCCCGGCGCAACGGCAGTGGGCCAGTCGGTGGACCAGGTGATGGTGGGATCCAGACTGGCGGAAGTATCAAAATGACCGCCAATAATATAGTACATATCCGTTTGTCCATGACCGGCCAGGGTAGCGACAACATTGACCATTGGTCTGCTGTTGTAGGGAGCCGGGGCATTCAGGACGTAGAATGTGTCAAATTCAACCGAAGTTAGACCGGAAAAACCATCCAGGGTCTGCTTTAAATAGCCGGCAGCCCATTCATTTCCGGGAGTAAGATTGACCCGGCTCTGATGTCCATTTGCCCAGGCCAGATCCGCTATATAGCGCGATATGTTGGCGGTATCCACCTGTTGAATCAGGGAATCTATCTGGGGATCATAATTGATGGAATTTGCCTGTGGCAGACCAAGGGTTACGCAAAGTAAAATAACCGGTATTGCTTTTATGAAGCGTCTCATAATATTAACTATACTGAATATGTTAATAAAGTTAAATCCCACGCAGGGAGGCAGTGGTTTTAACTAAAAAAATTCCTGCCATCGACTGATGGCAGGGATAATAAACGTGCTTTCTTATTTCAGCAGGGTCATCTTTTTGATATCAAAATAGGTACCTGCCTTGATTCGGTAAAAATAGACACCCGACGGCAGCTGACCTGCATTAAAGGTAACCTGATAGGTGCCCGGGCTCATCTTTTCATTGATTAAGGTTCCGACTTTTTGCCCCACGGTGTTGAATATATCCAGGATTACCTGGTCACTCTGCCGGATTGTAAACTCAATGATTGTTTCCGGGTTGAACGGATTAGGATAATTCTGTTTGAGGAGGAAGGCCTGCGGGATCTGATCGGATATTTTTTCAATTCCCACTGCCGGGAGATTACCGTCAAACAGCCATTTTTCCACTGCCCAGCCATAGTATGTCTGGGTATAAATGCCCGGTTGGGTCGCTTCAACATCCACATCCAGGACCGACGTAAAACCCCCGGCCCGACCGTTACTGGAACCGGTATTGTACGCACCGGTAATGGCCAGGTTCCAGGCAGCAATATCTATGGTATCCAGCGGTGTACCCTCTGTGGGATGAAGGACATAGATTCGTCCATAGGGGTAGCCGCCATCTGTACCTATGTACAGGAAGGTATCGGCAGCTGCAAAAACCAGGGGTGGTTCATCCAGATAGGCCAGACCCAGAGTGCTGGGTGTACCCAGCCCGCCATCGTCCACCGTATCATCTGCTGCCATGGTATAACTGAATCCGGCGTCTAGCGTGTAGCCGCCCACAGGATCACCGCTATAGCGCCATACACTGCGTTCTGATGTGGCACTGATATAGAGGGCGGTTCCGTCTCCGCTGACGGTGATACCCTGGTAAATACCGGTAGGCAGGTCGATGGTGGAAACGGGTGGATCCACATGGCCGCCAAAGGTGGCCCAGTTGGTTCCGGGGGCATCAATTCCGGCATATACGCGAACTTCGGCCGTCTTGACATCATCTCCCTCATAGTCCACTACATAAACATAGCCACTGGTGTCCACTTCAATTCCCCAGATATTCTGGTCGCCCGTTTCCAGACGATATTCGGTAGATACCAGACCGGATGCTATCAGGTTGAAAACCAGAATGTTGTGGCTGACATCATTATTGGCTACATAAATATTGCCATTTTTGTCGGCGGCTATTTGCCAGGCTCCCTGAAGCTGAACCTGATCCAGTGAATATTGCCAGATGGTATATTGTCCTGCTACCCCATATTGAGGTGCGGTCTGCTGACCGCCGATGGGGGAGGGTACCCGGCCCATAGTGGAATCAGCATCCCAGTAACCGACCAGGTAGTTTCCCGGGGGTGTGAAAAGATTACTTAAAACCGGCACATCCGGCGTTTGTGTAACCAGGGCAACAAACTGGTTCGGGCCGGTCACAGCTACACTGGCCACCTGATAACCCGTGCCGTTAGCGGCATCATCTAAGGTCACATAATCAGTATGCCATTCATTTGTCTGCGAAAATGCTGTAAATACGCCAAGCATGATACATAAAACAGAAAGTAAAATAAATTTGCTCATGGAAAACCTCCTGCTGGTAAATTTGTTTGAGCATGATTATTTTCGACTTGAAACAAAGGGAGAAAAGGGAGTCTCGGAAATCCCCTCTCTCCCATTAAAACGCAGTAAAAATTAAGGAACAGAAATAATATAATCAAAAAAATTGCAGCTATCTGATTAATGTCATCTTTTTTGATTGAGAGAAATTACCAAACACCAGTTTGTAGATGTATACTCCGCTGGTTACCGGTTTACCATTATTATCTCTGCCATTCCACTGTACACTATGGGAACCTTCCAGATATTCCCGGTTATTGATCAGGGTGCGGACTTCCTGGCCCAGTGTATTGTATATCTTCAGGCTTATTTTCTTCTTAAGGGGCAGATAAAAATCAATATGTGTATTGGGATTAAAGGGATTGGGGTAGTTTTGCAAAAGTTGATAGTCATCGGGAGTAATTATGGAAAATTCCCTGGCTTTCAGTCCCACATAAGCGGAATCCAGCGAAATGGAAGTGGTTGAATCTCCCCATTCAAAGAAATATACATGGAAGCCGTTCTTGGCCAGCGAATATTGTCCCATAGAATCAGTCGCGGAACCTTTGTAAGCTGCCACCAGATCCCGCAGTCCATCGTTATCCAGGTCCATGCCGGGATAGGTATAGAAGTCGTTAAAAAGGCCATCCAGATTGCTGTATATCTGCGATAAATCATATACCGGCGTTACAGTATAGCTGTTAACATTAGTAACCGGGCTAGTGCCGTCATATTCTATATCCACGAATTGACCACCGCCACTGTACAGGTATAGGTCCAGGCCATCACCGGGATCATTGGTGGGGTGATCCTGGTCTCCCATGGCCCAGGCACTCCAGTAACCCAGGTTGGGAAAGAGGTTATAAATATTGTCAGTGGTAGCTAGCTGATCGGAAATGATGCCTGCCATAATCCACATCTGACTGGCTAATGTACCTGAATTTGTACCCTGAAAATAAATAACAGGGGCTCCGTTAACTCTTGCGAAAATCGGTTTGGCTTTTACTACAAAAGCACTGAAATTTGCCAGTGGGACAATGCTGCCCGGAGTATAGGTGTCCGGGCCGTCAATCTGAATAAAGCCCACTCCCGCCCCGGCCGAAATATTGGTCCAGCCTGCCACGATGATCTCATCCAGGCCGTCGTCATCCACGTCACCGATTTCGGTGCCCACCGGTACATAACCGTCCAGACCTAGTGCCTGCACCATATCGGTATAGACATATTCTTTTTCAATAACCGCATCGCCCCCGGCAAATGTCCCTGATGTAACCTGCAGGATATAAAGCTTGGCAACCGTAAAATCAAATGCCCTGGGAGGATACAATAATTCACTGCGTCCGTCTCCGTCAATATCCCTTACCAGGATACCATCTTCCGTCGTGCCGGTGTTTACAGTGGAAAATGCCGAATCGATCTCTTCATAGGTCAGCCGGTAGGCCGGTTCAGTCCCAAAATCATTGTCATTACCGGTATATTCATAGAAATAAATTCCCCTGGTGGCATATTCGAAGCTGTCAGCGACAAAGTAACCCACCGGAAATATAATTTCCTGCCGGCCGTTATTATCAAAATCTCCGGTGGTAACCATGCGGGGGGTTGAATTTCCACCGGCCAGTGAGTCATGAATTGGTGGGGATGCCCAGATGAATTCGAGCCTGTCATCTCCTGCAACTTCATAGACGAAGACCCTCCCACCCTTGGTATACTCGGTCACCAGGATTTCCGGCTTACCATCATTGTCCAGATCGGGATTCGCCGCCACCCAGACCCCTCTTCCGGCATCAGAAGTGATGGTATCCAATCCAGCAAACCTGGGATTCACCGCGGCCAGGCGATATTCGTTCTGTCCGTTGGCGGGTTGTGAAAATACCGGAAGGGTGAAAAACAATACGATGACAATTATACTAAAAATAATGCTGTACCATTTGTTCATATAAATTCCTCCTGTGATTTACCTTGACATATTCAAATTGATTATAATCAGGCGCTCTTAAATTATAATTCGCTTTATTATGAATTTTTTGCCCTGCCACTTCATTATCTACGCATATTTTCACAAAAATTAATACTATATTGCCCGATATTCCCCTTGAAAAAAGGAAGGATTACTAAAATTTGTTTTTTAGTTAGATTGTCGATTGCAAACGGTAAATGATTGTATGAAATTTTTTGAGCACCTGCCGCCGTATTGATGTGGCTATTTATTATACACCTTCATCCAAACGATTTGAGAAATTTAAAATCAAATTATTTCTTTTATTTTATTAAACTTTGAAAAATATTCAGCACGTAATCATGTTTTACTATTTATCATACGACTTTTTTTGGTCAAAATCCACAATTTTTTTGAGTTTAACAGGTTAAACCCCGCAGGTTTTCAGGGATAATTGAGCTAATCAAATTGATTTTTCATTCTGAACCGATCCCATCATAAATGACTGATTACACTCATTAGCACAGAGAGATGAGTCATTCTATTTTGAAAAATGATTGGGGAAGAAAGTGAAGGGTCAAAGGGTATGAAAAATAAGAAAAAAGAAAAAAGAAAAAAGATAAAGAAGTGGTGTGATAACGAGTTACATACCAATGGTTTTCCAGGCCCCGTACAATGCTGTTTTGCCTTATGCACTATTCAGTTTGAGTCTCGAACCTTGGGCCTTCCTGTATGGATCCTGTCCAAAGAGAAAAATAATTCGTAAAACCAGTGGAGGCATATCAGATGCACGAATACATTAGGAACTGATATATTTTCACTGGAACCACTATCAATTGTTCAATGGTTTTATTTCAGTATTTGGAAGATTAAAATCAGGCGTTGGAATTAAACAATCAACTAAATGGAGCTGAGACATTAGGGTTCTGGTAAAACAAAATGCCTCGAAATTCTGATCAGCAAAAATTGAACATGGTTGCGGAGACTTATTTTGTGTAATATATTACCCTTTAATTAGCATGGTTTCGAATATATTCATTCTCATTATAATATTTCGAATAATGAGCTCTAACCTGTCCCGGAAGAGAATACTTGGAAGGGATTTTGCAAAGGACGATAAAATATTAACAAGTTATTTGCAATAACTAAATTTTTATCGTAAATATAGTATTATTTTTTGTTAAAAAAGATGTAGACATCAGAACTACAGGAAAATAATTTTTATTCAATCGGCTAAAGGGTTTTAGCATATGGATTTCATCTTTTTATTATTCTCAAGAGTTTCGAGTCAAAGTGTTATAAAATACATTCATTGTTTATATCTCCGGTATATTCTTCCAAAACTTTTATTTTGAATCTTGTATCTGTAGTGCGATCTGAAATATTCTGGTCTATTTCAAATATTTAAAACCGTCGTTTAACTACATTTTGTTCTAAATTGTATAGCTTGAATACCAATAATGCGGGGTTTTTGCATATGTCAAGGTTTGTTTCTTCCCTTATCATTTTAATCATGCTATGGTCCCTCTCACTGTTTGCCGGGACTACCGGAAAAATTGCCGGTGTGGTAAAAGATGCTGAAAGCGGGGACGGATTACCCGGTGTGAATGTTGTCGTTGAAGGTACGTCTCTGGGTGCCGGTACTGATGCCGATGGCACATTTATCATCCTCAATGTTCCTCCCGGGCTTTACACCGTTACCTTTACCTACATCGGATATCAAACGGTGAAGGTGACAGGTGTACGGGTAAATGTTGATTTCACCACCCGGCTGGATCAAAAACTGGAGCAGACTGTGCTGGAAGGTGAAGCGGTAGAAGTTTATGGTGAGAGGAATCCTCTGGTCCGTCAGGATCTGACCAACACGCAGGTAGCCGTTACCGCTCAGACTATACAGGAACTGCCGGTTGACCAGTTGAATGAAGTCATCGCCCTTCAGGCCGGAATTGTAGTGGACAACAGTGGTGCTCTGCATATCCGCGGGGGCCGGTCCAATGAAATTTCTTACCAGGTGAACGGATTATCCATCAATAATCCCTATGGAAATGCGCAGGGGGTGGGGCTGGCGACCAATGCTATTGAGGAGGTATCCGTTTCCGCAGGAACGTTCAGTGCAGAGTACGGCAATGCGCTCAGCGGAGTTATTAATTATGTGACCAAGGACGGTGGACGGAAGTATAACGGAAGTTTGCGGGCCTGGACGGGAGACCATGTCAGCAGTCACAGCGACGTTTTTTTTAATATTGACGCTATCGATCCGTTTAACAACCGGCGGCTGGAGGGAACATTGAGCGGACCGGTTCCCCTGCTGGGTAAAAATCTGACTTTCTTCGCTTCCGGCGTTTATCAGAATGATAAGGGTTATCTTTATGGTATTCGGATTTACAATCCCCAGGACCGCCTGGTTTTGCAAAGTGACCGGCCGCTTATCAATCCGGAGGGACAATATTTCATAACCGCACCTGATGGAACAGTACTCATCAAGACGAATACTTCCCTGCAGGGGGCTCAGGGAGACCGATCCATCGTTCCCATGGTCACGCGTGATGATATTAATATGAGCGGAAAACTGACCTGGAAACCCAACAATAAGATGAAATTCAACTATGACCTGATCTATGACAATACCGATCATTATAACCGCAGCGAGTTCAGAAGTTATCGCTTTACTCCGGATGGCCGTCCCAATACGGCTGGACAGAATACCAGTCATTCGCTGGGATTAACCCATACCCTCAGCAACCGTACATTTTATACCCTGAAGGTAGGAGTGAATTATAATTATGCACTCACTTCGGTTTTTCAGGATATACTTGATCCCCGCTATATTCCCAGCGTCCAGAACGATATTACTAACCAGATTATTCCACCCACTGCAACCTACATCGCCGGGGGAACCGATCTGGACCGTACCGAAGAAAAAAACCGAAGTTACCTGGTGAAACTGGATGTAGTCAGCCAGGTGCTTAACAGCCATGAACTGAAGTTCGGGGGGGAATATGCCATTCATGATATGGACTATGAGTCCTTTACCTATCTCTTTGAGCAATATACCGATTCAACCGGGCGGTTTGTTATTCCGGATCCCGCTGTGAATCCAAAATATACCGGTTACCAGTCCTATAATCACAAACCGGTTCAGGCCGCCCTGTACGTTTTGGATAAAATGGAACTCGCCAGGGAATTTATCTTCAATATCGGCCTGCGTTATGAATACTTTCATTCCCGGGCTTTT
The DNA here is from genome assembly GCA_964461135.1 of uncultured Caldithrix sp. Classification (GTDB taxonomy): domain Bacteria; phylum Calditrichota; class Calditrichia; order RBG-13-44-9; family RBG-13-44-9; genus RQOF01. The sequence goes on along the minus strand of CAYWTB010000016.1, from coordinate 44,868 downwards.
TACAACCCGAACCTGGTGGGAACCGTCGATACCCAGGGAGGAGTGAATGATACGCAATTTTTAAAATGGTCCAAACCTAAACATAGCCTGATGCCCAGGATTAGCCTCAGTTTTCCCATAACCTCAACCGGTATCATCAGATTTTCATATGGAATATTTCATCAGTATCCCAACCTTCGCAGCATTTACCGCAATCCCCGTTTTGTCGACTACAGCTTCATCACCACGCCCAGTTTCGGTAATGCCAATCTGGAACCGGAGCGCAGTACCCAATATGAACTGGGGCTGCAACAGCAGTTTACCGATGACATTAAAATGGATCTCACCATATTTTATAAGGATGTGACCAATTTGATTGAAGACAGGCAAATTATCGCGGGGGATATTGCCAATGATCTGGCTTTTAATGTTTATACCAATATCAGTTATGCCAAGGTGAAGGGATTTACCGCCTCTTTCCTGAAACGAAAATCCGCCCGGGGATTATTTTCCGCTACACTGGATTATACTTATCAGGTGGGCATGGGCTCCTTCACAGATCCACTGGATCTGGCCATAGATACCCGCACCGGACGTTCTACGGCTCAGAAACTGATTCCCCTGGACTTTGACCGCACCCATACCTTAAATGGAACCTTTACCGTAAGTAAAAGCGACAACTGGCTGCTGAGCGCCATAGGGTCCATCCGCAACGGAACACCCTATACCCCCAGTTTGCCCCCTAGTGTTCAGCCGGTAATATTTGAACAGAACAGTACCCGCCGCCCCTGGTATACCAATTTGGATATGAAGTTGGAAAAATATTTCCGCATGAGGGAAGTCAGATTTTCCATCTTCCTGTATGTCCGGAACCTGTTTGATACTGAAAATAATATCTTTGTGCATACCAATACCGGAAAATCTTTAACCAATCTGGAGCAATCCACCAATCCAAACCTTTTCAACAATCTGGGACGGAATATCCAGAGGAATCCGGAAGATTTTTTTCCACTGGAGTTTTTGGATAACTTTTACCAGCGGGAAGACTGGTTAAGTGAACCGCGGGAGATACGCCTGGGGATGTCATTTCAGTTTTAATATAAGTTGATGGTATAAGGCATTTTGGAGAATAAAAAATAATGTGTCTGATATAAATAACAGATTTTAAACCGGAACGGGGCTATGAGTAAAAAATTATATTTATTTGTTTTTATGGTAATGTTTATCATGGCGATTGATCAATTTGTATATGGTGAGGATCAACCGCGGGATTTCAAACAGTTATCCGTTTCTGAACAGCACGAAGTATTTGCAAAACGCTGGAAAACCCTTCAAAAGTTACAGCAGCAGGATAATGGACACGATGTTCTGAAAAAAACCATTATCGAAGGGAACCAGATCCGGGTTCTGCTGACAAATAAAGGATCTATCTCCACTCCCGATGCTGAAAAGTCAAATACAGACCTGGTATGGCCCAAAGGTACCAACCAACTGGGATATGCCTTTGAATTCGGCCCGCTGGTTGCTGCAGAAGTTATTGGTGAGAACGGTGATACCCTGCATATTGTGGATGATGGATTTTTGCTGAGAGAAGATGGAGATTACGATCCCGGAACTGACGAACCGTGGGGATGGGAACCCAAAAAAGGATTTTCCGACCCCAGTTCCAACGAGGTCGCCACATTTTCGGATCTGGACAGAAATGGTGACGGTAAGCCGGACAGCTGGCCGGAAAACTGGTATAACTTGGTACTGGGCCGTTATGTGTGGCCGGCATTTCTGGGGGATGACGCCACCACTCCGGATGAAGAAGTATTCTACTTCATGGATGATTTCGATAACAAGGAATTTCCATATTATCCCTTCCTGGATGATGATTCCAAAAGAGGGCTGGGCCTGGAATTACAAGTCCGTATATTCCAGTTTAATAACCCGCTGGCGGAAGACCTTATCTTCCTGGTCTATACCATTACCAATGTCAGTCCCAAAAGACTGGATAAGGTTTACCTGGGAATGTTTGGTGATCCTCACGTGGGTGGATGGCAGGATTATCAGGATGACTATGCAGATTTTATATCTGTATTTGATCCGGACTATATCAATAGACCGAATGTCAGTAATATGCTCTATGCTTACGATAATCCACCGATTGGAATGCTCTCTAAACCCACCGGCCATTTTGGTTATCGTTTTCTGGAAAGTCCCGGAATTGATAATGATGGCTTTGACAATGACAATGACGGGCTGCTGGATGAAAGCCAGACCAATGCTGCCGGTTCGCTCATTTTCGGACCCATAGGACGGTACGGAGATCCCAAGTTGCACTGGTCGGGTGATGAAGATGGAGACTGGGAGGTGGAATTTGATGATGTGGGCATTGATGGAATCAGTGGAACTGACGATTATGGTGAAGGAGATGGAAAACCGACCCAACTGTTTTACACGGATTTAAACGGAAACAGCATTTTTGATACCGGCGAACCCTATTCTGAATCGCGTGATCCCGGTATGCGTTTTGGGGGAGGGGAACCCAATTTCGGTTTTCTGGATATTGCCGAATCCGATCAGCTGGGATTAACCAGTTTTAATGCCTTGGAATATGGTAGTGTTAATAGGCCTAAAACTGATGCACTGATGTGGGAAAAAATGTCCACCAACAACCAGCGGCCCGGTGATCCGCCACCATCTATCCTCCAGGAGGCGGATAATGTTTTTATCTATGGTTCAGGCCCTTTCAGCCTGGAACCCGGGCAGAGCCAGCGGTTTTCGATCGCCCTGCTCCTGGGGGTCGATTTTGATGATCTGTTAAATAATGCCGAGATTTCGCAACAGGTTTTCGAATCCGACTATCGTTTCGCCCAGGCTCCCAAGAAACCTAAACTGGTTGCGGTTCCCGGAGACCGTAAAGTCACCCTGTACTGGGATACCGGTGCCGAAACATCCTTTGATCCGTTCGTGGCCCGGGCTAATCCGGACAGTATGCAGAAGGGATTTGACTTTGAGGGATACCGCATTTACCGCAGCCGGGATTACAGTTTTAACGATACCCAGACCATCACGGATTCCAGGGGAATTCCCTTCCTTTCCGAACCGCTGAAAATGACCAACGGCCTTAGCGCCCAATTTGATCTGATTAATGAATACCAGGGATTGTCGGACATTGAATACGAGGGCCGCGGTGTACGCTATGACCTGGGGCAGAATACCGGGCTGGTCCATGTGTTGGTGGATTCCAACAATGTGATCAACGGGGTTCCCTATTTCTATGCGGTCACTTCTTATGATCATGGAGACGTTAATGCGAAACTGGCACCCAGTGAATGCCAGCGCGTTATACAACGAGATGCCGTCACCCGCCTGTTTTCATTCGATTTGAATACAGCCATGGCCATTCCCAACGGTCCTGCCTCCGGTTATAAGGATCCCACCCTCAATTCCATGGATAATGCAATCACCCGGGATGTGGGAAATTCTACCGGGAAAGTCTGGTTGGAGTTTGTAAATCCGTTTGAAGTAAAAGAGAACAAAAAATATGACATTCTCTTTGAAAAATTTGAGGTGGACTCGGCAGATACCATTACCGGTTATTCGGTGGTTGATCTGGATCCCCGCATGGTAAACTTCCGGGCCAGAGACACCGTTTATGTGGATTTGTATAATAATGCCCAGATCCGGGAAAATACGGTAATTGTTACGGACCAGGCCGGTAATGCAGTGGATACCAGTCGTTACCGTATGGATTATATCAATGCCAGAATAAAGGGAGCATACCAGGGTGCTTTACCGGTCGGAAACATGTTTAATGCCACCTTCCTGATTGAACCTGTAGCCAACAGCACCTCTCTGAACAGCGAAGATGACAATCCAGTCTTTGACGGCATCAAGATACTGGTTCAGAATGAAGAAGTCGGTCTGGATTCGCTGAGCAGCAAAGGAGGCCGTAGCGGCTTTACCTCCATTGAGACCAATACCAATTTCTCCGATAAATTTACCAAAATCGGTCTGGCGCCATATGTTAACGAGAGCAAACCTTATCGGGTTGATTACGAATTCCATTTCGTTGATTACGATACTACAGAAAACGGTAAACTTATCTCTCCTGCAGATTCCTCTTTACTTATACCGGTAAAAACGCCTTTTAAAATTATTAACCCGGAAACCGGCGAAAGAATGCCTTTCTTTATTAATGAACCTGGTACCGGAAATAGACGCTGGGACTGGCGAGAACCAATAATATTATTGCAGCCAGGGGCAACTCGGGTAGCACGCGACCTGACCACTTATCAGGTAAAATTCTCTCCGCCGGTGGTGGATACTCTGGAATCTTCCTCCGGAGGTGACAGCATTGTAGTGGAGCCCCCCATTTATCCAGGGCAGGGAGATGAGTTCCTGTTGTTTTCCAATAAGCCATTTGAGCTGGGTGATAAGTATAGCTTTGAAACCACAGCTGTGAAATTTGAACAGCAACAGGGAAAAGCTGTCCTGGATAATGTGATTGTTGTGCCAAATCCCTATATTGCCTACAGCAGTTCTGAAATTGCCGGCGTATTTACCGGTTCCCGGGATGACCGCAAGCTGGAGTTCCGCAACCTGCCTAAAAAATGTACGATCCGGATCTATACCATAGTGGGAGAGCTGGTGGATACCATTGAAAAAAATGATGTGACTAATTATGCGCTCTGGGATATGCTCACGTTCGAATCGCAGGAAATCGCCTATGGCGTATACATTTATCACATTGATGCTCCGGGCATCGGTACTAAAATCGGCCGTTTTGCCGTCATTAAATAAACAAAAAATCCAGTGAGAAAAAGTGGGATTTCGGAAAAATTTAATGTTTATGGACCAGAAATGTTGTATTTTTAATGAGAGATATCATATGAAGAAATCGGGCATTTTTCTTATTTGCTGCTTCCTGCTCATGTTGTTGCTGTCTGAAATGGTATATTCCCAATCGAGTTCGCAGGGGGTATCTTCTATTAACCGGGTGGGTACTACAGCTGCACAATTTCTGAAAATTGCAGCCGGTGCCAGACCAGTAGGAATGGGCGGAGCCTACACAGCCCTGGCTACCGATGTGATGGCGGTTTACTGGAATCCTGCCGGTTTATCACGGGTTATCGGTAATGGAGAAGCATTTTTCAATCATGCGTCCTGGCTGGCCGAAACAAATTATGATGTAGGAGCGGTTTCCATGAACCTCAGTGGTTTCGGTGCAATCGGTTTGCAGGTCATTTCCTTCCGCACCCCCGAAGAGGATGTGAGAACCATTGAATCTCCCGAGGGCACCGGCCAGAAATGGGATGCAAATATGATTGCACTGGGTGCCAGTTATGCCATTAATCTGACCGATCGCTTTTCCATCGGCTTTACCGGGAAATTTATCCAGGAGAAAATATTCAATGTGGCTGCCAGGGGGGCGGCTTTCGATCTGGGAATTCTGTACCAGACGCCGGTGAAAAGCTTAACCCTGGGTGCTGCCGTTACCAATTTCGGTACCAAAATGAAGCTGGATGGCCGGGATCTTTTCATCAACCATAATCCCCTGAACCAGCCGGGCTCGGTTTCCGATGTGGCCGCAGAATATCGTATTGAGAGTTATGATTTGCCGCTGAATCTAAAATTCGGCCTGGCATGGAAAGCTATCACCAATGAAAATATCGAGCTGCTGGCGGCAGTGGACGGGAATCAACCTAATGATAACTCAGAATATATAAATAGTGGTGTGGAACTGGGCTTACGCAATACCTTGTTTTTAAGAGCCGGATACAAATCTCTGTTTTTGGAAAACAGTGAACAGGGCCTGACCTTCGGTGCCGGTTTGAAATATAATGTGGCCGGAACCCATCTGAAATTCGATTTCGGCTGGGCAGATTACGGCCGCCTGAATAATGTTCAATTTGTGTCATTTGCCATACGTTATTAACAGTCATCATAAACGGAAATTTGAAATTTCAACCGAGAAAGGAGGTGCATGGGAAAAGGAATTTATTTTATCATTACTTAATTAAATCATATTTTTCTTCATTTAAACAAAAAAATAGGGGGTAGAATGAAGTATTATTTGAATGTTCTGGCAATATTTGCTTTAATGGTTTTTATGGTTTTTTCGGTGCAGGCACAGGATCGTTTTGACAGGTCCGCCACCATACAGGAAGATACGCTGGATGTTGGAGGATTTGGTTATTTTGTTGGCGGAGTTGATTTTGATGAAGACGGAAGGGTGGAAATTTATGCGGCAAACAGTGACTGGTATGATGTTATTGGATATGATCTGGTTCCCCGTATTTACAAATATGAAAAGGATGATGCGGGGATGTGGCAGATGGTATGGTCCACCCGCCTGCCGCTGAATTTCCAGAATACCTGGCCCGCCCTCACCAGCGGCGACCTGGATAAAGATGGAAAAATGGAAATTATCTGGGGTCCGTGCAATAATTTTGGCGGTGGATTGCAACCCAATCCGGAAAGAATCGTTGTTTATGAAACCCCGGGCGATGGCAGCGATAACATGGGCGTGGAAAATGCTGATGGCACCTGGCGTCCCAATGCCCAGTGGACCATCACCACCGGTTCTCAGGTAGATCTTCGGCCTTTCCGCTGGATGGTGGCTGATGTCGATGATGACCAGGTCGATGAACTTGTGGCCGGTTGCCGCGCAGGAGACGGAATCCAGGTGTATTCAGTGGATGATATTCCCGATGCGGCAGACAGCACTGAGACCTGGACCCTGGAATTCAGTGGAGTAACCGGAACATTTTATGATATGACCGTTATGGACAATGTCATTTATGGGATTCAGAGCAATGGTAATATCTATAAAGTGGCCTATGTAACACCGGGAGATTCTTTCCAGGTTAAGCTTCTTTCAGCCAAAGCCGGTCTTGGATCATGGAATTCCGCACAGGTGGTGGATGTGGACAACAATGGCACATCCGAGATTATTGTTGCTTCTTTTGGTAGTAGTGCTGATAATGACATCTATCTTTTGCAGCAATCCGGTGACTCTTTGCTGGCCAGTAAAATTAAGGACGTTCCTGCTGCCGGATATCGGTCCTATGGCGGTGCGGCCGGTGATATCGATGATGATGGGAATCTGGACTTTGTTTTTGGTACCCGCCAATCCACTCCGAACGGCCTTATTTATCGCTGCGAATACCAGGGCGGAACCATCACCGATCCCAATAACTGGGAACTGACCGTTATTGATCAGGGGATTTCCGCTGCGCAACAGTATGATGTTTTTGCTATTTCAAATCTGGATGGCGACGGAGAAGATGAAGTGCTTTATACGGGCACACCGCGCGGTTTGACTCAGACAGTTCCGCCACAGCCACTGGTGATCCTGGATCTTATTCCGGGAAACCAGGCTATTATTACCAATGTACTCGATGTACCCAATGATCAGGGTCGTCAGGTCTGGACCATCTGGCAGGCATCTGAGGATGATGTACCAATGGATGAGGTATCAGGAAATAACGGAACCATACCTGTCGCCGTATTCGGTCCAAAAGACCTTGCTTTCCCGGATGTGACCATCAACGGGATGAAGCTGGTACCGGTCAGAATAGATGAATCGGCTGCAAATATTGAACAGGAAACCATTTCACAATATGTAGTCTGGAGAATTGATGCCGGCCAATACCCGGTGCAGGTCGCCTCGACGGTACCGGTGCAGGTTCCCTATTATGCTGCCGTGGTGCCCACCCTGGGCGATGGCGTGGATTACCAGGGAACCTTCGTGGTCTCCTCTCATACACCGGATCCGTATGTGAACTGGAAATCATTTCCCAAAACGGGTATGTCCAAAGATAATCTGATTCCCACTGCACCCCTGAATCTGCAGGCGCGGGTGATGGATTCCAATGTGGAATTGAGCTGGAATGAATCGCCTGATCCGGATATTAACTATTACTCAATTCGCAGGGGAGATCAGCCAGGCTTTAATGCCGCAGATCCAGCTACGGAAGTTGGTACAACCACCGGTCTGTCATTCGTTGATCAGAACGTACAGGGAACTGGATATTTCTATCGCGTGGTCGCTTTTGATTTCAACGGTAACCAGGGTAACTTATCCGATGAAATCTCGGTACCACTGGGAATAACTAATGATGGAAATAACCTGCCCAAGTCCTTTGCTTTGAAGCAGAACTATCCTAATCCGTTTAACCCGGAAACCTGGATAGCCTTTGATCTGCCTCAGGCAGTAAATGTGCAGGTGGTTATCTACAACGCTCTGGGACAGAAAGTGAGAACGCTGGTGAATGAATCCACACCGGCAGGATCTTATAAAGTTCTGTGGGATGGCACTAACGACAGCGGACTTAAAGTTGCCAGCGGTATGTATATCTATACCATAAAAGCAGGCAGCTTTGTCCAGTCGCGCAAAATGACTCTCATGAGATAGTCATTGAGGCACGAACCGCGTCATGTAAAAAGGCTGGCCTTAATGGCCAGCCTTTTTTTTAATGTTCCAAGCTCAGCGGTTCCAAGCTGAGCTTGGAACATTAAGACGTCACCCGCTGAACCTTCACAAAGAGTGATCTGAGGTAGTCATTGTAGAGGGGATGATCCGGGATCAGACTGTTAATTCCCACCTTACCGCGGGAATGAATATAGAAACCTTCTCCTATGTAAATTGCCACATGATTGATACGCTTCACGGATTTACCGAAAAAGAGCAGATCTCCCACTTTAAAATTATCAGGTCCTCCTTCCAGGAGAATAGTTTCACCTATGCGGGACATGGGGCCAGAATCACGCGGCAGTTCAACATTCAATAAACGGAAAACGGTTTGTACCAAGCCCGAACAATCAAATCCCTTGCTGGAATTACCGCCCCAAAGATAGGGGATTCCCAGAAATTTTCGTGCCTGCCGGATGATTTTTTTACCGGATATCTCTATTTTTTCCTGCTGGTCTTTATCAATCAGGATTTCCTTTTTTACATAACCGGCCTGTCCGTCAGGCATTTCAATGGTTACATAACCTTCAATTACGCCGGTCTTCCTTAGAACAGCACAGGGCACCAGATCGGTGATGATGTCCGATTCATCCTGTGGTTGTGAATAAACTACCCCGTAATTCTCTCTGACCATAACCTGTTGGGATTTTAACCAGCGTTCAGCCAGTTTTTTGTCACCCGGTACCAGCCCATGCCGGCTGATCCAGCCCTGGTATCCATCCCAGTTCCGGATCAAATAAAACTCATCGCGCTTATCCAGCACAGGCACGATGGTTCCCAGCAGAACCTGATTGACCAGTTCCGATTGAAACACCGATTGGGCTCGCATGTTGACAACGCTATATTGTACAATACCGTAAGATACTGCATCTTCATGCAGCCAGTATTTTTCCATTTCTTTTATCCGCTTTATTCAAAATATCGTTTTAAAACTTTCCTTTAACCGCATAGCGCATGGCGCAAAGCGCGAAGGCGAGATTAAGGATTAAGGATGAAAGATGAAGGACAAAGGCTAAAGGCTCAAGCCTACCCATTCTTCATGTATTTCCGCCTTTACCCTTTTCACTTTACCCTTGCGCTCTTTCTTTGTTTTTTGATCTTAAATACAGCCAACTGCCCACTAATTTTATTCATCCTTACTCAAATTCATCTTCTATTTCGGGATATTGATCGGGCGAATCCCCCGATGTTTTTGTAATCCTGGGATAGCCTTTTGTGTACGCGGTATCGCGGATGGATTCAAGGGTAATTTCATGCCACCAGCTGTCCCCAAAATCAAATAAGTAATAAAATTTATCTTTTATCTGCAGATTCAGGTTGCCAATTTTTGCTTTTGATGCATCATGTTTCTTCTTAACAGGATAAAAAGAAAAAAAATCCTGGAGTCCGCTTGGATGAACATATTCCGTAGCGTTAATTCTTGCCCTAAGACTTTTCGTTGCTGTTTTGGTGATATAAAAAGCATATAAATGTTGATCATACCTGTTGAATGCGTGAAAAATTATACCATGAAAATCATCCAGAGTTTGATTTCCCAATATGTCAATAATTCGGTATATACGTTTATTGTAATCAAGGGCAACCTTAAATGAATAAACAAACATGTTAACCTTCCTTCTGATTATTTTTTCAAGATGCTGGTTACTGGATGTTTGTAACTGCCAACTTATCCTATTTCCCTTGTCTGTTGTCCCTTATCCTTTAGCCTTGGGCCTTGAGCTTTTCTGCCTACTGCTTTCTGCTCTCTGCTTTCAGCTTTCTGCCGATTCATCCTTCCTTCTGTTCCATCATTTCCAGCAGTTTCTTCAGACGTTCATCATAATATTCAAGAAGATAGACCCGGTCTTCCCGTTCCAGCTTTACAATTCCGGTGGAATTTTCGTTGGCCTGATCAACCGTTCGGATACCCGGGATCACGGTTGAGACTTCCGGAAAGCTGAGTATAAAGCTTAAACTCAACTGAACGGGCGAGATTCCATATTTATCAGCCATTTTCCAAACCGGTTTAAGATCATTCAGAGCCTTTTCCATAACCGGAGGTCTCAGTCTGAAATGCCGGTGGTCGTTTTCACTGAAAGTCGTCTCTGTGCTGAATTTTCCGCTGAGCAAACCAAATTGTAGTGGCATGCGGGCAATAATACCAAATCCGCTTTCCAAAGCGTCCTTCAGAATAGGCAGGGCACGCTGATTGATAATATTGAGAGCCAGTTGAAAGCCGTAACCCAGATTATTCTCCAGCGCATGCTCCGCCTCGGGAAACGGATTGTAGGTATTAAGCGATGTCCCCCAGTAGCGTATTTTACCGGCCTTCTGCAATGTTTCCATGGCCATCAAACAATCACCCTGCCGGAGATGTGATACTCTGGCAGTATGTAACTGATACAAATCAATGGAATTACGCTTCAGTCGTTTCAGACTGGCCTCGCAGGCTCCCATGATATAATCTTTAGAATAATCGAACACGATAGAACCATCCTCACCCAGGCGATGACCCACTTTACTGGCAATGATTATGTCACGGTTATTTCCAAAAGTTTTTCCGATGAGTGTTTCGGAATGACCAAGACCATAGAAATCGGCGGTATCAATGAAATTTACTCCTCGATCCACAGCTGTCTTAAGTGCTTTACAGGATTCCTCATCGTCGGTTTTTCCCCAGCCAAGAGGAATATCTCCGGCCTGGAACGGGCCACCAATGGCCCAGGCACCAAAACCAACCTCGCTTACCTGTAAATCCGTATGCCCGAATCGTCGCTTATTCATACAGCAGATACTTTTTTCTGATAGTCTTAAATTCCGATAATTCCGGCTGCCAGTTATCCCGGATCTCAGTAACAGAAGTACCCTCCATCAGGGCTTTACGAATGGAATCAGTGCCACACAGACGGTCAAAATGAGGTGGACGAAATTTAAAACTATCCGGATATTGCTGAAGAAGTGTCTGACTTATTTGCAGGCCCGTATAAAAAGGCTCAAAGCCGTTTCGGTCAGTGATTTTTAACCTGATGCCCGAACATAACTGGTCCCGGTATTTGGGATTGTCGGCCGTTCCTGGAACGGCTTCCGGTGTAAACGAGGTATCCTTAAAACTTATACCATTCAGATTCAGTTTATTCAATGCTTCAGCCAGTGCCGGACCTTTTATCCACGGTGCGCCAAAATTCTGGAAAGGGGCAGACGTGCCCCGTCCGGCGGACAGGTTGGTCCCTTCCAGCAGGCAAATACCGGGGTATACGGTAGCAGCAGCCAGATTTGGCATATTAGGCGAAGGGGCTATGAATTTCAAACCGGTTTGATCATACCAGTCTCGCCTCTTCCAGTTTTTCATGGGAATTACGGTCAGGTCTGCCTTTATACCATCCTTCAGCCATCCTTCACCGTTAAACATCATGGCCAGTTCTCCCACCGTCATGCCATGACGGACTGCGATGGGAAACAATCCCACAAAACTGGCATAGGCGGTATCCACCACATTCCCCTCCACTGCCATCCCGGTAATGGGATTGGGGCGGTCCAGTACCACATATGGGATTCCCAGTTCCGCGGCCGCCTCCATGGCCAGGGCCATGGTAGAGATATAGGTATAATAGCGTGCACCGATATCCTGGATATCAAATACCAGTACATCCACATCCTGCAGCATCTCCGGAGTGGGTTTCCTGGTTTTACCGTATAAACTGTAGACCGGTATATTCAGGGAAGAATCGTATCCCGTATCCACCCCGGCACCCGCTTCCGCCATGCCCCGGAACCCGTGCTCCGGACCGAAAAGTGCAGTAATTTTAACATCTTTCAAAGAGCGAAATACCTCTGTAATAAACCTGCCCTGTGAATCATAGGCGGTATGGTTGGCTACAATTCCCACCTTTCTGTGTTTCAGAAAGCCGTAGTCAATTCCGATATTGTCCAGGCCGGTGCTGACCACCTCCTGTTTTTGTGTTTCCACCGAGCAATTACTGATAACCACCAACATAAACCATAAGAGAAAAATCACGGTTTTAATCTTCATCCTGCCCACCAGTTTTTAATGTATCATTTTTATTTAAAAAATCATCGGATTAATAGCATCTTGCGGAATTGGGTAAAGTGGTCCGTTTCCAGCTTATATATATACACGCCTGTGGCGATCTTGTGACCTTCCTGATTTGTACCGTCCCAAAAGACCCGGTATTTTCCCGGGGATTGTCTATTTTTGACCAGCGTTTTAACTTTCTGACCCAGCAAATTAAAAATAGAAATATTTACCCGGCAAGTCAATGGAATGCTGTGGTTTACCGGGATATCAAAAAAAATGCTTTCAAATTTTTATAAAAATTTTCTTTTGATACAAAATCATCATCATTCCCAGCCAGAAGAGAACAGTTACAATGGCAAATAACAGTGAGGCATTGATGGGACTGGCCCAGCTGGCAAAAATATTGTTATATATCCAGTTCTGCAACGATATCGGATTACCGTCCGGTCCGGTAAGTTTAGTATACGCCAGAAATTTCGCCAGCAGACCCGACAACACAAACACTGCAATAGCATTCATTCCGTAAACAATGGCCGGATATGCCCATTTCTGTATTCCTTTTACATCGATCAGCCAGTAACAGAAGCCCAGGAATTGCAGGGCGGCACCGGAGGTGAATACCACATAAGAACTGGTCCACAGAGATTTATTGATGGGGAATACAATGCTCCAGAATAATCCCACCACGATGGCCATCCAGCCAATCACAAACATCCAGCCGGCAATTTCCGACCTCTCTTTCTTCATTTGCAGCAGATGTCCGGTCAATATGCCGGATAAAGCAGTGGCAACCGCCGGTATGGTGCTCAGGATTCCTTCCGGATCCCAGGTGGCTTTCCACATATGACCGTGCAGAAGATGACTGTCCACAAAAGCGGCCAGATTACCTTCCACACTCAGATCACCCGCTCCGTATCCCGGTACGGGAATAAGCTTCATTAGTCCCCAGTAAAGCAGTAGAATGCCAGCGGTAATCCAGGCCTGGACTTTAAAATTGGTATTCATGGCAATCACTGCAGAAATTCCATAGACTATGGCAATTCGCTGCAGGACGCCGGGGATTCGCAGATGAGGAATTCTGGATATTGGAATAGCATTCAAAACAATTCCCAGGGCAAAAATGATCAGAGTCCTTCTCAAAATCTTTAAATACAAATATTTTCGATCGTGTTGAGAGAGCTGTTTTTTCTGTGACAGGGTAATAGCTACTCCCACGATGAACAGGAAAAATGGAAAGATAAGATCAGTAGGTGTCCACCCATGCCAGCTGGCATGGCCCAGCGGAGAATAAATATGAGACCAGCTTCCCGGGTTGTTTACCAGAATCATTCCGGCAATCGTGATACCGCGAAAAGCATCCAGAGATGTTAAACGGTTTTGCATAACACACCTTTCTATAATAGATGATTATACTTAGATGATCAGATTTACTCTGTGTTTTTGTCCAGGTTCAAATTCCGCTGTCCGGCAAAATTACAAATATTCTCAAATAGATAGCAAAAAAAAATTAATTATTCCAGTATTAATCCGGCAAATATGCCAATTATTTTAACATTTATTGCGGGATCGTCCCCCGGGTGAAAATTTTTTACTCAGTAAGACTTATATAAAGGGCGGCAATTTACTGTTTGATAATCCGGATTTCTTGAATGATATTATGATTGCCAGACCTGTTGTTCCGTCTTTTTTGAGTGTATACTGATGCGAAGAAGACTAAAATTTCCAGAGTTAGGGTTAATTCTCATACTTTTCTGCTAATTTAGTATCATATATAGTTAAAAAAAATGTAGAAAATTTCGTCTCAACCCTTAATTTTAATGCAGATTCAGGGACGAATCTTAAACATATCCATAATGACGGGAAAATAATTATTGAATGGCTTCAAAATCATATGTTTATAACGCACATAGAGTTGAATTCACCATCATTTTTCTAAAATTGTCCTGTCAAACAGATAAATATTTCTGAAGTACCTTGAATCCAGTAGGTAGGAAAGAGATTATGAAACTTTTCATGATTCCGGCCAGGTGGATATCTGCATTGATCATTTTCTACGCTCTGCTGCTTCTGCCGGGCTGTTCCGGTATCCGGCAGGAAAGGCCGGCAGACTGGGTCGACCAGCAGATTCGCTCCATGACCCTGGATCAGAAAGTCGGCCAGATGATGGTTTTCGGTTTTACTCCCAACTATTATAATAATAATGACTCCCGTTTCGAAGAATTTGTAGACTATGTGAAGGAATGTCATGCCGGAGGCGTTATTATCTGGAGGGGCGATCCGTACGCTGCGGCACGAAATATCGAAAGACTGCAGTCTGCCGCAGATATGCCCCTGATGGTCATGGCGGATATGGAGTGGGGGACGCCCATGCGTATCAATGAAGGTACCTATTTCCTGCCCAACATGGCTGTTGGTGCTACCGGCTCTGAGGAATATGCGTATCAGATGGGAAAGATTACTGCAGAAGAAGCCCGGACTTTAGGTATTCACGTGAATTTTGCTCCGGTAATGGATGTAAATAATAATCCCCAGAATATCATTATTAATACCCGCTCCTTTGGCGAGGATCCTGAACTGGTCTCAAAATTGGGAGCGGCGTTTATCCGCGGTACCCAGGAGAATGGTTTGATCGCCACCGCCAAGCATTATCCGGGACACGGGGACACCGATGTGGATTCCCACCTGGGTTTACCCACAATAGCCGCCAGCAGTGATCGTATTAATCAGGTGGAACTGGTTCCTTTTAAAACCGCAGTGGATGCAGGGGTTAGAATGGTGATGGTGGCACACATTACTTACAGCGCTTTTCCCCAGATGCAGGGACGGCCCGCCAGCCTGGACTCCTATTTTATTGAGGATGTTCTGCGCAACCAACTGGGATTTCATGGATTGGTGGTTACCGATGCCATGGGAATGGGAGGAATATCCAATAATTATTGGTCAGGTGAGGCCGCTGTCATGGCCATAAATGCCGGTAATGATATGGTCTTGAATTCACCCAACTTTGAATCAACCTATCGTTTTGTGTTGCAGGCCGCACGCGAGGGGCGCATTTCAGCGGAGAGAATTGATACAGCAACACGCCGGATTCTGGAAATGAAGGCACAGATGGGCCTGGAAAGGAAACCTGTTTTTAATGTCCAACATTTTGAAGATATTTTTTCCAGGCCGGAATACCGGGAAACAGCTCAAGAAATTGCCAATGCGGCCATCACGCTTATCCGTGACGAGAATAACAACATTCCTTTCAAAGCGGATCGTCTGGATAGTGTGCTGGTGGTGGCCATAACCGATCGTGAATGGGGCTATATGTATCGGGACCAGCTGGAACGGCAGGTGTCCCGACGGATACCGGCAGTAAAAAGTGCGCTTATAGACTCGCGTTCTTCGGCCGAGGAAATTGAAAAAATCATTAGCCTGGCCCAATCTTCCCGGGCTGTTATTACAGGAGTATTTGTGACCTGGGGTAGCTACAAAGGTTCGGTAACCCTTCCGGATACTACCGTAAATTTATTAACAAAATTTTTTGAAGTCGCCAAACCCATGGCGGTGGTCTCTTTTGGTTCTCCCTATATTCTGCGCCAGATACCTCAGGTCCGCAGTTATTTCTGTGCTTATTCGGCGGACCCGCTGGCAATAGCAGCTGCCACGCGCGCAATTTTCGGTGAAATACCCATTCGTGCTAAAATTCCGGTATCCATACCGGGTCTGGCAGAAAGGGGAGAAGGATTAACCCGTCCTGTTTACCCAATGCAGGTTGAGAAGGAACTGAATGATGATTTTCTATCCGAAGCGTATCATTTTCTGGAAAAAGCTATTGCGGACTCTATATTTCCGGGAGCCCAGGTAGCAGTATTATATGATGGTAAACTAATTGCATCCCGGGGTTTTGGCCACCAGACCTACCAGGCGGATTCTCCTCCCATCACCAGCGAAACCATCTATGATTTAGCCTCGGTGACAAAAGTGGCTTCCACCACTGCTGTGGCGATGCATCTCTACGATCAGAGAAAACTGCGTCTGGATATCCCGATTAAAAGCTATCTGCCCGGATTCAGTGGCGGCCGGAAAGATTCCGTGAAGGTCCGTCATCTTTTAACGCACTCGTCCGGACTTCCCGGATGGGATTCCCTGTGGGAAAAAGCACAGAATGCTCCCGGGGCTATAGAATATATTTATAATCTGCCTCTGAAATTTGCTCCGGGAGATTCTATGGTATATTCGGATCTCGGAATTATTCTGATGGGCAAAATACTGGAAACCATAACCGGGCAATCCCTGGATCAGATGGCACGGGAAATGATATATGATCCCCTGGGAATGTCCAGTACCCTGTTTAATCCGCCGGAAAGTCTGAGGTACCGTATTGCTCCTACCGAAATCGGTGGGAACATGAAGCGGGGACTGATTCACGGTACAGTCCATGATGAAAATGCCTTTTTCCTGGGGGGCGTAGCTGGTCATGCCGGACTATTTTCTATGGCGGAGGATCTTTCCAATTATGCCCAGATGTTGATCAATAAGGGAATTTACCGGCATACCCGGATTTTTTCCGCAGAAACTGTGCGGATGTGGACGACACCGCAGGATATTCCTCCCGGCAGCAAAAGAGCCCTGGGATGGGCTGTACCTGCCGGGAAGGGATCCTCGGCCGGTGATTATTTTTCGGAAGGAAGCTTTGGCCATACCGGTTTTACCGGCACCTCCATCTGGATCGATCCCCGGCGCAGAATTGCTGTTATTCTTCTGACCAACCGGGTTTATCCCACTCGTGAGAAAGAGGGAATATACCAGGCCCGGCGAGAATTCCATAATGCCGTCATGAAAGCGGTATTACAAAAATCGGGAGAAACATTGGCGCAGGAAGAAAGTGTTGAGGAATAAAAATTAAATTCTTATCGTCATCTGAGGGGATTAAAATCATTATTAAAGTAAGAGGATATATTCTAACCATGAATTGTGAATGGTGTACATCACTAATGTCAAAAAAAAGTTGTTAGACAAATTAAGTAGTTTAAATCTTAAAGATTAAAAAATACCATTCAAGTTATTTTTTTTATTTGAAATTTTTCTTTTTTTTACTTATAATTCGGAAGATATATAAAGGTAATGTTTTGACACTTGTTCCCATATCTTTTAAAGAGAATAAAGTTTATTCTCAACCACTCGGTTGCCCGCCGGAAATATCCGGTAATCAGACGGATGATATTTTTTCTTCACAGAAAACCGGCATTTTTCTTCAGATCAGAAACTGGCTATATACATGCCTTGCCGTTTTACTATAATAAACGGTGAAATGTGGCGGGCATTTTATAATATATATGAATAGTATTACTTCTGATGTCTGATACGTCATAATGGTTTGCCATCTTGGAAGCAACAAAAAATGATGGGTTAAGATCCGGATTGGATTAAAAAAAAGAAGTTTTTTACAGAATTTTGTTTCAGGGAAATCATGGTAGTCTACTGTAAAAAAATCGAAAATTTATCCTAATTAATTAGGGAGCTAAAGCATCCATGAAAAATTTGAAACCAAAAATCTTTTCTTTACTACTCATTTGTAGCTTGTTTAACCTCCCATGGGCCGCTACCACCGGAAAAATTACCGGAATTGTACAGGACACAAAAACGGGAGAACCCCTTCCCGGAGTTAATGTGGTGGTAGAGGGTACCTTTCTGGGTGCAGCTACCGATCTGGAAGGATTTTATGTTATCCTGAATGTACCCCCGGGTGATTATACCGTTTCCTTCAGCATGGTTGGCTATGCAACTCAAAAGTTTACCGAGGTGCGGGTTAATATTGACCAGACCAGCAATCTCAGCACCAAATTGGAGGAAGAAGCCCTTGAACTGGGAGAAGCCATTATAGTTGTGGCTTCCCGGCCGGTAGTGGAAAAGGACGTGGCAGCCAGCCGGTCCAATATTTCCATGGAAGAGATTAAAGCTCTGCCGGTGGTAAACGTCTCAAGTGTGGTGGGTCTGCAGGCCGGCGTTGAGGGTCTGTCCATCCGCGGGGGTAACGTCAATGAAGTGGCTCTTGTACTGGATGGTCTCACACTGCGGGATGAACGTAATAATACTCCCTATACTGCTATAAGTCTTACCTCGGTGGAAGAATTGCAGGTACAGGCGGGCGGATTCAGTGCGGAATACGGCAATATCCGTTCCGGTATTATTAATGCCGTTACCCGGGAGGGAAGCACCGATAAATACAGTGCTTCCTTCTTGGGAACCTACAAACCTGAGTCGGCTAAACATTTTGGTATGTCTCCCAACTCTATCAATTCCTACTGGATACGGCCTTTTCTGGACAATAATGTTGCCTGGACCGGTACTCAGAACGGGGCATGGGATCCCTATACCCAGCGTCAATATCCCGAATTCAAGGGATGGAATGCCATATCCGAGGAAACACTCCAGAATGATAATCCGGATGATGATCTGACACCAGCCGCCGCCCAGGAACTTTTTCTCTTTCAGCATCGCCGCCAGCTGGACATTCAGATTCCTGATTATACAGCCGATGGGAGTTTCGGCGGTCCCGTACCCGGCATCAGCCATCGCCTGGGAAATCTAAGATTTTATACCTCCTATCGGCGTACTCAATCAGCCTACCTCATACCGTTGCATTTCGATTCTTATAACACCTATACCTGGCAGTTGAAATTGACCTCCGATGTGGGGCCGGGCAAAAAACTCATGTTAACCAGTCTACTGGGAAATGAAAACGGTGTGGATCAGTACAATAACGGAACTCCCGGCATGTTTACCAACTCATCGGATATAGGAGCTGCCCTGAGTAATGGTCCCAAGTATATTGATGCCCGTATGTTCAATACCGATTACTGGGGTCCGGCAAAGACCGATTATTTCAGTCTTGGTTTGAAATGGACCCATGCCCTCAGTGACCGTACATTCTATGAAACCAGTTTTAATTTGTTCAGATCTAAATATGAAAAGGGTACCGGAGCTTTCCGGGATAATACGCTGAGATATAAATTCGGCAACAGTTATTATGTGGATGAAGCTCCTTTCGGATTTGAACCGGCTTCAATCAGCGGCATCGACGGTATGCGCATGGGAGCAGGCATGAGCAATGCCCGGGACAGCAGTGAAGTGACCAGTTATCAGTTTAATGGCAACTTTACCACCCAGCTGGACCGTCGGAATAATATCAAATTTGGTGGCGACTTTGTAGTAACCCGAAGTAAAGTAAACTATGCCCGCTATGACGATTTTCTGCCCCGTTCCAATACCCAGAATAAGTGGGATAAAACACCCCTGCGGGGTGCTCTCTACATTCAGGATAAACTGGAATATGAAGGCATGATTGCAACTCTTGGGCTGCGCGTGGATTATTCTCATGCTGGCGGAGAATGGTACGATTTTTCCACCAGTCCCTATAGTATTGCCTTCAGCGGTACCTATGTCGGTGGTATAGATACTCTTCTGAATAAAAGTGCTACAAAACATATATTCACATTCAGCCCCCGTCTGGCGATTGCATTTCCCGTTACGGTAAACAGTAAATTATATTTTAATTATGGTCATTTCCGTCAAATGCCCATACCGGATGATCTCTATCTGATCCGGAAGGCCAGTTACACCGGACAGATTTCACGCATTGGCAATCCCGATATTCAATTGCAGAAAACAGTGGCTTATGAACTGGGCTATGAACATAGCCTTTTGAATCTGTATCTGGTACGGATCGCCGGGTATTATAAGGATATTACCCTTCAGCCACAATTGGTCACCTATGAAAATTTTGATGGTTCAGTTCTTTACGATAAAACAGAACCCACCAATTATGAAGATATACGTGGATTCGAAATTACTGTGAAAAAGAACCGCGGTACCTGGATTCGTGGTTTTATAAATTATACCTATATGGTTTCTACCTATGGTTACTTTGGATATGGAGATTATTATGAAAATCCGGCCACACAACGGCAGTATGAAAGGGAAACTACTTACTACTATCAGTCTAAACCTAAACCCAGACCTTATGCACGGGCCAATTTTGATTTTACGTCTCCGCGTGGCTTTGGGCCCGAATTTGTCGGAATCAGACCGCTATCTGACTGGCGGATAAATTTCCTTGCCAACTGGAAAGCCGGACGGTTTTCAACCTGGGTAGGAGGGGGCAGTATACCTGGTGTGTTCGCCAATGTGCAGTGGACGGATTACTGGGATGTGGATCTTCGCATTGGAAAGAATTTCAGAATTGCCAATTTCGGTACCATGGAATTTTTCGTGGATGTTAATAACCTCTTCAATTATAAATACATGACCGATTACGGTTTTGTGGACAGTAATGACCGAAATCAGTATTTTAAATCCCTTCATCTTCCGGCATCCACTGAAGCCCTTGACCAGTTCGGATATGTAAATATCCCGGGAGATGACCGACCCGGCGACTACCGGAGTGCCGGAGCCCAGTACGTACCCATCGTGGTTATAGGAAGTACTGACGATACTGACCGCAGCGAACGTTATATGTACTACGATACGAAAAATCAGCAATTTTACTGGTGGAATGCCACATCACAAAGCTTTTACCAGGATTCCGGTCGCACCAATAAAGTATTGGATTCCAAAGCATATATAGATATGCCTAATCTGGATTTCTTTACATTCTTAAATCCCCGGAATTTTTTCTGGGGGGTGAGATTTTCAATTGATCTATAAACATAAGGAAGCGGTTACAATGAAAAAAATATCAATCTTTTTGGTTTTTCTGTTCATCCTGGTTTGTCTTAACAGTTGCGATAAAAAGACGAAAGTATTAGCTCCTCAGAATCAGTTAACACAGATAGACCTGAGTATAACCGGATTAGATAACCTGGGATCTGATGCCGATTACGCCCTGTGGTCGGAGTACGGCCCCAGTACGGCACAAGAGACTGATTTTATCGGAAGATTTACGGTTGATAACCAGGGTGCACCCTCTCAGAGTTTGTTTAATGTGCCACTGGGAGTCATTCAAAAAACAGTTAACCTGGTGATTTCGATTGAGAATGCAGACAGTACACTGGATTCGGCCAGCGTTTACCAGGTAATAGCATCCAAACTAAAAGCAAACAGTGGTACATTTTCCATCGGCACGGAATATCTTCTCAATTTTGATGCCAGCCAGGCCCTGGGGCAGTATCAGGTTCTGACAGCACCCGGAACCGATTCCATACAAGGTATCTGGTTTATGACCGGATTCACCGACACCACCAGGGCAGCCGGTTTGGAATTGCCGGATGCACTACCCCGCTGGAGATACGAGGCTTATGTAATAGTCAATGGTGACTCCTTCCCTACGGGATATTTCACCAAGGCATCAGCTGCGGATGCACAGAATATTTATGGTTCTACCGATCCGGCAAAATTAATACCCACATTTGCCTTTCCGGGTGAGAATATCCAGGTAGATACGTCTGGTGCCGCACTGAATATTGATCTGCGCGGGGCGGAAGTGGTTGTAAATATACTGCCTCCGGTGCCACCTTTCTCAATGCAACCCTTTAAACTGACCATGTTCAAAGGAACCATTCCCACTAATGCTCAGCCGGACAATATTTATCAGTTAAATAACACCAGCGATACCTTTCCCGGGGGCAAAGCGGAAGTGATTATAAAACTATTTGAATAGGTAAATTTATTCAGCTCAGCAATGAGGAATATGATGAACTCAAAACGATACGACCTGTTTGCTTTAAAACTATTTGCGATTATTTTTTTCATAACCCTGCCGTTTCTCCTTCAGGCCCAGAAATACCAGTGGATGGCGGCAGGATCGCTTCAAAACTGGTTTTCGGAAATGGGCAGCGAAGTGGAAGAGGGACGCTCCTCTGCCGCCAATCAGCAGGATGGCTGGATCTGGCCGGCTAATCTGCCTTATCAGGATAACCAGGCAGCCAAAGGTTTCTGGATAGGATGCAAAAACTTTACCGACGAGCGTGGTGATCTGTATGAATATAAAGTTGTAACCATTGGACCCCGTTCGCAAGGTTTCGGTGAATTTTTCCCCACAGAATTTAAAATGGTGAGCCGCTTCGATCTGCCCAAAGTGTTTGTGGATAATGTGCTATCCTTCGAAAAAAACATTCAGGTAGACCAGGTAAATCCCGCTATAGCTCCTTCCATGATGCTTATTAATAAAACTAATACTTTGCTGGGTTTAACCATGGAACGCAGGATCATGCAATTCAGTATTCCCGGGCACGATAATTATATCGTGCAAGAATACTTTTTTACCAATACCGGTAATGCGGATGATGACGAAGAAATTGAACTTCCCAATAACACTCTCACAGATGTCTGGCTTTTCTGGCAGTATCGGCTCGCCCCCACCCAACAGACCCGCTATATCATTGGCAACGGGACGGGATGGGGAATGAATACCATGATAGATGCACGCGGAGACGGTACGGAAAATCCGGATCTTTATGGAGATCTTCCGGAGGAAAGAGAATACAACGGAAAAGCCATTCGTACCCAGTTTGTCTGGCATGGCTATTTTCCTGATAAAGTGGTCAGTTACGATAATATCGGCGGACCCATCTGGAGGCCTTTCGCTCCATATGTGGCAGACTATGATACCGTTGGACGATTGGGGGCACCGCAATTCGTGGGAGTCCTCACTTTACACGCCGATATGTCAACCGGTGAAAAAGTTGACGATCCGGCGCAGCCAAGGACCACCGGCTGGTATGGTTCGGACCTGCCGGAAACCGGATCCAACAGCGATCCCTATAATGTGGCTGAAATGCAGAAGCGTTATACCTGGATGGAAATGGGTCATTTTACTCCCCGTCACGCCTGGGCGGTGGTTCCCAGTGGGGATTTTGCCAATCAGACCAAAGGCGCCAATATCAGCCTGGGAGGACCCAAGAACGGTGGACCCGGTGGTTTTTCTATCGGCAACGGTTTCGGACCCTATACCATCGGTCCGGGTGACACTATTCATATCGTCATGGCTGAAGCTGTAAACGGCCTGAGTACTGAAAAATGCATTGAGTATGGTAAGCAATATAAAGCCGGAACGATAAACACCTATACCAAAAATCAATATATCATGACCGGCAAGGATTCCCTCTTTAAAACCTATTATAATGCCATTGATAACTATATTGCGGATTATCAGATTCCACGGCCTCCCAAACCTCCCAAAGTTTTCGAAGTGGCAGGTGGTGGGGACCGCATCTCCCTGACCTGGGACGTCTATGATACCGAAAACCTGAAAGGATTTGAAATATACCGCATGCGTGGTGAATATGATAATCCTCTGAAGTTTCCGGTAAAAATCTACGATGCCGGGGCGGGGGAGCGCGGTTATGATGATTTTACGGCTGTCCGTGGAGTGGCGTATTATTATTATATTATTGCAGTGGGTCAGAATGGCCTGAACAGCAGTCGCTTTTTTACACAGTCATATGATCCCGCATTTCTGAAACGCCCCCAGGGCAATAATATGGCAGATATCCGGATTGTTCCCAATCCCTATATTATTTCTTCCTCTGACGGACGCCTGCGGTACAGTGGTGGTCGAGAGTCTGATAAATTGGCTTTCTTTAATATCCCGGGGCAGTGCCGGATTAAAATATACACGGAAACCGGCGAACTGGTAAAAACCATCGAACATAACGATGGAAGCGGAGATGCTTACTGGTACGCCACAACCACCTACAATCAGGTTGTAGTCAGTGGAATCTATATCGCCCACATCGAAGTGACGGAGGACATCCGGGACACCAACACCGGTAAAATAATTTTCAGGAAGGGCGACAGCAAGGTAATGAAGTTTGCGGTCATTCGTTAAAAACGATTAAAAAATGGGTAGTTCAATGAAAACAATTTTAAAAACGAGTTTAATAGTGCTCCTCCTTTTAATGGTTTCGGCACAAAGCACCTTTTCCGCCGAATACCGGAAACTGGCCCAGACCGGACTTAAATTTCTTACCGTACCTCTGGATGCCCGGTCCAGTGCTCTGAGTGGAGCCATGACGTCACTGGAAGGCCGGTCTACTGCATTATTTTTTAATCCTGCAGGTATGGCCCGTATGGACATGACCACAGATTGGGTCCTGGGCCAGGTCAGGTGGATCGGCGATATCGATTATGTATTCGGAACGGCTGCCTTCAGCCCCAGACAGGGTCGTTACGGTGTCTTCGGTGTCAGTCTTATGAGCGTCGATTACGGAAAAATGTACAATACCATTCTGGCAGATAATGAACAGGGATTTTTGGACCTGGGGGAATTTAATCCCATTGCTTACACCGTGGGATTCGGTTATGCCAAGGCGCTTTCAGACAAGTTTTCAGTAGGCGGCCAGGTGAAATATGTTTTCCAGAGCCTGGGAGGCGGGGTGGTCCGCTTCGGCAGTGGGGAAAATCCGGACGCCCGCTCTTTTGATGTCGATGTATTTGCCTTCGATTTTGGTATCCTTTATCATACCGGTTTCAAGAGCCTGAATTTTGGAATGGATGTGCGTAACTTTGCCCAGGAAATCACCTATATCGAAGAATCTTTCCAGCTTCCCCTCACTTTTAAGATCGGAATATCTATGAACGTGCTGGATTTCTCTACCATAAATCCCGAATTGCACCAGGTATCTGTCTCAATCGATGCGGTACATCCCCGGGATTATGTGGAACAACTGGAAATGGGCCTCGAATATACATTCCTGAATACCTTTTCATTGCGGGCGGGTTATACGACTCCCACCGATGAACAGGGGATCAGTCTGGGTGCCGGTTTTCAGCAGTCTCTTAAGGGTTTTGGCCTGGGTCTGGATTATGCTTATACCGATTTTGGCATATTTAACGAAGTGCACCGGTTTACATTTGAATTTAATTTTTAATGCAATAGTTTGGTGTTATTCTTTTATTAAGGTGATCTTATGAAAAAATTTATTACCATCGTCATTTTAATTCTTTTTATGGGAAATTTACCCCTATTTGGCAGTACCACCGGTAAAGTGGTGGGTGTGGTTACCGATGAACAGACCGGAGATCCTCTCATCGGAGTCAATGTGTTTCTTGAAGGGACAATCCTGGGTTCCGCCACAGACCGGGACGGTTACTATGTAATCCTGAATGTACCACCGGGAAGTTACACCCTTAAATCGGAGTATGTAGGTTATGCCCCCTCACTTGTTAATAATGTGGTGGTAAAAATCGATCTGACTTCCCAGATTAACATTAAAATGCAGGAACAGTCTTTTCAGGCAGAACCGGTGGTGGTAAGTGCGGAACGCCCCATTGTGGTCAAAGACGTGTCCAACAGCCAGATGAATATTGAAGCACAGGAAATAGCAACCCTGCCCGTACAGCGACTCGAAACGGTATTGACGCTTCAGGCGGGAATTGAACTGGGCACCCAGGGAATAGAAGTTCGTGGCGGTGGTGCTAATCAGACCGTCTTCCTGATCGATGGATTCTCACTCAATGATGAACGCTCCAATATTCCCTATACTGCCATGAGTTTAAGTGCAGTGGAAGAGATTAAGATTCAGACAGGAGGTTTTAATGCCGAATATGGCGATATGCGTTCGGGCCTGGTAAGTGTAGTGACCAAGGAAGGCAACCGAACCATGTACAACGGCTCGTTTACCTTCAATTACAGTCCGGTAGCTCAAAAACATTTTGGCCCCTCTCTGTATGATCCCTATTCTTATTTTAATCGTCCCTATATGGATCCGGCGGTATGTTGGACCGGGACAGACAATGGTGCCTGGGATGAAAATACACGAAAGCAGTATCCGAATTTTGAAGGATGGAATGCGGTTTCGCAAGGGACTCTGCAGGACAATAATCCTGATAACGATTTAACCCCGGCAGGTGCCAGACAATTGTTTGAATGGCAGCGGAGAAGAGCCGGCGACATCGGAAAACCGGACTATCTGCTGGACGCTTCATTCGGAGGGCCAATTCCGTTTGTAAACAAATATCTGGGAAACTTACGATTTTTCGCGACCCATTATCGCCAGCAGAATATGTTTGTTTTTCCGCTTTCCCGGGACAGTTATTCGGAAAATCAGACACAAATCAAAATTTCCTCCGATATTTCTCCCAGCATGAAATTAATAGTGAGTTCGCTTTACGGGGAAGTCCGTTCTGCTTCACCCTATGACTGGCTTACCACTCCTACCGGCTATGTTCTGCAGCAGGTATCAGCCGTGGCGGATCTGGCCAACTCACCGGAAATACTGTATATTCCTGGCTATTACAGCCCTTCAGATATCTATCGCGCCATGTTAGGTATAAAATTCACACATGCCTTGAATCTGAAAACATTTTATACCGTCGACCTCCAGTATAAAAGAAGCCAGTATAATACATTTCAAACTACCCTGCGGGATACCTCCAGAATATACCAGCCCGTACCCGGTTATTTTGTTGATGAAGCTCCCTATGGATACTGGGGATACTCCAGTAGTGCCATAGATGGCATGAGTCTGGGTGGCTGGATGAATCTGGGTCGTGATAAAAGCCGCAATTCCACTTATACCATGGATTTAAATCTAACCAGCCAGTTAAATGGGAAAAACGAAGTAAAAACCGGCCTGCGCCTGGTTTACAACGATTTCAGGATTAACTCCAGCACGGAGAGTCCCTCCATGGGGACCTGGACCCGGAGTATGATCTATAATATCTATCCTTTTCGTCTGGGTGCTTATCTCCAGGATAAACTGGAGTATGAGGGATTTATTGCCAACCTGGGTCTCCGGCTGGACTACTCAGATGCCAATGCACCGGTATATGAATTGAGTACCTACGATAACTATTACCGGGCAGGATATGGGAATAGTCTGGAACAACAGGTTCCTTCCGTGGATGCCAAACCTGACTGGTATCTCAGTCCGCGTCTGGGTATATCACATCCCATCACCGCCAACTCCAAATTATACTTCAACTATGGTCATTTCCTATCCGAAGCCGCCTCCTCCTACCGTTTCCGCCTGCAGCGGGAATCTAATGGACTGGTAACCTATCTCGGGAACCGGAACCTGAAGATGGAACGCACCATTGCCTACGAGGTGGGATATGAGCACAGTCTGTGGAATATGTTTCTGCTGAAAGTAGCGGGTTACTATAAAGACGTGACCAATCAGCCGGGTTGGGTGTATTACCGCAATATTAACGGAACTGTACAGTACTATATATCCGAAAATAACAATTATGCGGACATTCGCGGTTTTGAAGTAACACTCACAAAACGGGCAGCCAGATGGCTCAGTGGATTTATAAATTATACCTATGATGTGCAAACTTCAGGCTACTTTGGTCTGTTGGAAAATTATCAGGATCCTAATACCATGAACGAGTACCTGCGGCAAAATCCTGTTCAATCCCGCCCCAGGCCACAACCATATGCCAGGGCCAATATTATGGTTCAGACACCCACAGAATTTGGACCGCAAATCCTGGGAATATATCTCTTTCAAAACTGGAGACTCAACATTCTGGCTTATTGGAAGGCAGGGGGATATTATACATTTAATCCAAACTCTACACCGGGAGTTGTGGATAATTTCAGATATCGCAATACCTATAATGTGGATTTACGGATCACCAAAGATTTCAGAATGAGCCGGTTCGGAGTGCAATTGTATGCAGATATCTGGAATTTATTGAACACTAAGATTTTCAGTTTTGCCGGATTTTCAGATACCTATGATCGTAATGCATACCTGGAATCCCTGCGACGGCCCTGGGAAAGCGGTGATCAGAAAGGGAACGACCGCATTGGTGACCGGCGGCCGGCCGGTGTAGCTTTTGATCCGCTGGAACCCAACCCCAATAACGATGCCGCAATTTCAGCACGCAATAAGGAAAGGATCAATAAAAAATCCTATATTGATATGCCTAATATTGAAGCACTCACATATCTTAATCCCCGCGATATTTTCTTCGGAATTAAGATCAATTTTTAAGGATGCAGATATGAAAATTATGAATCAACTTGTAAAAGTTATCCTGATAGTCACAGTGGTATCCAGTATTTGCTTTTATCATATTCTGAATGCGCAGATACAAAGTACTGATGCGCGTTACATCCGTCGGGTGGGATCACTTCAGAACCACTATTCGGCTTATGGATCGGAACGGGCCTGGAATAATTCTTACTATGAAGGCCTCATCTGGCCGGCGGATTATCTTTATCAGGACAACGCCGTTATTAAAAGATCCTGGTTGGGCTGTAAAGATTTTGTCGACCAGGATGGATTGTACTGGGATGCCTATGGGATTTATCTGTCTGCTGACTTTGTGGGTGAATCTGTTTTTCCGGTTGAATTAAAACAGACTGCAAAATTTGAAGCACCTACAGTCATTGTAGATGGAAGTAATTTAACCCTCCCTTATATTGATGATGTGGATGAGATTAATCCCGATCAGATACCGGACCGCATCATGACCAATATTATCAATACCTCCATGGGACTGACCATGAACCGGACGGTATATGCTTTCAGCCAGCAGTATCATGATAATTACCACATTAAGATTTTCACCTTCACCAATACCGGTAATACGGATTACGATCCGGAAATCGAACGTCATGGGCCGCTTCTGGGTGTCAGGATCGGCTGGGGTATCCGTTACAGCGTCAGTCGTGAAGGCTCCTTTGCCATCGGAGACGGCCAGTCCTGGGGCAAACACACCTGGGTTACCAAACGGGGTGAAGATTATCCGCAGCATGCCAATGAAGAAATAACCCTGGATAATCCCATCGTGCAATGGATTCGCTGTGGATTTGTCTGGGCCGGGCAGTCGGAAATAAATGCATTTGATAATATCGGCGGGCCTTACCTTTCGCGGGATGGCCGTCTGGCGGCACCCCAGCATGCCGGAGTGGCCGTTTTACACGTGGATATAAGTGCAACCGATCATTCGGATGATCCCAATCAGCCCACTACCCTGGGCTGGCACGCCGGAGACACCTATCCCGGAATGAATACGGTTTCCCGGGCGGAGCTGCCCAAAATGATCCAGCAGTATTCCATGCTCAGCGGTATCCCCTTCACCGGTTTAGGCGGCAATGACCGGTTCTGGGAAACTTATAAGGATCAGAAAAAAGACCCCTACCTGGTACACAACGATGGCGGTGGGACCAATCTCTGGATCAACTATGGTCCCTTTGACCTGCAGGAAGGCGATAGTATTGTAATCGTTGAGGCTGAAGGGGTTTCCGGATTAAGCCGCCCCATGTGTGAAGAAATCGGCCAGAGGTGGAAGAAGGCCTACCAGGATCCCAATGACAAGGGTCCGTTTGTTCTTCCGGGCGGATCAACCACCCCCGATAAGGATGTTTATAAAGATACCTGGGTCTATACCGGGAGAGATTCCATCCTGCTGACCTTCAGCCGGGCCAAGCGTAATTATGACATGAATTTTCAGATCCCACAGCCGCCACAGCCTCCCACTCTGTTTGAAGTTCTCTCGGGAGGTGATAAAATCGCCTTAAATTGGAGTCCCAGTCCCTCAGAAGGTGTGCCGGGTTTTGGGGGTTACCGAATTTATCGGGCCGAGGGAAAGCCGGACACGGTATTTAAGGAAATATTTGCCTGTGGTACGGGCACCAATAATGCCGCAGTTGTGCACAATTATGATGATGTGAAAGCTATCCGTGGCATCTCCTATTATTATTACATTGAAGCATTCAGTAATGGCTCAACTAATAATACAAATGCCAATCCCCATGGCAGTCTGCACAGCAGCCGGTTCTATACCCGCACCAACGAACCGGCATATCTTCGCAGACCGGGAGGGGATGTTCTCAAGGACATTCGTATTGTGCCTAATCCCTATTATTTAAATGCCGATCTGCAGCGACTCTTGTTTCTGAATGAAACCAATAAGATAATGTTCTATAATATTCCGGGAAGGTGTACTATAAAAATATATACCGAACGCGGAGATCTGGTGGATACAATCGAACATACTGACGGCAGTGGAGATCAGGCCTGGTACTCGATAACCTCCTCCCGTCAGACGGTGGTGAGTGGCGTTTATATTGCCCATATCGAGAAACCGAATGGTGAGTCCATCAATAAAAAATTTATCATAATACGTTGATTTAAAGAATGAATAAAATGCCATATCGGAGCACTAAATGATGAATCACAAAACGACAAAAATATTAACGTTACTGCTGGTTTGCCTGGTTATGTTCTCAAATGTCCGGGCCGACAAAAAACTTGCACAGACCGGTTTTCAATTCCTGAGTGTAATTCAGGACGCCCGTTCAGCCGCCCTGGCCGGTGCCATGACCACCATGCCTGCCTATTCGGCAGCCCTGTGGTCCAATCCGGCGATTCTGGCGGATATGAATATCAGGTTTGACCTGATGGCTAATCAGAATTCCTGGATTGCAGACATCAATAACTATTCAGTCACCGGTGCTTTCCAGCCCTCTAACGGGCGCTATGGAATTTTCGCATTTAGTTTTTTGTTCGTGGATTATGGCGATATTGAAGGTACAATTATCGCCGGAAATGATCAGGGATTCATCGAAACAGGCCTGATTCAACCCTTCTCTTATTCAATTGGCCTGGGCTACGCCAGGCGCCTTTCCGACAAATTTTCAGTGGGCGGTCAGATGAAACTAGTAGACCAGTACCTGGGTGCGGCCATTGTTTCTCTTGAACCTGCACCGGATTATCAGAATGCCATCGAAAATGAAGTGTCCGTTTTCGCTTTCGATCTTGGAACCACCTACAAAACAGGCTTTAAAAGTCTGGTATTCGGCATGTCCGTGCGGAATTTTTCCAAAGAAGTCCGTTATGCCAGGGAAGGGTTTCAGCTACCCCTGACTTTTAATATCGGGGTATCCATGAATGTGCTGGATTTTATGCCTCAATTTTCTGAGGTTCACCGGGTTTTATTCTCGGTGGATGCCGCCCATCCCAGGTCGTATCCGGAATTTGCACGGCTTGGTCTGGAATATGGTTTTCAGAGTACATTTTTTCTAAGGCTTGGTTATGTTTCCAGCCGGGATGAAGAAAATATTTCCTACGGTTTCGGTTTTAAAAAATTTGGTCTGGGATTTGATTATGCTTATACACCCTTTGGTGTTTTTGATAATGTACAACGATTTTCGTTGAATTTTACCTTTTGACCTTTGAAAGTTAATGGGAGTCACATAATGAAAAAGCATCATTTTTTAGTTATTTTAAGTATCCTAATGCTGAGTTTGTTTCTGTTACAGTGCGCCGAAGAACCACAGAAAAGTTTGTATGATCTGAATCCAAATTACCCGGTAAAACCAAATCCCACAGTTAACGGGGTGGAACCGGCCAGCGCTTATGCGGGCATTACAGAGGTTACGATTTTTGGGACTAATTTCGATCCCAGTGATAATTATACCCATACGCGGGTGTTTTTCGGCGGGAAAAAGGCTGAAATTGTTTCGGTAACAACGACTGAGATTCACTGTATTGTACCGGTTATTGGGGGAGATTCGCTGATCATTAAGGTACAGGTGGATGGGGCCATGCAGTTTGGCGAATCTCAGCCTTATAAAGTTGAATTCGCCCAGCAGGATGGATACGGTGGAATTACCGGTGCCTTCGATGCCTACAGCCTGGCGGTGGATCTTTCGGAAAACCTGTATGCCTCCCTGGGTGAAGGAAAGATATTAAAAGTGACCCCGGAAGAGGAACAGGCGGATTTTGTCATTGTAAAATCAGGCCAGTCTTTCAGAACTATGAAAATGGGACCGGGCGGTGTTCTTTATGCCGGTCGAACCATTTATCTGTATCAGTTCACCGAATCAACCAAAGACAGCATAAGACTGGGCAAAGCAATAAATGATTTTGATTTTGACGAAAATCTGAATATCTACTATTCCACCAAATTTGCTATTTATAGTATTGATCAAAACAAGAATGAAAGATTAGCAGCAAGTTACCCGGATTACCTGGTAAACTCACTGCGTGTCTATAACGGGTACGTTTATGTAGCCGGAAAATATAATCTAACCCCGGGAAGTCCTGATTCAGTTAAATCGGGTATATGGAGAAATCCAATTCTGAATACCTCCGGCGATCTCGGTTCCAAAGAACTGGTCTTTGATTGGAATAGTTATTATGGCACCGGTACGGTTGGTATTCCCGATATCCTGGCGATTACCTTCGCTGACGATGGGGATCTGTACGTGGGAGCTGATTCAACCGACATTTCGGATGCCATCACGGTTATATCCCCGGACGGAAACGGCCGGTATCTTCCGGAAAATGCAAGTCCCCTTTATTCGGCAGTCCTGTTACCGCCGGCCACCAATTTTATGTGGGGGAACAGTCAGTATTTATATGTAAATCGCAGGTCGTTAAGTGGGGAATACCGCACCGTGGTGCGGGTAACCATGGGCAAAAATTCCGCACCTTATTATGGAAGACAACCATAGAAATAATCTGTAAATGTTGAATTGAAAAGAGAAAGGAGGTGATTGTTTTTATACCGGAAAACATTTATGGAAAATTCTTTAAATTATTCACTAATTAAACTAAGGAGTATGTTATGAAAAAATTGCTTTTGGGTGTATTAACTGTGATGCTGCTGGCAGGTCTGGGGTATGGACAGCTTTCGACCTGGACATTCGATTCCCTGATTGTAAATGGTCGTACGATCGCTACCGACTATGGCGCGGCAGCTGTCAATGTCCCCGGATTCAGAAATGCCTACTCGGTCACACTTGATCCGGATGGTAAAATATGGTGTGGATCCTATTACGAACGCCTTACTGAGTTTACTTCGGAATATCCGGACAGAATTGTCATCATGACCCCGACGGATACCACAACATATGCTGTGAAACCTATTTTTATTCTGGATCCCGCTACCGGAGAGGTGGACACCCTGGCCTTCCTTAATTTACCGGATGGTTCTATTGATACCCTGGTAGGGGGCCATCGGGGAATGGGGACTGACCCCCAGGGGAATATAATAGCCTCCTTCTCGAATGGATTGGTCTATAAGATCAATTATCAGACCCACGATGTCATTCGTAAATACAGCACCGGTGGAAGCAACGGGCGACCGGGTGTGGATGCGGACGGATATGTATACCAGATGGACGGAGTATTCGCCACCAAGGTCGATATTCTCGATCCGGATGACTGGGCAGCACCCTTCAACACCGTTACCGGTATCTCTGCCGGTGTGACCCGCTGTATGGAAGTATCCCCCGATGGGAAGAATGTCTATATATGTTCTATGAGTGGCGGTATTCATCGCTATTACAGTGCCGATGGCGTTTTTGGAACCTACACCCTGGTCGATACCATCCTGTATTCGGTGACGGTTGATACTACCACCTATCCTTTCGTGACCAACCTGGCACAGTGGAATCCAGCCGGTCTTCTGTGGATAGCCAGTTATGATGATGTCAGCTACCGGAAGATATTTGCCCTTGACCCGGACCAGAATTACATGATTGTGGACAGCCTGAAATCATTCGAGTTCTTCGCAAATACTGACGGATCCGATACCACCACCGGTGGTTATGCTCAACCAAAGTACCTGCGTTGCCTACGGGACGCCTATTTCAATGCGGCGGGAGATGAGTTTTATGCTGCAGAGTATTATGGCTACGGAATAAAACACTACTCGGGTACATTCACTTCCATCAAACCCGGACAGGATAGGAAAGTGGTACCGGGCTTGTTTACCCTGTATCATAACTATCCGAATCCCTTCAATCCCACCACGGTCATTCCGTTTGACCTGCATAAAAGTGCGCATGTGGTTCTGAGGATTTATGATATGCGGGGTGCTCTGGTTGGAAAAGTGATTGATGAAAACACGTCTGCCGGACCTCATAAATATACGTTTGACGCACGCGGTCTGGCCTCCGGCCACTACTACTTCAAACTGACAGTTGATCATTCCGTGGCTACCGGAAAGATGCTGCTGGTTAAGTAATTATGGTGTAAGCTCTATTTTTGCAAAAGCCGACGGATCCTGTCTGTCGGCTTTTGTTTTTAACATGAAATCGATAAAATTTACCATTCAAATATTTAATGGCTGAAAACACTGCAAGGTTAATATCAAAATGATTGTGACTATTGCTTTAGCTCCGAAACTGAGCGGGCTGTCATTGTCCCGGAAGGGACCACTATGTGGCGAGACATGGATGTCGCGGCCCGCCCGGCAGACGCCGGGCCAATAGTGTCCAGTTAAGATTGCATATATATAGCGAATTGTAAAATAATTGTAGGATTTATAGATTTGACTGATTAAATCTCTTTCATTTTCAGATGATGGAAATAACCCACCCCTTAATCCCCTCCCTCATGTATGAGGGAGGGGAAAGGCCCTATTCATAGGGCCAGGGGAGGGTCAGATAAGACAAACTCTTAGAAACCAGTGATAAAAGCACTGAAAATTCAAATTTTACCAGACAACAATAGCTGCAGGTCAGTTAATCCCCGTATTCACTGGCTGATCCCAGGGAAGGCTAATACTGCAAGAATCCTGAGGAGATTGCTTCCTGTCTGGCACAGGGATGTGACAGGTCTGTCTGGCGTGCTGCCCGTAATGATACACCGCTCCGTTTCGGAACTAAAGGAATAGTCATTTAAAAAAATACATTTTGATATTCTTTCAACCCTTATTATGTTAAAGTAGTTTTTGTATGTTTAGTATATGTAAAGGCTATGATACCTTCATTATTAATATAAAACTTTACATTAATATTGTCAGGAAATTTTACTATGCGTGTCTCTATTCTTTTGCTCTTTCTGTTATTTCTCCTCAGCCGGGTTTTTGCCGGCGCCAATGAGGAATTCCGTGCGGTCTGGGTTATTACCTGGGAACATATCAGTGCATACAGCACTCCGGAAGAAAATAAGGCGCGGGTGCGGCAGATACTGGATAATGTTAAAAAAGCCAATATGAATGCCGTCCTCTGGCAGGTAAGGCAGAGTGGAACAGCCTATTATAACTCTTCCTATGAACCCTGGGGTTACTATGCAGGATACAGCTATCCCGGTTATGATCCGCTGGCCTATGCGGTGCAGGAAGCCCACAAAAGAGGACTGGAATTGCATGCCTGGTTTAACTGTTTCAGTGCCTCGGATATTGTGAATGGAGCGCCCGCCCAGGTTCATCCGGAATGGGTCTGCCGGGATGGCTACGGGGTTCCCATGCCGGCCAGCCGGGCCCTTTCGCCCGGATTGCAGGACGTGCGGGATTATACCATCAACGTTGCCATGGAAATTGTACACAATTACGATATTGACGGTCTGCATCTGGACTATGTCCGCTGGAATGAATATGACCGCTCCGATTTTACCGGCCTTACTGTGGAGAGTATAGAGGATAAATTCGCCCCTGACGGAATTTTTTCCGAGCAGAAAATGGAAAACCTGGCTCTGGTGCCAAACCAGGAACGCTATTTGTATGATGTACAGAATCCCTATGATCCGGTCACGGCACCGGGTGGTTTTGCAACATGGGAAGACTGGTGGCGCTGGAGTGTCACTGAATTTGTGAAGACATTACACGATTCCATCCAGCAGGTTAAACCCTGGGTAAGGCTCTCTCCTGCTGCACTGGGTAAATATCGCTGGAGCAGCTGGCAAGGATACGGCATTGTATTTCAGGATGCCGCCCTCTGGTTTAACCAGGGATTTGTCGATCAACTGACCCCCATGCACTATCACTGGACGACCGGCGATCAGTTCTACGGTATGCTGGTGGCGGACGGACAGGAAAGCTGGGGATACTGGATACAGGCCGGCGTAGACAGTGGCCGCCTGTTTACCGTCGGTCCCGGTTCCTATAGACTGGACGAACTAAATGTTTGGGATAATCATACTCAGATTGTCCAACGTTCCCGCGATGTTCCCTGGGTGGACGGATTTCAGTTTTTCAGTTATGGCAGCTGGAGAAATCACGACTACTGGGAAGAGGCAAAGGATTTGTTTTTTCAGCGGCTCACCAAGGTCCGCGCGGCTACATTTCTTAATAACCAGTCTCCCTCCGCACCCCTAATAACCGTCACTAAAATCAATGATTTGAGATATGACATAGAGGTATCACCCAACGAACCGTTAGCAGAGGATCAGCGTTTTGCCATTTACCGTTCAGAAGACGATAACCCCGATGTTGCTTCTGATGAACTTATAGATATTCATTTCGGCCAGGATGTATATACTTATACCGATACCATGAGCGGTTTACAGAACTTCAACGGCCGCTATACCTATTATGCAACCCGTTTCGACCGCTACTGGAATGAATCGGTTATCTCCAATACTTACCTGAGCGATTCCATCCCTTCCTTTGCTCCGGTAGTTCTCTGGACGGATCCCCTGCCGGGAGATACCATACCGGTATTTATTCCTATAGTTATAGATTTTTCCAAAACTATGGATACCGCCACATTCCAGGGAAATTTGACCTTCGAGCCTGCCGTACCTGCATTCAGCCGGTACTGGAACAGTGATCAGAAACAACTTGTAATTATACCTCATGAGGATCTATTTCATGATACCTTATATGCTCTGACCATCCATAAGGAAGTTACCGACATCAATGGTAAACAGCTGGATGGAGAATCCAATGGTGGGGGAAGTGAAGATTATGTCTTGCAGTTTTTTACCAGTGCTTTGGATATTTTTCCTCCCCGTCTGGTTTACAGCAATCCTTCCGTCAAGGCTTATGTAGATGATTTTGATGTGGATAATGTTATCTCTTTCGGGTTTGATGAAATGCTGGATCCCGCCTCGCTGCAAGTTGCTTCCACCGCTGTGACCACAGCCGGACAGCCCGTGGCTCATAAGGCCATGATTTATAACATGAATGACCGAGCGGTTCTCGGCGTCCAGACTGAAGATCCTCTCTATTCCGGACACCCCTTTCGGGTTTCGGTATTTACCGATATTACTGATACATCCGGTAATCCACTGGATTCTGCGATTGTAGTGGATTTTGAAACCGAACCCTATGCCTATGAGCTTAAAACTCTGATTGATAATTTTTCCGGATCCGGTAACTGGCAGGATCCCGGGTACAGCGGCTCGACCAATGGGGTGAATACGACATTAAGCACCTTCGGTATTGTCAGCGATGTTTATCTGCCCGCTGCTTATACACCGGTTGAAAAAAAGTCCGCACGCCTTTCTTATGTCTGGGATCCTGATTTGCTGGCAATAGGAAATCCCAATTATTTATTAAGGGAATTTCTGGATGAATCACTACCGAGAAATGTATTTTTCAATACCGATTATATCCTCCAATGTTATGTCTTTGGTGATGGAAGTCTGAATAAATTTCGTTTTGCCCTGGATGAAGGAAACGGAACCCTCTGGCCCAATCATGAAGTATCGGTATGGTTTACCATCGACTGGATGGGCTGGAAACTTATCCAATGGGATTTAAGCGATCCGGATATGGTGGGCAACTGGATCGGAAACGGTACCTTGGACATGAGTACTTACCGCATAGACAGTTTTCAGCTGACGCACGACAGTACCGGCGCCATGTCGGGTACCCTTTATTTCAAGGACTTGCGCGTGGTCAAGAAAAAATATGAGATTACGGTAATCACCGATAATCATAATGCCGGTTTACCTCAGCAATTTGCCCTGCAACAGAATTATCCCAATCCATTCAACCCGGTAACCACCATACCCTTCGATATCAGCAGATCCGGACCGGTCCAGCTTAAAATTTACAATGTTCTGGGTCAGGAAGTGGTTTCTTTGGTTAACAAGGTCATGCAGCCGGGTAGTTATAAAATTCAGTTTAATGCGACCAATCTCGCATCGGGTGTTTATATTTATGAATTGAGGGCCGGCGATGTTGTCTTACATAAACGGATGATTTTACTCAAATAATCAATATTTAATTGTATTTTGGAGATCTTTAATGAAAAGAATTTTAATTTTGGTTCTGGGAATTGCCGTACAACTTTACTCCCAGGATATATTTCAGGTGAAATCGGTTAAGGTACTGATGGTTCCGTCCGGCAATGAGACGGCCTATATGAACCCCAACTGGGCACCCGTTGGTAATAAAATTGCCTTTACCTCCGGGAATTATAAGGGGATCTGGCTTTTCGATTTTGGTACCCAACAGTTAACACAAATTACCGATGAGTTGTCCGCCGGATTTGGATTTTCCTGGTCGGATGATGGTCAGACTATTCTGGCACGGGTGTCAAGATACCAGGATAATCTCAGACAAAGTGCAATCAAGATTTTTAACGTCGCCCGTACTACAGAAATATACCTGACGGAATACCGTACCTTTCTTCCTGATATTCCCAGATGGACCCCTGGGAATTATCAGGTTTATTTCTTCAATGGGAAACAGGAAATGTTTATTGATGTGGGGGAACCTCAGGAGAGTCGTGAAGCCGGAAAAATCTTCTATTCACAAAATGATAAAATTTTCATAAAGGACAATATATCTGATGAGCAATCCGAAATGAGACCCTTTGCGGGGAAGCAGTATTTAAATCTCACCATCTCCCCGGATAACCGGTATATTGCCTTTGAGG
This sequence comes from uncultured Caldithrix sp., assembly GCA_964461135.1. Classification (GTDB taxonomy): domain Bacteria; phylum Calditrichota; class Calditrichia; order RBG-13-44-9; family RBG-13-44-9; genus RQOF01. The sequence continues at coordinate 5,907 of CAYWTB010000016.1, read as the reverse complement.
TTTATGGTGGAAATTGCTACATAATGGATACGCAATCCGGAGCCCTGGTGGATCTGGGAAGAGGGAACTATCCCCGCTGGTCACCGGACGGCCAGTACCTGGCTTATATGATGGCTCAGGATAATGGCTATATATATACCTCCTCCGATATTTACATTTCGAACCTGACGGGCACTATAACCCAGAACATTACCCGGGATATTGACAATATTGCCATGTATCCTTCCTGGTCTCCTTCCGGAAACCGGATTGCCTACAGTACATACGACCAGGGTACCATTGAATATATTGAAGTAGAGAAATAAATGATAGATTTAAGAAATTAGGAAACTGAAATGATGATCAGAAATAAAATCGTAATCTTTTTAACTCTCCTTTTTCCTCTGGGGATATTTGCGCAGGTAACCGGTTTACAGGGATGGAATATTTTCGTAGATCCTGGTCACAGTCAGAATGAGAATATGCCGCCTTTTCCCTGGGGCATGGCCGAGGCCAAACGTAACGTGCGCGTGGCGCTGCAATTAAGAGATATATTACTGACGGAAACTGATATTGATACAGTTTATCTTTCCCGCACAGATGATTTTCAGCAGGTGTCGCTGTCTCAACGCACTACCCTGGCTAATTCACTCAATGCGGCCTGGTATCATTCCATCCACAGTGACGCCTCTAGCAGCCCCAATGCTAACAGTACCCTTCTACTGTGGGGACAGTATAATAACGGGCAGGAAAAAATACCCAACGGAGGCCGGGCCATGTCAGACATCATGATTCAGTATCTGACGGATGGCATGCGTACCTACACCATAAGTGGCTCAATCGGTGATTGCACTTTTTACGGATGCGGCGTCTTTACCGGTCCCTGGTTGCATGTGAACCGCGAAAGCATTATGCCCTCCGAACTAAGTGAAGCGGGATTTCATACCAATCCCATCCAGAATCAGCTGTTCATGAACATGGACTGGCTTCGGCTGGAGGCGCGTACCTTTTACTGGTCGATTCTGGATTATCATAATATCCCGCGACCGCCTGCTGACATTCTTACCGGAATTGTGACTAACATGGAGTCGGGAGAACCTTTAAACGGGGCAGTAATCAATGCAGCCGGGCAGCAGTATGTTACCGATACCTATCAATCCCTTTTTAATCAATACACCAATGATCCGGATCTTCTCCATAATGGCTTCTATTATTTCGAACATATGGATTCGGACTCGGTTGTGGTAACGGTCCAGATGGATGATTACTATTCAGATACGGCCAGGGTGGCCATTTCAGATGACTTTTTTTCTTATAAAGACTTCCCCCTGATTTCCCGTATACCGCCCAGGTTATTGTCCAGTACGCCGGCGGATGGTGATACTGCCGTGTCCACTTTGGCGGATATTGTCCTTCAATTCAGCCGGCCCATGAGCCGGGCATCGGTAGAATCATTACTGGTAGTTACACCGGATATAAATCCTGTTTATTCCTGGTGGGATAATGATACGCGCCTGGTAATTCGCAGTGATTCCTTGAAGTTCCTGACAACCTATACCTTATCCATTCCGGGAACCGTTAATGATAAATACTCTCATCTCTTTGACGGAAACGGAGATGGTATCGGTGGAGACAGTCTGGAAATTACTTTTACTACCGGCATAGATGTATTTCCACCGGAAGTTCTGGCTTTTTATCCCAGAATGTATCAGAAGAATGTTGAACGAAGACCGATTATCAATTTTGAATTTAATGAGCAGCTGGATGACAGTTCGATTACCAATGATATTTTCCTGCTGGAGGAATACCAGAACCATCAGCCGGTGCAGGGAGTGCTTAAACACTACGTGGTCAATGATCGAAGTGTTCTTAATTATTTTCCGTCAGTAGATTTAATCCCAAATGCTCTGCATGTAGTACGGCTTTATCCCGGTTTAAAGGACCTGCTGGGAAATACTACCACCAATACCCGCTTAATCAGTTTTACCAGTGCTCCTACGGATTTTCAGTTTCAGCAGATTGATGCCCTGGAACCGGGCTTTTCTTCTTACTGGCGGCAGCCGCTCTGGAGCGGCAGTACCACCGGAACCGATCCATCCCCGGGCGTGTATATGGCTGAAAATCAGCAATACCTCAATGAACTCACCGGAAGCACCCGCTCCATGGAATTATATTATGATTGGGATTTGAATGCTTCCACCTGGTTGATGCGGGAATACCTGGATGTATCTGCCCCGCGTAATGTTACCTTTGATACCACCTATACGTTACAATGCTACATATTCGGGGATGGTGGAAATAATTTCTTCCGGTTTGCACTGGATGAGGGGGACGGGACATCCTGGCCGAATCATGAAGTGTCCCAGTGGGTCAAAATTGACTGGCTGGGCTGGCGCCTGGTGCAGTGGGACCTTGGTGACCCCGCCATGGTGGGCAGTTGGGCTGGTCTGGGAAATGGTATTCTGGATATGCCGCAATATCGTATGGACAGCTTCCAGCTGACCTATCAGTCAGGTGCCGCTACCAGCGGAAAGGTTTATATTGATGATTTACAATTAGTTAAAGCAATCCCCATGACCGGAATAGCCCGGTCCGGTTCTGATGGGAATATTCCGGCACAGTTCATGCTCGAGCAGAATTATCCCAATCCGTTTAATCCGGTTACAAATATATCTTATGCAGTTCCTGAGCGGGTTCATGTAAAAATTGTAGTTTTCAATGCACTTGGACAGCAGGTTCAAACGCTGGTTTCGGAAGAGAAGGATCCCGGCACTTACCGGGTACGCTTTGATGCCAGCAATCTGGCAGCCGGAGTCTATGTATACCAGATCCAGGCAGGCACATTCGTCCAGTCACGTAAAATGATTTTGTTAAAATAATATCATTAGAAAAAAATTTTAACAGGATTAACGGGATAAAAATGATATTCTATAAATTAGGTGAACTTTTTGCATGAAACCTTCCCTGGATTGATGAAATTTCAGTCGCAGCAAAATCCGTGTTAATTCTTATTTAGACAAATCGGTATTTTTTTAAAAACGTACTGAATTAATGGGAAAGAAAAAACTGAGTATAGAAGATAATGACTATATCCTAAGCTGAGCTTAACGTATAAATATTTAATTTCACTTAGGTTTGTGGGAAATTCTGATTTTTATCAGGCTAGGGAGTACTAGCTCTCCAGAGGAGCGACATAATTATAGTAATAATTAGGTTTACCAACCTCCCCTGTTTGGGGTTGTCCGAACATGAAGGAAATCAAGATATTGCGTCTCGCACGGTGGGTCTTTAATGAACCGTTTTAAAATAGAGTAAAAATATAAAAATTTTCGACTATTATTTCTTTTTGCTGAGCTAAGGGCATAATCATCTAAATGATAAAAAATTCACCTGAGATTAAATCGAAGGGATAAAAATCATGAAACGACTAAACAACTTTATCGTTTTACTGTGTCTCACCTGGATGTCAGTCCAGGCTCAAAGCCTGTTCGAGACGCATACCACCACACGGGTTGGACCGGGAATGGTGTATAAACATATTACCGTCCCTTCCCGCTTGTGGAATATCAATGTTCTGGAGATTGACCTGACCAATCCCTATGTCATTATGGAGACGGTTAAGGCCAACGAGCGGTTGAGCGGTTATGAAACTACCAGTTCTATGGCCGGCCGTAAAAATTATCAGGATCATGAGGTGGTAGGTGCTGTAAATGGAGATTTTTACGCCTCCGGTGGTATTCCTTTAAATACTCAGGTGGTAAATGGCCAGATCCTGCAGAATCCCATAGACTGGCCGGTTCTTTCCTTCGATTTTGAAAATTATCCCACCATTGATCCGGTGAGTTTCAGTGGCAGCCTGATTACGGGTAATCAAAATCAGCCGGTTAATGGCATTAACCGGGATCGCGGCACTGACCAACTGATCTTGTATAATTCATTTTACGGAGGATCGACCGGTACAAATATCTATGGAACGGAAATTAAAGTTACAGTCGTCAGTGATTGGTATGTAAATGATACCCTTCGCTGCCGCGTGGAAGAAAAGAGCAACAGCGGTGACATGAGTCTAAGTCCGGGAATTGCGGTATTATCCGGACATGGAACCGCCGGAACTTTCCTGCAGAACAATGTTCAGGTGGGGGACACTGTAAAACTGTTGCTGAAGCTGCAGCCGGGTCCGGTGAAATTGACACAGCTGGTTGGAGGTAATCTTAAAATTGTGGATAATGGCGCTTATACCGGCAGTACCAATACGGATGTTCATCCCCGAACAGCGGCAGGTTTTTCAGCTGATCACCACATACTCTACCTGGCTACCGTCGACGGCCGGGTTCCCGGAAGCTACACCGGCATGTCCTACCGCGAACTGGCGGATCTGATGATCTATCTGGGGGCGGATCAGGCGGTGAACCTGGACGGGGGCGGATCATCCACCATGGTCGTATATGGTCAGATCAAAAATCATCCCTCCGATGGACCGGAGCGTGCGGTCGCCAATTCGCTGATCACGGTCTCCGTGGCACCGGCCGGAAGTGGCATCACCTCAATTCAGGTGGAACCGGATAACCAGCGCGTCTTTCTGAAAAACAGCATTCAGTTGAGAGTCAGTGGCTGGGACGAATACTATCATCCGGTGGCTGTAATTCAGCCTGATATCCAGTATATCATGGATCCTCAGCTGGGCCAGGTCGATTCCAGTGGAGTCCTTACAGTTGCTAACGAGCCGGACAGTGGTTATGTCTATGTTAACTACCAGGGACTGATGGATTCCGCCTGGATTTTTATTAAAGGCATCAAGGAAATTGAAATCCTGCCCAAATCGGTTTTAACAGATACTATTCAGACAGTTCAGTTCACTGTAATCCCCACTGATGTGGATAATTTGCATCCGTTTATTGCTTTAAATGATTATGAATGGTTCTGTTTAAATCCTGCGGTGGGTTCCATTGACACTACGGGTAAATTCAAAGGATTCGCTGAAGGACAGGCACAAATCGTTGTTAAGTTTAAGGATCAGTCGGATACCAGTGTTGTTCATGTGGAAATCGGAAAAGATGTTGTTGTTTTAGATTCAATGGACAATGTAAATAACTGGAGTATATCGGGTGTAAATTATGATCCCCAGGGTACTGCACTAACTGCAGTGGACACGCCTCGTACGATCGGTACCAGAGCTCTGAAACTTAATTACCAGTTTGTTCGTAGCAGCCTGGGACGAAGCTGGGTTTATCTGAATACCGATCAGGCAGTATACGGTCTTCCCGATACCATCATGATTGATATCAAATCCAATAATCTGAATCATATTGCAGATGTAATCATCAGTGACGATAATGATGAATTGTTTACCGCCTCGACCGGATTATTTGCTACAAACTCTACCGGTTACGAAACGTATAAAATTCCCCTCAGCAGTTTTAATGCTATAGATCCCTCTTCCTCCTTCAATTTTCCCATAAAACTCAAATCCATTCAAATCAAACTGTGGTATGTGGGAGCAGTGGGAGATACCAATAATGGCGTCTTATATTTTGATAATCTGCGGGTTAAATATCCCACCAGTACCACCGCAATACCGGAAAATCGACGGGAAATTCCCTTACGATATAATCTGTTGCAGAACTATCCTAATCCCTTTAATCCCAATACCACCATCCAGTATGATATTCCGGAAACTGAATTTGTCAAACTGGAAGTGTATGATTTACTGGGGCAGAAAGTAGCCACTCTGGTGAATAAAAGACAAAATGCCGGCATCTATAAAATAAATTTTATAGCCAATAATCTGGCCAGTGGAATCTATTTTTACCGCTTGCAGGCCGGAGCAGAGATGCTGATCCGTAAAATGATTTTATTACGCTAGTGTCATAAGTCTGGAGGAATATTTATTTTCTGCACATATGACATTGTGTTAAAAAAATATGATTA
>CAYWTB010000015.1:0-76866 GCA_964461135.1 uncultured Caldithrix sp. | reverse complement strand
ACATTCTACTACAAACGCCAGGAGATTCATAACTTTTTACGACTTCAGGTTAGTAGGAAATATTCTATATTTAAAGGAACTTTTATAAGATTATTAACACTAATGCTCTTTATAAAGATTGAGAATATTTTCTTTTAATGGTAGCCTTATGGGTAAGATATATGATAAATTTACTATCATTTAGAGCGGAATCTTTGAATTGCATTTAACAATCAACAGGAAAACGGTAAAATGAAAAAACTCAATCTTTACATTGCTGCAAGTCTTGACAATTTTATTGTAGGTAAGGATGGCATAGTAGATTGGCTGTTTACCGATTAAGATTATGGTTACCAATCATTTTACGATACGGTTGATACGGTCATTATGGGCAGGAAAACATATGATCAGGCGCAGGAATTTGGCGAGTATCCCTATAAAGATAAAACCAGCTATGTCTTTTCAAAATCAAAGAAAAAAGTCTCGGCCGATAATATACAATTTATTGACACGGATATTATCCAATTTACAATAAAATTAAAACATCAAGCAGGGAAAGATGTTTGGCTGGTTGGCGGATCCCAAATAATATCAATTTTACACCATGCGCGCTTGATTGACGATTATATTTTATTTATTCATCCGGTGATTTTGGGGAAAGGCATTCCCTTGTTTCGAGATAATGTCAAGTTTTCCCGTTTGAATTTAACAGAAGTTGAGAAATTTGATAATGGTTTGGTTAAAATAAAATATAGACTTGGCAGTTAATATTACCCCTTAATAAGAGGGAACCTTCCGTTTCTTACAAAACCTGAGCAATAATGCTTCTGCCTGACATGGCTTTAATTAATACCATGTACAATTTTTTAGTCAACCTAGAAAGCGAACGCAATACTAATATGGAATTCACCGGGGCTTTCTTGTTTTTCCCGTCGAAGTTTAAATCCATAATCAAAACGGACAGGACCCAGAGGTGTTAATATGGCAAGGCCGGTGCCAGTACTGAATCTAATATCATTTATTTGCAAGTCTCTGGCATCCAGCCAGACATTTCCCCCATCCAGAAATGTTTCTCCCACGAATAACCAGAATAGAGGAATTCGAAATTCAATATTGCTCAGTAGCATAAATTTCCCGCCACGAGCTTTTGGATTTTCATTATTTTCATCATAAAACACTGGACCCAGCAACTGTTCAGGATATCCCCGAACCGTGGAAGCACCACCCAGATAAAAACGTTCAGAAATCGGTATCAGGATATTTCTGGCTAAAGTAAAAATATTTCCTGATTTTATGCGTGTAGCCAATGTCCAATTTTTTTTAAAATTAATCGGTTGATAACGGTCCCACTCAAATATCAATTTTAAAAATTGACTGTTGGAAATTTTCCCTGTCTTATTGTCACGGGTTTGCGATAAAGCAATTTTTCCATTATAATCCAGAATAGAACCATTATGGGGATTCAGATAATTATCTCTGTGATCCCGGATAAGGCGGGAGCTGACAGAGTAAATGAAATCCTGTCCCTGAGTCAGTTTATAAAAATCCGGATCGAGCGAATCGCCCTCCAGGATTTGTACCCGGTTATATGCTACACCTCCCGAGATTTTCCAGTAGTTTTCAAAATCATGTTGAACGAAAAACGCTGAGGTGAAATAATCATAATGGGCACTATTGAGTGGACGAGCCTGGATGAAGGATATGCGAAAAATTCCCGGAGTTCTTGTATAGCCGATCCATGGTTCAACAAAATTAAAACTATACTGATTTTTAGGATTTGTAATGCGATTGGTATTGAAATCATATGAAAAAGACGGACCTGCATTCAGATAAACGGACCTTGCTGTTCCAAACAGGTTTCGGTGTCCGAATTCAACAGTAAAATCAAATGTACCTCCATATACAATTTCCTGTTCATAACCCAATCCAAATCGCACTCCCACCCATTTTGATTTTTTTTCAACAACTCGGATTACCAGTCGGGCATGGGAACGGGTACTGTCTACGGCTCTCAAATCCATGTTAACATAATCGAATAGTCCGGTGGAATAAATATTCCGCTGGGATTTTTCTATCTTCTGACGTGAATAGATGTCATCTTTTTGAATTTCCAGCTCTCTGCGTATGACAAAACTCTGGACCTGCTGCAATCCCTGGTAATCGATGTCCTCGATATAGACTGTTTCATTTTCTTTAATTCGGATCTCTACGGTTATCAGTGAGTCCCCGGTTGTTTGCTCTACTGATAGTTCCACATATGGTTTACCGTGATTGAAATAATAATCCTCCAACGCATTTAATCCGTTCTCAATTTCTGCCGTTCGAAAGGGCGCCCCATTTTTATTATTAAAAAATTCTCTTATGCCGGTTGAAGGAAGGATTGAATTCCCACTGAAGTTGATCGTCTCCAGAAAATACCGCTTCCCTTCGGAAATCTTATAAATAATATCAACCATATTGCCCTGACGCTCAACTTCACTTTCCACCCAGACATTTAAAAATCCCTCTGTCAGATAATAATTTTTTAAAATAATTTTATCTATTCGGTAGAGCTTTGTATCGAATTCCTTTTTTACTCTGGTTTTCAGAATGCTCTTTAATTCTGTACTTTTAATATTCTGATTCCCCTCAAAAAGGATTCTGCGAACGGTTAATTCTGCTCGGGCCAAATTGAAGGTGAGGAAAATAATGAGAGATACTATAACCGGGATTTTAGAAATTATAACGCCAGTTGACATCAATTTTAAATTTGTCATAAAGTTGTCTTGCATAAAAAGATGAAACAGACCAGTTTTTGTTGATCTGATATTCCAGGTATAATTGATTTCCTACTTCCCAATCGAGAGACGGGGCACCCGCTTCATTGACACTTGAAACACCGGAAGAACCCAACTGGGTCCGATATTCCAGATAAAGATTGGGCATAACATATTTGCCAAGAGAAATGGCGCTCTTCTGGGAAATCTGATTCAGACGGAGGTTTGTAAAATCGATAAGTCCTTCTTCACTTTCCACTCTGATTTCATCAAGCCCAATGAAGCGGCGTGCTTCTCTTTCAATTCGGGATAGAATCGCTTGATTGATCACCTCCTGACTCTTATCAAGTGCCGCGGTGCCGGCACTGCTTCCCAGTTCATTAAAAGTCATGCCGAACAATAAAAGAGCAATCTGATCTTTCGTTTCCGGATAAAGATTTGTTACATCCTCTCTGGTTTGAAGATCGAAGATTCTGATCTCTTTAATCGGATTATTCAATGTGCCCTGGACATGCAACTGAAACAAAAAACCATATTTTTTCTTTTCAGCATAAATATCAAGTTGGGGAAGTTCCTTGGGATTAACAAATTCCACTTTTCCATCCCTGACGGTAAATTCCTCAAACTGGTAATAGGATCCTTTAGGCACATCCAGAGTTCCATACATTTCCAGCAATCCTTTCGGTTCCTGAGTAATTTGCAATTCTCCGGATAACATCATCTCAAAGGAGTTGAACATGGCCTCACTGCGAACATAGAAATTACCGGGAAGAGTGATTTTCAACATATATCGGAGATAAGGAGGGCTTTCCCGGACACCAGTAGATATTAAAAGATTTTTCTCAGATTCTTCAAGATCCAGATCCACTTCTCCTTTGTGTATTGTCAAATCACCGCGCACAAGAAGTGTATCCCTCCCTGTAACGGCTAAATTTCGGGTAGAAAACAATATTTTAGCATTTTCAAGATAATAATTAATGAAAATTTTGTTTGCGCTAACTTTAACATCATACAGCGGACTGCTGAGAGTTGAAAAATCTATGTTTCCTTTAACTTCCAGTTCTCCTTCATTACCACTGCGGGAGATGGCTTTTTTAAATGGTGAAAGTAACCTATCTGAAAGAGATTTGAAAAAACTTTTATTTTCCGCATATCCAGGTGACTTGGCTCTGCATGATTTTATCATCATTTTTTGTTCCTGGAAGATTAAATGAAACTCAACCTGAGTAAGGGGATTTTCAATTTTTGACAGATACAATGTTCCCTTGGAAATATCAATCTTACCCCGGATTATTTCGAGACTGTCTATGGTTCCACCCAATTGCACAGACGCTGAGATTTCTCCTGTTAATAAATCAACTTCCGGTGTTAGAACATTCAAGAACTGAAGAGAGTCCTCAGTAATAGTTGCATTCAGTACAATAGTTCTATCCTTAAAAATATCGGAGAAATTCCCATAGTCCCAGTTTATGGTCTTCGCACCATTAAGTAAAATTTCCGTACCCTGAAAATCTACCAGACCATCTCTCAAGACAATGGCCTGTGGATTTATCAAGCCCTCTAACTTAATTCTTGGAAATTGATAATCTTTATATTGTAACCCACGGATAAGTAAGGAATAATTTGCAAGAAAATCAGTTGTTGTACCTGTTACATCAAGGTTTCCGCTTAAATTCCCTGTAATCGGATAATTCTGTTCTTTAAAAAATGGATAATCACTGAAATTGATATTTTCGAGATTTAAATGAAGGATTAATTTGCTGTATGTATTATTTATTTCTTCGGCAGATTGTTCACTGGTGGGTAAAAGGACCTGTCCTGCCAGGGATAGAAATGACTTTGGTGAATGCTGAAATTGAAATTGATCGATTTTAATGGTATTTTCCGAGTAGCTGATGTCTGCCTGCATATTTCCTATGAAATCTTCATTTAAAATAAAATTTTGTAAATCAGCCTGGGCCTGTACCTGCAGACTATCCGAGTGTCCACTGACAATCATTGATATTTCCATTTTCCCCTTAAGTGTGTATTTATATTGAAAGAACTGGTTAAAGGGCAAAAGTTGAATATTCTTAAAATAAAGACCAAGACCACTGTTGCCACCAAAATCATATATGCCACGGACTTCAATTTCTCCGTCACCTGTGGCATGAAGAACCAAATTTTCGATAATTAAGGAATCATTTTCCAGTGTGGCCATCAGAGTATCTGAAGAAAATATGCGATAATCCTGATACTGGAATAGCAGGTCATATACATATATATCGATCAACTTTTGCTGATAATCCAATTTACCCTTCAAAGTAATGTAATTGTTCTCATTATAAAAACTGAGAGAATCCATTTTTACAGTATTCCGGTCAATTTTTAAATCAATGGTCCCGTCAGTAACAAGGACATTAGAAATCAAGCCGGAAGACAGTTGGAGATCGAAAAAACCTCTCCTCTGTTGTGTAATTCCCTGCACTTCAAATTTTCCTTCTACTCCATAGCTGCGAATTCCTTCATAAATTAACGAATCCAATAATACAGATCCGCTGATATCAGGATTTCTCAATGGTCCCTTGGCAGTCACGTATAATGTACCAACCCCTTTTATGGGACCAAGTGCCAACCGCTGACTCAGCGTGTCCAATACATTTTTATCTGTGGTCAGTTGCAGGTTGAGGTGCTGATCACTACTCATCTGGCCCTGAACAAAAAATTGGGAAGATTTCTGTACCACCAGTTTTGAACCCTGTTTCAGGTCCCAGAAACCTTTTTTTACATCAAGACCAAGTGTGAGTGTATCTATATGCATCCTACCATACGTTATATTATGCAACAGGGCCGATCCTTCACCGGAAAGGCCCGAAATATTCCAGGTATTAAAATTCAAATTAAATTTGCCATTTAAATCAGTTGGGGTGCTGGTAATGGAAATCTTCGCTAAATTCAATTCATGCAATCGAAGGAAGATTTTATTTTTGCCTTCTGGTGCAACCTGAACCGAACCAGCCAATGAACCAAAGTTTGTGCTGGCATCAATTTCTTGGAGGGTAAGAGCACCTTTAAAATAACTATATTTTGATATCAGTTTTGTAAATTTGAGACTGTCCAATTCTGCTGATATGTATATCTGGCCGGTAAAATCAGCGGGTACTCCTATGTAATCCAGATAAAAACGAATGAATCCTTTCTGATAAGGAAAATCAGGGAAAATTTTCTTAATCAGAGGTATTTTCAGATAACTGGTATCTGCAAATATGAAAAATTTTAATTCGGGCAGGAGCTGTATTTCACCATGGGCAAAAAGTTCATTTTCGTCCACAATCAGGTTCAATTGATTTAAGGTCAGTCGTTTTTTATTTCCCGTCAGTTTAAACGACAATTGATCCAGATTTACATCCTTCTCCTTCCACAATCCCTTAATATATTTGAGATCAAGCGAAACATTCTGCCGTGCTAAGAGGACCTCAGCTTCAAGGTTGATATTTACAAAATGATCCTTTGCCCTGCCCTCTTTCTGAATAATAAATGTTCCATTTTTAATGATAAAATCGGATATTTCAATATCGGGAAACCCGCTTAAATCAAGTTTATCGGGACTTGAAACCAGTGATACCGCTTTGGTCTTTTTTTCTGTAGTATCTCCAGCCGTGATAAATTGGGCAATTGGTGAATCCACTACCAAAGAATTTATATAAAATTTCCCATCAAGAATTTGGCGAGAAGAATAATGCACAATTATTTTCGGAGCGGTCAATTCAAAACCGGCTGCCTGGATTTTAACATTAATCAGCCGGATTGATCCCAAAAGATTACCCTCCAGCCGGCCGTAAGTAACTTTCACACTCTTGCCAGTAGTCATATTTATCAAGTCCTCTATGGCACGATCTACTACCGGGGTATAAGAGTATAGCAATACAAAAACTCCTGCCAGGGAAATAATAAAAACCAGGAACCAGATAAAAATTTTGAGCAGTTTCTTTTTCATAAAAGTTAACATTTTTATCAATTTACATAATAACAATTATGAAAAAAACCAGCATTTTTCAAGCAGAACAAAATATAAGCCGGACTTCAAGAATGAAATCCGGCTTGATTCACACAGATAGATGAAAAATTGAGTTAAGCTTTAAATATTTTTTCCTGGTTACCGGAAACCCCTGCAGTCGCGTTTCTGGTATCCACAACAATATTGGCATTTTTAACAATAAAATTCATATCGAATTCCGAATGGTTCGTTGAAATGAGAACCGCATCATATCGCTTTAGATTTCCCGCGGTTAAATCTACACTTTTTTTCTCAAAATTGTAATGTCTGGTGGGACCCAATTTTGGAATATAGGGATCATGATAATCAACCAATCCGCCTTTTTCGGATATGATTTCCATTAATTTAAGTGAAGGAGATTCCCTTAAATCGTCAATATCCTTTTTGTAGGCAAGCCCCAAAACTAATACCTTGGAACCGTTTATACTTTTCTGATGAACATTTAAAGCATCCACCAATTTGGACACTACGTAGAAAGGCATATACGTATTTACTTCTCCGGCCAGTTCAATGAAGCGTGTGCTGAGTTCATATTCACGAGCTTTCCATGTTAAATAGAAGGGATCGATGGGAATACAATGGCCACCCAGTCCCGGTCCGGGGTAAAATGGCATAAAACCGAATGGCTTAGTAGAAGCAGCACGAATAACTTCCCATACATCAATTCCCATACTGTCCAATATCATTTTCATTTCATTAACTAATGCAATATTGACACTTCGGAAGATATTCTCAAGTAATTTAGTTGCCTCGGCAGCTTCACTGGATGATACGGCAACGGTTTCGACAATCACCTGATCATACAGAACCTTGGCAAGTTTCAGGGAAGTCGGATCATTGGCACCCACAACTTTCGGAATTGTGCGGGTTGTGTAATTCAGATTATTAGGATCTTCCCTTTCAGGAGAAAAAGCCAGGTAAAAGTCTTTATGACCAATTAATCCTGATTTTTCAATAATCGGACGCATGACTTCTTCAGTAGTGCCGGGAAAGGTAGAACTTTCTAATACAATAAGTTGACCTTTCTGGACATACTTTGAAATAGTCTCCGATGTATTTTCAATATATGAAATGTCAGGTTCACGATGTTTGCCCAGAGGAGTTGGGACACAAACCAGAATACAATCCACTTTTCGAAGATCTCCAAAGTCTGCTGTGGCTTCAAAGATTTTCTTCTCCCGGGCGTTCTTAATTTTATCGGCAGGTATATGCTTTATATAGGATTTCCCGGCATTTAATTCTTTTACCTTGTGAGGATCTATATCAAATCCAACCGTGGGAAATCCTTCGGCAACAAATTCAAGCAAGAGAGGAAGCCCAACATATCCCATTCCAATAACACCAATGACGGCCTGGTGTTTTTCAATTTTTTCGAACAGATCCATATATGCTCCTGTAACAGTATTTAATATGATTAGTGTTATTTATTAAGGACGTCCGACAGCAAAATAATCAAAGCCCATGGACCGGATTTTTTCCGGCTTGTAAATATTGCGCCCATCAAAAATAACTGCTTTTTTCATTTGTGAACGAATTTTATTAAAATCCGGTTCGCGGTATTCAAGCCATTCGGTTACCAGGATGAGTCCATCGGAATTTTTCAATGCTTCATAATTATCTTCGTAAAAAGTAACCTTTTCACCCAGACCCAGTTTTTTTGCTTCCGTCAGGGCAACGGGATCATGAACATTTATTTTAGCCCCGTGCTGATGCAATTCCCGGATTATGTCACGTGAGGGTGCTTCCCGCATATCATCCGTTTTGGGTTTGAAGCTCAGTCCCCAGATAGTAAAGGTTTTATTCTTTAAATCATTGTTGTAGTACTTCAATATTTTAGGAATCAAATATTTTTTCTGATCTTCATTTACATCTTCCACTGCCCCCAATAAGCGCATCTCATAATGGTATTGTGTGGCGGTATGAATCAGCGCCTTTACGTCTTTGGGGAAGCAGGATCCTCCATATCCCACTCCAGGAAATATAAAGGAGTATCCGATTCTCTTGTCGGAGCCTATTCCTTTGCGGACTTTTTCGATATCAGCCCCCACACGATCACATAAATTAGCAATCTCATTCATGAAGGATATTTTGGTTGCCAGCATCGAATTGGCAGCATATTTTGTCAACTCGGCACTGAGTTCGTCCATAATCATGATTGGATTACCGGTCCTGACAAAAGGCGAGTAAAGTTCCTGCATAACTTCTGCCACTTTATTATTACTTGTCCCAATAACCACCCTGTCCGGGTACATAAAATCATCAATTGCCGCACCTTCTTTTAAAAATTCGGGATTAGACACAACATTGACTTCATAAGATGTTTCATTCCGGACAGTCTCTTTCACTCTCTGGGCTGTTCCCACAGGCACCGTACTCTTATTCACCACAATTTTAGGTTCTTTCATATATTTACCGATGGCCCTGGCGACGTCAAGGACATGTGACAGATCCGCTGAACCATCTTCACCCGGTGGTGTGCCGACTGCAATAAAAATGACCTGAGATTCAATGACGGTTTTTTTCATATCAGTGGTAAATAACAACCTCCCCTGCTCCACGTTCCGTTCGACCAGTTCTTCCAGACCCGGTTCATAAATAGGAATAATGCCATCGGACAATTTATTAACCTTTTTATCGTCCTTATCCATACAGATAACATGATTCCCTGTTTCTGCAAAGCATGCAGCTGCTACAAGACCAACATATCCGGATCCGATTACAGCAATATTCATCATTCCTCCAGTTTTTCATGGATAAAACATTGCAAATCGCCACATCGGAGCAGAATATAGCAAAAAGCACTGGCTCCTGTGTGAGGAAATGCATTTTTTAGGTAATAAAAATTTAAGGTAAGCGGCTCAGGCGGTATTTTTCTTACGTCTCTTGAGATCATGTCCGTAGTACTGGTAGTAGTGGTAGTAATAGTAATAATAGTTCGTCCCATACGTTTTTTCAATTTTAACACTGTTCAATAGTGAGCCAAAAATTTTGGCTTCAGCATTATCCAGAAGATTTTTAGCTCTCTTTATAGCTTCCCTGTGAGTCTGATGTGCTTTTATTACCAGAACAACACCATCCACCATGGTACTTAAAATAGCTGCATCCGTTACGGCGATTACCGGCGGGCTGTCAAATAATATTATTTCAAATCTGTTCCTTAATTTTTCAATCAAGCCTTTCATTTCCTCCGAACCAAGCAGCTCGGAGGGATTGGGAGGAAGAGGACCGGAAGGAATAATTGATAAATTGTCAACAAAAGTGGTTTTGATCACATTATTCAGATCACTGGAACCAATAAGATAATTGGTTATTCCCTCATCTTTTTTCATATTAAAAATGGAATGAATCACGGGGCGCCGCAAATCACCATCAATCAACACGGTTTTATTACCCATCTGCGCCATGGTAATCGCCAGATTTGCGACAGTTGTGGATTTCCCTTCCTTGGGAGCAGAACTGGTAACCAGAACCACATGCTGTTTAGTCTTCTTATTTTTAAACTGGATATTGGTTCTCAGGGTACGATAAGCTTCCGATACCGGAGATTTGGGATCAAAATGAGTTACCAGACGGGTTTCAATCTGTCGCGCTTGTTGAATTTCATCCGAATCACCATTTTGTGAATGAATCTTCTGTATCACTTCCCGCGATGAGATTTCCGGAATGCTGGACAGGATAGGTAGATCCATCCGTTCCAGTTCCTCCGGATTTTTAATTGAATCATCAAAATATTCCAACAAAAATGTTAATCCTATGCCAAGACCCAGGCCAATAAGTGCACCCAGCATAAGATTTAGCTTCTTTTTGGGTTTAATAGGAAAATCCGGCATAATTGCCAGATCCAGTATTTTAATATTTTCGTTCTGCCCTGCTTCACTGATCCTGGTTTCTTCCAGCTTGGTCATCATCAGGGCATAGGTTTTCTGGTCTACTTCCATTTCCCTGGTTAAACGAGCTAATTGCAGACTTTGGGCCGGCAACAGGGAGAGCTGTGAATCATAGTCCTTAACCACATTCTGCAAAGCGGTGATTTTCGCTCTCAATCCCTTTATCTGTGTCTCAAAATCCAATATTTTCACCGTGAGGTCCTGTGCCATCATAAGGGGATCATGGATCATACTGGAAGCGGCAATTTTCTGTGCTTCTTCCTGCAATCTTTTCTTCTGGGCAGC
This sequence comes from uncultured Caldithrix sp., assembly GCA_964461135.1. Taxonomy (GTDB): domain Bacteria; phylum Calditrichota; class Calditrichia; order RBG-13-44-9; family RBG-13-44-9; genus RQOF01. The sequence goes on along the minus strand of CAYWTB010000015.1, from coordinate 65,923 downwards.
AAGACGGTTTTCTATGCTCTGCAATTGTAAGTTATATTCAGCCGGATCAATTCGATCCTGTGAAATGAGGGTCTCATAGGTTACCTTCTCTGAGACAAGTTTGGCATATTCGTTTTGCAATTCCTTCAACAAGGGAGTGGCAACAATCGATATATCGGCAGAAAGATTCTTACGGCGTTCCTCCAGTTGGCTTTCCAGAGACTTTTTCTGCTCCAGATAAGCATCCATTTCAACCAGGGATTGTTCCAATTGAGCCTGGGCCTCAGCCAGACGACTGATAGTCTCACTGGTCTCTTTATCGAGAGAAACCAGTTTCTCTTTCTGCTGATATTCTTTCAGCGCGTCCTCAGATTTTCGCAGCTCTTCTGTAATATTCTGGACCTGATCTTCCAGAAATTTCCGCAATTCAACAAGTTCCTGCACGTTCATATATTTATTCAAACCTTGAAATTGATCTATAATTGCATTAACCACCTTCATGGCTTCAAAGGGCGAACCGGCCTGAAATTTTACCTCAATAACATCGGTATCTTTTTTGGGATTCACCTCCATCTGATTCATCACCCAGTTAATCTGGCTTCTCAGATTCATATAGCTACCGTCTTCCATGGGTTGAAAAATCTGCAGTGAATCCCGAAAAGGTTGCTCCTCCAGATAACGAATCACCTGCTCGGCCAGCCGCCGACTCTTTAAAATTTCCACCTGATTGGTTATAAGAGTCGTTTGATTGCCCATATATGCAAAATCAAAAAGATTCCGTTCCATGGAACCCTGACTTTCCACAATTATTGTGCCGGTAGCTTCATAAATTTTAGGGGAGGTAAAGGTAATATAGATTGTTATCAGCATTATTACCAGGAAAGAGAAGAGGATAATCAGACGGCCTCTGTATAAAATCCGTAAATAGTCCTGCAAACTTACCTGTTCTTCTTCATGTTGCTGATATTCTTCAAAGTCATTCACAAAAATTCTCCCGAAAGGGTGTTTACTTCAGACAAAAAATCTCTGATTTAAATAGCAGAAATAAGTTACTTTACTATCGGACATTCCTAATGAATCTTTATAGTGTTTTAAAACCGCAAATCTACTAATTCAGCCCCCTCAGGAACCTCAAATTCAAATAGATTCTTTGGCGCCTGCGGATTAAGTTCTATTTTCTCTATCTGATACTCCACTTCATTTTCATTAAAATCAACATAAAGTACTTTTTCCAAAAGCCATGTATTGTCATCCAGCCAAACCTTAATATAATTGAAAAAATCTTCCTCCGGATTTTTAGGTGTCAGTTTGATTTCAAAGACTTTCTTTTTACCTATGCGGGTTTCGTTTATGATCTGGGGATCATAGTAGTCCCCGATTTTAAAAAGAAAATTATTCAGAAAAACATCCTGTTGTGATTTTTGAGCATAATCAATCAATACCTGGTTTTCCAGTTTATTGTATCTCCAAAACGTTTTACCATTACTCACCATTACCTGATCTTCCGTTTCCAGACGAAACTTGTTATCCTGTGAAATCCAGATGGATCCGAAAATTTCATTTTCTATATCCGCTAATTTAAAACGGCTAACTTGTTTAAAATCTGCATAGAGTAATTGCACGCTCTTATATTTTTTCTGAACATTTTGTATAAGTTTATCTACATTTTCCTTGGACATTCCCATTGTAAAAATTATAAGTATAAAAAATATTATCCGGGTATATTTCATTCGCTTTCTCCTAAATTTGTAGTATCCGGTGAAAAACTTGATACCAAAACTTCTCTAGCCTTTCCCTCTTGAATAGGGGGACCTACAATACCTGCTTCTTCCAATTCATCTATAATCCGGGCAGCCCGCGCGTAGCCAATTTTAAGTTTACGCTGCAGCAATGAAACAGATCCCTGTTGATACCGGATGACGGTATTTTTGGCCTGCTCAAACAGTTCGTCCCTCTCAAATATTTTATTGGTTGCCGGGCCTTTTTCTCGGGCCTGGAATAACTTGAGCTCATACGGTGGGAACTTAGGTTGTTTACGGATGTGTTTAATCATTCTTTCCACTTCTTCGGTGGTTATAAGCGGGTTCTGCAGCCTCAGCGGTTTAACTTTACCCGGGGGCATGAACAGCATGTCACCATTACCTATCAATTTTTCAGCACCAAACATATCCAAAATTACTTTTGAATCCGGCCGGGTGGCAACCTGATAAGCAATTCTTGCCGGGAAATTTGCTTTAATGAGGCCGGTTAAAATATCCACAGAGGGGCGCTGTGTTGCCAATATTAAGTGAATTCCCACCGCACGTGACATCTGAGCCAGGCGGGTAATGGGTTCCTCAACTTCCCGGGTGGCCGATAATATCAGATCAGCCAGTTCATCGATGACCACAACCAGATAGGGCAACTTCCGAAATTCATCGGAAGTTTCACCATTTTGTTTATAATCTTCTATTTTCTTGTTATAATGTGAAATTTCCCTTACACCCAGAGCAGCTAGCTTGTCATAACGGGTTTCCATTTCATTGACCACGCTTCTGAGAATTAAAATAGCATTCTGAGGATGAGTAATCACAATTTCATCGATTTCAGAACAGGTCGCCAGATAATGATCTTTGAGCTTAGCATAAATGGTAAGTTCCAGTTTTTTAGGATCGATCATTACAAATTTTAAATCACTGGGGGGTACACGATAGAGCAATGAGCCGATCATGGTATTAATGCCAACACTCTTTCCGGAGCCGGTAGCTCCTGCCATTAAAAGATGGGGCATTTTGGTCAGATCGGCACAGTAGACTTCACCTGAGATGGTTTTGCCCACTCCGATGGGCAATCTTGCAACGAAATTGATAAATGTTTCGGAACGTACAATTGAGCGGAAGTAAACCGTTGAAGGTTCCTTGTTGGGAATTTCGATTCCAATAGCTGCTTTACCGGGGATGGGGGCCATCATTCGGATACCTTTAGCCCTCATAGCCAACGCCAGATCATCCGCCAGCCCCACAATCTGGCTTATTTTCACACCCGTGGCGGGTTTCACTTCATACAAGGTAATCACAGGTCCTTCCACCACCCGGTTAACTACTGCCCGAACACCAAATTGTGAAAGAGTTTCTTCCAGCAAACTGGCGTTTTTCTTAAGCTCCTCTTCAGAGAGATGAAAATCATCAGAATTTTCTTCCAGCAGGAGATCGGAGGATGGAAACTGGTATTTTGCTAAGGAGTCTCTCACCAGCGAATCATAATCCAGTTCTTTTTCCTGATGTGCTTCCAGCACTTCAAAATCAAAACCCGGGGATTGATTAATTTGTTCATTCTCTGGGGCTTCTTCCCTTTCAAGGGATTTTATGTCTGACAGCTGTAATTCCGATGATTCACGGGAGAGTTTTCCGCGGGATACCACTTCGATTGAGGAATCAGGTTTAGAAGCCAGTACTTCTCTTTCAGAAGGCAACGATGGTTGATAACGGGGATCTGTTAGAGATTCTTCCGGCACTCTCGGCGGTTTCCGAAATCTCTTCTGTGATGAAGGTTTGAATCTAATTGATGACATTAACCGGGAAAATAAATTTGAACCGGTGAGAGATACTAATTTGATAGTCTTAAATAAATTTTTACTGAATTTGCCCAGATAAAGGGGAACAATCGAAATGCGCATTCGGAATGACCATATACCGAGAAGCAGAAAAAGAAAGGTTAAAATAAATATCGCCCCGATTTTACCAAAAATTTTTACCAGATATGAGGCGATCATTCCGCCCAGGAATCCGCTGGGATAAAATGTGTGAAAATTACCAAAAGTTCTAAATGCCTCCGGCATTGCCAGAACCACAGATATAAGGATAGCCCAGCTTATCAGCATCAGAGATAACCGATACAATCTGGTAAGTGGAAATTTGAGAAGCAGATATAAACCCATAATGGTTATGATGAAAGGAATAACCAGAACCGGATAACCCAATGTCCATTGAAAGAGCAGAGCAGCGACAGTTGAACCGAATATTCCCAGCCAGTTCTGGACCTTATAAATATTGTTCTCGTTCAGAAAACCGACCGGGTCACTCTGATGATAGGAAAGGAGAGTCAGAATTAACAGAATACCCAGACCAAGCAGCAATAATCCCCCTATTTCATTGCGTAACCCTTGCGAATAGGCAGGAGATTTTTGAGGGGAGGATAAATCCTTATCCGTTCTCCGTCTTCTCTTGGAAAAGAACTTCATAAAGCTAACTCATTTTGCCGACTAAATATAAAAAAAGCTCGGTTTAAATACAATCCACATATTGAAAATAATAATAATAATTTCATTTCTGCGGCCAGTTTTATTCAGTTTGTTCGTATATACCAGCTTCAAATGAAAAGGCCCTTCAGGTCCAGGAAGGTCTTTTAATCGATTTTTCAGGTAATTTTATTATACAAAGGGAGTCTTAACAATCTCAGCAGGCATGGATTTGCCCCGGGCATTTATGGATATTTGCTGCCCTATATCAACAAAATTCTGGCTCACATAACCCAGTCCAATATTTCTTCCCAGAATCGGGGAAAAACATCCGCTGGTAACAAAACCCAATTCTTTTCCATCCCTCTCAATGGAATAATTATGGCGTGGTATCATCTTCCCTTCACAAATAAAACCAACCAACTTTCTCGTTATTCCCTCCTCTTTCTGCTTCACCAGAACAGATTTACCTATAAAATCAGGTTTATCCAGTTTGGTTATCCATCCGAGGCCGGCCTCCAGGGGTGAGGTAGTTTTATCAATATCATTTCCATATAAGCAGTATTTTTTTTCAAGTCTCAGACTGTCCCTGGCCCCTAAACCTATTGGTGCAATATCAAATTCTTTGCCGGCTTCAAAGATTTTATTCCATACCTCAACTGAATATTTTCTGTCGAAATATAATTCAAAACCAGGCTCACCGGTATAACCTGTCCGTGAAATAATCATATCCACATCTGCCAGACGGCCTTCTTCAAACCAGTAAAATTTAATTGCAGAGAGGTCAGTCTGTGTCAATTTTTGCAGAATCTCTTCGGCAGGTTTCCCCTGAACCGCCAATTGAGTAATGCCGTCACTGATATTGTTAATTTCCACTCCATCAATTTTGTGTTCCATTATCCAGCGAAAATCCTTATCCGTGTTGGAGGCATTTACAACAAGCAGGTAATGGTCTTTCCGGCGGTAACAGATAAGATCATCAACAATTCCACCATCCGGATAGCACATGGCTGAATATTGTGCCTGGTTTAGTTGAAGTTTGGATATATCATTTATAGTCATAAAATTAACAAAATCCAAAGCGTTTGCTCCCCGTATTTCTATCTCCCCCATATGAGAGACATCAAAAACACCCACACCCTGACGCACTTTTTTATGTTCATCCAGGATACCGGAATATTGAATAGGCATTAAAAATCCGGCGAACTCAACCATTTTCGCACCCAGAGAGATATGAATGTCATATAGACCAGTTTTCTTTACCATTACAATTTTCTCCTTTCAGCCAGCATTTCTAACTAATTCCTGTCTGATTCTAGGCATATATTTTAACATGACAATAAGTGAATTAACAGATAAAATTAAAAATATAAAAAATCCATAGAATATAAATGTCAGTAAGTTCACCATGAATAAGGCGATCATTCCGGCCAGAATATATTTTCTGAACAAGAGATATAAAAGACCAAATATTAACCACCACCAGACAATAATAAGGGGTTCCAGGTAAATAAATATACCGGCGAGGGTAGCCAGCCCGCGGCCTCCCCTCCCCCTAGTCCACAGTGGGAAAATATGTCCCAGAATAACCAACACAGAAGCAAGAGGAAGATATGGGAGTCCGAAATAAATCGCAGTGAGATAAACTGCCAGGTATCCTTTGATTAAATCTAAACCGAGAACAAGGAGAGCCAGAATTTTTGAATGGGTAACTCTAAAAAAATTAAGAGTACCGACATTTCCGCTACCTTCCCTGGTTATATTCAATCCATAGAACAGCTTTCCCATGAAAAAAGCACTGGGAAAACTTCCCAGCAAATAGGAAACGATAATAACAGTGGCAATAGTCATATATTCCGTCAAATGTCTAACCTTATCCCAGGCCCGTTTGGTCACCCCGCATAAGTAACATAAATGCATCATTTATATCTTCAAATTCCAGCGAATGCCTTCTACATCCATTCCGTGAACAGATTTTAATTATTCCCCCAACTTCCAGCTGCATGCCTACCATGGCTGCCTCACACTCACAATTTTGAATAATGGGGAGTGGCTGATGACATTGCGGACAAAACAGTGAGGCTACAGAACCGACTTCGTCCTTTACTTTATCGAATTTTTTAGAATAACTGCCATAAATTTGACTTAGATAAATTTTACCCAGATTTTCTTTGACTTTTGCCTCTATTTCGATAGAGGGTAAATCGTCAATAGTCACCTTATCATTCATCAGTGATTCCTGACACAACGGACATTTCACAGAAATTTTTATTTGATAGGACATGTGAATCCTCCCGCTCTTTTTATGAGATTTGACTGATTCCAGCAGAGTGACAATTGATTCTCAGGAACACCGGCTTCAGAATTATCAGCCACTTGTTAAGTTTAATCTGTTGTGTCATCATTCACCTGAATCTCAGATTTTATAGTTATCCCAGATGAGGTAGCCTTTGATTGGTTCTCTCCAATTGCTCTGAGCAAACGGTCCATCCACTTCTGAAGATAATTTGCACCATACAGGACAAAATGTATTTTTGCTTCTTTTAAAATTTTCTGGTTAGGAACATAACCATTACGAAATACGGCAATTTCCTTCCGGTATTCCGGCACAACTGCTCTGATTTCCCGGTTAATGGCATCAATGGAATTATAATTCAATTTTGAATTAAGCCGGTTGCTCAATTCTTTTAATATGGTCCAGTTCTGTTTACCTGTCTGTGCTGCTATCGCCTGTTGCATATGCTGAACTCTGGATTCGGAGTTGGTGGCACTACCATCCTGCTCAATAAAGGGACCAAGCGGTAATACACAGTCAGCGGCCCTGGCCGTTTCGGTTAGAAACATATCAGCCACTATCATATATGAATCGGCAGAACGCTTCAGGGTGAGGCCACCGGCACCGACCGGATCCTGATTCCACAGTAAAATCCCCTTTATTTTGCCAGAATTTATCCGGTCAAATACCTCAACCGAAGCTCTACCCGGTTTTTCTAACAACTCTACTCCCCATTCCTGTGAAAGCCTGGAACGAACTAACGCATTATCAATTCTCTGATACCCAGGTAAATATTCAGGATGAATTCCCATATCCAGCATCCCCTGAAGATTGGCCGCCGATGACACCGATAAAAATGACTCTGACTGACCCAGTACATAACCCAGACTGTTCAGCCAATGAATAATTTCAGGGTTTGCATGATCTCTGTTGCAGATAAATACCGGAAGTTTCGCTTTTAATAGCTTTCTGAAAAATTGATCAAATTCCTTCTTGGTTAGATTGAACATGGACAGTTTCATTCTGCGGGAAATTCCGGAAACACTGGAGAAAAGTATCTCGCTTTTTTCCTGTCTTCTCGGTGCAACTACCTTTTCATACCAGCTGCTTCGGCTTACCATATCTACCAGAAACTGCAGAAACTGAACTTTTTTATCATCCGGAATATTCAGGCTATTGGATTTTTTTGCCAGCCTGGATTCGGGACAGCAGCCCATATATACCGTTTGACCTCTTCTGGCCGCTTTCTGCAGTTTCATATAGAGCACCGGATGAGTTTCAATGGGATCGAAATTACAGACCATAATAAAATCACTCTTCTCGATCCTTTCAAAGGTGGTATTGGACATGGAAGCCCGTAATAACTGCTCCGGGTATTCATTTAAGTGTGAAAAAGACCCTACATTGTTTGTACCCAGTTCTGTACGGGCAAATTTTTGCAGAAGATAATTTTCTTCATTGGTCACATGAGGAGAACCGAAAACTGCCCAATCTTGCGGGGTTTCGATCAATTTTTTAATCCGGCTGGCAGCATAATCAAGCGCTTTTTCCCAGGACACTTTTTCCAGTTGGCCGTTTTTTCTGAGATATGGGGACAGTAAACGGTCCGGATCGTTAACATAGCGGAAACCATATCGGCCTTTAACACAGAGATTCCCATACTCATTGACAACAGCAGATTTATTGGCGGAAATTTTCATAACCCGATTCTCCAGGACATCAGCCTGCATGCTGCAACCGACACTGCAATACTGGCATAGAATCGGGTACTTTTTTAAAATCCAGGGTCCGGGTTTGATAGCATCAACTTTATCCACAATCGCACCGGTTGGACAGGTCTCAACACACTGACCACAGGAAATACAATTGGTTTCTGCCAGGGGCATTTCCATTATGGGCTTTACTTTAGTTTCAAAACCGCGTCCGACAAAACCATATACACCTAATCCCACCACTTCATCGCAGATCCTAACACAACGTCCGCATAATATACATTTATTGAGTTCAATCTGAATGAAGGGATGGCTGGTGTCCGGCTGGATATCATGGAATTCACCCGGATACTTGTTCTGGACAGCCTCATATTCGGTTGAATGTCTCTGCAGATCGCAGTCATAAAAGGCCTGGCATCCACATTCCAAACAGCGAATAGCTTCATTATAGACCTGATCCCGTGTAAAACCAAGTTCAATTTCATCCCAATCTCGGCTTCGTTTACGGGGATCACGGACGGCCATCCTGGCCCGGGTCGTCTTTGCAATTGAAACAAAATCATCGCTGGATATTTTTTTGAAGTGATCTTTCTGGCTGATGAAGGGTTGTTTGGGAATATCAAGCTTCTGACCCGTCAGGTATTTATGGATGGCTTCCGCCGCTTTTTTACCGTCAGAAATTGCCTCTATGGCGGTCGCAGCACCCAGAACCACATCTCCCCCGGCAAAAACACCGGGAATATTCGTATCCATGATATGAGGACGAACTTCCAGGGTACCCCAGCGGGTCTGTTTAATATTTACCAGGCGATCATCTTTGCCAGCAAATTGCAGATCAGGTTTCTGCCCGATGGCCGCTATTACCCAGTCAAGGTCCATTACAAAATTGGATTTCTCTATTGGCACCGGACGTCGTCTGCTGCTTTCATCCGGTGGACCAAGTTTCATTTTAATACATTCTATACCCTTTGCCCGTCCGTTCTCATCCAGCATTACTTTTACAGGAGCCGTAAGGAAAGTAAAAATCACACCCTCCTCTTCGGCTTCTTCAATTTCCATTTTATTGGCAGGCATTTCCTGAATTGTTCGGCGATATACAATGTGAACCTCACCGGCACCCAGCCGCAGAGCAGAACGTGCCGCATCAATGGCAGTATTACCCCCACCAATCACAGCTATTTTTCCATTCAGAGAAGTAATTTTTTTCAATTTCACATCTTCCAGAAAATCAATTCCGGAAAGTACTCCATCCGCATTTTCATTTTCCACCCGCATGCTGGTGCTTGCCTGAGCTCCCAATCCAAGGAAAATGCTTTCATAACCCCGGTCAAAAAGATCATCAATAGAGAAATCCCGGCCAAGTCCCTGATTAAGATGTATTTCAATTCCAAGATTGGTGATTCCTTCAACTTCCTTATCTATAATTTCCTCCGGCAGGCGGTACTGGGGAATTCCCCATCTCAGCATACCCCCGGCTTTAGGTTTGGCATCAAAGATGTCTACCTGGTGCCCTTCCTGCCTCAGGTAATACGCGCAGGAAAGACCGGCAGGTCCTGCGCCGACGATGGCCACCCGATGTCCGCTTTCCGCCTTCACTTGAGGAAAATAGCGCTCCGGGCTGTTAATGTCGATATCAGCAATAAATCGCTTGACATGATTAATTGCAGCGGCCTCGTCAACAAAATTACGCCGGCAGTTCATTTCACAGGGACGGGTACATACCCTTCCACATACCGTAGGCAGAGGATTATTTTTTTTAATTAACTCAATGGCTTCCCGATATTTGCCCATAGCGGCAAGTGCAAGGTAACCCTGAACATCCACCCCTGCCGGGCAGGTCAACCTGCAGGGTCCCAGACAATCCGCGTAATGATTGCTGAGGATAAGCTCCAATGCCATTTTGCGGGCATTCCAGATACCTTCATTATCTGTTGTTATCCGCATTCCCTGCTGTATTTTCGTTCCACAGGAAGGAACCAGTGTACGGGCACCCTGAACCTGTACAACACACAAGAAACAAGAGGTAAAAGGTTCCAGCTGTTCATCGTAACACAGAGTGGGAATTTCAATTCCCTGCTCCCGGCATGCTTCCAAAATAGTTTGAGAAGATTCTGCAATAACCTGTTTCCCATCGATATAGATTTGTACTTTGCTCATTATCAATCAACCTTTTACTTGTAAAAACTTAAACAGATGGACACTTTCCAGGATTCACTCATTAACCGTTTCGGCGGATTCTTCCGGTACACCGGTAAGAATTTCAATAGCATCAAAGCGACAGGCATCATAACATGCGCCGCAATGAGTACAAATTTTGGGATCAATATAATGGATCTCTTTTTTAGCACCGGTAATAGCATCCACCGGGCATACCCGCAGACATACCATGCAACCTGTACAATTATCAGGAATTACCCGGTATTCAATCAATTCCCGGCAACTCTTGGCCGGACATTTTTTTTCGTTTATGTGAGCTTCATATTCATGTCGGAAATATTTTATAGTAGTCAGTACCGGATTTGGAGCAGTCTGTCCTAACCCACAGAGGGAACCCTGTTTTATATTCTCCGAAAGAGCCTCCAGCTTTTCAATATCCCCTTCTTCACCTTTGCCTTCTGTGATTCTCTGAAGAATCTCCAGCATGCGTTTGGTACCCAGACGGCAAAAGGTACATTTACCACAGGATTCCTCCTGAGTGAAATTAAGGAAAAATTTGGCCACGTCCACCATGCAGGTGCGGTCATCCATTACTACCATACCTCCTGACCCCATTATGGCACCGGTCTCAGTGAGCGAGTCGTAATCCACCGGAGTATCCAGCAGGCTTGCCGGCACACACCCGCCGGAAGGTCCTCCCAGCTGCACAGCTTTAAATTCACGGTTATTCTTAATGCCACCGCCAATCTTGAAGATGACATCATGCAATGACATTCCCATAGGAACTTCCACCATGCCGCCTCTTTTTATTTTACCAGCCAGGGCAAACACTTTGGTTCCCTTGCTTTTTTCAGTTCCCAGTCTTGCATAGGCAGGTGCGCCTTTCAGAATAATCCACGGTACGTTAGCATAGGTTTCTACATTATTTATATTCGTAGGTTTATTCCATAACCCTCTAGCCGCCGGAAAAGGTGGTCGCAAACGAGGCATTCCCCGTTTGCCCTCAATACTGGCAATCAGCGCTGTTTCTTCCCCACACACAAAAGCTCCTGCTCCCAGTTTGAGATTGATATCAAACGAAAATTGACTTCCCAGAATAGCATGGCCCATGAATCCTTTTTCTCTGGCCTGGTTCAGGGCAACCTGAAGTCTTTTAACCGCCAGGGGATACTCGGCCCGAACATAGATAATCCCTTCATGGGCGCCAATAGCATATCCGGCAATCAGCATCCCTTCCAGTACACTGTGCGGATCCCCTTCCATGATACTGCGATCCATAAACGCACCTGGATCACCCTCGTCTCCGTTGCAAATTATATATTTTTCCTTCCCATCTGACTGGCGGGCAAACTGCCATTTTAGACCGGTGGGAAAACCGGCTCCCCCCCGACCTCGCAGCCCCGAATCTTTAATCTCTGCAATCACTTCGTCGGGTTTCATATGCCTGAGTACCTGCTGAATGGCTCTATACCCACCCCTGTCAATATAATCGTCAATTTTTTCGGGATTAATGATACCGGCATTCCTCAATACAATGCGCAACTGATTACTGAAAAGTTCCTCGTCTGCGGTGTGCAGATCCTTTCCGGAAACAGCCCAATCTTCAATGATTTCCCGGTTTTTTACATGTTTTTCAATTAGCTGTTCAATCTTTTTTACACTAATGTCGCCATAGATAACAGAGGCCATACCAGGAGATCGAATTTCTACCAGAGGTTCACGGAAACAGGCGCCCAGACAACCGGTAATCTCCAGCTGAACAGGCAATTTCTCATTTTCAATTTTCTTCTGCAGGGCTACAAAAACATCTGTTGCCCCGGCTGCTATTCCGCAACTGGCCATGCCTACAAATATTTTTGTATATCCTTCTTTTGAGGCCACTCTAAACTCCACTATTTTTTAAAATGTTCAATAATTTTTCTAACTTCCCGATCGGAAAGACGACCGTAGGTATTTTCATCCACCGTCATTACCGGTGAAAGACTGCAGCAGCCCAGGCAGGCCACAGATTCCAGAGTATATTGCAAATCTCCGGAAGTTTCACCATCTTTGATCCCCAGCTCCTCTTCGCAGACTTCCGTAATACGGGTAGCTCCGCTGACATGGCAAGCCGTCCCATGACAAACCCGGACCAGATGCTTCCCGATGGGTGTCAAACGAAACTGAGCATAAAAAGTGGCTACACCGTATACCTGGCTTAAATCAGTATTTAAGGCATCAGCAATACTGGATAGTGCAGGTCTGGGTAAATATCCATATATTTTTTGGGTTTCCTGTAAGAGAGGTATCAATACACCTTTTTTTCCCGCATATTTTTTCAGGATTTTTTCAAATGATTTGAAGTCCCGCGACTCAATAACTTCTGCCTGTGAAGCTTCCATAATAATGTCCATTCTTTTCATTTACCACTTGAGTATACAAATTATGTGTAAAAAAGCACAAAATTTTTCACTAAGATATAAAACGTAATTCCTATTTTTCAATCAAAAAAATATTTATCTGCTTTTAAAACTGTTTTTTAACCAGAATTATTTAATAAAGTTGTCACAATAAAAAAATAATAGTTGTAGAATCATTTTTTTTGTATAATAAGGCGAAAAGAACATCCATCATTAACCTGAATCCAATAAAAATATTCGCCCGGTCGCAAATACAGAATGTTTACTTGAACTGCAAAAGATTTACAACAGAGGATAAAAGAAAATTTACAGTTTTACAAAAGTCACGTTTATTCCAAAATCCATTCAGGAGACCTTTGAATTTTTCAGTCATCCTGAGAATCTAAGCAAAGTAACTCCGGCCTATCTTCACTTTGAATTTTTGACTCCTTTGCCAATTGAAATGATGCAGGGGAAGATGGCTCCGGACGCCAACTCAACTCTTCGTGTTACGTTCGGACAAATTAAGGGCTATTCGCCTCGCGATGGTGTCTATTATCTTCCTCAGACTTCACTGAAAGGGGTAATATCAAAAAACCGGGGTCAATTCCCTTTTAATGTACCCCGGAAACTGATCCGGTTATTTGATAAAAACGATTTCGGAATCTATAGTGATCAACATCTCAATGATATTCCCGTATGTTTTCTCAGCACCATCAATGTTACCGGGGGTAATTCCGGATCACCTACCCTTAATTCCCAGGGCGAAATAACGGGAATCGTATTTGATATGACCTATGAAAGTATCATCGGGGATTACTTTATAATACCGGAATATCAACGGACCATCAGCGTTGATATTAGATACGTTCTATTCATTACTGAAAAATTTTCGGGAGTGGAATATCTTATCAGGGAATTGGGAATGTAAAATGGAAGTAATTTACTGAAAATTCGTAAAATGGGCATCGGATAAAAATTATGAGAAAAAACCAGGAGAAAAACTTGCGTATTCTAGTGACGGGGGCCTCAGGATATGTTGGAGGCCGGCTTGTGCCTTTATTGCTGTCAAAAGGATATCAGGTGCGTTGTCTGGCCCGTAATCCGGAAAAGCTAGCTGCCAAGGGATGGCAGGGTGTTGAAATAGTACGCGGAGATGTTCTGAAACCGGATACTCTTGAATCAGCCTTTGACAATATTGATGTTGCCTATTATCTGGTCCATTCCATGGGAAGTAAGAAAGATTTTGAAAATTCAGATTCCAGGGCGGCAGGAAATTTCGGGAAAGCCGCGAAAGAAAGTGATGTTAAACGAATCATCTACCTGGGTGGCCTGGCTAAACAGACCGAAAGCCTGTCTGCACATCTAAGGAGCAGGCAGGAAGTAGGCCAAATCCTGGGAATATCCGGAGTACCTGTCACAGAATTAAGAGCTTCTGTCATAATCGGCTCCGGCAGTGCTTCCTTTGAAATTATCAGGGATCTGGCCAGCAAACTTCCTGTGATGATCACGCCGCGCTGGGTGCAATCATTGTGTGAGCCCATTGCTATCCGGAATGTTCTGCAATATCTGCTGGCATGTCTTACAGAAGCCCGTACGGAAGGAAAAATCTTGGAAATTGGCGGTGGAGAGATTCTGAGTTATGCAAAAATGATGAAAACAGTAGCTGAACTGATGGGAAAAAAAATTCTTATGATCCCATTACCGGTACTTACCCCCAGACTGTCTGCATACTGGTTGAATATTGTCACAACAGTGCCCATGCGGATTGCCTACCCCCTGGTGGAAGGACTCAGAAACGATTCCGTATGTACCAACCGGCAAATTACCGAATGGATAAAAATTGATTTATTTGACTTCCGGGAAGCAGTTTCCCGGGCACTGAATACTCACACCGAAGGAGAACTGGCATCACGCTGGACGGAAGCTTCCAGCGGACAGGATAATATGGTCAACGGAGTAAAATCTTTTAAAATTCTGCAAGATAAAAGAACAATAACCGCCTCTGTTCCTTCTGATCACATTTTCAGAACGGTTCAGCAGATAGGCGGAAAAGTGGGCTGGTACTATGGCAATTGGCTGTGGAAAATCCGGGGATTTGCTGACCGCCTTATCGGTGGTGTTGGCATGCGAAGGGGTCGGAGACATTCGCTGTACATTCGAATCGGTGATGCCATAGACTTTTGGCGTGTTGAAAAATTTGAAGAGGGCCGCTACCTTAAACTGCGGGCAGAGATGAAATTGCCTGGGCAGGCATGGCTGGAGTTTAAAGTAATCGAGAATCAGGTCGGAGGTTCGACCCTTGAGCAGACCGCCACTTTCATTCCTTCCAACTGGTTTGGAGTATTATATTGGTACCTGGTTATGCCGGCACATTTTCTGGTCTTCCGGAATATGGCAAAAAATATTGTCATAAAAAGCCTTCCAAATCGCTAAGCTTCTGCCAAAAATTTCCAAAAGCTTGCAGTTTTCCATACTCACGCAATATTAATTTTTATGAGAAAACTGAATGGGTGTTTAATAACAGTCGCAATATAGAAAACACCTTTTTGTTAAATATGAGCCACCGGAAGGTACAGGTAGAGCATGGTTACTACCGAGGAAAACATCTTTTCATAATTTTCCGAAAAAAGTTGAGAGTCACTAAAATACAGCATTGGAAAGTTCAAGCCTTTATTCTTGTTGGTTTCCAATGTAATTAATTTTCCCATTAGCGAGGTCCGCTCTTCTTCCGAGACTTTCCCGGCATCAAACGCCAGGTTCAGTGAATGAATTATAAGACCGCTATATAGCGACTGAAACAGCTGGGGAAGCAGGATAAAATTTTCTTCCAGAATTTTCAAGAAATAGGTTTTTATTATACCTTTCTTAATTATTACAAGATCGGATGAAACATCATATTCATCCGAAAATTCAAAAATTTCGCGTGAAATTTTATATAGGTTTTCCATAATTTTAAAGCGGGGATCATTTTTTAGATTGGAATTAGCCACACTTTCCCTGATTACTTTACCTTCATGCCAGTCCGAAAAATCATCAAGTGCATAAAGGAGATGTGTCCCCATACCCTTTTCAAATTCTTCCAGAATTAACCTTGGCGTCAACTGATAATTTATTTTCTTAAACCGTCCCATTTTCTTCAGAGGTTGTTTTTTGAGATGCCGGTCCAGTTGTACCAGATCAGACATTATGCCTCGAGAGCGTTCTGGCGAGATCAGACCTGATTTTATCCAGGCCTGGATAATAATAACCATATAAATGAACAGCTTACGTTTATAAATGAGAGTTATATTCAGATCAACGTATAAATTGAGAAAAAATGTCAGGATTTCTTCAATTGTTTTGGTGATTTCCACACTTACCTCTGCATTCTTGTTCCGGATATTTTGTTTATCCGTCATCAATTTTTGATACGAGGCTGTAATATCAATTAATAGGGTTACCATACGCAAAAACTCTTTATCGTCTTTGCGAAAGGGTTTCTTTGAATTAATGAAACTGACAATCTGCTGAGCATTCTGCAGATATTTGGGATCTTGTTTCTGATACCATTTACTTAAGGTTTTAAGGACATCAAGGAACGGATAATCGAATGAGGATTTAAATTCAAGATCCTGCGGATTGGGAATTTGGAACCATTTATTTTCTGTAATTTTTCTTACCAGAAAATAAAAAAGATTTATAAGATCAAATTCTTTCTGCAGTTTACGTATCAGCACATTTTGCTGGTCTTTGCGGTCCATCTGCAGGATGGTCAGAATAGTTTCCTGAATGGCCTTCAACTGGTCCAGATGCGTTCTGAGATTTCGATGAATACGAGTTTTTATACCTGTTATAACCCCACGGATATGTGTTTCGGTGGTTTCATTGATCTCCTGAAAACTCAGGCTTAATATATAGATAACTAAATTTTCCAAATCCAGCTCTCTATCGAACAGATAGGCATCCAACTCAAAAGTCCTGTACTCATCTTCAATTTCAAAATTTGCCGAAATAATCATTTTGTGTTGAATAATATATTGAAACAGTTTCTCACAAACGTTTTTAAAATATCGCAAATGAACATCGCGACTTTTTCCTTCCAGGCGTTTAATAAAGGACAGGTGATTATTAAGATTGCTGAGAAGTGATTCGCTGGAACCGGTAATAAAAAGATTATTAAGGAATTCAATCCAGGAAGACACCATAATTCTGGCATTGTTCAGGTCGTAATCGACCGGATGATCCTGATCGGACACAAAGTGAACCAGGCTTTCATCAAGCGAAGGTACTTTTTTTTCATCAAATGAATTGAGAATCGATTCGTAAATACTTTTGAATTCGCTCTCAAACTCCATGTCTTTTCTCACTTTTCCTGTTTTTATAAATTAACTAAAAATAAAACAGAAAGTTATATTAGGATCGGAATATGTAAAATTATTTTTATCTGAATTTACATATTTTAATAATTTTTCCCAGAGTTTAAAATAAAAACCAAATATTTAATAAAAAAAATTAGTCCTGTAATTTTAAATATGATCCGGATTACCAGGAAACTTTATGTGTATGTCTAACATTGTCCGAAATTGTGGCTGTCCTCTGCAAAGCATTCAAGTTATTCGGAACGCATGGAGAAAGTATGGAAATTAAAAATTAATTTCATTCATAATATCTGTCAAATAGCTTGATTTACTTATACATGGTTTATCAACTTTCCGGACCTCTCCTATTTCTGCCAATAATACTGGCGGAAATGGATAGGAAGTTTTAAGAAATAGAAATGCATGGGACAATCTTTTTAATATCTCGAGATTCTCTGTAAAGAGCAAAATCAAAGTAAATCTTCAATCGAATGTTAAAAAGATATAGAGTTGTTATTAGGCGTTATGAGCGTTTTATATTTTTTTAGATTGTTTTGTGAGATTGTATTTTTTAAATTTTCCAGAATTTTAACCATTTTAATATACCTGAAACATAAATATGAGAAATAAAACCATCAACATCATGTATTACATACTCTTGCAGTTAACAGCCATTCAGGCAGTTGTGTCAGGTCAGGAGGGGGATAAGGGAATCATACAGGGAACTGTTACGGATGTACATTCCAAGGAACCGCTTATTGGAGTCAATGTAGTTGTAGTGGGCAGTTCCCTGGGTGCTTCAACCGATATATCCGGTAATTTTGTAATAGAAGAGATTCCAGTGGGCAAATACAGCCTGGAGATCAGTTATATCGGTTATACCACCTTTTTCAAAACAGATATAAGCGTAAAGCGAGGAAAACCTGCTGTGGTAAATACCGAACTTCATGATGCAGCCATTGAGGGGGAGGAAGTTATTGTGACCGCCGGGTATTTCATAGAAGAAACCATGACCCAACCCAGTACAATTGGCCTTTCCCGGGAAGAAATAAGGAGATTTCCCGGGGGATTTGAAGACGTTGTCCGGACCGTTATAACCCTACCCGGTGTGGCTATTAATACCAGTGGTGGGAGAAATGATCTTCTGGTGAGAGGCGGAGGTCCTTCGGAAAATTTATATATAATTGAAAATATTGAAGTTCCCAACATAAATCATTTCGGAACTCAGGGTAACAGCAGCGGAAGTCTGAGTTTCATAAATCTCGACTTTGTGGATAATGTATCCTTTTCCACCGGCGGGTTCAAAAGCCGTTACGGGGATAAAATGTCCTCGGTGCTGGAACTGACTCTGGCTGATGGACGCACCGACCGCCTGGGCGGGAAAGTACTGGTCTCTGCTACTCAGTTTGGGTTTAACATGGAGGGGCCGGTATCCTCTGCCGGAAATTTCATCTTTTCAGCCAGAAAAAGTTACCTGGACCTCATATTTAAAGCAGCCGGGCTTCCCTTCGTTCCGGTTTATACCGATTACAATTTCTCTTTCAAATATAATCTTACACCACGCGATAAATTATATGTGCTGGGTCTGGCCGCAATTGACCGTGTAGACCGGGAGCAAAGCAGCGAAGAAAACAGGGTCACAAATGCCGGTTTACTCAATAATACTCAAAATCAGTATATTGGAGGTTTGAATTACAGAAGAATTATGAATAAAGGTTATCTCGATATAACCCTTGGTACGAACCTGTTTAAATACCGGTTCAGCCAGATAGATGAAAAACAACAGGAATACTTCAACAGTCAGGCGGATGAACGGGAAATTAATCTTAAAATAAACAATTACAAGTCTCTATCCGGAAAAATCGGATTGTTCAGTGGCATTTCTCTTAAATCCGTCCGAAATAATAACACCACCATCTTTGCCGATACCATCTACGACCGAAGTGGTAACCGTGTTCCCCCTTCCAGCATTGGTGTCCCAGTATATACTAGCGTAAATGCTTCAGCTTATAAACTGGCCGGTTTTCTGGAGATTGACTGGACCTTTTCGACCCGTTTGTCTTTTAATGGGGGGTTACGATTGGACAATTACCCTTTTATTGATCAGTCATTATATATTTCTCCCCGGCTTTCACTCAAATACAAGGCAGGCGAAAGAAACAATATTAGAATAAGTGGCGGCATTTACTACCAGTCACCATCTTATGTCTGGGTAGTCAATCCTTTTAATAAACAACTGCGAGCCCCGAAAAATCAGATGATTATTGCAGGATGGGATTATCTTATCAGAAATGATTTTCGCTTAGCAGTCGAAGGTTATTATAAACGCTATTCCAACCTGCCCACAGGTACGATACCGGGGATCACCGATTACATTATTCTGACGAATACCGGTACCGGATTCGGAGGACGGGAGGACGATTTCCAATCATTCGGTTATTTTGATCTGGTACCGGAAGCAAAAGGTATTGTCTACGGATTAGATATTCTTCTGCAAAAAAATTTTCAGAAATTCCCTGCTATGGACAGGTTAGTTTTACATTTGGAAAGAGCAATTTTACGGCGGGTAACGGACGGGATTATCCCGGCCAGTATGACCAGAGATTTATCTTCAACATTTCAGGTGGCTATATTTTCAACAAGAACTGGGAATTCAGTTCCAAATTCAGATTCTTTACCGGAATACCTTATACCCCGGTATATCGTCCATCGGATAATTCCTCAAGCCCTGGAAATATTCAAAATCTCCCGCAGGAATATCTTTCTGCCCGTTTAAAAGCGGCACACCATCTCGATATTCGGGCGGACCGTTATATTTACTGGAATAACACAACGATTATTCTGTTTCTGGATATTCAGAATGTTTACAATTTCAAGCTGCCTCAGCGTCCCAGTTATGATTTCTGGCAGGATAAAGTGATAACATCCGGTGATATAGGAATTCTTCCATCGATAGGCATCAGTATAGAGTTATAATTTCAGCTGTGCACATCAATAAAATCTTTACTTTATATCTGTCTTTTTATCCCTTATAATAGGAACTCTAATATTGAAGAAATGTCAGGTTTTTATCGATTTCTTCTATTAAATTCCATATAAATGTTTAACAGGATTTTAAAAATATGTAAGTCCGTATGATTTACCACTGATTAAATAGATTGCACTGAAATATTTAAAAAATAATGAAAATTTCTATAAGCTCTAATAGAATCACGGATAATTCCATAACTAATTTAGCTTGATTGATTCCCAAATTTTAACATTAAGACTAGAAGACACTTAGAAATAAGGAAATTAGAAGTTTTAAATATAAGGTGTGAATTTGATCTGTTTAAAAATAAATACTCAATAAACCATCAATTATTATGACTTTGTTTCTTGGTGCCTTGTGGTTGTGAATAATGCAGGTTAGTTATAATCTGTTATAGTCAGTGTAATCTGTGAAATCTGTGGTTTATAAATATCAGGTTAATAAAATGTTTTCTAAAAAAGTCTTAAAGATTTTATTATTAACATCATTGTTTTTTATATTTTCCTGCTCGGAAAGAACTAGCCCCTCCGAACCGGGCAATGGAGGATTGCCGCCTACGCCTCCGTCATGGGTTGAATCTCAAAAACCGGGTAACGGCGCAGTAAATGCCCTGCTCAGAGATCACGCCGGTAATCTGTATGCAGCCACTGATGGAAATGGAGTTATTATGTCTGGTGATAATGGAACCAGTTGGAAATCCTGGAACGCTGGACTATCCGATTCAGTTGCTACCTGTTTTACCATCGATTCATCAGGGACAATCTGGGCAGGGATTCTTCCTGAAGGTCTTTATCACTATTCTGATGTGGGAAAGTCTTGGAAACCCCTGAATTCCCTTAAAAACGGATTCTGGGCATTGGGTACAGGAAATGACGGAACCCTTTTTGCCGCTACAAATTATTCCATTCTTCATTCAAATGATCAGGGTTCGACCTGGTTACCACAAATCTCCCCCAACTTCAACGGTCCCGTTCTGGATTTCCTTTTTCAAAGTAACGATTCTATCTTTGCAGGTACACTGGTTAGTGGTATAATTCAATCAGATGATGGAGGCAATACCTGGGCACAAAATATTATTTCGCAAATAACCATTCCGGCTTTGATTTCTAACAGCAGGGGCGATATAATAGCCGGTTCTTTAACTCAGGGTGGTTTCATTTCCCATGATAATGGAGTCAGCTGGGAATTACTACAAGGTGGATTTGGCGGAGGGGCGTATCAGTTCATCTGCAACAGTATCAATTACATTTATTATTGTCAGTATGGAGAGGGTATCTACCGGTCTACCGATGACGGTGTTACATGGATGCTCATGAATCTTGATCTGTCTGACTTATCCGTAACCACCCTCTGTCTGGATGCGAATGAACATATAATTGCCGGAACATTTACCGGCCGGTTATTCCGTTCCAATTTTTCCAGTACAATCAAGGATTTATGAAATTATATTAAATAAAATCAGATGCAACAAAATAAAACCAGATTAACCAATATTTTCATGAGTAAAATGAGACTTTTACCGGCAATAATAACATCCCTGCTTATTTATATTTCCTGTACACGTTCCTTTACCCCACTCTCACCCATTCCTGATGTGAATTATAGCTACAGGATTATTCAGGAATATCCGCACCAGCAAAATGCCTTTACCCAGGGATTGGTATTCTACAATGGTTACCTGTATGAAGGAACCGGCCTTTATGGATACTCATCTCTAAGGAAAGTTGAGATTGACAACGGAGAGGTCCTGCAGATGCAAAACTTGGCCAGTCAATATTTTGGAGAAGGTATTACAATATTCCAGAATAAAATCTATCAACTAACCTGGCAATCCGGAACAGGTTTTGTTTATGATCTGGATACCTTTACCCTGCTGGATCAATTCTACTATTCGGGAGAAGGTTGGGGTCTCACCACTGATGGCAATTCTCTTATAATGAGCGATGGAACATCTTATCTATATTTTCTGGAGCCCGGCAGCTATGAAAAAACCAACAGAATACAGGTGAGAGACAATGGAAAACCGGTTACTCATCTCAATGAACTGGAATATATTGAGGGAGAAATATTTGCCAACGTTTGGTTAACAAACAAAATCGTCCGCATATCTCCCCTTACTGGTGAGGTTTTGGGATGGCTGGATTTCTACGGAATATTACCCTCAAATGAATGTCCGAAGCAGATAGATGTGTTGAATGGCATTGCTTATGATGCTGCCTCAAAACATGTGTTTATTACCGGAAAATTATGGTGCAAATTATTTATGATCGAATTGATTACTGAATAGGATTTATCACTCGTTTTATTAAGCAGAAAAGTGGGTGTATAAGTTATCACTGGCAACAGTTGAGGCATCCTGTGTTCCCGGCATCGGATATGTCTCTGAACAGGAATCCCGGCCGAACTTCCGGGCTATAATCCAGCTCGATACCTCTCATATTTTCTACGCTGAAGGAATCCATAAAAAAAGATAATCCCTCCTTTATATGGATAGTATCACCCGGTAATGGCTGTTTATTTATAGCTATATAGTACTCCAGAGCACACTTTCCACTACCTCTCGCACCAATCCGTATACCGTGATCGGCAATATTCTGAACCTCCAAATATTTTTTTTATTGAATTACGGCCTGGGCAGATATCTGAATCATATTTATTAGTACCAATATCTTTACTTAAATAAAAGCTAACAAAATCTCACAATAATATACAAAAAAAATAAAAAGTGAAGAGAAACTAATGCATAATAGCCGATTTGAGCAGTTGGCCACCCGAATGATATTTCAACATGGTTTCCTTTGAGAATTTCATATGCCGGCTTAGTCTTTGGTGAGAATAATGGGCAGGTGCAAAGATAATCATCAGAATATGAGTACTCTTTGAATCGATGGCTGTACGCTGGCTGTCGGCACTTGGATTACCGAATGGGCCTTTTCCATCCGCCAGGGTCAGACGGTTCTGCACATGGATGGTATCTTTTCGGATTCCTTCATATTCCTCTGAGCTGTTACCGAGCCGGAATATAATATCCCCGGAAATTTTTTCCACATCATAGAGGCCTATGGGCAACAGAAAGAAGAGGGATGCATAATTGCACACATCCACAATCGAATTTATCTGATACAAATCTTTATTTTTAATAACACGTCTGAGCAACGATTCAGAAGAAGGTCGTATCCGGGTAGGTTCAATTCCCACTGCCCGGTAGAGGTCTCGGGCAGGTCGCAGTTCAGCCAGGGCATCAGAGGGGCTATCAAATTTTGCCCGTATGACATCAGCAAGGGCTTGCAGGGCAATCCATAAATCTTTATTATATTTTTGGCCTTTTAACCCTGAAAATTCCAGGATCCCTGCCAGAACTTTTCCTGCAACGCTGCTGTCAATTGCTATTTGAGGAGAATTCATTACTAGTATTCGACCGGATAAGTTCCTTTGAAATTTTCCATTAATTTCTCAACTATGGGAATATCAGCAGGGGATAAGTCATAATTCAGTAATTTCAAAATAGGTACCCAGCGTACATCTGCATGGTCAATTAAATTTAAGCGCCCGGATACCAGTTCGGCAAAATAAGCCAGTAGTAATACATTGTCATGAGGATATTGATAGTTAACAGCAGAAAAAAGTTGACGTACAGCTATACTGATACCCAGTTCTTCTTCTATTTCCCTGGCCAGACAATTTTCGGGAGATTCCTGGGGCTTAAGTTTTCCTCCCGGAAATTCCCATTTCAATGCATTGGTTTTACCCGGTTTGCGCTGGGCAAGAAGCACACTTCCATTATGATTTAAAATGATTGCCGCAAGTACCGGCGTAATGGCCGCTCCTGAGTCATTTCTGTGAGTTCGTTGTTCCCAATCAGTCAAGATATTCCTTTTTTTCTGAATTCAGATCTGATATGACCACAAAGAATATTTTACCCATTTAGAAGAAAAAATATCCTGATATTTATTTTTGAAATAAACTATACAATTATGTCCTTTAAATAACCTGATGCAAATGAATTATGGTAAACATATTTCTGAACCTTTAAGAACATCATTTTCCCTGTAAATATTTTAATGTTTCCATGATTATATACAACTATTTCCAGCGGTGTTCTTCCCGGCGAACATGACCTGGTGGTTAGGGTAAGATTTAATACCAGAATTCTATTTTTACGAACCGCCCTACAGTACTTCCACTTTCAGGTAAGGAATGACAGGCTGAAATTGACCGATTTAAATATAAGCAGCATTGACATTTTTTATTTCAGTTCGTTGATCTAAGTGAAAATTCATTTAAACATAATAAATTGTTGTAAAAGCCAATAAAAATAATATGAAATTGTAAAAAATCAAAGATTTTCTATTCACAATTGAAAAAAGTGAATATCATTATGGGGTCATGAATTTCTGTATTTCTGTCTCGATCTGTCTTCTGAGATCTTGGTATTTACCTGAGAATCTGGCTCCTGCCGCGTGCTTATGCCCCCCTCCCCCCAAAATTTTTGCAATGGCGTTCACATTGACCCTACCTTTCGAGCGTAAACTTACTTTAAAATAATTGGGTTCAACCTCTCTAATGAAGAGACCCACTTCCACACCTTCTATGGCCACACTGTAATTGGCCAGTTCTTCTATCTCTCCCTGGTTGTTGCTTACCATGACGGAATGAGGTAAATATATAAGGCTTATTTTACCGTCAAGCAATAACTCCATATGGGATAGAGCATATCCGAGCGTTTTCATGGAGGTAAAAGAATTTGTAAAAAAAAGTTTATTAGCTATATCATGGGGTCGTACACCAAAAGAAAGAAGTTCGGCCGCGATCTGAAAATCCCTTTGTCTGGTATTTGAAAATGAAAAACGTCCGGTATCATACATGATTCCGGTAAAAATGATGTCCGCCAGATTCCTGTCCATTTTAAAATTACTTTCCCTGACCAGTTCATAAATAAGCTGGCTGGTTGAGCTTGCCTGGACATCCACCATGTGGAATTCCGCAAAGTCTTCTTCCTCCGGATGGTGATCAATTTTCACACAGTGTTCAGACGAGGGAAGATATGTGGCGGGGTTTCCAATTCTTTTGCGACTCGGAACATCCAGTACAATGGCCGCACGGTATGTCTTTTTGTTTGCTGGACCATAGGATGTAATACGTTCAACTCCCCAAAGAAAATTATACTTACTGTCTACACGTGAATCGTCGATAATTATCTCAAAGGTCTTTTCCCACTGTTCCAGCAGGTAAGATACGGCCAGCATGGAAGCGAAGGCATCCCCATCGGCATTCATATGTGTGGTAATCAAAAAATTATCAGTACTCTGAATGAAACGGATTATTTTTTTCAATTTCTCAGACATCAATGCTCCGGTGTATTGGTGAGGATTTTGTCTTCCGGACACTTAATTTAAAAAAATAGTTGAAATTATAAGCGAAAGCAGGGTGAAAATCAAGATATTTTTAATACTTTCATTATTTAGTACCATTTCCAGGTAACTATTACCTCACTATTTTAATCAGAAATATCATTGTAGGCATTAATAATCTGCCTTAAATTTAACCTAAAGAAAATGGAGGCTATCATGGCACCCCGCAGAACCAGAATTAACCACATGATTTCCAAAATTATTTTATCAGTCATCTCACTTTTAATATTGTCGTCCTTCTCAACATCCTCATATTCCGCCGAGAAGTCAGGATTGCTTCCTGTTTCCACCTTTTCTATAGTTGGGAGGGATTCTGCCAGCGGGGAACTGGGTGTAGCTGTAGCGTCACGGTTTTTTGCCGTGGGCACGGTTGTGCCCTGGGCAGAAGCAGGCATAGGAGCTGTGGCAACACAGTCTTTTGCCAATACCTCTTTCGGCTGGAGAGGACTGAATTTATTGGACAGTGGCGCACTTCCCCGCGAGGTTATCGATATATTGCTGAGAAATGATGATAATCCGGAAAAGCGTCAATTGGGAATTGTTGATGATCACGGCAATTCGGCCACTTATACCGGAAAAGAATGTGTCGGCTGGGCAGGAGGCCGAAATGGTCCCAACTACGCCATCCAGGGCAATATTCTGGCGGCTGAGTCCGTGGTAACGGGAATGGAGAAGGCATTTTTGGAGACGAATGGTACCCTGGCCGAGCGTCTGTATGCAGCTCTACTGGCTGGAGATAAAAATGGCGGAGACTCCAGGGGTAAACAGTCGGCTGCACTGGTGGTGGTCAAGGAAGGTACCGGTTACGGGGGATACACGGATCTGGCAATAGATATTCGGGTGGATGACAATCCGGAACCATTTAAGGAGCTGGGAAGACTACTCGATATTGCCCAGGTCAACTACGCATGGAATGAAGGCTGGACTTTATTCACGCACAAGCAATACCATGAGGCCCTGCCTCATATTGAACGGGCAGCAAAACTGGCGCCGGATAATGCAGAGGTCTGGTATGATCTGGCAGTGATCAGGCTGGCAGCCGGCCAGAAACAGCAAGCCCTGGATGCACTGCAAAAAGCCTTAACCCTGAACCCGAATCTGCAAAAACAGGCAGCGGCAGACAGCGATTTGGAAACATTACATAATATTCCTGATTATGAAAAGCTGATTCACTAAGTATGAGATTATTTCTGAATCATCAATATATCAGATAATTTTTCCTGATTACCTGAAACTCATCGGTTTCCTGCTTCATTCTTTCACGGATTTGAGCAAGTGGTTGCAGATTTGTAATCAACTCTCTTAACCAGGAGTTTCCGGAGAGAATATCTATGGGAAGCAAATGATATTCATACTCATATGGTGGATCATTCCAGCGGAATTTATCCCCATAAAAACGTATTATTTCCTGGAATAGTGCAATCGCTGACAGAACAGGCTGAAAAGTAAATCTGTCCAGAACATGAATAAATGCTCCCTCAATTATTTCATTCATGAATTTATTAAATGTCGGCAGAAACTGCACCGGACGGAAATAAACCCCCGGAAGTTTCAGACTGTTCAACTTCTCACATAATTTGCGGCCATTTATCCATGGGGCTCCGAATATCTCGAAAGGCCTGGTAGTTCCCCTGCCTTCGGAAAGATTTGTACCTTCCAGCAAACACATTCCTGGATATACTAATGCCGTCGACCACAGAGGCATATTGGGAGAAGGGATGGCCCATGATAAACCCGTTTCCGGAAAATGCTCCTGTCGGTTCCAACCCGTCATTGGAATGACCTGCAGATCAAGTCCCGGGTAATACTCCTCTCTGAGATATCCCGCTATTTCACCGATAGTCATGCCATGCCGCTGGGGAAGCGGATATAATCCCACAAAGCTCCTGAAGTTCATGTCGAGGATTGTCCCCTCAATCATATTTCCTGCAATAGGATTCGGTCGGTCAAGCACCGTCACCGGAATTCCCTGTTCACTGCAGGCTTCCATTGCCAGGGCCATAGTCCAGATGAATGTGTAATAGCGAGATCCGACATCTTGCAAATCGATTAGCAGAACATCCAGTTCATGCAGCATCTGCGGTATCGGTTTACGGTGTTCCCCATAAAGAGAATATATTTTGAGGCCGGTGGAGGGATCAACGTAACCTTCCCACTCGATCATATTGTCCTGAGTATGTCCCCACAATCCATGTTGAGGACCAAAAACAGCTGCCACCTTTAAAATACCCTTCTGGTGCAGGGGTAACAGAATTTCAAGAATATGTTTCAATTGCCGGTTTATCGATGCCTGATTGCACAGGACACCTATTCGTTTCTCAGACAGTGTTTGAAAATCTTTCTGAGCGAGGATATCCACACCCGTCATTGTATTCATGCAATTTTCCCTATTTTTTGAAACCAGTTAACCAGCTCTTCCCACAAATCATCTTCCTGGTGAAATATAACAGCTTTTGCGGGTAACGATTCTAAAAATATTCGACCATACATTTTCTTGATCACCCGGTTATCCAGAATAATTACGGCACCATAGTCTGAATTTGAACGGATTAGCCTCCCAAAACCTTGTCGGAATTTTATAACCGCTTCCGGAATGGTATAATCAAGAAATGCATTTCCACCCTGCTTCTCAATAAGCTCTGCTTTTGCCTGAACAACAGGTTCTGAAGGAACATCAAAGGGCAATTTAGTCAGTAACAATATTTCCAGGGCTTTCCCGGGTACATCAATACCTTCCCAGAAACTGTCCGTTCCCAACAGGAATGAATTGGGATGCAGTTTAAATTCGTTGATAATTGTATGCCGGCTTCCACTGATACCCTGTGCCAGAAGGGTCACTTTTTCAGATTCGAACTCCAGTTTGAGGGAGTCGAATACATCATTTAAAAGGGAATATGAGGTAAATAGTACCAATGTCCCCCTGGGCTGTTCCCGGAGCAGTTGTCCCAGGAATTGCTTAATGGTACTCCTGTACTCAGATGAACGGGGGTCCGGTATATATGAGGGTATGGCCAGTAGAACCTGCTTTTCATAGTCAAAGGGAGAATCCAGCAACAATGTCTGTAGATGGCCGTGCTTAAGCAAATTAAGTCCCGAACGCTCTCTGAAATATTCAAAAGTTTTACCTACCGCCAGAGTGGCGGACGTGAAGACTGCTGTCCTTAGATTTCGGTAAAGTTTTTCATGCAGAATATCCGCAATCTTCAGGGGTGCAGCATATAACCGGCTATCGTCAGATTCCGAACGGTTGGGTAACTCAAACCAGTATACCCAGTCATCCCATTCAGCGTTCACCAGGAAATCCAGATTTGCAATCAGTCCCTCCAGTTTTGTGGATTGCGCCAGTATTTCCTGCACGAGCTGTTTTTGATAATTAAAACTGTCTGAAGGGATTTCCCGCAATACTTCCAGCAAATCGATAATTCCCATGTGTAAATTTTTTAAATTTTCTTTTAATTCCTGTACATAAGACTCCAGTTTAGTATATAATCCATCAGTGTTCCTGTAACGGTAACGGGAAGAATATTCATTTCTGGTTAATTCCGGTATTAATGAACGAAGTGAGATAGTAAGCTCTTTAAAGAACCCCTGCGTAACCATACCATTGGTTTTTACCTGAGGTATCAAAGTATTTAAATGACCGAAAATTAATTCTTTTTTTGATTTCTCCAGATCACTTAACTGGATACGCTTGCGCAGTTGTATTAAAATTCCGGTCTCATAACTCTCTTTCACATGAAGTTTCTGAAAAACATCACGAAATTCCCACACAGTGAACTGAAGACCCAAATATTCCGTGGCTACTTTTTCAATATTGTGAGCTTCATCGAGAATGACATTTGCATACTCATTTAAAACAGAATTTTTTGTTGCCAGGTCGGAAAAAAGCAGTGAATGATTTACCAGCACCAGATGGGCATCTCTGGCATGGTTACGGGCACGCCACAGAAAACATTGATTGTAGTATTTACAGCTTTTTCCCGGACAGTAATTGTCTTCTGCAATAAATTTGCTCCAGATGCTCATATTGCGTTCTGATGTAAATCCATTATTCTCTGAGATATCGCCGGTCTGGGTCTTTTTTACCCACAGAATTAAAGGCAAAATCTTACTGCGCTCATAGTTATTAAGCCGGAATTTCATATCTTTCAGGATGGTATACCATTTGTCCAAACAGAGATAGTTGGCCTTCCCTTTAAGTAAAACTGCTTTGAATTTTTCATTAAGAATACTATGTAAAATCGGAAGATCTTTATAAAAAAGTTGTTCCTGAAGATTTTTGGTATTGGTACTTATTATCACCCGACCAAAGGGTCCGTAATTTTTCATGCTCCAGCGGATGGCCGGGAGAAGATATGCCATGGATTTACCTGTACCTGTACCCGCTTCCACCACTAAAAATTCAGATTTATTAAACGCCCTGGCAACTGCGCTACCCATTGTTACTTGCACATCACGATGTTCAAAATTTCCAAAGGACTGTGCCAGAGTACCACCGCTGTCAAAAAATGTGGAAATTTCCTTCTCATCAATTTCTTCCGTCTTCAGGCGTCCGCTGTCGGGCGTGTCATCTTCTCCAATAATATTATAGAGGTTGGTTGAAACCAGCAGTTGATCCTTATCCAGATCGGGTTCAACATGATACCTGCCACTGGCAAGCAGTAACTGCAGATTCATGAAATATGATTTAAGGGAATCATTTGTGGGTTCCAATATTTCATTTATTTTGCGGACATCCCTGAAATCGGAATTCAATGAAATTTCCACCAGTTTTAAAAAAATTCTGGCGGCAGTGTGGGCATCCGGCGAGGCCCGGTGTGCACTTTGGGGATGTATTTCAAAATATTTGGCAAGTTTTAACAGCGAAAACCCATGCTGAAAGGGCAAAAATATTTTAGCCAGGGCGAGTGTATCGTATTTTTCATTCACAGTAAAATAAATGTTTCCGGCTTTATTACTATCTTGGGCGGGGTTTTTATGTTTTTCAATATGATACTGCAGGAAAGAAAGGTCAAAACTGATATTATGGGCTATAAGGGGATCTTCCTTTATAAATTCCAGAATTTCACCATATTTCGAAGAAAAATGAGAGGCGTTTGCCACCATTTCATCCGTGATTCCGGTCATCTGAGAGATATTGTGAGGTATGGGACGTCCCGGATTTAAAAGGAATTGCAGTTCTTCCTTTGGTTCACCAGACACATAGCGGACTGCGGCTATTTCAATGATTTCCTCTTTCAGATAATCCAGGCCGGTGGTTTCAATATCAATAGCTATGAAACGATTAATATTTAAGGCGTTTAGAATTCTGGCATCGACCATAATAGTATATTTATATTCACCAATTCTAGTTGAAATATAAAGATATTTCTTTTGCCACGCTATAAAAAAGGTATAAGAAAAGAAAATGGCTAAGATAATCCGGCTATAATTAATATTCGATGGTGAAAAGTTGTCCCACTCCTGGCAGGTAGTGCGTTCTTCCTCCCTTGAATGGAGGATTGCTCTAAAAACCAGTACTAAAACCGAAATTAATGAAGATCCACCTCAAGGGGCTTATGCCGCAGTACTCCTTTATCCCGTAGTTCACCGCGCTTTAAAGACATGGATTTGATCGATTCTGCCTTTAGATATTTGCGAAGTGTTTCAGTGGCAATCCAGGGATTAACCATCTCCCCGCAGGTAAACACATCTACAGCAGCATACCGGTATTCCGGCCAGGTATGTATGGCCAGGTGGGATTCTGCAATCACTACTACACCACTCACTCCATGGGGATTAAAAGTGTGAAAAACCGAATTCACAATCGTGGCACCGCACTCCAGTGCCGCCCGTTTCATTATCTTCTCCACCTTCCCCGCATCATTAAGTAATGTTTCATCACAATTAAAAAATTCTGCCAGAATATGACGGCCTAAAGCTTTCAATACTCCAAATCCTCCTGCCGGTTAATAATTTACAAATAGGATTTCAGCAATTTTATTCGATAGATTATTCAGTATCAGGTGATTATCGAAGAAAAGGTAAAAGCAGTCTCCTTTATTGATTCGCTTTTCCTCCTGATCAATTTTGACGTTGAGATTGCCCCGCACCACAAACCCGAAACCCTCATCCTCCTGAAAACGCAGACTGAATTCGGTAAGTGGTTGTATAGCTAACAGTAAAGGTTCCATCTCTAGATATTTTAATTTAGGAATCAGGTTTTCAATGGTGTATGTACCTGTCTTCTTTGCAGCGGTTCTATCTTTGTTGGAAAAAATGTTTTTTTCCCGTTCGGACAGATCACTGAAAAAAGATGATAATTCAACTCCCAGTACATCAAGAACCTGCTTGAGTGTGGTCACAGATGGAACAGTCAGATCACGTTCCAGCTGTGAGATAAATCCCTTGGTAATGTTCGCTTTTTCTGCCAGGTCCTCTATGGTCAGACCCCTGAGCTTTCTCAGGCGCCTTATTTTATTACCTATTTTCACAGGTTGGTGTTCAATATATTAAACAAAAATATTTATAAACTGCTCCTATTTTAATATACAACTTAACTCCAAGCAAATTTATTTGTAAATTTTTAGTAAAATTTTTATCTAGTTAGGTAACATATATCGCTCTCTTAAAATAGTGTGAAATTAAGATCAAGTGTATCTTGATTTTTATCTTTCAATTGATTAATTTCCCGTAGGTTTTATATTTCACCTGAGAACCGATTATATCATTTCAGTTAGCTTTATAGATTCTAAAACACGTCACTTAGAGGTATCCCATGATGAATCTGCACTACAAGAAGCTCTGCATTCTGATTATACTGTTCCTATTTTTTACCTTATCGTATCTTCGGGCCGGCACACCCCAGTGGTATAATGCCTATAAAAATGGTCAGAAGGCCATGGAAACCAGTAACTGGCAATCTGCAGTAAATTATTTTCAGGAGGCCCTGAAGGGTCAGGGTAGTGATTCCGGAAAATTGAGAGCATTTGGAACTATTTTTATTGAATATTATCCTCACCGTGAACTGGGTATCTGCTATTATGAACTGGGAAATATCGAGAAAGCACGAGAGGAACTGACCATTTCCATGAACCAGAGCTCCTCCCGGCGGGCCAAAATGTATCTGGATAAAATAGCCGAGGGTAATTATCCACGGCCTCAGGGTAAATCCACTTCTAAAACTGAAGCTCCGGTATCACCGGTGGTAGTGCCTGCAGAAGATGCCTCCTTACCAGAAATTACAAGTTCTGAAATCGTGGGTGACCGTATGAGTGTTGCTGTGCTTCCCTTTGACAGCAAAGGCCTGGGTAGTGAATTAGGTTCAATCGACCTGCTGGATAAACTGATAACCGGATTTGTCAATATTAACAGATTCAAAGTCATTGAGAGGGCTTTACTGGAAAAAATCCTGGAGGAACAGAAGCTCGGTATGAGCGGGGTAATTGATGCATCCACAGCTGCTGAAATCGGCAAAGGGATCGGTGTGGATGCAGTGATTGTGGGAAGCGTCACACGCTCCAGCAATGCCCTGAGTATAGATGCCCGTCTTATTGATACGGAAACCGCCGCCATTATGACCGCTAAAGATGCGTATAGTGACCAGATATCTCTCCAGAATGTGTCCCAGATGATAAATACTCTTGCAGAAAAAATTAAGGCGGAAATACCCATTTTGAACGGATATGTCATCAGTGTCTCCGGCAATGAGGTAACCCTGGACATCGGACGGTCCAATGGTTTAAAAAAGGGTATGAAATGTCATATTTACCGGGAAGGCGCGCCTATTGTCCACCCCGTCAGCGGCAAGGTGATTGCCCGCGAAATTGATGAGATCTGTGAAGTACAGGTTACTGAAATATTTGATGTTTATTCTACCGGTAAGATAATCCAGACCAAGGATGGTAGTCCCAAAGTACGAGATAAAATTGTAACAAAATAATTATGTTTAAAAAAATTCAGATTCCAGAATTTATACCGAATATAGAGGCAGTATCAGAATGTTTCGTTAATTTACTCAAATTTAAATGGAGGTACTGATTTATGAAAAAATTTGTGGTTGTTGTCCTGCTGATTTTGTTCGTGCTATCGCTTAATTCGGTGCTTGCACAGGGAATGAGAAAGCCCCAATTCGAAGTATTTGCAGGTGTTGGTATACCGCTGGGCCCGGAAGAATTTAAGGACTATTACAAGGTTGGCTTTAGCGGGCATGCCCAGTATGTTCTCTTTCCTTCACCCAAGTTGGGGATTGTATTTGGTGCAGCTTATGAACGTTTCACTTTCAATGGAGATAAAGCGTTGGAGGACATTACTCCATTTTTAAACTTGATAGGTGTGGATCCCAACGATGTAGAAATAACTGGAAATGCCAGCGTTATTGAACTCGGTGTAGGTATCAGGCCTTATTTAACACCTGTGGAAGCTAATAATCAGTTTTTCCTGTTCGGTATGGTAACATATAATTTTCTCAAGGATAAAGCAGATCTTTCATATCTGGGCCAAAGTGAAAATATATGGGATGAAGACGACAATAAAGTCGGCCTTGCTGCGGGTGCCGGTTTTGAATTTCCTGCCGGGACTTCTATTAATGTCATCATTCAAGGAATATTCAGATTTATATTCACAGAGAGTTATAAAGACGAATATGGTGATAAGTACGGTGGTACGACAACCTTCGTGGGAATTACCGGTGGTGTGGCCTTCTAAAAAACGAAAAATTTTTACGCATAAAAAGCCAGCTGCATATTAACCAGCTGGCTTTTTTGTTAAAATGGAAAATCCATTAACGAATGGACATTATAATTACTTAACAGTTTTCTCCCATTCAATTCGATTAATTCCACTAAAAACGATAAACCCACTATTTCCGCTCCCAGTTTTTCCACCAGCCGGCAACTGGCCGCTGCTGTTCCCCCGGTAGCCAGCAAATCATCCACCAGTAATACCCGGTCTCCTTCTTCCAGACCATCCTGATGGATCTCAATGCTGTCCTTGCCATATTCCAGTTCATAAAATTCCTTTAGTACCTCCGCTGGAAGCTTTCCCGGCTTGCGGATAGGAACGAAACCACAATTCAATTTATAGGCCAGGGCCGCACCAAAGATAAAACCCCGCGCTTCAATGGCCACGATTTTGTCAATCTCCTTCTCCCGGAACGGTTCATACATCTGATCAACCGCCTGGGCAAACAACTCCCCGTTTTTCAGCAGGGTGGTAATGTCTTTAAACTGAATGCCTTTTACCGGAAAATCGGGGACATTGCGGATATAGCTTTCAAAATTTTTCATTTCCATTCCTCAACCAGTTAAAAGTAATTCAATTATCGGCTGCAAGCCGGGGTTTCTGAACTAGAAATAGCTTCTTTCCACCGAAAACTGTTGGTATTTATTGTGGAAGGTCTCCCATTCCACCTCAATCTTTTTGACATAACCGGAGCCGGGTCCCTCCTGCAGACGTTGCAGTAGACTATTGAGGTCTTCCTTTGAGCCCTCAGCGTAAACCTCAACCCGCCCATCCGGCAGATTTTTAACATAACCGGTAAGATCCCGTGAAGATGCTTCATGGTAAGTAAAATAACGGAATCCTACTCCCTGTACCATTCCCCTGATGTGAGCCAGAAAAGCTACTTTTTCCATGATCTGAAGGTATTAAATTTACCACATTATTTCAATGAATACTCTGCAAGGCTGAACTTACGGCATGCCGGGGGGTATCAACCACCTTTATTCCCGGTATCTCCAACCAGGGTTTCAGGGCAAAAACCGGTTTTTCCAGCTGCAGGGCATAGGAAATCTCCGAAAGGGTACCATACTTCCCGTTTACCACAACAAGAGCCTGTGCAGTATGTACAATGATAATATTGCGACCAATACCCATGCCGGTGGCTATAGGGATGGTAACATACCTGTTAGCTTCGGAGAGATTATTCCCGGGCAGAATTCCAATAGTGAGACCATTTTCTTCCCTTGCTCCCCTGCACGCCGCTTCCATTACTCCGCCTTTGCCACCACAAACCAGTAGGGCCCCTGCCCTGGCGATCAATCGGCCAACCTCCCGCGCTAATTCATAGTCTTCGGGACTGCACGCACTTCCCCCGATAACGCCAATAATTTTGGCGGACTTATTGATACCTACCTCTCTGAATTAAATTTGATAACATGGCTACCCTAACAGGTGATTTGCCCAGACAGCCTCAGATTCATTTATTTTTCAGGGTGTCAAACGATAAATAGTCCTGGGAAATGGAATGGTTTCCCTGATATGAGGAATTCCGCAAATCCATGCAACGGTTCTTTCAATTCCCAGACCAAAACCGGCGTGGGGCACCGTCCCATATCTGCGAAGATCCAGGTACCACTCGTAATGATCCCTGGGAAGCTTGTTTTCTTCCAGTCGTTTAACCAGCACTTCATAATCATCTTCACGCTGGCTGCCCCCGATGATCTCACCATAACCCTCTGGTGCCAGAACATCCATAGCCAGAGCGAGCCGGTCATCTTCTGAATCCCTTTTCATATAGAATGCCTTTACTATTGCCGGATAACGATGGACAATTACCGGGCGGTCAAATTGTTCGGAAATCACCGTTTCATCCTTCCCGCCAAAATCATTTCCCCACTCAAAATCAACATCTTTTTCTTTTAGAATCTGCACCGCTTCGGTGTAGGATATCTTTGGGAAAGGTGCTGCTACCTTCTTTAGCTTTTCAGTATCCCTCTCCAGGGTTTCCAGTTCCATGCTCCGTTTTTCCAGTACACGTTGTACAATATAACTGATGAAATCTTCCGCTAATTTCATGTCATCATCAAGATCAAAAAAAGCAACTTCAGGTTCAACCATCCAGAATTCGGTAAGATGCCGGCGGGTCTTGGACTTTTCCGCCCGGAAGGTTGGTCCGAAGCAATAAACCCTTCCCAGCGCCATTGCCGCTGCCTCCGCATACAGCTGGCCACTCTGGGTGAGATATGCATCCATTCCGAAATAATCTGTTGAAAAAAGGGTCGAAGTTCCTTCGGCGGCAGAAGGAGTAAATATGGGAGTATCAATTAAAATGAAATCCCGTTCATTAAAGAAATCACGGATCGCTGAAATTATTTCATGACGAATCCTCAGGATAGCAAACTGTTTTCTGGATCGAAGCCAGAGATGCCGATGATCCATCAGAAATTCGATGCCATGCTCTTTTTTAGAGATGGGGAATTCGTCCACAGGTATCTGCATGACCATAATATCGTTAACCTGAATTTCATATCCCAGCGGGGATCT
Source organism: uncultured Caldithrix sp. (assembly GCA_964461135.1). Classification (GTDB taxonomy): domain Bacteria; phylum Calditrichota; class Calditrichia; order RBG-13-44-9; family RBG-13-44-9; genus RQOF01. The sequence goes on along the minus strand of CAYWTB010000015.1, from coordinate 29,180 downwards.
TTTATCTTCCGATACTTTGCCTTTAATAAGAAGGGAGGATTCAAAACCGAGTTGATCATACAGCGAAAAAACTTGGTCAGAAACATCACTCTTGACCACAACGCACTGGATAATTTCAGTACCGTCTCTCACTAAAAGAAAATGTATTTTACCACTGGACCGCTTATTATAAAGCCATCCGGCAATTACTATTTCCCGTCCCACATATTGACGGACATCTTTAATGTATACTTTTTCTTTATAGGCATTCTTATCCATGGGAAAATACTCCGTTCATTTATCTCGTAAAATCTCCTTCCGGTGCAGTCAGAATATCTGTATCAAAATCCGGAATTTGCGAACTGTTTGCGAGCAAATAAGTAAAATCCGCAATGTGCCTGGCAATGCGGGTTAGTTTTTCATAGTCAATTTTGTCTGCGGTATCCTGCGGACTGGTGTAGTCTGGATGAAAACCGGTAAAGTAATATACCACCGGTATACCCAGTGAGTGAAAATTGACATGATCACTGCCGCTGGTAAAGAACACATTGGGATCAAAAAGCAGATGAAGATGAGAGGCAACGTTTGCTTCCTCTGCAATTTTTTTCAGACCTTCCGCCTGGGCGGAATAAAATAACATCACTTTGTTCTCCGCATCTTCATCCCTGATGGGATTCCTCAGGGCAGCAAAATTAAAAGAAGCATCCCGACCAATCATATCCATATTAATGGCAACTTTAATATTCTGTAAACTTACCGGAGGATGATCTGCAAAATAACGGGTGCCAAGAGTTCCTTCCTCCTCGGCATCCCAGAAAGCAAAAATTACACTCCGACTGGGGTACTGATTTTTTTTGAGCTGTGAGAAAGCAAAGGCCACATTGAGATTTGCCGCTACTCCCGATGCGTTATCATCTGCCCCGGGATATAATTTACCATTCCTGATGCCTTCATGGTCATAATGGGATCCGACCAGTATGTATTCTTTTCCTAATATTTCATCATTGCCAGGAAGAATGGCCAGAATATTTCGGCAATTGCGGATCTCGGGATTATCATAGTTAATGGACAAACAGGTCTTTATTTGCGGAAATCCGCCCCTCTCCCAACTTATGGTAGTGGTATCTGGTTTCTGAGATTCATCGTGTATTTTCTGAACAGTGGTCTTAAAATTATTGGGTATCCAGCCATCAAAAAGCTTATCGGAAAATTCCGGAGACAGGTAAATCACCGGAACAGTTGAATCGCCTTTCAGCACAAAATTCTTATGCGCTTTCTGACTTTGTCGTCTCTGCAGAAATCTTTCATAGCTTTGCCTGTTTTCAGGAGTAGGGATCACTAATAGCGCTTTTCCACCTCTTGCAGCAATGTTTTTTGCCTTCCAGTATTCCATCATATATTTGGTCTGGTGTGTTCCATTAAAAAATACCAGACTATCCTTTTCTAACGGCTCTCCGTAAAATGCAACTATTACTTTTCCGTTGACATTTACACCCTGAAAATCATCATACCTGTACTCAGGTGCGCTAATGGCGTATCCCGCAAAAACAACCGGACCATCCAGATCAATTTTTACAGCCGAGTTGAAAAAATAAAAATAATCTTTATCCCGTATGGCATTATAACTGCTGTCCTCAAGCTGAACCCGTAAGGAGGCCCCTACCTCTGCAGAAAGGGTTCCGATGATTTGAAATTTCTGAACATAACCCGATTCGGCCGTCCTATTAGTATCACCAGACAAAGGTAATAATCCGGGTTTATTAATCTTCTGCAGAATATAATCGCCCGCCATTTTGCCGCCTGTTAAACCGGCTTCCCGTCCCTGGTATTTTTCCGAGGCCAGTTCCTGCAAATCTTCACGCACTTTCTTTCCTTTTATATCTTCCAGGGTAGGTAAGGTTTGTGCCCTGATTCCCATCCATATAAGCAGGATTATAAAAAAAACAAGGGGATTTAATTTTTTATATATATTTATCATAGTAATCTTTCCGGTTTTTAAATTTCAATAATAACCATTAGAGCAAGGAAAATCAACCCGTATTTAATGTAGTCAGCCGGATGTTTTTACTAAATGTCTTTACTAAATTGTGAGAGTTTAGTAAATTAATCACAATATTTTTCATTAATTTACTCTATGGTAATAAAGAAAGGGGAAAATATGAAAGGCCGCGTTGTTAACTTTAATCCGGGACCAGCCACCCTGCCTCTTTCTGTTCTTGAAAAGGCACAGAAAGAATTGACCAATTATGGTGGGGAAGGTTTGTCAATACTGGAAATGAGTCACCGCTCGAAAACATTTGATTCTATTTTAAATGAGGCTATTGAAGATATAAAAAAAGTAATGGGTATAACTGATAATTACACGGTGCTCTTCCTGCAGGGAGGAGCAACTGCACAATTTGCAGCGGTACCTTTAAACCTGGCACAGAAGGGAAAACCTGCACTATATATAAATACCGGTTCCTGGTCAAAAAAAGCGATTTCCGAGGCAAAAAAACTAAGTATAGAGTATCAAGTGATCGCCAGTTCAGATCAGGATAATTTCAATCATATTCCCCGGAATTTTAATATTGACAATAATGCCTCATATTTGCACATCACTTCCAATAACACTATTTTTGGAACCCAGTGGCAGAGCTATCCTGAGAGTAAAGAAGTGCCTTTGGTGGCGGACATGTCCTCAGATTTTTACTGCCGTCGCTTTGATTCCAGGCTATTCGGCCTGATTTATGCCGGTGCCCAGAAAAATGTCGGCCCTGCAGGTGTAACAATCGTCATTATCCGTAATGATCTGCTGGACCGCAGTCCGGAAAATATCCCGACCATTCTTAATTATAAGACTTTCGCAGAAAAAAATTCGCTTTATAATACTCCCAACTGTTTCGGAATTTATATAGTGAGTCTGGTGATGAAGTGGATCCTTGATACAGGCGGAATTGATAAGGTTGAAAAGATCAACCAGCAGAAAGCGAAATTATTATATGATACCATAGATTCTTCCAACTATTACCGCCCAACTGCAAAGAGTGACAGCAGGTCTATAATGAACATAACCTTTCGCTTACCCTCGGAAGATCTGGAAAAGCAATTCATATCCGAGGCCAATGCCGCAGGTCTGGTTGGGCTGAAAGGTCATCGTTCGGTGGGAGGGATTCGCGCCAGTATTTACAATGCCATGCCACTGGATGGTGTTGAAAAACTGATGGATCACATGAAAAAATTTCAGAAAAGCAACGGCTGAGATATATTTCATACTATACTAAAAAAGGGAGCCAAAATGCTCCCTTTTTTATTGCTCCATCACTGGGATAACATTACCGTTATTCCATAAATTCAATGTGCTCATTCAGTTCTTTGGATATAGCTACAAGACCATCAACTGTTTTCGTATCTAACTGAATACCGTTCTTTTCACGTCTCTCCTGTTCCTCAAATTCTTTTTCGCCATGCACATAGATACGGGATTCTCCTTCTGCTTTCTCTGAATTTTTCAATTCATTAATGTACTTATCCATGTGCGCTTTAAATTCCTTGATTCCCACCAGATAATCAGGATCCAGTGCCATGAACATATGTCCCACCCGGGGGAAATTGATTTTCCCTTCCTTTTTGGAAACTACATGGGGACCATAATTCGAACCGGATAGTATGGCACAAAATACGTCCACCATAACATTTAATCCATATCCTTTGTGTCCACCATAGGTCTCACCGGCGCCGCCCAGTGGTAAAAGTCCTCCTCCCAGCAGTTCTTTCAGGTTTTTAAGCACCCTGCCCGGATCATCCGTCACATGACCACGTTCATCAGTCGCCCAGCCTTCCGGAAGCTTTTTGCCCAAACGGTTATAAACCTCCAGCTTGCCTCGAGGAACAACAGCCGTTGCGAAGTCCATAACCCAGGGACGATTTTTGCTGGTGGGAGCCGTCACTGCAATGGGATTGGTACCAATAATAGAATTCTTACCAAATGTCGGTACTACCAGTGGGGCTGAATTGGTCATGGAAATACCCATGAGATCAGATTTCAAAGCCATTAAGGGATAATAACCGGCATAACCATAGTGATTTGAATTAAATACGGTCACAAAACCAAGACCCTCCTTCTGCGCTTTTTTGATCGCCAGCTCCATGCCAAACCAGCCCATCGGTTGACCAAGTCCGTTCTGTCCGTCAACATTGGCTAGGACACTGGATTCTTTTACTACTTTAGGTTTGGCTTTTGCAATAATATAACCGGATTTTATACCATCCACATAACGACCCAGACGGGAAACTCCATGTGAATCAATCCCTCTCAAATTTGAGGATACCAGATTATCCGCGACCTTAAAGGCATCATCCTCACTCGCCTCCATCTTCATCATAACTCTCTTAGAAAAATCCAGTAACTTTTTCCAATTAATCAATTTGCCTTCCATTTTCTCTCCTGTTAAGGTTAGATTTTAACTGTAAATTAATAATTAATAGTAAATTTTCAAAATATTTGTCATCTCTTTTCTAATAATCTAATTTAGCACAAATTTATATTTCTGAAAATCCCATGAACTTACAACTCAATTTAGCGATTAGATAATCTTTAAACAGCGTATTATTTAAAATAACTATGTCAATGATACAACTTAAGAATATCCATTACGAGATCGGAACACGAAAACTCCTCTCGGGCGCTGACTGGAACATTGATGAGGGCAATAGAATAGCTCTTATCGGTCCTAATGGTACCGGCAAAACCACCCTGTTAAAAATTATCACCGGTGAAATTGAAGCATCATCCGGGCAAATCATCCGGCCATCGGGGTACGAGATCGGCTATCTGCCACAGGAAGAAATTTCATTAAATAATGAAACTGTTTTAAACCTGGTTCTCTCAGGAAGAAAAGATTTGCTAATGATGGAATCGCGGCTGGAACAAATACTGAATCTCCTTAATGACCAGGTTTACAGTCCCATGCAGCAGGACTTATTGACTGAACAATCTCAACTGGAATATCAACTCAGGATCCGGAATGGTTATCATTTTCGGGCAGAAGCAAAAAAAATACTTGCCGGCATCGGATTTGGTTTTTCGGATTTTGGAAAAAATTTGAAAGAATTCAGTGGCGGGTGGAGGATGCGGGCTTATCTGGCCAAATTGCTCTTACAAAAAACTGATCTATTGTTACTGGATGAACCTACAAACCATCTGGACCTGCCTTCTCTTGAATGGCTGGAAAATTATTTGAAAAAGTATAAGGGCAGCCTCATTATCGTATCACATGATCGATTCTTAATTGATAAAATTGCCGGTGAAATTGTGGAGCTCGATAAAGGTTCTCTCCTCCATTATCCAGGCAATTTCCATGATTATGAAATTCAAAAACAACTGAGAACCGAACAGGCTGTACATGACTGGAAAAATCTGAAGAAAATAAAAGATCAGCAGAAAAAATTTATTGATCGCTTCCGTTATAAAGCTACCAAAGCCTCACAGGTCCAAAGCCGCGTCAAAAAACTGGAAAAACTTGACAACCTGGATTTGCCGGAAACTGAAAAAATATTTTCCTTCACCCTTAAAGTTGATATTCCCAGCTTTAAAAATGTGGCACATTTCGATAATGTTTTCTTTCGCTATCATGAAACCTGGGTATTGGAGAATATTTCATTTCATATATCTCGAAATGACAAAATTGCACTGGTTGGTAAAAACGGTGCCGGGAAAACCACTTTGACAAAATTGATCAGCGGGGACCTCATTCCACAGAAAGGCAAAATCACTACCGGGGAACGGCTGGAAATAGGATATTTTGCGCAACACCGCATCGAAGAATTGAATATAAATAACTCCATTTACCAGGAAATATTGCAAACCGTTTCGGACTCTCACAGAACCAGTATTCGCAACATTCTGGGACTATTTATGTTTAGTGGTGATGATGTTGATAAAAAAATACAGGTACTGTCCGGAGGTGAAAAAGCCCGCGTATCGTTGGCAAAGATTCTGTTGTCTCCGGTCAATTTCCTCATAATGGATGAACCTACAAATCACCTCGATACTCTATCCCGCCAGGCCTTGGAAAAAGCTCTGCAGGATTATAACGGAACTCTCCTGCTAATTTCTCACGACCGCTATTTCCTGGATAAACTCATCCACCGCGTATTTGAACTGGAAATCGGCCGGTTATCAGAATTTGAAGGTAATTACTCTGATTATCTGCTCCTGAAAGCCCAAAAACAAAATGTAGAGCTAAAAGAAAACGTCATAAAGAAGCCAGAATCCACGGCTCAAAAAAACAAAGTAAAAAAACGTGTGGAAGCCCGTGCGAGACAAGCGTTAAGTTCCAAAAGAAATCAACTTCTTCACAAGATCAGAGAGATAGAACACACTATTGAAAAACTGGAAAAGAAAAAATCAGAGATGGAATATAATCTGGGCAGGCCGGATAATTACAAAGATTCAACATTGATAATTAATCTGCAGGTGAAATACCGGGAAACTTCCAATAAGCTGGATCTTTTATTGAAAGAATGGGAAATTTACCAACAGGAATATGAATCTCTGATGCAGTCTCTCCGGGATGGCCTTTAAATTCAAGATGCATTCTGATTCCCGAGAAGAATCCCCTGCCAGTCAAAAAAAAATTAAACATTCGGATAATTGAGAACCTCTAACCTTAATTCACAAATAGGGGCTAAAGACCAAATATGCCGGATTCTTTAATCCCTGGTCTAAAGACCGGGACAATTTAATTTCTTTGGATATAACACATTTGATGCATTATATCGTTTTTTGTGAATTAAACAGGCTAATACATCAGGCCAATATGTTTGAATCAATTACGGGAGAAATTAAAATAACATCCCGTGACAAATATCTGAAATTGAAGTTTTAGTCTTCTTAGCCTCTGAATTTTAAGTCCTTCGAGTCTTTAAGATAAAATTTATGGATTAAAATAATTAATGAGCCGCATAGCTGCCATTTTCAACCATTCCATCTTTTAAGTGAATAATACGCTGGCAATTTTGGGCGATATCTTCATCGTGGGTAATCATAACAATGGTATTCCCCTGTTCCCATAGATCCAGAAATACCCGGATAATTTCCTTCCCTGACTGACTGTCCAGGTTTCCGGTGGGTTCATCAGCCATAATAATTCTGGGATCATTAACCATGGCCCGGGCAATGGCCACCCGCTGCTGCTGGCCGCCGGAGAGTTCATTCGGCTTATGATCCATACGGTCTAACAAACCAACTTTATTCAATACCTCAATTGCTTTATGTTTTCTATCACCGGAATTAATCCCTCTGAAAATCAAAGGAAGTTCCACATTTTCATAAGCACTGGCATACGGAAGCAGGTTAAAGCTCTGGAATATAAATCCCACCTTCTGATTCCTGATATCCGCCAGGTGGTTGTCATCCAAATTCTGCACTTTTACTTTATCTAATTCATAAATTCCGTCGGTAGGAGTATCCAGGCAGCCCATGATATGCATTAGTGTTGATTTGCCCGATCCGGAGGGCCCCATGATGGCCACAAATTCACCTTCCCTGATTTCAAGATTGATACCACGCAGTGCTTCTACTTTTAATTTGCCGGTGCTGAATACCCTCCAGATGTTCTGCATACTAATCATAAAATAGAACCTGATTTAATTTCTTCATATCTTACCGGCCATGATTACTCATATCTCAATGACTGAATAGGATCTACCGCAGCAGCTCTGCGGGCAGGAAAATAACCTGCCAGTAAGCCTACTAACCCAAGAAGGACAGCAGTAGAAAATGCAATAGAATAAGAAAAAGTTGGTTTTCCCAGAAACTGTAAGGCTCCTTCACCCACCGGAATTCCCTGTAATGTCTGTATAATAAGCAGCGCAACAAATCCGCCGATAAATCCTCCTGAAAAGGCAATAAGCAGAGCCTCAAGAATAAATTGCAGTTTAATATGAACTTTTTTTGCTCCCAGTGCGCGCTTTATTCCTATTTCGCGGGTTCTTTCCTTCACCGAGACGTACATAATGTTGGCCACGCCCACACTGGCAATAAGAAGCGTAAGTGCTCCTATCAAACCTAAAAATAGTTGAATTCCTTCCAGAATAGTCTGACCAATTTCGGTTTGCTGAATGGTATCCCACATAAACAATGCCTTCTCGTCGGATGGATCAAAACGGTGTTTACGTCCCAGAATCTCAAACACCTCTCTCTTTACGTAAGGAGCCATTTCTGTTTTGTTTACCTGGTATACAATGCGGTTGAGATATTTTCTTCCCTGCAGGGTTTTAAGGGTTGTGGACGGAACAACTGCCTTACCCGCATCTGGTCCACCGTACATACTCATTTGCAGTTTCTTCTTGAGAACGCCGATGACTTTAAAGGGAATATTATTAATCATTATGATTTTTCCCACTGCCTCGTCTTTGCCCATTAAACGGTCCTTGAGCTCATTTCCCAGAAATACCACTCTTCGTCGCTGTTCAACATCGAGGGGGTCTATAAACCTTCCACCGGCATCGGGATAATGTGTTCTCATATCTTCAAATGAAGGAAGTACCCCGGTAATTCTCTCCGTTAAGGTCTTTTTACCATAGGTAAAAGATGCTCCCCACATATCATATTCCCCACTGATCTCTGATATCTGAGGTACCTTTTCCTTCAGAAGCTGCACATCCTCATCGGTGAAATGAATTTCCCGTCCCTTGGGTAACCCCTGGTAGACTTTGCTGGTCTGTCCGCCAAACAAGATAACAATATTAATACCCAAACCCTTATTGGCTTTTCCCATTTGACGTTTGAGGCCCTCTCCAAATGACAACAATAAAATGATTGTCAGAGTCCCCCAGGCAATCGCAGAAATAGTTAACAGAATGCGTTTTCGCTGTTTTTTCAACTCACGGGTAAAAAGACGAAACAAATACCAGGTTTTCAATACACAATCCTTCTTATTTTCGAATAGCCACAACCGGATCCATCAGGGCTGCCCGGCGTGCCGGGAACCATCCGGCAATAAATCCGATTACTCCCAGTATAAGAGCTGTAAAAACGGCAATTACAGGAGAAATGCCCAAAGTCCCAACATATTTCTTAAGATCGATTAAATTTACCAGGCTCACAATTCCATATGAAATCAGAAAACCTAACGTACCTCCGATGGCCGTAATGATGAATGTCTCCATCATAAACTGTCCCAGAATAAGGCGGTTTTTAGCTCCAAGGGCTTTCTTGATTCCTATCTCGTTTGTCCGCTCCTCTACTACCACATGCATAATATTGGAAACTCCAATGCCCCCAACTATCAGGGTCATACTCCCTACAATACCCAGAAATATTACAAATCCCTTGAAAAATGTGTTAAAGAATTTATCCATCTGGGTGGTATCCCAAATGGACAATGCTTCTTTATCCCCGGGATTAAAGTGATACTTCCGTCCCAGGACTTTATACAGCTTGTCTTTCATGGAATCGGTGAGTTTTACGTCGCTTGCCTGCACAATCATATTATTCACATATCGCGCTCCAAATAATCCTTCATAAGTGGAAGCAGGAATGACCATAATATTGGAATCGAAGGTATTATAATTGGAATTCTGAATTTTTTCTTTTAAAACTCCGACCACCATGAATGGAGTGGAATTAATAAGAATAGTCTGTCCTACACCTTCTCCTTCACCAAAGAGATCTTTCTCTACCTGATTTCCGATGAATGTCACCCTCCGGCGGTATTTCTGATCCAGAATATTTATAAACCGTCCTTCCCGAGGAATCATATTTCGCATCCGCCCGTATTCCGGGTAAACACCGCTAAGTTGCGTGGCGTATCCCTCTTTACCGACTTTTACTTTCACATCCCGGGAATATTCAGGGCTGATGTATCGAATTTCCCGGATTTGTCTTCTCAGCAGATTAATATCATTCTCCCGGAGATGAATAAAACGGCCACGTGGCAGTCCTTTATAGGGTATACTGGTTCTTCCCGGCCAGACAATGCAGATACTTTCGCCCATACCATGGGCGGCCTTGGAAGAAACCTTATGCAAACCATCCCCAAATGTGAGCAAAAGGATAATAGCCACAGATCCCCACACGATTCCGAAAAGAGTCAGAAATGTCCGTAATTTCTGATGACGAATGTCTCTGATCAATTGAACAAAATTTTTCCAAAACATCATAATAGAACCTGTATTGCTGTGAAGAGAATCAATCCATGGTTGTTTATTCTATTTCTTTGGGTGGTCGCTCTACTACTTTATCATCTAATGTCAATCCGTCCTTTACTTGCAGATTTACGCCGTCACTCAATCCAGTTTGAATATATCTTTTTTGAACGGTACCGGCAGAATCTTCAACTTCTACAAAAGCGCTGTCATTTTCAAATGACACCATTCTCTCCGGAACATACAGAACATCTTCTACCTTGCGAACAATAATTTCCGCATTGACAGAATATCCGGCCCGTAATTGCACTTTCCCGGGTTGATCTATGCTAATTTCGATATCGAATAAGGTTGCATTTTCTTCCTGTTTTGCTTTGGGGGAAATTCTTGCTACTATTCCGCCCACAGAAACATTAGGCAGAGCACCGATTTTAAACTCTACCGGCATACCAACTTTCACTCGACCCACATCAATCTCATCCACCGTACCCCGGAAAATCAGATCATTCATATTCGCAATGGAAAACAACGGAGTACCAGCCTGATAAGATGTCAGGGGAACCACAGGATCACCCACATTCACAAACTTCTCCAGGATAGTCCCGGTTACGGGGGCTTTGACTACCGCTTCAACTTTGATACCTTCGAATTCGGTTCGACCTTTCTCAATCAATGCCAATTTCTCCTGTTCAAGCTGCAATTGAAGTTTTGACTTCTCGTAGGTCATCTCTTCCTGCTCAAATTCCTGTTTTGAAATAAGGCTTTTCTCCAGCAGGTCATTTTTCCGTGAAAATTCGTTTTTAGCCTGGTCATAAGCCACTTTGGCCAATTCCGCATTGCGCCGGGCCTCAGTAATTTCCAGCGGAGTTGGATCCGGAATAATGTCAGCCAGAATTGCACCTTCCCGGATCTGATCTCCAACTTCCACATTCATTTTTTTCACAATTCCGGCAATTTTAGATTTGACCTGAATCTCCGTACGGGGAGTGATTTTTCCAATTGCCAGTGCTTTATCAACGATATTGCCTTGTTGCAGTTTTACAATCTTATATCCTTTTTCATTTCCCTTTTCATTTTTTAACAGTGTAAATACGACTATAAGTACCAATATCACCGTCACAACAGCAACGACTATCTTTTTCATAAGAACCTCAATATTTTCTAATTATGCTTCACTACGTGCAGAAAAAAGCATTGTTTCAGGATTATTATTAAAGGGCAAAGGGAGGGACTGAATATTCCATGCCATTTTAAAATGCAAATTGTGCCCGAAAATGTTTAACTGCTTTTTCAAAATGCCGTACTTTTTCAGGATCTTCCTAAAATTACACCACCAAGGATGTTTTCACCCGGATTTTGAACTTTGAAAAATGAATTTATTTCATCATCAAAAAAATTAGCGATTCCCCTGACTCCTAAATTTAACGCATTCCCAGCCAGGTAAGCTGCTTCACTGAGCATACCCACATTAAAATGGGCATATCGGTAGCCACGATTGGAAAAAATTTCAATATCATCAAATTTTACAGAAATAAAGACTGCGGCACTACAATTAAAAACTGTATCCTGGGCCAACGTCAGGTAAGAGAGATCTCCCCGAAAAGTACCCTTCTTTACCATCTCCAGTTTATGCTTATTGGCAGCATGATAACGATAAACACCATTAACCAGCCCCTCAACCGCATTCACCACCAGGTGGAATTTATAAGCAGGGTATCCATACATGGCAGGTATACGGGACATAAAGGCTAACACACTCGCCAGATCTCTTATTTCAATTGATATTCGAGCAAAATTATGAGATGATCGTCGGTTTTTAATAACCTGGGCAGTGGACAGCTGAAGATCCTGTACTATCTCCGGTAATAGAATTGTTTCCCCACCTTCCGGTTGATCACGCGGTTCCTTTGCATATGGGAGCGCAACATTCACCTGAACCAGGTTTTCAGCGGGATAGTAATGGGACGAACCGGCATAAAATTGGTTTGATAACTGATCCGGTTTCCATTGAAAACTGGTTTCCTCTTCTTTTTGCATACCGAAAGTATACGTTTCGTCATTCAGTTTTTCTGCCGGAACACCCACTGAAGCTATCAAAAGGGTTCTTTCATCACTGCCCGAAATACCCACAAGGGCATTAACCTGCTGATCCACAAAATCGCCCACAAGGTTAACCGTCAATTGCATACTGCTGGCTGCCAACGCCAGATTTTCGGCAATATAGCCTCCTTCCATCATGGAATAACGAAACGATCTCTGCCGGTAACGCCATGAATTTCTTGAATCTACTGAAGTTAATATCAGGAAAAGGGGTGAATTCTCAATAAAGGATAAGCCAAAACAGTATTGTTTTATGTTTTCGGCGAAATCACCCTGGCGAATCATAATCAATTCATGCAGCAGAGGATGATAATAAAATATTCCTTTGTCCAGACCATGGATGTTATTGTTTACCACATATATTTCAATGGGATATGAAGCACTCGCCGATGGAGCCGCCCGGAAATAAACCTTTTTTGCTCCATAATCCTTCACAAGAGTTACACCATTGGTTAAATAGAGCAGTTGTGAAACCGTATCCAGTGAAACCGCACTATCTTTTATGATGTCAAACCGATTAAAATGCTGGCTATTCTTAAGATCTTTAATAAAAGAAGACTGGGGGTCAGTCAGTTTTTTTTCAAGTGGGATTCCTGGGGTATCAGAATAGTTTTTTACTGGCAGAGATTTAGAGTCAGGAGGATCTTCCTGATATATATTTTTTATATCACTGTAGGTATATTTGGTGCTCTCGTGATAAAATCTGGCACTCTTGAATTGCCTCATATTTTTCTCTCCATGTTGATCAATCGGCCGGTAAGTTAGATAAAATTGGCGGAGTATGCCAGAAAAAATCATTTCCTTCAGCTGTCCATTTCCTGAAAGTTGGATATTTGATTATAAGTTTGAGGGTTATCAGGTTTTCTTTCCACTTGACAGTTCGAAAAATTTTAGCTAATTTTTTATTTGTATTTGCGGGATCGTCTAATGGTAGGACACCTGGTTCTGGCCCAGGCAGTGAGGGTTCGACTCCTTCTCCCGCAGCAAAATAAAACGCCCCTGCGTTATTGGCGGTTTTTGATTGGCGAAAATTATATCAGGGTGCAATCCTGATGGGAGTTTATATTTTCATTTTTTTCTTCCTGCCCACCTGTTCATAGCTTAATTATTATAGCAGCAGATATACTCTACCAGAAGAGAAAAACAAATGATAACATTCTTTTTTCCACATTTATATCAAATGCCTTTTGGGATAACTTATCTTGCTGGACATACAAAATTGATTAATATTTTCAAAAGTATTTATATTGATAAACTATCATTAAAAATTGTCGATAAGAATAATACTATTAATTAGATAGCCAGAGCTAAAAAATACCAATGTCTATATCTTCCACTTTTATCGGGAAAGTATTTGATAATTATCGCATTCTGGAAAACCTTGGTGTGGGTGGGATGGGTGTAGTATTCAAGGCAATCCATATCAAGCTGGACAAGGTATTTGCATTGAAAATGATTGCTCCTGCCCTGGTAATGAATGAGAATTTTATCAGGCGTTTTCAGGGAGAGGCCAAATCTCTGGCTAAGCTGGAAGATCCCAATATTGTCAGGATTTATGATTTACGCTCCCATAATGATCAATGGTTTATCGTTATGGAATATGTAGATGGCATTAATTTACTGCAAAAGATTAAATCGGCCGGGGCTTTCACCTGGCAACAGGCCATTCCGATTCTGCGACAGATGCTAAATGCCATCGGGCATGCTCATAATGCCGGAATTATTCACCGGGATATTAAACCCAACAATGTTATGCTCACTCAGGACGGTTTGATAAAGATCACAGACTTCGGCCTCGCCAAAGATCAAACCAGTCTTTCAAACAGTCAAACCGCTGCCAGCGGTGGCACACTTTATTACATGTCACCGGAACAGGTCCGGGGCCTGTCAACTATTGATCAACGCAGTGATATCTATTCTGCTGGAATGACATTTTATGAGATGATCACCGGAAACGTTCCCTTCAAAGATATCACTTCAGATTTTGAACTGAGAGAGACGATTGTCAAGAAAAAACTGAAAAAACCATCCTCATTCAATCCCGATCTTCCATCCGGTCTAGAGAATATTGTCATGAAATCCATCGCCAAAAACCCAGATGACCGCTACCAGTCCGCAGGTGAGATGCTTGAGGCAATTGACAATTTCATTGGCAATTATAATTATTTGGAAAATCAGGAACCGACTAGACAAGCAGGAAGTAGGAGTTGGCAACCGTTTATAAAAATACTTACTCCTGCCAGAGAACAATACAATAAATCAGTTACGAACACCAGCTCTGTCCCCTGGAATAAAATAATGATGATAGCCGCCACGCTGGTGATTTTACTGCTTACTTTTATTCTCTTCTATTCCCGGAGCTGGATTAGTGGGAATGATATAAATGAGACAATCGCCCATTTATCCATTTCAAGTGATCCGGGCAGGGCCACAGTTTATTTAAATAGCGACTCCATCGGTCAAACCACCCTGATTAATCATGCTGTTTCTCCCGGAAATTACATGCTGCACGTTATGAATCCGGACTATGGCAATATCGATACCTCCATTACTGTAAATCCGGGAAACCATCTTGATCTCAGCTTTGTATTCCGAGAAAAAATTCAGCCTGAAGATCCTGGTAAGAGCGCTGATTTCAAAAAACAAAGTGTAAAACCACCTCTCCCCTCCAATCCTGTTGTAACCGTTCGTTCTGATCCCGCTGATGCCATCCTCTGGATAAACGGACAAATAAAAGGTAGAACACCCTGTAAAATATGGGACCTGGAAAAAGGGATGTATGTTTTCAAGCTGCAAAGGGATGGCTATAAGATGTATGAAAATGACATCCTGATCAATCAGAATAAAACCCAGATTATTTCTGCCACCCTCCTGCCTCTAAAAGGAGAATTACACATAAATACAAATCCAGATTCTGCATTGGTATTTATTGACGGACAGAAGATCTTTCAGAAAAGTACTCCTGTTACTCTGAGAGATATCCTGGTGGGGGATCACAAGATTGAAATTAGAAAATCGGGATATGCTTCGGTTTTAAGGAATGTAAGGATAAGAGCCGACACTTTGTATTCCATGAATTTAAAACTGCAAAAGCTTGAGGGTAAATTGACAATTCGAATCAGGCCATGGGGCTCCGTCTATTTGAATGGAGAACTGAAAGCAGCTTCTGCTGACACGCGTTATGAATTGATTCTGCCTGTAGGTCAGTATAACGTGAAAGTTGTCCATCCGACGCTGGGTCAATGGCAAAAAAATATTGCCGTTGAAGCAGAAGATACGAATGATATTCTGGTTGATTTCAACCGTGAATATACTCTGGTAGTCTCTGCCCTTGATCAGGATGGAAACCCGGTTAACGCTACAATTTTCCTGGATAACGAAAACACCGGAAAAATTACCCCCCAGACCTTATTTGTTAAAGCAGGGCTTCATAAATTGAATGTAAAAAAAGAAGGATATATTTCACTTTATGGAGATAAAAAAATCAATATTGAGCAAAATTTAAAAGAACCACAAAAATTTGTATTAAAAAAACTTATTGAACAGGTCAATGATTTCTAATGAAACAGTCTTGCAAGTGTCATTAATTTTCTTAATATTTAAACATGATAAAACGAAAATCTGTGATTGCAAAACTTATTAATCCGCTTGCCATATATTTGGCGACGGTTCTGATTTATCTTCCACTATTGGATTTTGGAATAAACCCATCAGGAGTACTCTATGCAGCTGTGAGCGGGATATGTGCCGAACAGTTAAACAAGGCTGAAGAACTCTACTATAATGGAGAATTTGATAGTGCTCTGATGCTGACAAATCAATGCCTGCAGGATTCGTCCCTGATTAGCGAGAATAAAATGAAAGCCTACATTATTCGGGCACGAATCTATCTGAGTAAAAATGAGTCGGACAGTGCCAGGTTGAATATCAATAAAATCCTTGACTTAAACCCGGATTATCAGCCAACACTTGAGCAGGAAAAACCCCAATATGTTCATCTGGTGATGGAAATCAAGATTGAGCGGGCTTATGCGGAACAAAAATCGGGCAGAAAAGGAGTCGGTAAATGGGTTTGGATTGGGGCAGGGACGGTAGCTACTGCCGCAATAATCACGCTAATTGCAAGTGGAAGTGGTGCGGCCAAAGATCATACTAAAAACTCCCTGGCAGAACCACCGCCCTTTCCGGAATAATAAAGTGACATGGCGATGAAACAAAATCTACTTTGCATAAGCTTAACATTAATTGCATATAGTGTGCTATATGCACAAACCCCGATATACACGGGTACCATCAACGGACAAACCTGGACAGTTGCAGGATCTCCTTACATTATTAAAGGAGATATAACCGTAGAATATCTCAATATTCAGCCTGGGGTAATTGTGGAATTTGAAGATGATTATAAATTTGAAATAAATAATTATCTGGTTGCGAAAGGTGTCTATAGTGATTCGATTATTTTCAGACCCGATAGTTCAAATAGTGTTGGCTGGAAAGGCCTTAAATTTAAAAATGGCTCGTCCGCTGCTTCGGAAATAGCATATTGCCGAATCGAGGGAGCCAATGGGCAAGGGTTATGGATTGAAGAGGCAATTCAACGGGTGGCTAACTGCAGAATAGTTTACAATAATGGAGATGGTATACATATTAGAGATAATTATATTGACATGAAAGCGATTTATAGCAGTTTCAATACTCTCAATGGAATAAAATTAGAAACTGCACAGGTATCTCTTACAAATTCCGTTATTTACGGTAATAATGGCAGTGGTATTATTTCCACAAATAATTCAGATTCCACTTCACTGATAAATACTGTGATTGCTGGTAATATTGGTAATGGATATTCAGGAGGATATGGAAAACTTAGAATTATAAATTCAATTATTTTCGATAACTCCTGGGGAATCCTCTCAACTGTTCTAAACCCGGACATTTCTTATAGTAATATACAAGACACAACTTTCTATCCCAATCCCGGCAATATAAATGCAGATCCTGAATTCACTAACGATGAATTTTTCACCCTCGCCGAATCTTCTCCCTGCATCGATTCCGGGGATCCTTCAGGTATTTTCAATGATCTCTTTTCCCCTCCCTCACAGGGAGAGAGCCGAAACGATATGGGTATTTATGGTGGTCCTTATGCAAATCTATGGTATCCCCCTTTATTTTTTAACAGAGATAGTATATCTTTCGGAAAAGTTACAATTGACAGCGCATTAACAGTTTCTCTGAATGTAAAAAATTATAGAAATAATGGATTAACTGTCGAAAATGTATTTTTTGATGGTGTCAATTCACAGGTCTTCTTGACCGACAAACAATTTTTTTATTTACCATTTTTAGGAGAATTAGATCTCCAGATCAGTTTCATGCCTAATCAGGAACGCTCATATTTAGCAAATCTGATCCTTGAAACTGCCGCTCACGGTTCGGTTGCGCTTCCGATTAGTGGTGAAGGAGTAATTGCCCGTCTTAACCTCTTACAAACAGTCCTTAATTTCGGGGATGTGTCGCTAAACGATTCTTCCATTCTTGATCTTCCAATTCAGAATCTTGGCAGTGATACGCTTAGAATTCAAGTGTTAAATCCATCAACTTCAACTTTTTCTATAGATCGTGAATCATTGAAAATACCTGCAAATATTCAATTTGATACGCTGTTTGTTAAATTTAAACCGGATTCAATGGTGTTGAGCCAGGATTCACTCATTATCCTCAGTAACGATCCGCAAAATCCCCGCAAAAAGGTTACACTCTCAGGCAGGGGGCTGGCCCCGCTTCTGAAAATCGACCGGTCCTCTCTGGATTTTGGATCTGTTCCCCTCTCTTCTGATAGCGCGCTCGATTTATCTTTATCTAATTTGGGGAATGATACCCTTTTTATTGATACCCTCTTTATCTCACAGCAGGATACCGGAAAGCAAGCCTTTGAAATTGCCGATACCAGTATTTCCTATCCTGTCCTCATTTTACCCGCTTCTGATAAATTAATAACATTAAAATTCAAACCTCAGCAAGCAGGCCCTCAGAGTGGTCACTTGCACATCTTATCCAATGATCCCTATCAGGAAAACATAGTGGTGGAATTAACCGGAACCGGTCTGGCCCCGCGAATTATACTCTCAACTATGCAAATGGATTTCGGGAGAATTCCTCTCACAACAGATTCCACAAATGTTTTGATTATCTATAATTCCGGTTCTGCAGACCTCATTATATATCAAAGCAGCCTGAACACCACTGGAGGGGATTCATCCTATTTCACTGCAGATCTTATTAACAATGATTCATTAATAACCGCAGGGGATTCAGCAACTCTGGCCATTCATTTTAATCCCGAGGCAACTGGGCCCAGCCAGACCACTTTACAGATAAACAGCAACGATCCCCTGCAACCGAAGATCCTGGTGCTGCTCAGTGGTCTTGCTTATGACAACATGCAGGCGACCATTACGTTTGATTCAATACATTCCACAAATCCACTAATTAATGGCCAACCCGCAACTCTCAGTTTCAATATCAGCAGCAGCTCCCCTGTTGATTCATCTATATTGTACTTCCGGGCGGGCGGAAAATCCACCTACATGCGTGTCCCTCTTGCAAATACCGATGCTAATAACTGGTCCGGCGGTATTATAACTACACATATTACCGAACGGGGTCTCGAATATTATGTACGTGCCTATCATGGATGGACCATGACTCAATCCCCGGAAGCGGGAGGAAATGAACCGGAAGCGATTTCTGTGCATGTTCCACAACTTCAATTCCCGGATAAAACAAAGACAGAAATTTATCAGATGATTTCCATCCCGCTTTCCACACCGGGTCAGGATCTAAATTCGCTATTCGCAGATGATCTGGGAACTTATGATGACAGTCAATACCGTTTTTTTGATTGTTTGAATGGATCCACTTATGTCGAATTAACTGATATGACCGGGATTCTCCCACCCGGAAAGGCTCTCTGGCTTATCACCCGAGAAGCTGCGGATCTTAATATTTCCGATGCACAATCGGTACTGACCAACCGAGCTTTCAGCATCCAGTTGAGAAAGGGATGGAATATGATTTCAACACCATTTGACTTTCCGGTAAACTGGAATGAGGTAAATGACAGCCTTGTACTGCGATTTTATGATGGCACATCAGACTGGCCCCCTGAATCAGTATTGGAGCCGTTTAAAGGATATGCGGTCCATGCCCCATCGGATATGATGATCTCTATACCTCCTCATGAAAATCAGCAGGATACATCCGATATTCAGAATAATTTTTTCCCTCTGGATAATGGCTGGCAATTTCAAATTATTGCCGAAACGGGTCATTTAAAGGACCGTTTTAATTACGCCGGAGTTTTAAAACAGGCCAGCACAGGCCTTGACAAATACGATCTGGAAGAACCTCCACCCATTGCTGATTATATCCGGATATATTTTCAATTAGAAAATGTGAGTACACAATTTTCAAGCGATTATAGAGCACCGGGACAAAACGGCTACCGGTTCCACTTTACGTTGGCCAGCAATGTTGTGGGTGAAAAAATATTAAAAATCAGACCGGAGAATCTGCCCGCATCATATAATTGGGCAGTCATCTCCGATGAGGCAAAAATCAACTTTGGAAAGACGGATATAAAAACACCATCGAAATATTCATGCTATGAATTAATTGTCGGATCACCTGATTTTATTGATAAAAACCTTACTGATTATGCTGAATTACCTTCTACATTCAAACTGGAACAAAACTATCCCAATCCCTTTAATCCCACTACTTTCATAAAATACCAGATACCACAATCGGTCCATATCACTATTAAAATATTTAATATTTTGGGGCAGCGGGTTAAAACTCTGGTACAGGATGAATTCCAGGATCCCGGTTACTATCAGCTGGAGTGGAATGGATCGAATGATGCGGGACAACCGCTAGCCAGTGGTATTTATTTCCTGCGGCTGAGTACCAGCCAATATAACCATTCCGTTAAAATGTTATTTCAGAAGTAAGTTAAAGAAAATCTTCATACTTTCCGAAAATATAATGGATTAGAAAACCGCATGTTCTTTTAAAAATATTAATTTGATAATGAGCATAAATTATTCGGAAAGTCCAAAAGATTACAGTGAAACATGAACATTAAATCAATTTTAAATTCTCCTGGGGAACCGGGCGACAATGCTGAAGAGGAAACAAACTGGTATTGCATAACCCGCTTTCTGGTTTCACTGGCTCTCGATTATGTTCAATCCAGGCCTGATGATACTGATAGTGTTATACAAAATCATCTCATAAATTTAGCCGATCTGATAAAAGCCGATCGGTGCTATATCTATCTTTTTAAGGCACACTATAATTCCATTACCCTGTCACACAGCTTTAAGCGAAACGGCATAAAGAACAAAATTCCCCAGCATGATCAAATTAACAGTGACGATTTCTCCTGGTTAATCCAGCCCATTCTAAAAAACTCACCGGTAAAAATCAGATTGCGCACAGAATTACCACCAAAAGCCGGTACTATTAAGGCAATTATGGAGGTGGAAGAAACCCAATCTATGATTCTCTGGCCACTATGGTTACAGGACAGAGTCGTTGGAATACTGGGGCTGGATTCTCTGCATGATATAATAGAAATCGATAAGAACCAGGAATTTCTCCTCAATACTGTCTGTATGATTTTTGCAACTGCCATTGAGAGCGCCGAGAATCATATTTCTGTAATGGCAAAAGAGTTGAAATACGGGAAGCTTTTTTCTGATATTGATGATGCTGCCTTTATTTCAACTCCCGAGGGCAAATTTATTGATATTAATCCAGCGGGTCTTGAATTATTAGGTTACGAAACCCTGAGTGAGATATGCTCTTTGGATATCGCACAGGATATATACCAGAATCCCGCAGACCACAAAAAATACCAGGAGATGATGAGACAAGCGGGAAGAGTGAAAGATTATGAGCTTTTTTTAAAAAACCGCTCGGGTCAACAAATTTCGGTGCTGGAAACATCTGTTGCCATTAAAGACCATGACGATAACATTATCTCCTATCAGGGAATTTTAAAAGATATAACATACAAACGTCCAATAGAAGAACAAATTTTTCAGACAAAAAAATTGGAATCCATCGGCATGCTGGCAGGAGGTGTTGCTCATGATTTTAACAATATTCTTACCACCATCAGCGGATATGCCGAGTTGATTTTAATGGACATGGACCGCTCCAGCAAAAATTATAATGATTTAGAAAATATTTTGAAAGGTGTAAAACGTGCCGAGGATTTGATCCATCAGTTGCTGGCGTTCAGCCGGAAACAAATGATTGAACCCAAAATAGTGGACTTAAACGACGTAATAAAAGAACTTCATACTATGCTGACAAGACTGATATCTGAAGATATCCGCCTTGAATTACATCTGAAAGATAATCTTCAATGTATTAAAGCCGACCCGGTTCAGATCCAGCAGATTCTGGTAAACCTGGTTGTTAATGCCAACCAGGCCATTAAAAGCCTGGGAGATAATGTCAAAAGGAGAGAGATTATCATCAGCACCACCGATGAGGTGCTGAACAGTAACTCCCTAACTCAATTTCCCGGATTGCAGGAAGGAAAATATATTCTCATCACAGTGAAAGATACGGGTATTGGAATGGATGAGGATACCCGGCGGAATATATTCGAACCCTTTTTCTCCACCAAGAAAAGTGGCGAGGGTACAGGACTGGGACTCTCTACGGTTTATGGAATAGTTAAGCAGAATCAGGGCAACATTTACGTTGAAAGTAAGCCGGAACAGGGAACTACCTTTAAAATTTACTGGCCCGCCACCTCCGAAAGCAAAACATTTGAATTCAAAAAGGATACAGACATACACTTCCGGCCGCATAGTGAAACGATATTGTTTGTGGAAGATGATGTTAATGTAAGGGAACTGATGTGCACAGGATTGAAAGCAATGGGTTACAAGGTATTTGAAGCGGAAAACGGGAGACACGCTTTGGATATGGTGAAGAAAAAAAATCTGGTAAATAAAATTGATCTGGTTATATCGGACATTGTCATGCCTGAAATGGGTGGTGAAGAACTTGCTGATAACCTTCGAAAATTCAATACCGACATAAAGATTCTACTTTGTTCCGGCTTTACGGACAGCCGTATTTCCATGTCAGAGACGCATACCAGAAATGGTTACTTTTTTCTTCCTAAACCCTATACAATAAAAAAAATGGAGAAAAAAATTCACTCCATCCTGGATAATCATCAGGAATAATTGGGAACCCACCACCTTAAAATCCGGAAACGGAATATATTTAAATTTTCCTATCATTCCGTCAAAACTTACTAATAGTTGCAACCCGTTTTTCAAGTACTAGACAAGGCTTGAATTTATGTAAACAATTGTTTAACTTGTTGTAAGCCCAAAGGTACGAATATTTCTGTCTAAACTATTTTATTTGAAGACTTCATTCTAAGCATTAAAAATGGATAATCAAATTTCATAAGATTATGCATATTGAACATTTAATAGAAATATTGGGGTATCCGGCTGTATTTTTACTGGTGATGGGTGAAAGCATGGGATTACCGCTACCAGGAGAAACAATATTATTGATTGCTTCAGCATTTTCAGGAATGAGCGGAAGATTAAACCTTTGGGGTATTATGGCAGCCGGGTCCGCCGGCGCAATACTGGGGGATAATCTTGGTTATTTGCTCGGATATCGGGGTGGAAGGGCTTTTGTCAACCGGATCATTACTAAAATGCATCTCAAAACTGAACTGTTGAATCGGGCAGAACAATTTTTTAAAAAACATGGAGGTAAAACGGTATTTTTTGGCCGTTTTATTACCTTTTTGAGAGTTTTTTCAGCTTTACTGGCAGGTGTATCAAAAATGCATTACCCCACCTTTTTGTTATACAATGCTGCCGGCGGAATCCTTTGGGCATCTATTGTCTGCATCCTAGGACATACATTTGGAAAGAACCTGCCATTGTTATTGAAACGCTTTAGTGAAGGGGGCTGGATTATTCTGGGAATTGTCCTGGCGGGCATTATCATTTATTTCATATACAAAAAATTTTATTCTAAACACTCTTCCTCATAATAATATCTTTTACCGATTCTTTTATCTACGCATTAATTTATCTTTTATATATTCAAATCCAAAGAATAATTCGTATCTTTAAAATCTGACCGGCATCTCTTCCATGTACTTTGTGCCATAATATCGTTTATCTGCTGAATCCGAGATGAGACTTTTTTTCTTCACAATTTCTTCATACTTAAGTTTTATAATAATTTAAGAGTTTTTAATCTTTTAAAAGTTGAGTAAAGGGATACTTTATGAATAATTTTAAAAGTATGGGTCTGTCAATCGCTTTTGCCTTGGCAGCAATTGTACTGGGGCTTCTGGTTCATTGGATGTTCAAAGTAATTATAAATCACCTACATACACGCAAACCTCTTACATTTCACAAAATTCCTATACATCTGGAACAATGGTATGGACCTTTACAGGCACTTTTACCGGTTATATTTCTCTCCATTGTTCTTCCCTTCCTGAAATTACCCGATGAAGCAGTAAAAGTAATAAATCATGTAATATTATTGTGGATAATTGCTGCTATCGCCTGGCTGTCAATTCGCACTCTGCATGTCATCAGAGAAATGATTCTCAGCCAGTATAGCATGGATGTACAGGACAATTTAAAAGCCCGGCGAATTTACACCCAGTTGCGGGTCATCGAACGAGTTTTAATTGTTATTATTCTGATTATCTCGGTGGCAGCAATGCTCATGACATTTGATAAGATGCGACAGTTAGGAGTGAGCGTCCTGGCTTCGGCTGGAATTATGGGGATTATTCTGGGTTTTGCTGCACAAAAGAGTCTGGGTACACTCTTTGCCGGCATTCAGATCGCTCTTGCGCAACCCATCAGAATTGATGACGTGGTTATTGTGGACAATGAATGGGGTCGAATCGAAGAGATTAATTTGACATACGCCGTGGTTCGGATCTGGGATCTGCGTCGCCTTATTGTTCCCATAACATATTTCATAGATAATACCTTTCAAAACTGGACACGTGTTTCTGCCGATTTGCTGGGATCGGTATTTATATATGCAGACTATACCATTCCGGTTCCGGAGATTCGCCGGGAACTGGAACGTATTGTAAAAAATTCTAATACCTGGGATGGAAAGACATGTGTGCTTCAGGTGACAGATGCCACGGAGAAGACCATGAAATTAAGAGCCCTGATCAGCGCAGCTGATTCGTCATCTGCCTGGAATTTGAGATGCCTGGTTCGCGAAAAATTAATTGAATATATGCAAAAAAATTATCCTGACAGTCTTCCCCGGCTGCGTCTTGTAAAATCCGAAGAATGAATGGATTCTATTACCTCTTGCAGTAAGAATATTTAGAACAGCAAATAAACGGAAATTGACAGAATTAACTGGCGAAAATTAGTATGTAACAGTGTATTACCCGGGAAGAGAGATGCCCTGCGAAACCATCTTTATTATACTCTTTATTTTAGTAACAACCGTCGCTATTGGCGTCCGCCATTTGCATATCCCATACACTGTGGGGCTTGTGATAGCCGGGCTTGTGCTTGGATTCATCCACGCCCTGAAAGCACCCAATCTGAGCAAGGAACTATTGTTCAACATATTTCTAGCCGGTTTGGTATTTGAAGCGGCATTCCATATAGATTTCAAAGATTTCTGGCGGAATCGGGTAACAGTATTCTCGCTTGCCATACCTGGAGTAATAGCTGCTACTGCCCTTACCACACTGATTCTTACAACCGTCGTTCGTGATTTACATTTTATTAATAATTTTGAATGGCGTTATGCGCTGGTTTTTGGAGCATTAATATCTGCTACTGATCCAATTGCTGTTGTTGCAATGTTTAAAAGTCTGGGAGCACCTAAAAGATTAGGCATTCTCATGTAAGGCGAAAGCCTGCTTAATGACGGACCGGTATTGTGTTTTTTACCTTAAGTTTATCCATCCTCACCGGAACCCAGATTAGTGCAGGGGGCCTGGTATTTGATTTCATCAGAATCGTGGGCATGGGATTAATAGTTGGTCTGGCAGTGAGTTTGGCTGTCTCTCAGGTAATAAAACAAATCGATGATCCAATGATTGAAATTACTTTCACTACTGTTGCCGCTTACGGTGCCTTTGCAGCTGCAGATCAGTTTGGTTATTCGGGAGTCATCGCAACCGTAACTTCTGGAATGCTATACGGTAATTATGGAGCTCGTACAGGAATGTCACCTTCAACACGCATCTCTGTGGAGACTTTTTGGGAATATATTACATTTGCAATGAATTCCATTGTATTTCTGCTTATCGGTTTTGAAGCGAAGGTTCACACGCTGATGTCCTCCTGGGGAATAATTTTGATTGCCTTTCTGGCCATTACCGTAGGGCGAGGTCTTGTTATGATAGGAGTATCAGGATTGTTAAGTTTCACCAGAGAACGTATACCCGCAAAGTGGACTACTATTCTCACCTGGGGTGGATTACGCGGAGCATTACCGATGGTGCTGGTTCTAAGTTTGGCCACGGAGATGGAACGTGGTAAAATGAGGGCAGCAAATGCAGCCCTTTCCAGCCTGGATCATCTCTCAAATACTCGTTTCAGAGATGATGAAATTATTTCATCTCTGAGAGAGGATTATCAGGAAAGAATTCATAGACATCAGGTAAAAATAAGGGAATTTCATTCAAAGGAAAGCGAATTTAGGAAAGACGAAATAATCTGGGCCCGACGTCATCTTATTCTGGTCGAGAAACAGAAAATAATCGATGCCTTCCACCAGGGGCTCTTCAGCCAGGAAGTTTAGGAACATTTATTAGTCGATATCGATGCCAGACTCCTGCAACTGCAAAGTGGTGATGAGACATCAGAAAAGAAAAAAATAACCCAAAGAATAAATGATAAACTCAGAAAATTTTCTAAATCACATAATACAGTCTGATATACCAGATGTCCTGGTTATTTAAAATTTAAAAACATATATGAATTTATTTAAAACACACTGGCAGAGTGCATTGGCTGAATTTTTAGGAACTGCTCTTCTCATCGGTATAGGAGTATCAGCAGTAATTGTTGATTTTGGCGCAGGAAGTCCGTTAAAACAGATAATTCCTCATCCGGGTTTGCGTCGCTTAATCACCGGTTTTTTCTTCGGTTCCACCGGAGGGGCAATTGCCATGTCGCATCTGGGAAAGGTAAGTGGCGCACATATTAACCCGGTGGTTAGTCTGGCATTCTTTTTAAATGGCAAACTACGCTTAAGTACTACAATAATTTATATATTATCCCAACTGGCAGGAGGAATTACCGGAGCCCTTCCCTTGCTTTTATGGGGTCATATTGGACGAAGCATTGATTTTGGTGCCACTTTGCCCGGGGTGGGTTATAATTTCTGGCAAGCTTCTGCCGGTGAGATCATTACCACTTTTTTCCTGATCACCGGTTTATATATTTTCATCGGAAATAAACGGCTCCGCAACTTTACCCCCTTGCTGTTCCCTTTTCTGTATGCAATTATGGTTTACCTGGAGGCGCCACTCTCAGGAACCAGTACTAATCCCGCAAGAAGCCTGGGTCCCATGTTTATTTCAGAAAATTATATAGGATGGTGGATATACTGGATTGGCCCGGTCATCGGTATGGCAATTGCTGTAATTTTCCATAAATATGCTCTTTTCCGTTACCTTAAAATCGAGATCGCCAAAATGTACCATTTTGAACACGATCCGCACGGAATCTTCGGCAATATAAAATCAGAAAACAAAAGAGACGTAAAATCAGGATAAGGTTCTCATGAAAATTATAAACGAACCCCATAATTATACACTTTACAGGTGAATGGTGACGAGATCAGATTGTCTGAATTCATCTCAATACAGCTTTTAATCATTCATGAAGGAGGTAAAATGGAAACACGTAAAATTCTAGCGGGTCAGAAAGCATTAGTAACTGGTGCCAGTTCGGGAATCGGAAGAGCCATTGCAATCGCCATAGGTGCAGCTGGAGCTTCGGTGGTTGTAAACTATATCGGGAAGAGTGATCCCGCAAATGATGTGGTGAATAGCATCAAAAAAAAGGGTGGAGAGGCCATTGCTATTGAAGCGGATGTTGGCAGCGAAGATCAGGTCGAAAATATGTTTGATAAAATGTTCAAACAGTACAGAACCATTGATATTCTGGTTAATAATGCCGGCATACAAAAGGATTCCCCTTTCCTGGATATGACACTCGAGCAGTGGAATGCAGTCCTGTCAGTAAATTTGACCGGTTATTTTTTATGCGCCCGTGAAGCTGCCAGAGAATTTGTGAAACGTGGTATTGTACCGGACATATCCAGGGCTGCAGGGAAAATTATCTGTATAAGCTCAGTTCATGAAATTATTCCATGGGCAGGCCATTGTAACTATACTGCCTCCAAGGGTGGTATTCTGATGTTTATGAAGACAATTGCACAAGAGCTGGCCCCAAAAAAAATTCGTGTTAACAATATTGCGCCTGGAGCTATAAAAACTCCTATTAACCGAAACGCCTGGGATACCAAAGAAGCTGAAGCCAAATTACTGAAATTGATCCCTTACGATAGGGTTGGTGTGCCTGAAGACATCGGTTCAGTGGCGGTTTGGCTTGCTTCTGATGAGGCGGACTATATACAGGGGGCTACAATTTTCGTGGATGGCGGAATGTGCCTCTTTCCCGGATTTGCAACGGGAGGTTAATAACAGGTATGAGATAGCAGGATTTTATCTGCCCGTATTGAATATCTGTTTTTGTTCACAACAACGGACATCTAAATAAAAATGCCGAATCCTGAGCCCTCCTGCTAGGGATATATGTAGTCAACTCATCATTTGACCAGTAACATCCGCTTCAAATCCCGGAAATTTTCCGTTTCCATGATATACAGATATATCCCGCTGGGGAGTTCTGCCAGGTTTATTTTAAATTGGTAGAATCCTGCTTGTAGCCTCTCTTCATGAAGTACCTTTATTCTTTGTCCTAATATAGTATATAAGGATATTTTTATCCTTGAGGGTCGCGGGAGGGCAAATTTAACTGTTGTCGATGGATTAAACGGATTAGGAAAATTTTGAAACAACCGGAACTCAGAGGGAAGATTTGTTCCAACCCGTTGAATACCGATAGGAATTAGCTGCAAAATACTAAGGGTAATATTCTCCTTTATATCCCAAAAACCGGAGGAATCATCTACTCGTAGACTGAAACTACCCTGTCCAATATAGGTTATGGGGTCGGGCGTTATCTCAAGACTGTCATTATTAACTTGTACTCTGAGATGCTGGAGGCCGGAAACCGAAGGGATAAGTTCACTTACCTGGTCATCGGGATCATAGAGTATGGTAATTAGGGGAAATGAAGTTGTACGCCCATTAAATATAGTTGATAAATCCCAGGATATTTTGGGGATTCCCACTGTAACAGTATCGGAAAAGTCGGACATATTTCCAACTGAATCCACTGCGGTCAGAGTGTACCCATAAAAATTACCCGGCTGGATAGCATCGGTATCCGTATATTGAGTATCGGGATGAATAGTACTGTTTAAAAACTGAAAATGAGAGAGATCGTTCACTGACCGGAACAGATGATATTGATATATGTCCGGTTCGGGATTGGCATCCCATGAAATATGAAGTAAATTAGTTTGTGAAAATAACCCTTTAACAAAAAAAATTTGCATAACCAGCAGAAGAACATAAAACCTGTAGATAATAAACCTCAACATATTAAATCAATAAATCAAACACTCCTTTGCATTACAATTAGGTATCTCTCCTGATTAGTGTTGCTTCCTCCTCTTTATATGAAATTGCGTAAAAATAATAAACTTTGTTAATCTCATCTTCGACAGTAGTAGGTGTAGAAAGAACGGGATAAACCCATAGA
>CAYWTB010000014.1:0-80042 GCA_964461135.1 uncultured Caldithrix sp. | reverse complement strand
ATTTCGCCGGTTGAAAAACATAATCGTTTACCTAATTTTGTAGGTACTCATTTTTATGATGAACCA
Source organism: uncultured Caldithrix sp. (assembly GCA_964461135.1). Taxonomy (GTDB): domain Bacteria; phylum Calditrichota; class Calditrichia; order RBG-13-44-9; family RBG-13-44-9; genus RQOF01. The sequence continues at coordinate 79,976 of CAYWTB010000014.1, read as the reverse complement.
TAATTACATAATTTATGATAAAAATAAACTCATCTAAAAAGAAAACAAATAAATATATTTGAAGCGGGCACTCCCCATATTATTTTCCATTTTAACCCTATTGAAGATTATCCCGTTATGAAAAAAACCACACTGGTAAGCATTGTCTGCGTGTTGACTAGTTTCCCGCTGTTGGGAAAAAGCACCATCGGGCCACGTCTGCAATTTCTGATAAATGCATCCTCTCAGGGAACCACCGGTCTTTTTGATCTCCCGGAGTTCGAACAGATTCCGGTGACTATTACATTTTCACATGCTTTCGATAATACTCAACTCGAAATGTTAGAACGGGCCGGTTTCAGTCCCAGGCTTTACAGGAAAAAACCATTAGGTTCCCGCCGGGTTCTGGTCGGTTTTCTGCAGAAGTCTGCACTAAACCAGGAATCCCTTCAATCCGTACCGGATGTAGTGGAAATTGAGACCACCTGGCGGCCCCACCATGAGTATCCGCTGTTGCTGAGCCGCACTCAGATAGAGGCCGATCAGGTCTGGCAGATGAATTCACCCCCCATAACCGGTAAAAACATACGGGTAGCTGATCTTGATACCGGTATAAATCAGTTCCACCCTATGTTCTTTTTCGCCGATGGCGACACTATGGCATGGACTGATGTAAATTCCAATGACCAGTTCGATCCCGGAATTGACGGAGTGGATCTGAATAATTCCGGGTCAATCAGCAACGATGAAATACTTCAGTTTATTCAGGTTAATTCCAGTCAGGCACTTACTAATCCCCCGGGATATAATCCGTCTCTGGACTGGATATATATCGATCAGAATCAGAACCTGCGCCGGGATTACGGACTTCAGAACGGCTTTACCGAAAACGATCCGGCCTACGGAGAGCCAATCTTTATTACATTAGATGTCAATCATAATGATCTGCTGGATCCCGGCGAAAAGCTGGTTATGCTGAAGACCAGCAAAGTTCAGAAAGTATATCAATCTGATGGCATCATAAGGGAGCGCGGTGTGGATATGATTGCCAATGAAGGCGACTCTTATGGACATGGAACACCGGTGAGCGGTATACTTCTGGGAGGTGTGGCCGGAGTACACCAGATGGCAGGAGTGGCACCCGGCGCGGAATTGCTGATGGGTGTAAATGTATATATCGCTGATCCACCTTTCATTCAGACCATGGAGTTTCTGGCGCCCTGGGCTGCCGCCGAAGGCGCAGACATCATCCTCTATGAGGACGGAGAATGGATCTGGCAGTATATGGATGGATCCTCCGCCCTAGAAACCATGATAGAAGATTTTCACCGGGAGGGCATTCTGCAGGTAGTCCCGGCCGGAAATCTCGCCACGGGCGGAATGCATACCTCCGGAATAATTTCAGCCGGAGACAGTTCACTGGCACCATTGCAGGTAGTAACTCCCCTGGGACAACAAACAATCTGGGGTACCTTTCTGTGGTCAGGAGACAGTGCGGCTCTGTCCTGTCAGCTTCAGCTACCCTCCGGCCAATGGTTAATGCTCCCGGGTGACGGGCGATTTCTCACACCGGAGGATTACCAGATTTACAGCCAGCAAAGCCGCTCCTACAGGGGAACAAACCGCATGGACTTCATTATCAAGCGGATTAACGGACTCACCGGAACATTTACCTTCAGTTTAGCCAATTCGAATTCCCAGGATATAATCTTTCATGCCTATGAATGGGATGACCACAGCAAATGGATAGGCCTTACCCAATGGACAAATCCGGTTATTGATGGTACGGTTACCTGGCCGTCTACAGCCGACCTGGCTTTTTCAGTGGCTGCTTATGACCCACGCCAGGGCAGCCAGCCATTGAATAATTTCAGCGGTCGCGGCGCCCGCATTGACGGCTTTCGGTTGGTAGACATTGCGGCTCCCGGCAGTACCGTCTATTCTACTACTTCCAGTTCTCTTTCCTATGCCGGTTTTACCGCTTTTGGCGGAACCTCTTCCGCCGGGCCCCACGTGGCGGGAGGAGCGGCCTTGCTTCTAGAGCTGCTGGGAGAGAACCGGCCCGACGAGATTATCAATGCCCTTGAACACGGCGCGGACATTACCCAGATCAGCGGAACCCTTCCCGATGACAGCTGGGGATATGGACGAATCCGGCTATTTCAGGCAGCTCAGTTCATGCTAACGCCCATTTCATCCCAACCTGTACCTCATACACATGATTTGCACCTGGACGTTTATCCCAATCCTTTCAACAGCAGCACAAAGCTGGTTTTCAATCCGGACCTGGCGGGTAAATGGGAAATATTGTTCTACAACATTGCCGGGCAACTGGTGGACAAAAGGGTTATGGAAGTGGGGAGAGCGGGTAGACAAACCGTATCATGGACGGTAAAAAATCTGAGTTCGGGGGTATTTCTGGCAATATTAAAATACGGGGGTCATATCAGGGCCATTAAAAAACTCTCTTATCTCAAGTAAAAGATATCGATTATGAGTTACTCTTCACCTGGAATGGAAGAATCATCCAGGGGGGTTTTTCCCAGTTCACCTTCCGTATTACGGCCCAGTTTCTGTACTTTCTTCTCGGCTTCACCAAGTTTACCCTGGCAGAATTCAATCAGTTTGATTCCTTCCTCGTACAATTTAATCGAATCTTCCAGAGGAATATCACCACTTTCCAGTGACTGGCTGATTTCCTCCAGGCGTTTCATAGCCTGTTCAAAGCTTTGTGTTTTTTTCATTCCCCTTCTCCAAGCATTTGTACCTGAGACAAAAACTGTCCCCTGGATAATTTTACCTGTACAAGATCCAGCATTTGCACCTGAGAAACATCTTTGATAATTCTCCCATCTTTATAACAGATACTGTATCCCCTCTGCAGGACACCAAGCGGACTGAGTGCCCGCAATTGCTGCTGTATGTTGTGCCAGCTATGTCTTTTTATCTGAAGATGGTGCAGGATGGCCACCTGTATCTTGCGTATCAGCTCATCCAGTTGCTGCATTTTCTGAAATACTATATCCTCCGGACGACGGAATGCATAGCTACGCCGGTAATTTTCGAGGCGTTCCCGGCCGGTACTTATTTTCTGCCGGACTGTTTGAGAAAATTTCTCCCGGTAATAGGCTAATACCCCCAGCATCTCCCGGCGGTCCGGAACAACCATTTCTGCAGCTGCAGATGGTGTGGGCGCCCGTCGATCCGCTACAAAATCAGCAATGGAATAATCGACCTCATGTCCTACAGCGGAAATAACGGGAAGCCGGGAAGAAAATATGGCACGTGCCACGATTTCCTCGTTGAATGCCCACAAATCTTCCAGAGATCCCCCACCCCGGCCGACAATCAGGACATCGACCTTTCCATATTCGTTAAAATCCGCAATGGCGCTGGAAATTTCCCGGGCAGCACCTTCACCCTGGACGCGCACCGGATATAATATAATTTCAGTGGAGGGAAATCGGCGTGAAATTACGCTGATGATATCACGGATGGCAGCCCCGGTTGGAGAGGTCACCACACCTACTTTTTCCGGATAGGGCGGGAGGACTTTTTTATGGACCGCATCAAATAGTCCTTCGCCCTGCAGTTTTTTCTTCAGTTGCTCAAATGCCAGCTGCAGTTCACCGATACCGGCAGGTTGCATCTGCTGGATAATGAGCTGGTAATTCCCGCTCTTCTCATAAACCTGTATATCACCTTCCACCAGTACCTTCAAGCCGTCTTCCAGCTGAAAGAGCAATTCACCGGCCTTAAAGCGCCACATGACACAGCGGATCTGGGAATTTTCATCTTTAAGCGTAAAATAAAGATGACCGGAGGAATGTCTCTTAAAATTAGATATCTCTCCTTCCACCCATAGGCGGGGAAAACCGGTTTCCAGAACTTCCTTGATTTGCCGGGTCAAGGAGGAAACACTATAAATATGTTTTTCCATAAATAATCAATAACCGTAAAATTGGAAACCGAATATGCCTTTTGCTGAGACAGATCATATTCGGTTTCTCTACAAATTGCCGGTTATTTCCCTCCACATTAAATTTTTGAAATATAAAAGTAAAACAAATGTAAAGGACAGGAATCTATATTACATCAACGTATTTTCTTTTTATGACGGTTTTTGCGTAAACGTTTTTTCCGCTTGTGCGTTGCCATTTTATGGCGTTTTCGTTTCCGACCACATGGCATAATCATCACCTCCTGTTTATCATATTTTAAAGTGTACTATTTTTTACCTGATCAATCATTCGTTGCGCAGACCGAGCCTGCTCGGATTCAGGAGCCACATTAATCAGACGCTCCCAATACTCCACCATCTTGGGCATTTCCCCAAGTTGTGCGGATACAATTCCAAGATTATAGAGAGCATTTACGTGGTTTTTATCTAAAGCCAGTGCTTGTTCAAAATAAGTTTTGACCTGTTCAAACTGTTTGAGATTAAAATAACAGACCCCCGCATCCACCATTATATCAGGAACATCCGGCTTTATTTCCAGAGCTTTTTTATAATAAGGAATGGCATTGTTAAAACGCTGATTGTCAAAAAGGAAATTCCCCAGTTCTACATTTTCCTGCCAGCCATTGGGATTTGCCTTGAGATTATCCAGTAAATGCTGGTAATGTTTCTGATCGAATGCCGGCCTTGCCGGATTCGACGGATTGGCATGCGGATCTGCAGTATTAACCGGCTTAACATAACGATAGCCATAGACTCCAACAACTATCAGTGAGACAAGCATAACCAGATAAATCAGATTCATTCCGCTGAATAGGGAATGTTTTTCCACCGGTTCAGTGGATTTAGCGGCAGGTTTAGTGTCTTTTTTTCTGGTTTTCTGGGCAGTACCGCACTCCGGACAATATTTTACATTCTCCCCTATTTCGGCACCACATTTGGAACATTTATATTTCATCGCTGACAATTCCGCTTTTTATTAATAAACTAGTGTTGACTGAATGCTTAAAATGTTTTGCGGGTTTAAAAACCGGCACAAAACGGTGGTCCACCGGAACGATTTTATTGGTCTTCGGATTTTTGACCAGGCGGGGTTGACGTTCTTTAGAATAAAAGCTGCCAAATCCCCGGATTTCAACCCGGTCACCTTCCTGTAAAGATTCAATGATATTTGCCAGAAAACCATTCAGGATTATTTCACAATCAACCTTGGTCCATCCAGTAGCTTCAGCCATCCGGTTCACGAGATCGCTTTTTGTAACCGTCATTTTCTTCTCCGCAAAAGTCTGAGATGTTACAAAAAATTTCGCGCAAATGCAATGCCCATATGAAAAATAACGGTTTAGCCGCGATCAGGCTTATAAAAATCATCCCTTAATAAATAGGGACTTCAGCGACCGGTATGTTGAAATTGTGACCAGCTAATCGGAATATGATTACGCTAGGGAAAGGCTGCATTACCCCAGCTTATGACGTGCAATCTGTCTCCAACTGCAATTTTTGTTTCATTTTCATGAACTGCATTCTGACCGAACAATACCTTATCCCCTTTTCTACGGTAGGTGGCAAGGGCGCGCAGTGGTTCTTTGCCCGCCTCACCGGTATCCTGATCTACAGTGGTAATGACACAGCGGGAACAGGGGCTGACCACATGCAGGCGCAAGGATCCAATTTGCACTGTTTTCCAGTCGTCCTCCGAATAAGGAGAACATCCCGTAATGACCAGATTAGGTCTGAACCGGTTCATGGGTAGAGGGGCCGGTAACCTTCCGTTGAGATCATGCAGTGATGCTTCAGAGATAATCAAAAAAGGAAAACTATCTGCGAAACTGACTTGTTTTTGCAGGGGGCTGACAGAGGCATTAACCGGTCGGTTGGATACATCGGGCATAAAAACCAGCCGGCATTCTGTCTTTAACAAGGTACTAAACCATTCTGCCGGTTCTTTCCCGCAGGAGTATGCCATACAGATATCATTCCATATACGGACATTTTTAACTAAGATTTTTTCACAAAAAATAGGTACCCGAAAGTGTGGTAAATCCGGGGCGTACATTAAGAGATGATCATTGGTCAGCTCAACTTTCACGGTGGCCAGGCGGGGAAAATTTCGCTGGCTGATAAAGTTCAGGTTTTTATCCACTACCATCCAGCGACGATCATATTTTAGTCCCCTGAATCCAACTTCAGCCCTTTGCAGGGATATCCCCCCGGCAGATTTAACCGGATATATATAAATGCCGAAAAGATATGTCTCTCTGTCCTCGACGTGCATTTTCTCGCCGCTGGTTAGATTAGCCAAATTTACTGCAATATAAAACCGGAATGTATAAAAATCGAGTTTCAGCAGCTGTAAAATTTAATATATTAAAATCGGGGGATTTTTATAAGATTGAATTGTAGTATTTCTCTTGTACAGTTTTATCTTATTTCCGGGATCGGAGGGCTGCTTTATGGGCTCTTTGTGCCCATTTTTTCATCTCCTCAGAGTTATCCAGGACCTCATCCGGTGCCTGATAAAACGATAACCGTACCGGTTTACCCTGTTTAAGATAGGTGAAGCGGGGCAATCCTAATTCTTCGAAATGATGCCTGCTGCTGTCATCGGCCTTGAGGTATAGAATGTTATCTTCCACCAACGCAATCATGATTTCCTGTAGATATATACCATAACCACCAAACATTTTCCGTGCCCTGGCTGAACCGGCAAATTTCAGCAGGTCCAGAATGTAATTAATGAATTCATTCATTTATGGATTACTTTTTTTATGGTAAAAGCGTTAAAGTTTAATATGTTATTTATCCCTGCCAGCGAAGGGCCATCAGGGTTAAATCATCTTTCTGGGCATAACCATTCATAAATTTTTTTAAATCTGTCAGACAGGCATTTATCATTTCTTTGGGGGACGGGGAATCCAGTGAGGATACCAGACGGATTAAACGATCTTCTCCATATTCTTCCTTCCCGTACATGGCTTCGGTTAAACCGTCTGTATAAAATAAAAGAACATCACCGGGATTCAACTTTATGGCCTTAGTGGAATAACGGGAATGGCAGAAAAGTCCCATTGCGATACCGGTAGGATCAATCTTAATAATACGATTACCCTGAATAGCCAACCCCGGCCAGTGTCCCGCATTACCTATTTCTACTTGTCCCTCCTGGGTGGCACAGCCGCATATCAGGGTGGTATAATTTGTGGAGAGGGTGCTTTCACAAAACAGGCGGTTAGCCCGTTCCAGTAATTCATCCACCGGGGGGTCCAGGGCAATGAGGCTGTGAAACATGGCATGGAGGTGAGTCATCAGTAAGGAAGCTGCAACTCCTTTTCCTGATACATCTCCCAGGACAAACAGAAAATCTTTTGATTTCCTGTTCAAATCCACCAGATCACAATAATCACCGCTTACCGGACCTGCGGGCAGATAACTGTAGTGAAATTCCCAGCGGCCCAGTTGCACGTCCCGTCTGGGAAGTAATGCCCCCTGGATCCGTGATGCCAGGTAAAGATCCTGTTCAAGAGCATCTTGCTGTTCGGTGGTAAGATGATCCAGACATAATTGTACCAGAGGGTTTGCCAGCAGGCGTTCACCCTCAATCGGATCGTGGCATTCTGTACACAACCCATATGTTCCATTGTCCAGTCTTTCCAGAGCCGCATCCACTTCCTGCATTAAACTGATAAAGTGTGAAGCTTCCTGGTGTCCATTCATGACTTTTTCAAGTCTCTGGCGGCGTTCCATTATTTTTTTCCGAAAGTAAATCTGATCAATATCTTCCATCTTCATTCTCCCCGTGCAAATCACCATGCATTTTGTTCTACCATCCCTGTAATCTGATCTTTTAATAATTCAATTTAGATCTTTATAATTATCTCTGCAATAATATTCCGGTTAACGCTTAAAAGCATTACCCGGCGGCATTAAATATTTCCCGCCGGATAACAGGGTCAGCTATATTTTGTCTGCCAGTCTGCGGGCTTTATCCCGGACAAAAGCATATTGCATGCTATTCAAAGTATTATGATTGGCGGCCTGAAGCGCATATTCCCTGGCCATATCCTGATTACCGGCCGCCTGATGGGCGAGAGCCAGCCGGTAAAGCGTGTAGGGATTTTGCTGATTTGCCAGCTGAAACTCTCGTATAGCTACCTCATACTTTCCTTCTTTCATGGCAATCATTCCCAGAACTTCGTGGGCAAGCCAACCCTGAAAGGTATTCCTGACAGTTTCGACCCGGGCTAGAAACTCCTCGGCAGTCGCCCTGGAATTTTCCATATCATCTTTCATCAAAGCCACACGGGCACTGTTATAGAGAAAGGCCCGACGGGCGTTATCTTTAACTTCGGCTGACAGGTTTGATTCCTCTACTGTTTCAAGAGCATTTTTGTATTTTTCCATGGCGTCGTCAAATTTTTTATATTCAAACAGAACATTCCCCATAAAAATTAAATCGCCCGCCATATTTGCCGCATCGTTGGTCTTTTCTCCCAGCCTGTATTGCCACTCCAACTCTTCCATGGCTTTATCCATCTTGCCTTCATCCAGGAAAGAAACCGTCATGGCAAAGCGAGCCGCCCTCTGTTCTCCCTCATTCCTGGCCATTTCAAACAGCTTCTGAAGCTGTGCCCGGGCTTTTTTATGTTGTCCCGTAAAAGTATAATCAGTCGCAATGCCAATGTGCGAAGCCACGAAATTCGGATTAACTCCCAGTGCTTTATTATAGTATTTAATTGATTCCTCAAATTTTCCCGTTTTCATCAAAAGTTCTGCATAAGAGTCATATGGATTAGGATTATCCGGAATCGGCTCAATATAGTTTTTAAACGATTTTTCAGCATCCTCATATTTTCGAAGGAAACGGTAAGCGTATCCCATCTGATTATAAGATTGAGAGAATTGAGGATTTAACTGTATAACCTGTTTATATTCCGCAATCGCCTTCTCATAGTCCTGCGTCCCGAAATAATTGTTTCCCAAAAGATTGTGGGCCCGTTCATCCTTGGGGTACATTTTAACCAGTCTTTGAAAGATTTCACGCTGTTTCAGAGGGAAACCATCCGTAGCAGCTTTTACACCTTCAATCCACAATCTCTCCCCTTCTGATACTTTATCTTTAAGAGCCACTGCCTTATTCTGCTGGTCGAAAAATCTCTGGGCAGTAGGTTGACTAAAGGATAAAAAGAGATGCGCCATGGCAAAATCAGGATCTTTATCTACCGCCTGTTCTAAATATTTCAGGGATTCCTGTCCCTGAAGCCTCTCAAATAAATCCCGCCCTTTAATAAAATCCTTTAATGCTTCCTGTGAGGAAGTAGTTATGGGAATCTTGTCCTCATCCATCTGGGAATAAGCCGGAAACTGAATGAGGAAAACACAGATTAAAATTACAGAAGCTATTCGAAAAAAATGGAACAAATTCATAGGACTTCTCCTTTTTGGGACATTATCTCAGATTACGCCTCTCATGACTGATTAGTTGCACCGTGACATTAAACTACCGTAAAAAGCAGCAAATAATAAGGGAGGGAATGCCACCAAAGTAGATAATTAATACCATTTAGCTCAGCAGCTGGATAATCAGAGAGAATTGATCAGCAAGATTCACAGGGAATGAAAAAGTTCAATTCATTAACCTGTAAGAATTTTCTGTTAAGATATTGTATCTGATCAGAAATTTCTTTCTTTCCATTTCATATGGAACCAGATAGTCACATTTATCAGAAATAACACCAGAAAGCCAGGTAATCCGGTAACACCGGTCGTCAGGTCCGAACCACTTTTCAAAAGCATAATGGACCGCCCGAAGGTACCATTGAGAGATTTATGTATTATGACTAAGGCTATCACCGACCCGGCTTTAAGTATTACATAGCAGAAAATGGGCGATAGCAGCATGCACCATATAATCATCATTCCCACTCCAATCTGAGGATGCTGTGGATAATTATGACCGTGAAGAATAAGCGGGGCATGCCACAAGCCCCAGACAGCTCAGATAAGCAGAGAAGATCTCCAGAATCCTGCCGGGTGGAGTTCTTTTGAAAGCAATCCGCGCCATCCCAGTTCTTCTCCAAATCCGGCAATCGCATTAATAGTTACGCCGCCAACTAAACCCTGGATAACCGCAAGCCAGAAGGGATTAACTGGCAAGGAATGTGAATAGTTCATAAATCCTGACAACGTTATACGGATGTACAGGACTGTTTAAAAGACATGATTATAAATGAATTTATGATAGGGTCTAATCACCGGAAAGATTCCATTATTTCATTTGAATATCTTTTCCAAAACCTGTATTTTGTTAGACAAAAAGTAAATATGATAGTTGATTATAATAAAAATGGTTTACTTTCCAATTTTTATTAAGATTTTTTTCTTCATGGTCATAATCCCGTGGCACCCTGTCAATGGCATTAAACAATTCTTTGTTTTTTATCATGCCCCGGTTCCTTTCGGGTATATGGCGGGTTTATATTTGATTTAAGGTGAAAACAAATTTTTAAAGAATAAGATATGCCGGTAAAGAGTAAATGTTGTAAAACAAAATCTGAATACATCCAGATTGATGAAGACAAATAAGAGAGAAATGTGATGATTCCAATTTCAGTATCTTTCTCTGCCATATTAATATTTGCTGTTATGCTGGCAGTTGCTTCAGGCCCAGATACGGGTACACATCAGCAGAAACCGCCTGAAACCGTGAAACAGGTCAATCTGGAAAGATACACGGGACTCTGGTATGAAATCGCCAGATTACCCAACCGCTTTCAGAAAAAATGTGCGGGAGAGACAACAGCAGATTATTCATTACGGGAAGATGGGAAAATAACCGTTGTTAATGAGTGCAAGAAGCTCGATGGTAAAATTGATAGAATCAAAGGTATTGCTAAAGTTGTGGACAAAAACACCAATGCGCGGCTTAAGGTCAGTTTCTTCAGTTTGCTTGGTTTTTCACTTTTCTGGGGAGATTACTGGATTATCGGTCTGGATGATAATTACCGGTGGGCTATTATTGGCAGTCCCAACCGGAAATACGGATGGATTTTGGCTCGTGAACCTCATCTTGGTAGTGAACAATTACAATACATTTATCAGATTCTGGAGAAACAGGGGTATAACCCCGGCGAATTCCAAATGACTCCACAGGTATCCAACAATAAAAGTTCGCCGGAATCCACGCATTGAAAGCTACAAGTTGTCTGGCACAAAAATAAGCAGAAGCTTTCTGCAAACAAAATTATTCCGGGTATTGGTCTGCACAAGAATAGACATTACGTCTTATTCCATAATAAAGCCCCTCAGATGAGGGGCCAGGATTACCATATCTGTACACGATCTGTTACCGGAATGTACATTTTATCTTTGCCGGTGACATTGAATGCCGCATAAAATTCAGGCATATTTACTACCGGTCCCTCCACCCGGAAACGGCTCGGGGAATGAGGATCAGTCAGGAGGCGCTTTCTCAATTCATCATCCCGGTATTTCCGTCGCCAAATCTGTGCCCAGCCGATGAAAAAACGCTGGTCACCCTTCCATCCATCAATGACCGGTGCCTCTTTCACGTTGAGGGAAATCTTATAAGCATAATAGGAAATGGTCAGTCCACCGAGATCGGCAATGTTTTCCCCCAGAGTCAGTTGCCCGTTAATGTGAAAAGTATCAATGGCAATATAGTTATTAAACTGTTTCACCAGAATGTCGGCACGCTGCTGAAATTTCTGTTTATCTGCCTCTGTCCACCAGTCGGTCAAATTTCCATCACCATCTGATTTACGACCCTGATCATCAAAACCATGAGTCATCTCATGGCCTATCACGGCACCAATAGCCCCATAATTGACGGCATCATCCGCATTCATATTAAAAAAGGGGGGTTGCAGAATAGCAGCAGGGAAGACTACTTCATTCATGCTCGGATTATAATAGGCATTGACCGTCTGGGGTGTCATGAACCATTCTTCACGGTCGATGGGTTTACCAAGTTTGTTAATTTCCCGGTCATAGGTAGTCAAACTGGCACGTTTTATATTTTCCAGCAATTCATCTTTTTTAATTACCAGAGCGGAATAATCCTTCCATTTATCAGGATAGCCTACTTTTGCCCTGAATTTGGATAATTTAACCAGAGCCTTTTCCCTGGTTTCCGGGCTCATCCAATCCAGCTGACGGATCCTGCTCTTATAAGCTTCGTGTAGATTCCCTACCAGAGTGACCATTCTTTCCTTGGCCTCGGGTTTAAAATATTTTTCAACATAAAGTTTACCAACAGCTTCTCCCAGTACATCATCAATAGAGTTAACAGCCCGTTTCCAGCGGGGACTTAATTCTTCTATGCCGCTCAAGGTTTTACCATGAAAATTGAAATGAAGATCAACAAAATTCTGAGTCAGATAGGGTGCGATAGCATCCAGAAGCTGGAAGGTAAAATAATCTTTCCAGTCATCTACAGAATATTGGTCAAAAATCTCATTAAATTTTTTAAAATAGCTGGGTTGGCGCACAATCATCTCAGATGTTTGAGGTATTTTTGCTTCACGAATATAGAGAGACCAGGAAAATGCGGGGGTTAGATTTTCCAGGTTTTTTATGGTATATTTATTATAGGTTTTATCTCTGTCCCTGCTTTCCACCCGTGTCCAATGTCCTTGTGCCAGTGCTGTTTCCATCTTCATAATTTTTCCGGCTTTATCCGTTTCGTGATCGATCTTTGCCAAAGCTAATAATTCGGAAATATAATTAACATATTTCTTCCTGATTTCCTTGAATTTATCGTCGGTTTTGAAATAGTAATCACGGTCCGGGAGTCCCAATCCGGATTGACCCACATAACTAATATACTGATCGGACTGTTTCTGGTCCTGGTTAATATAGTAATAGAAGGGTGTCTGCACCCCCATCCGTATGAAATAGGCCATTAGTGAAACCAGGTCCTTTTTCGTTTTGACAGAGACAATACGTTCCAGATCTGGTTGTAATGGCGTTAAGCCTAATTCTTCCAGTAAGGAAGAATCCATGAAGCTCAGGTAAAAGTCACCCACTTTTTGAGCTTCACTCCCCTCCTTTTTGTTATCCATGGCAGCTGCTTCTTCGATTATATTCCTTAATCGTTTTTCATTTTCTTCTACCAGTTCAGAAAATGCACCGTAATTTGATTTGTCGGGTGGAATACTTGTTTTTTCCAGCCAGATTCCATTAACAAATTGATACAGGTCATCCTGGGGTCTCTCCGAGGTATCCATATTTTCTTTTTCAATACCGGTTTCGGACTGTTGTGAACATCCAGCAAACAAAATCATTCCGGTCAGAAATAAAACAATTCGCATCATGACGGTTTTTCCTCCATAAAATTTTTCTGTTAAATTTTTTCAAATATACGGGAGCACTTTCTGTCTGTTCCAGCAAAAAAAATATTAGTCTGAATAATCCATCTTGCTACAATTATTTCCAACCGAATAAACAACTTTTTACCGGGAGTCCGGCGGAAAAACAGACGATCAGCAGAGTATGATATAACATGCGGCTTGTTTCTTATGTCAGCTGTAAATCCCTGCCATAAATCGAGCCGGGTAAACTCCTGCTTCTTTAATTATCCATTTGTGTAAAACACAATCACAAAAGACAATATTCACATATAAGATATTTCTTTTATTTCTTAATTTTCGATGCTAATTTCTGTGACTAAAGTGTGCATTGCACGATGTAATTTGCTTTTTAAATTTAATGTTATGTAGGAATTTTTATGAATAGATGGCTTGTTTTTACGAGCTGGCTGTTTGTTCTGGTAATAGCCGGATTTTTAGTAAGAAGCAATCTTGCTTCACCTCTCGATAAAAATCCTGCAAAACAGGATCTAATCAAGAGGGGTGAATATCTGGTGACTGTTAGCGGTTGCAATGACTGCCATACACCCAAAAAATTCGGTGAGAAAGGAATGATGCTGGATGAGACTCGCCTGCTGTCCGGTCATCCGGCAGGCTTCCGCTTACCGCGGGTAGATCCCAAGGCCCTTAAGCCAGGAGAGTGGATACTCTTCAGTTCCGATCTAACAGCAGCAGTAGGCCCCTGGGGTATGAGTTTTTCCGCCAATCTCACTCCGGATAATCAGACCGGCATTGGATTATGGACGCCGGATATTTTTGTTAAAGCTTTGCGATCAGGTTTACATATGGGTGCAGGAAGGCCCATTCTTCCTCCTATGCCATGGGAAATGATAAGAAAAATGACAGATGACGATTTAAATGCGGTTTTCACCTATCTCAAATCTCTCCCACCCGTAAAAAATCAAGTTCCTGCTCCGGTTCCACCTGATGAGTTGGCAGCCAAGACCAGTATGAAATAAATAAAAAACCCTTCCATGGTGAGCATGGAAGGGTTTTTTAAACAGGATTTTACTGCGCCTACTTTTCAATTCCGAATAAGACCGCACCCGGAAAGTGCCGGAATAGATCTCCCAGCAGGAGTTCAGCGGCAAATTGTACGGTTTCTGAGGAAATCACCTCCCTCCAGATTAAGACTTTATCCGGAAGAATGATACGGGTATCTTCCCATACCGAGTGTCCAAATGGTAGTTCTTTTTCTTTTACCAGTTCCGTACATAAACGCGGAGCAGCGATAACAATCCAGTTTTTTTCATATTGACGTGCGAAACCCAAAATATGCCGGCGGTATTTTCCTTTAATTTCCATCGGGAAATAGTTACCATTCTCAAATATAAGATGATATTGCTGTCGAAATTTTAACACCTGCTTTATTAAAAATAACTTTATACGACCATCCGTATAAGAAGAAAACAGTTTTTTAACACATGCCGGGGTATTCAGAGTACATTTTCGATCTATCTCTTTCAAATATTTTGCTCGCCGGGCGTAATCCACCGGACGCCGGTTATCAGGATCCACCAGATTCAGATCCCACAATTCACTTCCCTGGTAGAAATCCGGAACCCCGGGAGCAGTCATTTTAATCAATACTTGGGAAAGAGAATTTAACATTCCATACCAGGCGATCTTTCTCTGAAAGGGTAAAAATTCTTTCAGAAAAAAATTCTCCGGGGATTCCTCCAGAATATTGTCCACAAAAAGCTTGTAACTGTTTTCATAATCACTATCCGGTTTGAGCCAGGCCGTATGGACCTTCGCCTCCCTCACTGCCTTTATTATATAGTCCTTCAGCCGGTGCCGGTAGCCGGCCAATTGATCCTCCGAAAAGGGAAAAGAACCGATCATGGTTTGGTACATGAAATACTCATCATTGGGATCCGGAATCCGGACCGAACCTTCTTTGGTTTTCTTTTTACGATTCAGCCTGGTCCACAATCGAACATTTTGAGCCCATTCTTCCGGAATTTCCGACAATACATTCAACCGGGCACGCACATCCTCGCCCCGCTTCGCATCATGAGTGGAGGTGGTATTCATGGAGTCCGGCCAGCGTTCACATCGCCGCTTATTGAAATAGTGAAACTCAATACCGGAGACTCCCATTTTGCCGGGATTTCCCCCAACCTCGTTCAGAGATAAAAAACGATTATAATTGTACAGCAAGGTATCTTCAAAACCTTTTGCCATTAATGGTCCGGTTAACTGCTGAAAGCGGAAAATAAAATTATACCATTCTTCTTTTTCATCCTGCGTCAGCTGGCGGTCTGTTTCAAGCAGCAGTATTTTCGCGATAAAATTCAGTTCATTAATAAAATCAGGCATATTTACTTTTGCCTCCTCCACAGCTGCACGGATATACGCACGGTCTTCCTCTCGATAATGATCCCGGGAGATAAAAGTACGGTAAACTTCAAAACGAGAAAGAATCTCCACCAAAGATCGTCTCAGGCCATACAGGGTAAAATCACTGCCATATCTGTACCGGCCGGAAATATGGGCCAGAGAATGGGCCAGATTACCTACATCCCCGGCCATGTATTTTCCCACGATTAGCCTTTTCTTTTCATAAACCTGCCTGGAATATGATATACGGGAACCAATGTACCTTTCATAAATCCTTTTCAGTTTATTTTCGTTTTTACGGTCGCAAAAAATCCCATTAACATAATTGAGAAAATCATAACCGGTGGTACCCTGAACCGGCCAGAAATGAGGCAAATTCTCTGCAAATTCCAATATTTTTTCGACCACCAGATATCGGTTATTTATCTCGCTTCGCAGAAGATTCAAATAGTCGGTAGGGTTGAGAAGCCCATCAACATGATCAATTCTCAGTCCATCCAGCAATCCTTCTTTTAACAAATCCAGAATGAGCCGGTGAGTGGTATAAAAAACTTTTCTTTCTTCGGCTCTCAGGGAAATCAACTCGTTCACATTAAAAAAGCGCCGGTAGTTTATCTCTTCGGTACCTACTTTCCAGAAGGACAAGCGGTAATACTGTTCTCCGATCAATTCGTGAAGATGATCAAAAGTCTCCGGTTTCCCGGCCTTACCATTATAAAATCTAATGGTGGACTGAATACAGTCTTTTATATCCGGATTTTCATTATTGAGCTCCCATATCATCTCTTTAATGAAAGATATCTGGTCATAGCGTTCTTTCTGTTCGGTAAGTGCCGATATATTTTTTATGGCATTGAGAACACCCACATATTTAATAAAATAGGGGTGTTTATCGCCCAGTCTGTTCCTGATTTCCTGCAAAGGATAGGAGAAAAACCCGGAATATGATTCGATACGGATGGGAAAAAGATGTTGATAATAATGGAGTGTTAAACCCCTTTTGTGGTATTTCAGCTTTAACTCGGCACTTTCCAGGCATTCATCATAAAATTTACCCAGAAAAGGAGCCAGTACTTTTCCCCGGATATTTTCATAGGGATGGTCCCAATTGATATCAAAAAAATTATAATAACGGGAGAATGGTCCATTTTCCAGCACATCATACAGCATGATATTTTCACTGGAAAAAGCCATGTGATTGGGTACAATGTCCTGGATCCATCCCATCCCTATTTTCTTTAAATCCGCCAGCAGCTGCTTCAGCTCCTGCTCTTCACCCAGTTCCGGATCAATACGGGTAGGATCAACCACATCATAACCGTGCTGACTTCCCGGTCGTGATTTCAGGACGGGGGAGGCGTAAACATGAGAAATCCCCAGGCGTTGAAGATAATCAACAATTTTCCGGGCATTTCTGAAATTAAAATTAGAATTTAACTGCAGGCGATAGATTGCCACCGGCCTGATCATTCATCCACCTTCACTTTCAGGCTGTGGCCCAGTGTACGGAAACTAGCCAACCACTGTCCCGCCTTTTCGTCTCCTTTATCAGCCTTCTTTTTCATTTCAGGATGAATTTGCTTGAGCATAAAAAAGAAAATATTCTGAGCTTCCCAGTAGTCACATTCCAGATTTAACTGTTCCAGTTTTTCAATTATTTCAGTAATGCGAAGCAACCTTTCATTGGCCAGGGGCATGATCATATGATTATAAACCTGGGCCGGTGCGGAGCCATGGCCGGCGAAACGTTTCCGGCTTTCTCGGTCTGCCTGCAGAACCGCCTTGTAAGTTTCGGGATCCGATTTTTCCAGCCAGGACAGCAGCGTGGGACCGAAGTTGAAACTGATCCGGCTGTAGTTATTGATAATATCCACAATACGGCTCTCACCATCCAGAATCCTGGCAGCCGTATTGGGAGCATAACATTCTCTTGATATCCTTTCGTTCCAGTCATGAAAAGGATAGGCCGAATCCTGAACCTCTATTTCTTCCAGCCAGGCGTTTTCACGGGAAGGTTGGTAAAAATGGCCATGAATGCAAATATATCGTTTCATATAATTACTCCCTCTCAAACAGTACAACCTGCCAGGGCGGGGCTGTTATCACCTGCCGGCTGTCCATATGATCCGGCAAGTCGGAACCCGGTCCGTCCCAGCGATTGTCACTGCCGTCCAGTATTTTATGCCAGCGGCCGGCCGGTAAATCCAGCGTAAATTCAGTCGGATTATCGTCCAGATGCATCACATAAAAAACATTGCTCTCCTCCCACCAGCGATGAATAAACAGCATTTTGGTGGCTTCGTCAGATTTAATCTGAAGGCTTTTATTGGACAAAGAACAAAGAGCCGGAATGGCTTTCTTTAAGTTAATCAGTTCCCGGTAAAATTGAAGAAGAATTTTATGTTTACCCTTTTCCTTCAGAGACCAGTTCAGTTTAGATTTAAGAAAAGT
Organism: uncultured Caldithrix sp.; assembly: GCA_964461135.1. Classification (GTDB taxonomy): domain Bacteria; phylum Calditrichota; class Calditrichia; order RBG-13-44-9; family RBG-13-44-9; genus RQOF01. Next base: position 61,859 of record CAYWTB010000014.1, on the reverse strand, counting down.
CCGGATATCCTGCGGATCAGGAGGTTCGCCTTCCCACCTGAATTCCCGGAATTCCTCTTTCCGTCCCCGGCGTACAGCCTCAATCAGATCAGGATCCCCATGATCGATAAAATACAGGAAAGGAGCTTGTTCGGCATATTCTTCGCCCATAAATATCATTGGAATATAGGGCGAGAGGATACAGGCGGTAGCTGCCAGCTTCAGAGCCGGAAAGCAGACAAGTTCTGACAGTCTTTCTCCACGCATGCGGTTACCAACCTGATCATGATTCTGAACAAAAACAACAAAGCGGAACGCATCTATTTTTTCAGACGAGTTTCCATGCCGCCTTTTCCTGAACGCGGAATACTGACCGCTGTAAACAAATCCCTCCTTCAGAGCTTTCCGGTATTGATCAAGAGTTCCAAAATCCATATAATATCCGTTTTTTTCACGGGTTAGAAGTGCCCATAAAGAATGATGATAATCATCCAGCCATTGGGCATGTAAACCATAGCCCCCCTCTGCAGGGGAAACAACAATTCCGGAGTCATTAAGATTACTTTCGGCAATCAGGTAATTATTACGTCTCTTTTCCAGGGAAAACGTGTCTATCTTTTGAGCCAGTTCATGGAGGAAAGGGATAGCACTCCTGTCCAATATGGCATGGATGGCATCCAGCCGCAAAGCATCTATATGAAATTCACGAAACCAATAAAGGGCATTTTCATTGAAAAAGTTACGGACATCATCACTGTAGGCATCGTCAAAATTAAGCGCTTCTCCCCAGGGAGTCCGATATTTAGGGGTAAAATAGGGTCCAAAATCACGAAAATAATTTCCTTCCGGACCCAGGTGATTGTAGACCACATCCAGGATAATTGCAAAGCCATTCTGATGACAGGCATTCACCAGGGTTTTAAGACCTTCCGGGCCACCATAGGAATTCTGCACGGCAAAAGGGAAGACTCCGTCATATCCCCAATTACGCTCGCCGGGAAACTGGGCAACCGGCATAAGTTCGATGGCATTTACACCCAATTCCTTCAGGTGGGGCAATAACTCAATGACAGCCTTAAATGTACCGGCCCGGGTAAAGGTACCCACATGAAGTTCATAAATCACCATCTCCTGCAGTGATAAGCCACGCCATTGGGCATCTGACCATTGAAAACTGCGGTGATTAATTACCTGAGATGAAGTATGTACACCATCCGGCTGAAAATGTGAGGCCGGATCCGGTCTTTCAAGCTCATCATCCAGGCGGAAAAAATAACGGATATCTTTCCGAGAACTTTTCAGCTGCACCTGCCAATATCCGATAGTATCTTTTTCCATGGGTATAATTCGATCATCCGAACCCGTTAGATGAAGATCCACGCGTTCACGAAAGGGCGCCCATACCTTAAAATCAACTCTGTCAGAAGCAGTATAATAAGGTCCGATGATCATTTACTAAAGATCCTCCTGTTCATTCGGTCATTAGATTCAACGGCCAAAATTACTGATGGCTGCCTGAATTCCTTTGATGGGAATAATTACCCAATCCGGACGATTGTTCAATTCATATCCCAGTTCGTAAATGGCTTTATTCAACAGCAGGGCATCCAGCAGAATCTCAAAATCATTTCGATCCTGAGGCACTAGGTCGGGTAGCTTTAATTCTTCAAGATAGCTCTTGAGATACAGTCCGGCGATGCAGGTAAACCAGTGCCCTACCCACTCTTCCAGCAAAGTATAATTCTCCGGGTGGGCCTCGTGGTATTGCAGCAATACACTGTAGGCTGCATAATGAAACGACCTGATCATCCCGGCAACATCTCTGAGGGGAGAATATTTAAGTCTTCTTTCGCCGGGTGCGTGGGCCGGTTCACCTTCAAAATCAATAATAATATAATCCTTACCGGTGTAAAGAACCTGTCCTAGATGATAATCACCATGAATTCTGATCTTACTGGCTACAAATTTTTTTCTGTTTAAAAGTTTCAATTTTTCCAGTATGTCCGTCTGACTTTTTAAAATTTTTTCCGCTTCGGCACCAACCTGCGTGGGTAAACGGTTCATCAATTTGTCCAACAGGCTCATCTGCTGCTTCAGATTGTTACGGATATTCTGATAAACAGATCTCTGATACAGCAGGGAAAATTTTTCGGGTTCAAAGGCCGGATTTTTCCGGGCGGATGCCAGGGCCTGATGCATTTCAGCAGTCCGTTTCCCCAGAAGCAGGGTTTCTTCCAAATACGAATGGCCAATTTTTTCCTGCAATATTGCCGGTATATCATCGAAGGTTAAATCCAGATATGATGGCAGATTCAGAGACGTTTCCTCCAGTTCCTTCTTTCTGGATAAGGCCTGGTCAAAGTATAACCGGAGGGAATTTAAAGTATGTATCCATCCATTGCCTTCATTCTGAATAAATCCCTGCAGCAATGCCAGCATAATGACATCTTCCCCTCTCCGGTGAATTTCCAGAGATCCGGCAAAGGGCGGAATATTTTTAAAGCCGGTGTTTTCAGTCAGGAATTTTACAACCTCCAGATCAGGATTAATGCCTTCCTCAATACGCCGGTAAACCTTCATAAAGTATTTGGTTCCGTAAAGTACCGATGAATTACTTTGTTCCACCTTCAGTAAGCGGGACTCGATTTTCTCTTTCTCCGGTTGCAGAGAACGAAAAGTTTTTCCGCGGGTGGCCACAAATTCTCCCCAGGGACCTTTTATTTTTTTACGCCCGTCAATCAGCTGCAGGATACGGTCACGAAACAGGGGAGAAGCCATGCTGTCAAAGATGATACCTTCCCCTTCTTTACAGCTAAGCCGGCTCAGAACAGATTGCGGAAAATCCCGAATTATTTTGGCGGCATCTTCATATTGAGCAAAAGACAGGGGTATAAAATAGGTTTCGGGGTTTCCCTGGCTGTATTTTACATCGACAAATAATAAATGACCGAAAGCTTTATCCGTATGGTTTGAAATATCGGTTCCAATTTTTACGCTCCGGATGGTTCGTGCTTTCCCTCCAAACCACCGGCTGTTCTGCAGGTAAGCCGGGAGTACCTCTTTTTCCAAAAAGCTGCGGTAATCATTAGAAACTATTTGTTCCCAGCCTTCCTCCACTTCAATCTGGGGAATTTCTCTTTTTTTCATACCGTCACGGGGGACTTTCTCCTGACTCAGCAGAAACCAGAAATGATCGTAAGGCCCGGGGGTCAGCAGGTAATCATCATGCCTGATGCGGGGAAAGTCATTCTGGCTGAACAACTCTGTAGGAATCAGGCCGGAAAATTCGCGTAAATTCATTTCAACCACCTGGGAAAACCGTGACAAATTAATCACAACAAGTACAATTTCATTTTCATAATGTCGGATGAACGCCAGTACTTTTGAATTATCCGGATGGAGAAATTCAATGGTTCCTCGGCTGAATGCTTTATAAAGTTTCCGGATCGCGATGACCCGCTTCATCCACCACAGGAGAGATGATAGATTTCTCTCCTGGGTTTCAACATTTATGGTTTCAAAATGATATTCCGGATCGATAATGATCGGAAGATACAGTTTATGAGGATTTGCATTTGAGAAGCCGGCATTACGGTCGGAACTCCATTGCATGGGTGTCCGGACACCATCTCTATCACCCAGATAATAATTATCCCCCATCCCGATTTCATCTCCATAATAAAGCACCGGGGTGCCGGGAAGGGAAAAGAGGATAATATTCATTAATTCAATTTTGCGCCGGTTATTGTGCAGAAGCGGAGCCAGACGACGGCGAATTCCCAAATTAATCCGTGCACGTGGATCCCGTGCATATACCCGGTACATATAATCCCGTTCCTCATCTGTAACCATCTCCAGCGTTAATTCATCATGGTTGCGTAAAAACATGGCCCACTGGCAAGTTTCGGGTAACTCCGGAGTCTGTTCCAGAATATCCACCACCGGAAAACGGTCTTCCATCTGAACCGCCATAAATAAACGGGGCATCACCGGGAAATGGAACGCCATATGACATTCATCGCCTCCACCAAAGTAAGCCACAGCATCTTCCGGCCATTGATTGGCCTCCGCCAGTAGCATACGATTTTTGAATTTTTGATCCACATGTTTCCGTAGCTTTTTCAGGAAGGAATGGGTTTCATCCAAATTTTCACAGTTGGTGCCTTCCCGTTCGTACAGGTATGGAATCGCATCCAGCCGCAGTCCATCCACACCCAACTCAAACCAGAAATCCAGAGCCCGGAACAATTCCTTATGGACCCTGGGATTATCAAAGTTCAAATCCGGTTGATGGGAATAGAAACGGTGCCAGTAGTAAGCTTTTGCCACAGGATCCCAGGACCAGTTGGACGATTCAAAATCCTTAAAAATAACACGGGCGTCTTTATACTTTTCAGGTGTGTCACTCCATACATAAAAATCGCGCCACACTGAGCCCGGTTTAGAACTGCGGGCTCTCTGAAACCAGGGGTGCTGATCAGAAGTGTGATTGATAACCAGCTCTGTGATTATCCGGATACCGCGGCCATGGGTTTCCCGTAAAAGTAATTTGAAATCCCGCAAAGTTCCATAATCGGAATTGATGCTGAAATAATCGGAAATATCGTAACCGTCATCACGCAGCGGGGAGGGATAAAAGGGGAGAATCCAGATGGCTGTGACACCCAGTCTCTCCAGATAATCCAGATTGGCCACCAGTCCCTTCAGATCTCCAATCCCATCGTCCTCACTATCAAAAAATGATTTGATATGAACTTCATAGATTATTGCATCTTTATACCAGAGGGGATCATTCTCCAATTTTTTTATTATTTTTACCATCACCGTTCCTGTTTACATGAAATAGTCAAAATCTTTTTCCCGTTTTACCCGCCGCTGTATCCGGTAGATTTGAGCCGGCATTCTATCGGGATCAATAGTTACCGTATGGTTTTCTCCCTGCCAGAAGAGCCTGGTATCTGTGAGTAATTCATGCGCCAGAAACGACTGGCGGGCGGAGATATTCAAATCTTCCAGAGGTAATGTAACTCTGCCGGCCTGGTGGGCGTAAGGATCCATGTTTATCAGCACCAGAATAGTATTGGATGTTTTTTTATCCGTTTTAAGGAATCCGAGCAGATATTCATTTTCAATCTTCAGAAACTGAATATTATTGCTATCCTGCAGTGCGGTATTTTCCCGCCGGATTATATTTACTTTTTTAATAATATCGCGCAGATGGCCAGGACGATCCAGGTCCCAGTTTTTAATTTCATATTTCTCTGAGTTCAGATATTCCTCTTTTCCAGGGACCGGTTCATTTTCCATCAGCTCGAAAGCCGGTCCGTACATTCCATAATTGGAGGATAAGGTGGCAGCCAGAATCAGACGGATAATAAAGGTATTGCGGTTGCCAAACTGCAGATGTTCCGGAAGAATATCGGGTGTATTGATCCAGAAATTGGGACGTAAAATTTCCCTGACTTCTGTTTTAGTGAGATCATTCATGTAATCCATGAATTCCCATTTGGTATTCCGCCAGGTGAAGTAAGTATAAGACTGGGTAAATCCGGTTTTTGCCAGGCGATACATTACCTTTGGACGCGTGAAAGCCTCAGAGAGAAAGATAACATCCGGATAGGCTTCGCGTACGTCTGATATTAACCATTCCCAGAAAGCAAAAGGCTTGGTATGAGGATTGTCCACCCGGAAGATTCTAATGCCCTTCTCTATCCAGAAAAGGACCACACTTTTAAGTTCTTCCCACAGCTCCTGCCAGTTTTCCGTTTCAAATTTTATGGGCAATACGTCCTGATATTTCTTGGGCGGATTTTCTGCATACTGAACCGTTCCATCAGGACGCCATTTGAACCACTCGGGATGTACCTTCACATAAGGATGATCAGGTGCACACTGAAAGGCCAGATCCAGCGCCACTTCCAGACCGTGGCTGGTCGCCTTTTTCACAAATCGCTGAAAATCGTCCATGGTTCCCAGCTGCGGATGTATGGATTTGTGTCCTCCTTCGGATGATCCTATAGCCCAGGGACTTCCGGGATCGTCGGGTTTGGCTACAACAGCATTATTTTTCCCTTTTCGATTCTTTTTACCGATGGGGTGAATGGGTGGCAGATAGAGCACATCAAATCTCATATCGGCTATTCGCGGCAGTAGTTTTTCGCAATCTTTGAATGAACCGTGTTTTCCGGGAGTCTTACCGAAGGAGCGCGGAAAAATTTCATACCAGGTACTGAACCGGGCCCGGGGCCGATCTACCAGAACAGCCAGTTCATCCGGCCAGGTTACTGACAAGCTCCGGTCAGGGTAACGTGCTGCAACCTGAGCCACATCACCGTCCACAGCTAGAAGCCTCGCTCCCTCCGTATTCTCTGAATTGTTTAATTTTTTAGCCCACTGTTTTAAATTGACCGCTTTCTCCCGAGGAGCTCTCCCGGCCGCCTGATTCAAAAGCTCCGCACCGATTTGCATATCCACACTCACATCCATACCGGCATCGATTTTTTTGCTGACATCCTTCTGCCAGGTGAGAAAATTATCAACCCATCCCTGCACCGTATAATAATAGCGCCCCACTTTGACCGGAATGAAACTGGCCGTCCAGCGATCATTGACCGTGAACATCATTGGTATTTCCCGCCATTCGTCATCTGAGCTATGCCGGTACATCAACACCGCGGACACTTCTTCATGCCCGTCTGCTAATACATCCGCCTCCACCCGTACCGGTTCTCCTACAACCCGCTTGATAGGAAAACGGCCCCCATCTATGCGGGGTTTCAAACCTTCAATCACCACTCTTTTTCGTCCGTCTGTCATCATAAGCAATACCCCCATTTTTACCTGAAGGATTATTAAATATAAGAAGGCTTTGCAGGCTATCCAAATAATTGAAGGCACAAAATCTTACCGGGGTTTAACTAAGAAGCTGATTTTTATTAAGTTGCGGGTATTGCGGGTGGGTCCAATTTTTGTTTTAATAATTCAATAAGAAGGAATGATTAAAATAGCGGGGTAATGCCGAAAAAATTTCAGACCTTCAGTGAAATCACGTGACGGTAAAAATCCAGGGTTAGCCGGGCGATACTTTGCCAGCTGAAATATTCTTCCACCCGTTTTCTCGCTTTGATGCCCATGGATTCCAAAATTGCCGGATCGGACAACAGCCGGTTGATGGCTTGTGCCAGGTCCCGAGAAAATGCCTCCGGATCGGCCGGTTCAAAATTTACTGCGCTTACTGACCGGAATGGTACAAGTATCCCTGTCTCGTCCGGTACCACAATTTCAGGAATTCCTCCCACGGCAGAAGCCACCACCGCAGTTTTACAGGCCATAGCTTCCAGGTTAATGATCCCAAACGGTTCATAAACCGAGGGGCAGATAAAGAGTGAGGCATGGCTGTATAAAGTAATCACGTCTGCTCTGGGAAGAATTCCGGGGATCCATATGATTTTATTGCTACTTTGCCGGCGGGCAACCTCAACCCCACTCTCCATTTCGCGGGACATCTCTTCCGTATCCGCGGCTCCGGCACAGAGAACCACCTGAGTAAGAGGTTTAATATACTTTATGGCATTAACCAAATGGATAATACCTTTCTGCCGGGTAATACGCCCCACGAAAAGAATGAAAGGGACCGAGGGATCAATACCATAAGATTGCAGCAGCTTTTCATTATGAATAGGCCGGTACTCCTGCAGATCGATTCCGTTATGAATCACACAAACCTTTTCATCCGGAATTCCATAAAGTTCCTGTACATCTTTTTTCATGGCCCGGGAAACCGCTACTATACCATTACTGTTTTCATAAGCTGTTTTTTCTATCCAGGAACTGGCGCGATAGGCCGTACCCAGCTGCTCTTCCTTCCAGGGCCGGTGCGGTTCCAGAGAGTGCGTTGTAAGAACCAGCGGTGCTCCGGTAAGTTGATGAAGCAATACTCCGGCCAGATGGGAATACCAGGTATGGCAGTGGATAACATCGGCCCGGTCCAGAGAACCGGTCATTATCACATCATTGAACAATGTTTTCATGAAACCACGGTGACGCTCGTCCTGAAAGGGGGGTTGAAAATCGGATTGAATGCCCTGTATTTCCAGATTGTTCCGTCGTTCATGCTGATCACCAAAGCAGAAGACCCGTATCCGGTGCTGCCTATTTTCCAGTGCCGCCAGTTCCCGCGTCAGGAACTCCACATGCACACCGGCTCCACCATAGATATATGGAGGGTACTCACGGGTCAGAATCACTATATCCATCGCGTCCCTCTTTTCACCTGTTTATTGTGGGGATAAATGTAGAAAGGATTTTCATCACGAACAAAATGTTTTCCGAAAACAGCAGGGAATTTGGTTTAAATACGCCATTGTCCAATTTTCCGAACTATCTTTCTCCCAGGCAAAGTGGATCTATTACTCGGAGAGCACAAAGATATCAAGGAAAGACACCGGGCGAAGGTTTTCGGTGATTTAGTAGACGTATTATTTGTGGAAGATCTTTAAATCGATCCGGCGTTCGAAATCCGGGAGACCGGTAATTACAGGAAAGATATCAAATCCACAGCTGCGAACCTGTCGGATGTTTTTCACGTGCCAGCAGGGAGATGGCTTCTTCAGGACAGCTGGCCCTGCACACTCCACAGCCATAGCATCTGGCGGAATCTATGGTAACAGGTTTCTTTTTTCCGTTATATTGAATCGTATCAAACTGGCATTTTTTAATACAAGCTTTGCAACCCGAACATTTGATATCATCCAGCTCCGCAATATATTCGGCACGAAACATAACGGGCATTTTTAATCCCAGTGTAGATCGCATAGCCAGGCAATACCGTCCATCACAGTTACATATGGCACCGATAAATGGTGTTTCAAAAGTCCAGAGGCTGTGAACCATTCCCTGTTTGTCGCTTTTCAGCATAGCGTCATAGGCTTCCTGGCGAGTCAGGTTTTCGAAGCGGGACAATTCCGGAGACCCGAAAAAATCAAAATCAAGATTATCGAACCAATGGGGTGGCCCAAGGCTGAGACCGTAGCAGGTACGGCTTTCCTTTTTCTCGGCCGCCCACTGGCAACCGCAGGTAATCCGGGTGACCGAAGTCGCCATTGCCAGCACATTGGGAATTTCCTCCATGGGAATAATCTGTCCGAAATGTGATTTTTTATGTTGTTCAGTAACACGGGCTCGAATTTTCAGGGGCAGAGATATCCGGCCTCTAAATAATTTTTCCAGCAGGGATATTTCCCGGTTCCCTTTCAGAATGACCCTGTAATAAAAGTGTTCAATAAACTTCTGACGATTCAGTTCATCCAGCAGTTCAGTCGCATAATTGCTGGCATTCAGGTACCATTTTTCCCCTTCCCCGTGCTGAGTACAAAACTCACACATGATTCTCCCTTCATAATATTGATTTTATCCCAATAAAGAATATTTTTTCGTTAATAAGTTAATCTCTGCTTAAAATTGCAATTAAATATTAAAAAAATCAATATTAAACGTTTATTTGAATACGATTTATGCCTTAGCTCCGAAAACTCACACGCTCTCATTGTCACAGAAGTGACCACTATGTGGCGAGACATGGATGTCGCGGCCTGCCTGCTGCCCGCCTGGCATCGGACAGGCAGGTAGGCAATCTCCCTGTTCCTGATTTGGTCCCAAGGAGGGATAATATTGTAGAAATCTTAAGGGGATTGCTTCGTCGTTTTACTCCTCGCCACGGAGTGGTCCCTCCCGTGACAATGACACTTATTTTGCAATTATTCAAAATTTATTAAAAATCAATGATTTAGAATTTATTTTACGGAGCTAAGGCACTAATCATTTCAATTTTTATTAACTTCGTGATGATATCCGCTTTAGGAGAGACTCTCCGGGCATTATTACTCTCCCAAGAAAAGATATTTTTCTGTGCCTTGAGAGAGGCGCCCTATTATTAAACTGTTTTTCGGCATCACCGCCGCATACGTGGTGTCCACATCCTGAACAGGATTTCCCGCCATATCACTATTCAGCCCGGTCTTTTCACATTGGTTTCCGAAAAAATAATATTCAGAAACGTTTTACACCCCTGCCAAGCAAACCGCAGCAGGTAATAGACACATTGCCGGTTCAGGCTTTATCCGGCGACAGGTCTTGACCGTATTTTCTTGCCTTTCTCCGAGCCAGCCTGGCACGAACCTTATCGGAGAATATTTCCACTGTCGCATAAATGACCGGTACCACAACCAGGGTCAGCACGGTGGCCACCGAGAGACCACCCATAACGGCGCGGGCCATAGGTGCCCAGCTTTCACCGCTTTCTCCGATACCCAAAGCCAGCGGCAGCATGGCCAGAATGGTGGTCAGCGCCGTCATCAGCACCGGCCTCATGCGCACCTGGCCGCCGTGTAGAATGGCATCAAACAGTTCATATCCCCGCTCCCGCAACTGATTAATATAATCCACCAGTACAATTCCATTATTCACTACAATACCGACCAGCATCACCAGTCCGATTAAGGCCATTACACTGAGATCAGTACCGGTTATCAGGAGGCCAAATGCGACTCCGATAAACGATAGTGGAATTGTAAACATAATGACAAACGGATCCAGGAAAGATTCGAACTGCGATGCCATCACCATATAGGTCAGGAGAATGGCTACCAGGAAAGCCAGCCCCAGGTATTGGAATGATTTCTGCTGTTCTTCTGCGGTACCGCCGATATCCACCCGGAAGTCATTGGGAACCGGAACCTGCTTTAACGCGCTGCGTACATCCCGGGTGACGCTCTGCAAATCCCGACCTGACACACTGATATTAACACTGACCATACGTTCCTGGTCTTCGCGCTTAATCTCCTTGGGCGCTCTGGAATAATTAACAGCAGCTACCGCCCGCAGCGGAATCTGTTTTCCCGCAGGCGTGGTTAGCAGAATATTTTCAATATCAGTTTTATTATTGCGGGCAGCTTCAGCCAACTGTACCCGGATATCATATTCATCGCCACCTTCCCTGAATTGTGTGGCTACTGTACCCAGAACACCGCTGCTGACCACCTGGCCAATCTGGGCAGTACTTAATCCCAGATCCGCAATACGCTGACGGTCCAGTTCAATGCGCAATTCCGGAGCGGATTCCTTAAAGCTGGTTTCCGCCTCGGCGACCCCCTTTATTTTCCTTACCTTTTCCAGAATCTGCTGAGCCAGGGTTTCTCCGATCTGCAGATCATGGCCGAATATTTCGATCATGATGTCCGAACCGCCTCCGAACATGGCTGCATTGCCGCGATCTTCAAACCGTGCTTCCACATCGGGCAGTTTTTTAAAGCGCTCCCGTAGATCATCCCGTATGTCAAACATGCTGCGATTCCGTTCACCCAGGTTCTTCAACCGCATGGTCACATCCCCTTCGCTGGATCCCCGCGAGGAGAAGAATGCCATAATTCCCTCACCCTGCCCGAAGTTGGAATACACATTTTCCAGTTCGGGGACATTATCAATGATCATCTGGTTCAGCTCATACATACTATTTTCCATGGACTCCAGGCTGGTTCCGGGAGTACGGTCAACGGTGATGGAAATAAAACCCATATCATTTTCAGGCATGAATTCTCCCCCCAGCATGGCCATGATAACCACAGAGAAAATTAACAGAACCGAAACGGACAGGATTACCGTCCAGCGATGATGCAGGGACCATGTGAGAGCCGTTCCGTATCTTTGTTGCAAAGCTTCAAGCCAACCGCCTATGCGGTTTGCTGCCGTTTTCCAGAAATTGTTTTCAGAGGTTTTTGGCCGCAGGCTAAGAAACCGGGAGGTTAATAGCGGAACCAGGGTAAGAGCTACCAGCAGTGATACGGTAAGTGAAAAGATAATAGTAATCACCATTTCATTGAATAACTCCCCGGCAATACCCGGGACAAACAGGACAGGTACAAACACCGCCAGGGTAGTGAGAGTGGAGGCGGTAATGGCCATTGCCACTTCCCCGGTTCCCTTATCTGCGGCATCACGTGCTTCTTCTCCTTCCTCACGGTGACGGAAAATACTTTCAATCACCACAATGGCATTATCTACCAGCATGCCCACTGCCAGTGCCAGCCCTGCCATGGAAATGATATTCAGGGTCAGGCCGGTCTGATCCATTACTGCAAACGTCACAATCATGGATACCGGGATAGAAACCGCAACAATTAAGGAGCTTCGGATGTTGCGCAGGAAAAACAACAGCACCAGCAAGGTTAATGCTATGGCCTGTAAAGCGGTGCTCCCCAGATTGGACATGGAACGGGTAATGAAGGTGGAAAAGTCAACAACCGTGTTTAATTTTACCCCCCTGGGAAGTTCCGATTCAATTCGGTTAATCTGCCCCAGAACCTCCCGGCAAACCGTAACTGTATTGGCATCGGACTGTTTCATCACCATCAGCATCACCGCCGGATGGTTATTATTCCAGACTTTCTGGCGCTGTTCGGCAAATCCATCAACCACCGTGGCTACGTCCTTCACGTGAATTCTTGAATTTCCCGTGAAAAGCAAACTGGTATTTTCAATTTGCTCAACAGACCCATATTCACCGGCGGTCTGCAATGTAAATTCCTGTCGGTCATTTTCAATCCAGCCAGAGGGCAGCTGAAGGTTATTAGCCCGTAAGGCGGCAATAATCTGGTCAATGGATATTTTGTGGGCCCTCATCCGAACCGGCTCTGCCAGTACCTTTATTTCCCGCCGCATGCCTCCCATGGTGAATGCAGAGGCCACACCGGGAATACGTTCGATCCGTGGTTCTATATCATGTTCCGATATCCGGCGCAATTCGGCCTGTCCGTGTAATTCCGAAGTTACAGCCAGATACAGTATAGGTTGAGAAGAGGGATCGAAACTAAAAACCATGGGTTGGGTAATATCAGCCGGCAATGCATCCCGAATATATTCCAGGTTATTCCGTACATCAATCTCGGCCTGATCCATATCGGTTCCCCATTCAAATTCCAGGGTAATAAGAGACAGGCCCTGCGTGGACGTGGAACTTACTTTTTTCACATTTTCCACCGATGAAACGGTTTCCTCCACCGGTCTGGTAATTACATTTTCCATATCAAAAGGGCCGACACCGGTGTACTGGGTAATTATAGCCAGCACCGGAAATTCCAGTTTAGGGTAGAGATCTACCTTTAGCTGGGAAAGGGAGAACAGGCCAAAACCCACCGCAATCAGGTAAATCATGAAAAAAGTTACACCACGTTTTATGGCAATTCCGGTTATTTTCATAGTTATTTCTCCTCTTCCTGACTGACTAAAACCGCCATTCCTTCCCGTAAATTATTCTGTCCCGATACCACCAGCCGGTCACCAATTTCAATTCCGGATTTAACTGCCAGCCAGCGATGATTGGCATAAAGGATGTCCAGTTTTTTTTGCACCGCCCGGTTACTGTCCACAACAAAGACATAATAATTTTTAATTACACGGTCTTCTTCCCCAATTTTCTGAAGGATGGTACTTTCAATGGCGGCAAAACGGGGAACAACCATGACATTCTCAATAATGCCGGTAATTACTTCCACTTCGGCATACATGCCGGGTTTAAGTAATCCCTGCTCATTGTCCACCAGGACTTCCACTTCCGCCATGCGGGTGGCCGGATCCAGAATAGGTGAAATTTTACTGACATTACCCTGAAAGGATTGATCGGGGAACGCTTTTACCACAACCTGTGCTGTTTGTCCGGTGGTTAGTTTTCCCAGATCTTCCTCGGTGGCATCAAATTCAATTGTAACACGTTTCATCTGCACAATTTTTACCACCGGCAGGGAGGGATTAGCCATGTCTCCGGCTTCATAATATCTTTTGCCGATGACTCCGGAGATGGGGGCGGTAAGGGTGGCATCATTCAGTTGGCTTTTCATGCTGGCTAGTGCCGCTTCCGCCTGCTGCACCTGCGCCTGAACCGACTCATACTGTGTACTCACCGCATCATACTGCTGCTGGCTCATGGCGTTTTCACGGAACAGCCGTGCTGCCCTATCATACTCCACGTGTAAATTTGCTTCCTGTGCTTTCGCAGCTACCAGAGCCGCCTTTGCCTGAAGTACAGCCTGTTCTATGGTTGTGGCCAGAACCGTGGCGATTTTGGTCCCTTTGTGCACAAAATCCCCTTCATCAACATAAAATGTTTCAATCCGGTCAGGAATTTTTGAGTATACCTTCACTTCCACTTCAGCCATGATGTCTCCGCTGTACCGAATTGATTGTGTCACCTGCCCCAATTTCACGGAAGATACCTCAACCGGAATTTTCTCTTCCTGTTCTGACAGACGGCCATTGGAACGCTGGCATCCCGTTCCGAGGCTCAACAGAATCGCAATGATTAGAAGAAGAATTTTCAAGGTTTTCATGATTTATCTCCTGCTCTTAAATTGTTATATATGGTCTCTCCCACACATGTTGAGCGATCAGTCCTGCAAAATACCCTGCAGAGAACCGGTAGCTTTACGCAGCTGATAGCGGGAAATCTGGTATTCATAGATGGAACTAACATAATTCATCTGGGCCTGGGTTAGCGCCAGGCGTGAACTCATAACATCCACCTGGGTATTGGTTCCTTCCTGATACATGAGGTTTGCCAGGCGCAGAGCTTCGCTGGCCAGTGAAACCGTTTCATTTGCTGATGAATATTTTTCTTTTGCTTCCCGGAACTTATTATAAGAGAATTCCACATCAGCATTTATTACATCCAGCATCTGTTTTTCCATATCCAGGGTAATTTTAAAATCGAGTTTGGCTTTTTGATACTGCCGGGTAGAACTGAATCCGTGGAAAATCGGAATTTGCAGGTTAATAGTGGAGATCAGACCTTCGCTGAAGTTTTCCTGCCGTAAGTGTAAATCATTTTGCATGGCCATATAAGAATAATCCGTGCTGAAAAAAACTTTGGGCAAAAAATTACTGCGGGCCATAACAATGCCCATTCCGGAGATAGTTCGCTGTTGCTTCATAATCATGAGTTCCGGGCGGGCGGAGACTGCCAGAGCCTGCAGTTGATCTAGTGAAAGACTATCATAGGTAGCTTCTGCGTATACAAATTCTCCTATCAGATTTAGTTCTATACCCTTTTGCAATCCCAGCAGGGCACGCAGCTGGGTGAGGGCGGACTGATAATTGTTGCGAGCATTTATCACAAGGGGTTGTTGATTTGCTACTTCTACCTCGGCACGCATCTTGTCAAATCCGGAGGCAGCACCCACCGTATGTTTTTTCAGAACCACTTCCAGATTAGCCTTTGCCTGATTCAGGGCATCTTCCTGGACATTTACCATCTCTTTTGTCAACATACAGGTATAGAAAGCATTCACTGTATTAAATATCAGAATCTGGCGGTGGATTTCCAGATTATGCCGGGTGGCTTGCTTGGCAGCTTTGGCAGCCCTTATACCCGCGATTCCCGCCCCTCCCTGGAATAAGGGCAGATTTACCCTGGCTCCATAAAGAAAGGTGTTTTTCAAACCGAAAGAAAGCTTAACATAGTCAGGCATATCCGGGGTGGCCAGAGGGCCCAGCATGGCTTTTATGAAATTCGGGATGGTACTCTCCTGGATTTTCCAGGCCCTCTGATAGTTGGCGTATGCATCCAGTTGTGGAAGAATACCGGCATAAGATCCCAGCACATCCGCTTTGGCCTTTTCAATCTCCTTTCGGGTTATCTGGTATTCCGGATCATACTGCAGGGCCATGTCAACGCTTTTTTCCAGAGTCAGATCAAAAGTTTCCTGGGACGTACCCTGCAAAAAAAAGCAAAATGTTAACATTATCACAATTAATACGGTATTTTTAACAGCCATGATTCACTCTCCTTGATACCTAAAATCATTCAAAAAGTCTGTTATTCATTCAAACCCTTGAACAGGATTTCAACAATCTCTTCGGCTAGTTTATCAGACAGAATTTTTTCCGGTGTATTCAGTTGTTTAATAATGAAATGGATCATAGCGCCTACAAAAATTTCAGTTGCCAGTTCGGAATGGGCAGTGGTACCAAATTCACCCTTTTCCGCCCCTTCCCTGATCAGGTTAAACAACAGCCGGCGTCGTTCCGTGGCTTCATACATCAGGTGTTGCAAAAAAGGGAGTTTCTCGGCACCGGTCATCAGAGTCATAAAAAATTTGGCCAATGCCGGATAATCCAGAACCTGTTGGAACCGGATTTTCATCAACTCAATAATTTTTTGTTTGACGGGAATATCTTTCTGAATAAGCTGACGGAATTTTTCGATGTTATAGTGCAGGCTTGCCTCCATCAGCGAGGTATAAATACCCTCCTTGTTCCTGAAATAATAGTAAATAGTAGGTTTGGACACGCCGGTCAACTCGGATATTTCACGCATGGATACACCATTATATCCTTTCTCCGCGAATAAACGAGCGGCCGCACTGAAAATTTTCCCCCGGGTATCATGAACATTCAGGAAATCAGGCAAAGTATCATTCATTTTAATAGTTCCCTATTAATTGTGATCTAATCTACTACCTACCGTTAGGTAGAACAACGGGTATTTACTTTTTATGAAATGAAAAAGTTACACTAATATTTTTTTATTTTTTACAAATAATCGGGCAGGGACTTACTGGTCAGAAAAGAACAGATGATCTATAACTTTAACAAGAAGTGCACGTCGGAATATTAATTTTTCAATGCACTTGGACAAAAAATTCGCCCCTCTGTGCATCTTTACTGTTTCTGCCTGAAGGTCAAGTGGATATATTCATCAGTGGCTTCACCAATGTTAATCAGCTGCCAGTTTTTATCATAATGAGTCAGCATGTTTTTCAGACAGATGGCCCGTTCTTCACCCTGCTGGCAGGCTTGCCAGTTAAATATTTCCACCCGGTAATGATATTTCTTCTGTTTACCGTTAACTTTTACTTCAATTTCAAAATTTTTTCAACTTTAACTTCGGACGTCAAACGAGAAAATTCTGGCACCATGTGTAATCTGATTCCGGGTGCTGGCAACCGGATGTTGGACAGTTCTGTCAATTATATACTGGTTCTTCTGCGTTCAGCAGACTGCAAAGAGCATACAACGGCACATTGCACTTTTCTTATTTATAGTCTCCGGTTAAATGCAGATGGCGGATCGCTATATTGGGGTCATACAATCGGGCATTCTTAACTCATGTCAGGCGCCAGGCTGATCCACAACTTTACCTGACTTCTTTGGGTTCAAGATGAACAAAAACCAGATCAACTTCCGGCAAAGCTTCCACGTTTTTCTTAATTTCTTCTGCAATGGAATGGGCGCGTTTCAGAGAAATGGCTGCATCCACATCAACGTGCATATCAACCCGCAACTGGGGTCCAACATAATCGGACACCACCTGGTGAACATTCAGAACCCCGGATACCCGGGAGGCTGTTTCGACTATTTTATGAATAAGTTCGGGAGAAGCACCGCGACCGGCCATGTAACCAAAATTCTCTGCCAGAATTTTCCAGGTGGCCCGGAAAATCCAGAGACCAACGACCAGACCCGCAACCTGATCCAAAACCGGATTAACGTATCTTGAACCCCACACACCGGCCAGGGCCGCAATGGAAGTGAGAACGTCCGATAGATTATCATTGGCACTGGCACGGATTGCGGGACTGTTGGTCTCCTCCCCGATCTTTCTCACATTCCTGTACATCCCCACTTTTACCAGCGCTGCTCCCATCAGCACAACAGTTGGCCAGCCGGTCTCAATGGCCATACTTTTTCCGAGAAATCGCTGGATGCTTTGCCAGATGGCAAAGGTACCTGCGGTTCCCATACCGATGGCAATAAATAAACTGACAAATGGTTCAAATCGGCTATGGCCCTGCGGATGACTCTCATCTGCCGGCCGTTGGGACAGATACAGTCCAACTCCCATTAATATACTGTAAAACGTATCGGAGACGGAATTCGCGGCATCTGAAAAGACCGCGCTGCTGCCCGATATCCAGGCCAGCAGCGCTTTTGATACCGCCAGCAGTAAATTTCCACCCAGTGCAATCATTACTGCTTTCATATATAGTTGCTGCCGCCGGGAATCCGGGAGTTCCGTTCTGACGCGTCTTACATCCATGATTATCACCGACCCGCTTTTTCTTCAAAATTAGGAAACAGGTCGGATTTTATCAATAAACAATAAATAATGATCAGGTACCGCTGGGGACACACGCAGGAATATTTTGCCATTATGAGGAGCGAGGGGTAACAAACTAAATACAACAAAAAATTTCGGAATTTTCATTTTTTAACCTCTGAAAACGATTTAATAATCATTCAATTTAAAAGACAATAGACTAAACAGGAAAGACATTGTCAAGATACAAGAAAAGAAGACCAAAGAATAAAAAAACTCAAGGCACAATACGCAAAGCGCAACGTGCGGGAAAGCCGAAAGCAGTAACCAGTAACCAGTAACCAGAAACAAGGATCCTGAATCCAGTAATCAGGAATTAACTAATCGATGATTTTATTTAATCTTGGATCCTGCCTTTTCGCACCAACCGCCCTTTCTGTGATAAAAATTACATGCCTGTGAGATTTTTTTACTGGTATCCGGAACATTCTGATATTAATATTTGCATTTCTGAATAAAGCAGATAACTATCAATTGAAATGTTTTTCCGGGTAGACGTCTTATGAAAAAAATTCTGATAATATTTGCCCATCCCGCCCTGCAGAAGTCCCGGGTAAACAAACAACTTATCAAAGGTCTGGAGGAGATGGAAGGGGTTACCTTTCATGACATTTACCAGGCCTATCCAGAGATGGATATCGATGTGAATTTTGAGCAAAAACTTCTGGAGCGGCACGACGTCATCATCTTTCATCATCCGTTTTTCTGGTACAGCACCCCCGCAATTTTGAAAGAATGGCAGGATCTGGTTCTTGAACACGGATGGGCTTACGGGAGTAAGGGAAACGCTCTCAAAAATAAAATTTTTTTCAACGTGATTACCACGGGTGGTCAGGGTGAGGCCTATACCGAGAAGGGATATAATAATTTTACCATCAGGCAACTGCTGGCTGCCCTTGAACAGACTGTAAATCTTTGCAAGATGATCTTCCTGCCTCCTTATGTTATTCATGGTACCCACTCCATTACCCCGGAGCAGGTTGAAAACCACCGGGAAAACTACCGCCGCCTGTTACTGATCTTGCAGAAAGACAAAACAGAAGTGGATAAAATCAGGAAACTCGCATATCTGAATGATTTTCTTAAACCATAAAAAATGGGACTATTATGCAGGAAGGTGGATTCTTTTTTCAGGCATTTGTTTATTTAGCCGCGGCGGTTATCTCCGTACCGCTTGCCAAGCGGTTGGGGCTGGGTTCGGTTCTCGGGTATATTCTGGCGGGAATCGTCATTGGCCCCTTCGTTCTGGGGCTGGTGGGTACCGAAGGGCAGGATGTTATGCATTTTGCCGAGTTCGGGGTGGTTATGATGCTGTTTCTGATCGGACTGGAGCTAGAGCCAACCCTGCTCTGGAAGCTCCGGACTTCCATTTTGGGGATGGGAAGCCTGCAGGTGGGATTCACGGCGGCAGCGATTACCAGCCTGGCAATTATTGCCGATCTGGCCTGGCAGGTATCCCTGGCACTGGGATTGACTCTCGCCCTCTCATCCACAGCTATAGTCCTGCAAACCCTGAATGAAAAGGGGTTGACCAATACTGCCGGCGGACGGAATTCCTTTTCCGTTCTGTTATTCCAGGATATTGCCGTAATACCCATTCTGGCTATTTTCCCCCTGCTTTCAACCGGGCCGGGAAAGGCGGGTGTCGCTGAAACCGCACCCCACCACTCCGCAACACTGATTGAGGGATTACCTATATGGGGCCAGACCCTGGTAGTATTCGGAGCCGTACTGGCTATCATCATTGCCGGACGGTATCTGATCGGTCCGGCTTTCCGTCTGATTGCAGAAACCCGCTTGCGGGAACTATTCACCGCGGCATCTTTGCTGCTGGTAATCGGTATCGCCCTGTTGATGACTCGGGCAGGTCTGAGTCCGGCCCTGGGAACATTTCTGGCAGGGGTAGTCCTGGCGCAAAGTGAATACCGTCATGAACTGGAAACTGATATTGAGCCTTTTAAGGGTTTGTTGCTGGGACTGTTTTTTATTGCAGTCGGGGCATCTATAGATTTTCATTTGATTATTACCGATCCCATTTTTATCCTGGAACTGGTGGCGACCCTTTTAGCTCTTAAATTTTTGATACTTTTGCTAATCGGTAAAATATTCCGGATGGGGATGGACAATAGCCTTCTGTTTGCCTTCGCCCTGGCGCAGGGAGGAGAATTTGCCTTTGTACTATTCTCCTTCGCCATTCAAAATGAGGTAATGTCCCCTTCACTTGTTAATCCATTCATTGCGGTGGTAGCGGTGTCCATGGCGTTAACTCCCCTGCTGATGATCATTAATGAAAAAATAATCAAACCGAGATCCGGTATCCGGGAAAAAGAAACTCGGCCCGCAGACGCTATCGAAGAAAAGCACCAAGTAATTATTGCCGGATTCGGCCGGGTAGGAAGTACTATCGGCCGCTTTCTGCAGGCCAACGGAGTACAGGCAACTTATCTGGATATTGAGCCGGATAATGTGGATCTGCTGCGCAAAATGGGTTTGAAAGTCTTTTATGGTGACGCATCCCGCTACGACCTGCTGCATGCTGCCGGTGCGGAAGAGGCTCAACTTCTGATTGTTGCCGTGGATAATCCCGAAAAAACATATGAAATCATAGAGACGGCGAGAAAACATTTTCCGGGATTATCGTTATTGGTGAGGACCCACGGCTGGGCAGATTCTTACCGGTTGATTGACACCGGCGTAGATAAGGTTTACCGGGAAACCCTGGACTGTGCATTGCGTATGGCGGCAGATGCCCTTGGACAACTGGGCTACAGGAAGTATCAGACCTACCGCTCACTGAAAACTTTCCGGAAACATGATGAGAAATATTTGCGGGAACTCGCCGCCATGCGCCATGACCAGAAAGAACTTATCCGGGGCACCCGGGAACGAATCGAAGATCTGGAACATCTGATGCTCGCCGAAATTGAAAATGTCGGCAAAGATAAAGACCTGGGATGGGATGCCTCTACTCTCATTGAAGAATACGGTAGTCCTCACGCCTGAGTACTACGTCACAAACAGGAATCTAATAAAAGACAGTCTGCATGCCCAAAAACAAACAATCTGTTGATTCTCCATCTCCCAAATGGTTGAAGGGAATTCCCCGCACCGTCTGGGCACTGGGCTTTGTAAGCCTCTTTATGGATATCTCCTCAGAAGCTATTTACAGCCTTCTGCCGGTATTTCTGGTATCGGTTTTAGGTGCCAGCGCTCTTTCGGTCGGAATTATAGAAGGGGTAGCCGAAGCCACTGCTTTAATCACCAGAATTTTTTCCGGAGTTTTAAGCGACCGCCTGGGAAAACGCAAACTGCTGGCCGCCACGGGCTACGCCCTGGGTACTTTAACCAAACCTGTTTTTGCCATGGCCAACAGTGTGGGAATAGTTTTCACGGCCCGTTTTCTGGACCGGGTGGGAAAAGGAATTCGTGGGGCACCACGAGATGCACTGATCGCCGATGTTACACCCGCGGCCACGCGGGGCGCCGCCTATGGTATGCGGCAGTCACTGGATACGGCTGGTGCTTTCCTGGGCCCGCTGCTGGCTATGTTACTCATGATGGGTACTTCAGGAGATTTCCGGATGGTTTTCTGGCTGGCAGTAATTCCCGGAGTGTTTTCGGTTTTTGTCATTTTATTTTTTGTGAGTGAGCCTGCCCGTCGGCCTGGAATGTCTTCCCTGAATCCCTTACATTATAAAGAGATCTCGAAACTGCCCGGGGTATACTGGATGGTTGTGGTGTTTGGAGGGGTATTTACCCTGGCTCGCTTCAGTGAGGCTTTTCTGCTTCTGCGGGCGGAAAGCGTTGGAGTGTCCGCCTCCCTGGTCCCTCTGATGATGATTATCATGAATATGGTTTTTTCATTGACCGCTTACCCGGCGGGTTACCTTTCGGACAAAACTGGCCGAACCTGTCTTCTGGCCATCGGGCTGGTCGTGCTGATCATTTCTGACGTGGTTTTAGCCACGTCCGGATCCGGCTGGCAGGTTGGCTTCGGTGCAGCTTTGTGGGGATTTCATATGGGGCTTACCCAGGGTCTGCTTACCGCTCTTGTGGCGGATACCGCCACGGCCCATCTGCGGGGAACGGCTTTTGGCCTGTTTAACCTGGCAAGCGGCCTGGCCATGTTGGTGGCTAGTGTTCTTGCCGGATCTCTGTGGGATTATTTCGGACCAGCGGCCACTTTTCTGGCTGGCGGAGGTTTTGCGGTACTGGCGCTTCTGATTTACCTGGCACTGCGGCACCGCCTGCCTGAGGCATGAAGCAACCGTCGAGAAAGGAACAGCAAGTCGGCAGGGGCGGGATTAAAGTTCACAGAAAGCATTGTTTCTGGTCACTTTAAAACCAGATTCCAGTTTCCTGATGCCTAAGGCCCGAGAAATAACTGACTAATACTTTATACCCAGCGAAAATTGAAGATATCTTTTCTTTAAATAGTAATATTTGAAGCCGGCATTATCAAAAATATTGTATCCGGAAAATTGTATTTCCAGCCTGTGATTCCTGAAAGGAATATTCCATCCAATGGATATATCCATATCATGGAGGGGGTCAATGGCTTCTGTTCTGAAATTGTTTTCTACATCATAATACCAGGCTATGCTTTCTCCCTCGTAAAAATAGGTAAACATCAGATACATTCCAAATGTCGTCGTCCAGGTCAGATGAGTGCTGAGATTTTCTCTGGGTTTAAATGCATAAAGCAGGGGATTGGAAATTTTCATCCGTATGTAAGCTAAACCCAGGGAAAATCTTCGAAACAGCTCTTTAAAATTGAGGGATGATTCCACACCATACACCAGGCTTCGTCCCGTTTCCGGACGGGCAATGATATCATCATAAGGACGTGTTATCATTTTATTATAGATGGATCGGGAAAAAATTGCGGTCCTAAACTCACCTTCTATGAAAAACGTGTTTTCCGGTAAGTACCTGATGCCTGTACCCACTTCTGCCGAATTACTGTACTCGGGCTTTAATCGCTCAAAACTGGTATCTGTCGGTGAAATGCTCAATAAATCTCTTAAATAACCATTTTTTTGAAGAGAGGGATATTTTACATTTTTTCCGTAATTGGCATATGCCGAAATATTCCAGGTTTTCAAATCATAATCCAGTATAGCTCCTGCCATGGGGATTATATCCTTATGACCCGATCCAAGTACATCGCCCCGCAGTCCTAGATAGGTTTTCCAGGATACCGAGGGAAAAGTGTTCAGATGATCATAAAAGGACGTAACTCCAGCAAAACTTATACGGTTATCATATGAGTCACCCCGGAAAAGCGTAGAGCTCCAGCCGGAATCTTCCACACCGGATATTGAGGAAAGTCCATCATGATAATATTCGGAAAACAATTGTATTTCTCCAGCTTTATGAGTGAATTTCTTGGATAACCTAATATTCAACTGATTGGATTCGTAACGGTTAGTATACCTTTCGTCTCCTGTTGGTGCCCTGCTGATTTTGTCCTTTGCAAACAGCTGATTGATCAAAAAATCAAAATCCTTTAATTTTAAAATTTCACCTTTATAAGACGCTGCAAATGAATAAGTAACATATTCACTGCTCCAGTAAGGTTTATCATAGTTAAGAAAATAACCGATAAACTGAGCATTCATATAACCGGCAGATAAAACATAATTAAGGTTCAGAATATGATTTTGTCGGGAGGTGTTAATTTTCGGATTCCGAGTTTTATCAGAATACAGCTCGTTCTGAAAATACTCGATTTCCGGCTTCAAGCTGTTGTACTGACCAAAATAACCTATCCAAAGTTTCCTGCTAAAAGGAAAGCTTATATCTCCCAGGATATTCCAGCTGTTTTGACTGCTCAATTTAGCCTTAATCGAAAAGCTTTTTACACCCTTACGTCTGGTGGTCATATTCACTACACCGCCAAAGGCCCCGTTGCCTAAAAAGGCAGAATTCCCCCCGTTTACTACCACAATACTTTCTATGGCCTCAAGGGGTACAATGGAAAGGTCCGCTGCGTCATCAAATCTCACATTATTTAACAGAACCCCGTCCAGATACACATTTACTTCATCGGGGTTGCTTCCCCGGATCTGTATTCTACGGCCATCCAGGTCATTCCCTTCAATACGCACGGATGGAAGCGGCTTTAAAATATCAGAGAGCTCATTACTGCCATACCTTTCGATCTCCGTAAATTCAATGGTTTTCTTCTGTTGGGGTATATCCTGTTTAAGCAGATCAATTTTATCAGCACTGATCACTATTTCATCCAGATTAAAACTTACCTGTCTCAGAAAAATATCCGATCCGTTCTTATATGATTTTACTAAAATATGTTCTTTCTCATAGCCGAGAAAACTGATAGTGAGTGTATCTTGCGGGCTAATGCCCTTGTGCCGGATTTGAAAAAAACCCTCCTCATCCGTTAATGTACCCGTCCCGCCATTCTGCAAATATACATCCGCATTTTTAAGAGGTTTTCCAGTCGTGTTATCGAAGACATGACCGGTCAGTATTTGTAACTGGGAAATCCCCCAGGACGGCAGAAAGAAAATAAAGATTAATGTTATCATTAATATTTTTTGCATCAACGGCCACATCCGGGTTAATTAATTCCGGGCGGAAATAAAAACGTATCCGGCAGAGAGTTAAAATAATCAATAAATCCGAAACCTTCATGTCCAGCATTGTCCCATGCCCTGATTTCACACCGTCCGTTAAAGGCAGCATCAGTAATTTGAATTGGTTCTACAAGTGTTATATACGGTGGTGCGATGCTTTGGAAATATCCGCCAACCGAATCGACTTGTTCAATAAAATGCAGTTTAAAGTAAATCCAATCTGACCATCGATCCTTAAAATAGCGGAATTTCGATTCAACGGCTTCTATGTCCGAAAATCCCTGATAATCAAGAATCAACGCCTGGCATACATATATCATGTTTCCTTCGGAATCCGTTGTTTTAACCAGAACCTTTTTCTGGATGACCGGAGCCAGATATTCCAAATAAATTTTTAACTGGGGATCTTTGGGATAAAGAATGAATTCTCCCGAATAAGGAGAATAATTATAAGCCTCTACGTAAACAGGTATTGGATTATCCCGGTTTTCATCGGTACTCAGAGGATAATACACCTTAAAATCACCACTCAAACCGGTAACTGTATTCTGGTACCCTACCGTCACCCGCGCATCGCGAACGGTCTCATTGGTGAAATAATTATAAACAGTCCCGGTAATTTTTACTATCCGGGTCGCCTGAAGTCCTTCAAAATCGTAGCCGATATAATCTTGGCAGGAAATAAACATGAATAAGGTAATCAGTACAGATAAAAATAATGTTTTCATTTATGTTCATTTTATTGTGAAATTTATCTTAATAATCCCTGGGAAAATCCTTCTCTCCTTATAAATATCGGATTTAATAAATAACACCATTATATTAATTTAATTTTGTTTTTTTACCTTTAAAAATCAAGAAATTTTTTATGTTTATTTATCCTACTTAATTCACAAATAGGGGCTAACGCCCAAATATACCGGATTCTTTAATCCCCGGTCTGAAGACCAGGGCTATTTAATTTCTAAGAATATAAAAACTTTGATACATTATATCGTATTTTGTGAATTAACCAGGCTAAAAACACTTTTCCGGAATAATCCTGACGGCAGGGCAAAAAAATTTCGCAAGTTTTAAAGAAAGAGAAACTTCAATTACCTGGCAAAAATTTTATATATATATTTACTTGATATTATTTCTAACTTTGTGTCCCGGGTAGAAATAATTTCAAGAAAATTCACAAGCACAATTTTCATTCCTGCCCATGAAACAATTATATTTTAAGACCAGGGAGGAGTGGAGGGAGTGGTTTTCACATAATCATGACAGGCAATCCGGTATCTGGCTGCTTTTTTACCGGAAGGGGAGCGAGAAACCCGTTCTGAATTATGAGGAATCCGTGGAAGAGGCGCTATGTTACGGTTGGATAGACAGCATCATAAAAAATCTGGATCAGGAACGCTATGCCAGGAAATTTACCCCCCGACAGCCGGACAGCACGTGGTCTGATCTCAACAAGAAGCGTGTTCAAAAAATGATTGAACAGGGACGGATGACCCGCTTCGGACAGTCTAAAATTGATGCCGCCAGACAGTCAGGCCAGTGGGATAAACCGGATCGCCCTCCTGTCAATCTGGAATTACCGCTGGAATTAAAGAAGGCATTAGAAAAAAATTATAAGGCGAAAGCCTTTTTTGAACGGCTGGCGCCCTCCTATCAGAAAAATTATATCGCATGGATCCGGATGGCCAGGCGACCCGGGACACGTGAACGCCGTACGAAAGAATCCATTGCGCTGCTGGAGAAAGGCGAAAAACTGGGTCTGAAATAGGAAGTAAAAATACCCGGTATGCCGGAAAACCAGGAACTGGTTAATGAGCAACCACATTATTAAAAATTTCCTGCTTCCCTTTCCCTGCTCAGTTTGAACCTCCCGTATTACCCTGGGATTTCTGAAGATCCTCGGTCTGCTGCTGAATATCCTGAACATTATTATCCAGTTTTTTCATCAGGGTCTCCGCTTCCGCTCCCTGCTGCAGCATTTGTTCATTCTGTTCATCCACCTTTAACCGGTGGCTTTTCTGATGTTCCTTGCTGCATCCTGCCGAAAGCGAAAATATAAAAACCATCAGCAGTAATATCATGAATTTCATAAGTACATCCCTCTGAAGATCTGATAAACTGTCAATTATTCTCTTTTTTTAGTCTTCGGAATAAAAAGAGATTTTATTAGTAATTTTCTCGGGTCTGAACAAAAATGCAGAATAATAATCTGATACACTCGCTCATAAGGATGAAAACAATAAATTTATGGTTTCAGAAAGACAGGATCCAAAATCAGTTTTATATATACTAGATCCGCTTGTGTGCTGTGAATTTAACCGGTATTTCCTGATTCCTTTATTAATTCTTCACCAAGTCATTTTAACCCTAATTATAAAATAGTATTTAACACGAAAAAATGGATCTGCGCCTCAGATAAAAAAGGATTTTTCACTCAGGTTCATGTACGGGAATCATATTAACCGGCTTTCGGGGAGGAAAAATTCATGCCAGGATATTCCAGAAGGGGCAAACGCCCAAATATACCAGATTCTTTAATCCCCGGTCTGAAGACCGGGGCCATTTAATTTCTAAGAATATAACAACTTTGATACATTATATCGTTTTTTGTGAATTAAGCAGATTAAAGAATACGGGTTAATAATAGCATTTATACCTGGAAGAATTAACTCTATTTGTCTACTGTTTCATTTTGCTGAGCCAGGGGAATAATCATAATTTTGTTTCCGGCCCTGAAGGATATTATATTAAACCGGGTGTAAAGAATCAAACCTGTGTCATAAACGGCATGAATGCGAAACAACAGGCATGATCGAAAAAATGGATAAATAATACCTGCCTGATGGTGGACATCAAGAATTGCCAGCAAAACGGAAAGCGCCGAAGACTACTTTAACACCCATCTGCGTGAATTCATCAACCCAAAGTCATTGGGGTGCGGTATATGTAAAAAAGGGTGTGGGTGTTAACGCCGATAGGGAAAATGTCACACTTTCCTTAAGATTTTTAACTGCTTTTATCGGACTTTTGCATAATTTATGTTTTAAACCGATAAAATAACTCACTTCAAATCAACCGGTAATATTATGCCTACTAATCTGCCACCGGAATATTTTGAAGCGGAACGACGCTATAAAGAGGCATCGGCCACACAGGAAAAGATTGAACGCCTGGAAGAGCTCATGGGAACTATTCCCAAGCACAAGGGTACGGACAAGCTGCGTGCCGATCTGCGCCGCCGTCTTTCCAGGCTGCGGGATTCCGCTCAGAAAAGTAAGAAAGCCGGATCCCATGAATCGGCATATCACGTGGAGAAAGAGGGAGCCGCCCGGGCGGTTATTATCGGGCCCCCTAATGTGGGAAAATCATCCCTGCTCAGCGCACTTACAAATGCCAACCCGGTGGTTTCGCCCGCCCCCTTTAGCACCTGGACCCCGGTTCCCGGAATGATGTCCTGGGAACACGTTCCTATCCAGTTGCTGGATACCCCACCCCTGAATCGTGAACATATGGAATCCGAACTCTTTGACCTGATCCGCAGTGCAGATCTGGTTTTACTTATGATCAATCTGCAGGCAGATGCCTTCCAGCAGCTGCATACCAGCCTGGATATACTGCAGGAACATCAAATTCCGGTACGACGCTGCAAAAAAGATGAAACACCTCCTGCCGATACCCACTATCCGCCTCTTCTGGTGGTGGTTAACAAGAATGACAGTCAGGATTTCGAGGAGGATTTTCAGGTGTTTAAGGCACTGCTGGACGAGGAATGTCCCCTCATTACCATATCTGCCCGCAACGGACGCCACATGGTGAAACTCAAGAAGGAAATATTCCAGCGGCTGAATCTGATCAGGGTTTACTCCAAACCACCCGGGAAGGAACCAGACCGTACGGCGCCTTTTGTTTTAAAGAAGGGGAGCATATTGGAAGAATTAGCCGGACGGGTGCATAAAGATTTTCTGCAGAATCTTAAATCGGCCCGGGTATGGGGAAAGGGAGTTTTCGACGGGCAGCAGGTGGGCCGGGATTATATCCTGCAGGACGGCGATGTGGTGGAGTTACATATGTAATTGAAAAAACCGGTCGGGCTGGCACACTCCCGGGTGCAGATTATTTCCACCATCAGAAGATTGGGTCATGAACCGGGAATACTAAATATTTTGGCCGATCAATTCAGCGGATGTCAGGAAACCCGTTCGGCAGAAATGACTTTGTCCGATCGCTTTCAGTTAAGCAAAGGACTTTCCCGGAATTTCAGGAAATAAGGATCTTTTCATGTTTTATGAGATTTTAAGAATTTTCATAACTATTCATTGGTAATACGTTTTTAATGATGGCGGGTTTGGTTCACTGATACGGAGTTTAGAATATTTCATAACTTTACAAGGAGATACTAATGCAGACAACCGGCAACACAATCCTGATTACCGGAGGGGGAACCGGCATCGGTCTGGCGCTTGCCAGAGTTTTCCTGAGAGAAAACAATGACGTAATTATATGCGGCAGGCGGGAACAGAAATTGCTTGAAGCCAAAAATCAATTCCCCCGGCTTCATACCAGAATCTGTGATGTCTCTGAAGCTAATAGCCGGAAGACACTGGTCAACTGGACCATTGCTCACTTTGGTAACCTGAATATTCTGGTAAACAATGCGGGCATTCAGCGGGAAATTGATTTTAAAACGGAAGCGGATGACCGGATAACCGGGGAAAATGAAATAGAAATTAATTTACAGGCCCCGGTGCATTTATCGGCTCTGTTCATTCCTCATCTCCTGAAACAGCCGGAAGCTGCCATTATAAATGTATCATCCGGCCTGGGCTTTGTACCTATTGCCCGGATGCCGGTGTATTGCGCCACCAAAGCAGCCCTGCACTCTTTCAGTATATCCTTAAGACACCAGCTGAAGGATACCGCCATTAAAGTTTTTGAAATCATACCGCCCACTGTTGATACCGAACTTGATAAAGGCACCAGAGATCGCAGGGGACAGACAGACCGGGGTATCCCTCCCGGCGAAGTGGCCGAAGCAACTCTGCAGGGGATCGCCGGAGATGATTTTGAAATTGCAGTGGGGCAGGCGCAGTTTTTGAAGAATGGTGCACGTAACGATCCCGAAGGAATTTTCCGCATGTTAAATTCTCACTAGTTCAAGGATGTTTTGTGCTCTCTATATAATTATGAACGCCCTTTGTCCCCCAGTTGTAAAACAGAAAGATAAACGCATGCCGGGAGAGCGATTTTGATCCTTATTTTTACGAAATTCTTTCTCCGACATGCATTCCTTGGCTTCCTGATATTCTTAACCGGGCAATAAATTCCCGAATTGAGCAGACCAATAATTAATCACCGGTAATTCAAAATCCTTTATGAATCCGGGTCTCTCCCACTTATATTTCTCAACCTGAATTATGTGCCGATTCCTGTCATTCCGGGAATAATATGCCTGGATTATTCTTTCTGAATTGCTGTTTTGAATAAATGATTACTCCTGGTGCGATTCGCCTATGAAATCGAATTTAACACCGTTAAATTTCGGGTTGTTACATTCCCGATTCTGTATCTTCGTTGTCTTGTTGTTAAATTCTTCAAATAAACACGCTATAATCAAGGGATATATTTATGCTCAGACCGAAAAATACCCCTCAATATATTATTTTTACCTTACTGATAGCGGCAGCAGGATTTGTTTTTCTGTTTATCCGCTCGCAGGAAACGGACAATCTCATCGAACAGCGGATGAAGAAATCCGCGCCCGGGCCTGATCTGAGGCCATCAGACTGGGACTGGATGCGCCGCACATTTCCCTACTGACAGGCAGACCGTGTTTACTTTCGTCAACAAATGCAACAGGCACAGGAAATGCGTGCCGCAGCAGTTCAAAACAGCATGGAGCTGGTGGAGTTTGCCGGTCCCACCAACATCGGGGGGCGCATCTCGGATATCGAGTTTAATCCCCTAAATCCCGCTATCGTGTATGCCGGTGCCGCCACCGGCGGTATGTTTAAGTCCACAGACATGGGATTGAGCTGGATTTCTGTGTTTGATGACCAGGCAAATCTCAGCGTGGGTGATATCGGAATAGACCCCGTTCATCCCGATACCCTCTACGTGGGAACGGGGGAAGCCAATGGCGGACACAATAATTTCCCGGGCGGGGGTGTATATAAGTCCATTGACGGCGGTTCCAGCTGGCGGCTCCTGGGATTGGAAAATACTACCTCCATCGGCCGGATTGTGGTGGATCCCTCCAATACCCAGCGCATATTCCTGGCAGCTGTAGGCTCCTATTTTCTGCCTAATCCGGAGCGAGGTATCTACAAAAGTGAAGACGGCGGACTAACCTGGGTACCCTCCCTTTACATATCCGATTCCACCGGGGCCATTGATATTGTAATGGATCCCGCTAATCCTAACCGTCTGATGGCGTCCATGTGGGAGCGGGTACGCCGGCCCAACAGCAGCCACCTCTTCGGCCCAATCAGCGGCATCTTTCGCTCGCTGGACAGCGGCAACAACTGGGAATATCTGGGTCCGGGGCGCGGGTTGCCAGATCCCACCGCCCGCAATATCGGCCGCATCGGACTGGCTATTTCCCAAAGCAATCCAGATATGGTTTACGCACTGTACAGCGACGGATCCTACTACTGGGGGCTTTATAAAACCTCTGATTTCGGCACTTCCTGGATTGACGCCGATCCGGATAAGGAGATCAATAACGGAGCCAGCAACTTCAGCTGGTACTTCGGACAGGTCAGGATCCATCCTGCCCATCCGGATACTCTCTTTGCCCTGGATGTCTCTTTCATGCGTTCCACCGATGGCGGAAATAACTGGCCGGTGATTTACGGATATTCGGGAGGTCCAGCCAACCTGCATGTGGATCACCATGCCCTGGCCTTTCATCCCAAAAACCCGGATTACATCATTGAGGGCAATGACGGGGGAATTAATATCTCGCAGGATGCCGGGGCAAGCTGGACCAAGGTGGCCGAATTACCGGTTACCCAGTTTTATGAAATCGGTCTGGATAAAAATAATCCACAGCGGCTTTATGGAGGTACCCAGGACAACGGCACCCTGCGCACCCTCACCGGAGGGCTGAATGATTGGGGCCGGATCTATGGGGGAGACGGCTTTTATGTGGTGGTGAATCATACTAACCCGGACATTATTTATGCCGAATCCCAGTACGGATACCTGGGGAAATCCACTAACGGCGGATTTTCATTTAACATCGTTTTGACCGGAATAAACCAGACCGAACTCACCAACTGGTCCACACCGATAATTATGGATCACAATAATTCTTCAGTTTTATATTATGGTACGGACCGGGTATACCGCACCACAACCGGGGCAGCATCATGGACCGTCATCAGTCCCGATCTGACTGACGGCATTCCCGGAACCCGCCTGGGTACCGTTACAACCATGGCCGTGGCACCAACAAACTCCAACGTGATCTAGGCCGGCACCGATGACAGCCATGTGTGGTTAAGCAGGGACTGGGGGGATATACATGGACGGATGTATCTTCTTCTCTTCCCTACCGCTGGGTAATCCGGGTAGTCCCGGACCCCAATGATGAGAATATCGCTTATGTCACCTTCTCAGGGCTGAAATGGAAAGATCCCCAGCCTCACGTCTTCCGGACCAGTGTTCAGGGACAGACCTGGACGGACATCAGCAGCAACCTGCCGGATGCACCGGTAAATGCCCTCGCGGTAGATCCTTTGGCCTCCAACTTTCTTTTTATAGGAACCGATCTGGGAGCCTATTTCAGCAGCGATACGGGGATGAGCTGGCAGTATGTGAGCAGTGAATTACCCATGGTGCCGGTATATGATTTGAAAATACACCCCACCGCCCATTACCTGGCCATAGGCACACATGCCCGCTCCATGTACAAACTGGACCTTTCACTGATCACCGGAATTGATGTACGGATGACGGAGACCATAGCCCGCCGTTTAACCTTAAAACAAAATTATCCCAATCCTTTTAATCCCGCAACCACCATTCCCTACACACTTACTGAGCGAAGCCGGGTAAAACTTTCAATTTATAATACACTAGGGCAGGAGGTGATAACCCTGGTGAACAGGGAACAACCGGCAGGAAATCACCAGGTGAACTGGGATGGACGTAACGAGGCCGGACAGTTGGTGGCATCGGGAATTTATATCTACACCCTGCAGGCCGGAGATCTCCGGCAGACGCGGCAGTTAACCTTCCTAAAATAACCCTGTCACTTCCCGGAGATTAAAAATCCCGGGGGTGTCCATACTCGTAAAATATTTAACGGCCCATCAAATTCTGATCGAAAAGAATTGCGATTTCAGTCCCAAAACTTTTCTGCAAGCGAAATATTCTGCAACAGTATCCAAGCCATTTCTGCGGATCTTAGCAGGCCTTCTGGTAAGAACATACTTTTACCGGACATATGAAAAGGGCTAATCATCTGTGAGGTGGTGGGAATACAGGCCGGACATCCCGCAAGGCCTGCGTGCAATGGGAGGCGGACGCTGTTATTTTGAAGCGGCGACCGGAAATCTGGATGATTGCAGGTACGTTGTCGATGCTGCCACGGCTAATCTACTCTATACCATTGCTTCCTTCAAATATCCGGAAGACTGGATGGGATTGCCTTACAGCCCGGCAGGTCAGACAACTCCGGCAAGGATGTTATGACGGATCAACAATATAAGACGAAATCAGAAAACTAATAAAATTCAGGGAATATGGTTTAAAGCTGAACATTGTACCCTGTTAGCGGATAGCTAAAAACATGTAGTATGTTATGCTCATTGCAGCATGCATTTCGGTCTTTTTAGATCTGGCCTTTCACATTTTTTTATTGAACACTGAACGCTGAAAGCTGATTCAACCTAGCGTTTCCATCATGTGCCAAGAAAAATAACATCGTAAAAGATTAAGCTTTTAAAACCCGAAATCCTTTAATAGATTATAAGATGCAGAGATCAGGGACGATCGTGTAAGATTTAACAGGCGATGTTACATTATATTGTGATGTCTGATGAGCAATCGGCAGCCAGAGAAATTACGCGGGTTCTAAAGAGGGCTTTTAAATTTCTCCCGCAGCCCGCCATCTTCATTCACTAGGGTATAACTTCACAACAAGGAGCAGCGAATGAATATTTATGTAGGTAATCTGGCCCACGAGGTCACAGAAGATGAGTTACGTCAAGTTTTTGAAGAATTTGGTGAGGTTTCTTCTGTTACTATTCTCAAAGACAAATACACGGGAGAGTCAAGGGGATTCGGCTTCGTAGAGATACCCTCAAAAGACGATGCTGCCCAGGCCATACAGAAAACTGATGGCATGGAGATCAAGGGAAAACGGCTGATTGTAAACGAAGCACGCAAGAGGGAAGATAATCGCGGCAGAGGTCGCCAAGGCGGAGGCGGAAGGGGAGGATCGCGCGGCGGACATAGTGGTGGCGGTCGCGGCGGCCGCTGGTAAGAAACGAACTTAAATAAGGACGTTGATACACTTTAAAAGAGAAAAAGATCCTGAAGCAGAACGGTCTTTTATGATCTTTTTCTCTTCACTGCGGGGAATTCCCTGTTTTGGGATATTCCCCTTTCTTTTTGCGTAAAAAATCTTTTATATCGGTTGAATTTTTCTATGTGAATCATATAATTTATGATGATTTTTGCAAACGAAAGAGTGGAGTAATATTAATATGAAGGTGAAATTCCAGAACCAGGAACAGTTTAAAAATCGTCAGATAGGACCCAACCGGAATGAGCAGCAGAAAATGCTGCAGGTAGTCGGTGCAAAATCACTGGATGAATTGATGGACCAGACAATTCCGCAAAATATTCGACTGGATAAACCGTTGAACATTCCCGCCGGCATCAGCGAATCCCGCTACCTGCGAATGATGGGCGAAGTTGCCCATAAAAACAAAGTATTTAAAAGCTATATCGGACTGGGTTTTTATGATACCATCACGCCCAGCGTTATTCTGCGAAATATATTCGAAAATCCCGGATGGTACACCCAGTATACACCTTACCAGGCGGAGATCGCACAGGGACGTCTGGAAGCTTTGCTCACTTTTCAGACCATGGTAAGCGATCTGACCGGGTTGGAAGTAGCAAACGCCTCTTTGCTGGATGAGGCCACATCCGCTGCCGAGGCCATGACCATGTTGCATAGAATTCGCAGCCGGCAAAAAATAGAAAAGGATGCCCATGTTTTTCTGGTTTCGGATGGCGTTCTTCCCCAGACTATCGAGGTGTTGAAAACTCGCGCCGAACCGCTGGGAATTGAACTGAAAATTAACAATTTTAAAACATTTGAATTTGACGAAAGGGTGTTCGGTATTCTCCTGCAATACCCGGCTGAAGACGGGGCGGTTTATGACTACGGTGATGTCATACAGACCGCCCATTCCAATGACAGCCGGGTGGTTTTGGCTGCCGATCTTTTGAGCCTGGCATTGCTTACCCCTCCCGGCGAACTGGGAGCAGACGTGGCGGTGGGTCTTACCCAGAGATTTGGTGTACCACTGGGATATGGCGGTCCTCATGCCGCCTATTTTGCCACACGTGAACAATATCAGCGCCAGATGCCCGGCAGATTAATCGGCGTTTCCATCGACAGGCATGGAAATATCGGGTACCGTATGGCCCTTCAAACCCGCGAACAGCATATTCGGCGGGAAAAAGCCACCTCCAATATCTGTACCGCCCAGGCCCTGCTGGCCATTATGGCAGGAATGTATGCGGTTTATCACGGACCGGAAGGAATCCGGAGCATCGCCGGCAGGATCCACGCTCTTACCCGTATCCTGGAGCAGGAATTGAATAAACTGGACATTCATCAGCTTAACAGGTTTTATTTTGATACCCTGAAAGTGAAGGTGGATAAAAATTTGCGGAAAACCATAGAGGAAACCGCCCTGGCGTCAGAAATCAACTTCCGTTATATAAATGATGAATTGGTCGGTATTTCACTGGATGAAACCACCGAACCCGAGGATGTACAGGCCATTGTTGACGTCTTTGCCGGATCGGCCGGTAAAAAGCATCTACCAATCAATTTCAGTGCCCATGATAAGGGGCTGGAGCCCGGGTATCCCCCGACGCTGGAGAGAAAAAGCGAATTCCTGTCTCACCCGGTTTTCCATCGTTTCCAGTCGGAAACCAAAATGATGCGCTATATCAAATCCATGGAAAAGAAGGATCTGTCACTAACCACCTCCATGATTCCCCTGGGTTCCTGCACTATGAAGCTGAATCCGGCGACAGCCATGCTGCCGGTCAGCTGGCCGCAGTTTTCCCGCATCCACCCCTTCGTCCCCATAGAACAGGTGAAAGGTTATCAGGAAATTATCGGGGAGCTGGGAAATTTATTATGTGAAATTACCGGCTTCGCCGCTGCATCCATGCAACCCAATTCAGGGGCCCAGGGCGAATATACCGGCCTCTCGGTGATCCGTGCATATCACCGGGATCGCGGAGAGGAACATCGCGACGTCACCCTCATCCCCACCTCCGCCCATGGAACCAATCCTGCCAGCGCCGTCATGGCCGGCACCAAGGTGGTGCTGGTAAAATGTAATGAAAACGGTGATATCGATGTGAGCGATCTGCGCCAGAAAGCAGAAGAAAACAAGGACCAGTTGGCCGCTATAATGGTAACATATCCCTCCACCCACGGTGTATTCGAAGAACTCATCGGGGAGGTATGCGATCTTGTGCATAAAAATGGGGGGCAGGTTTATATGGACGGAGCCAACATGAATGCACAGGTCGGTCTTACCAATCCGGCCAAAATTGGTGCGGATGTATGCCACCTGAATCTGCATAAAACCTTCAGTATCCCGCACGGCGGCGGCGGACCGGGGATGGGCCCCATTTGCGTAGCCTCACATCTTGCCCCGTTTCTGCCCGGGCATCCGCTGATTAAAACCGGTGGAGAAAAGGCTATCCACGCAGTAAGCGCCACTCCTTTCGGCAGTTCCAGCATTCTTCTTATATCATATGCCTATATAAAAATGCTGGGGGGAGACGGCCTGACCGATGTGACCCGCTACGCTATTCTCAACGCCAACTATGTAAAATCCAGGCTGGAAAAATTATATCCTGTCCTGTATACGGGAAAATTCGGACGGGTGGGGCATGAACTGATTTTCGATATGCATCCCTTCAAAAAGGAAGGCGGCATCGAAGTGGAGGACATTTCGAAGCGGCTGATGGATTACGGTTTCCATGCACCCACTACCTCATTTCCGGTTATAGGGACTTTTATGTTTGAACCCACTGAAAGTGAAGATAAGGAAGAGCTGGACCGCTTCTGCAATGCCATGATGGCCATATATGAAGAAATGCAGGAAATTATCAGCGGTAAAGCCGATGCCGGAGATAATGTGCTGAAGATGGCTCCTCACACGGCAGAGGAGATTGCCTCCGGAGACTGGAAACATCCCTACTCGAGAGAAAAAGCGGCATTTGCAGTGCATTACCTCAAACCTAACAAATTCTGGCCGGCAGTTGCCCGGATAGACAACACCTATGGTGACCGCAATCTGCTGTGCGTCTGCCCACCGGCAAAAGAACACACCCACTAACAGATAACCATACTTCTGGTTACGAAGCCAGGCTTCGTAACCAGAACATGGTGCATTTCCTGCAAAAAATAAAACTTGACAGCGTTCTGTTTGCATATTAGATTTATGGTCATCAACTGACTTATGGTCAGTTATTATAATATGTTTAATATTATTAACACTGGGTTAACTATGGGAATTACCGAAAGACGGGAGCGTGAAAAAGAACAGCGCCGCAATGATATCCTGGATGCCGCTGAAAAAGTGTTTTTTGCCAGAGGCATTAACCTGGCCACCATGGACGAGGTGGCAAATGATGCGGAACTGAGCAAAGGAACATTGTATCTTTATTTTAAAAGCAAAGAGGAACTGTACTCCGGCATCACCTGCCGTGCTCTCACCCTTCTGAAATCCATGTTTGAGGAAGCCGTGCAGAAAAATAAAACCGGAATTGAAAAAGTGAGCGCGATCGGAGAAGCCTATTACCGCTACTCGCAAAAATACGCGGATTATTTTCATATGATTCTTCATTATGAAACCTCCCAGCTGGACAATCCCGAACAGCAGGAATTCATGAGGGAATGTCACCGCTACGGTCAAGAGGTGATGAAAGTGGTTGCCGATGCAGTATCTGCCGGAATAGAGGACGGCTCCATGCGGCCCGACCTCCATCCTGTCCGGACCGCTTTTCTTCTGCAGGGCCTCAGCACCGGTATTATTCAGCTGATTGACCGGGAGAAAGATCATATCCGTGAACTTGAGATGTTTGAGGCGGAGAATCTTATGAACGATTTTATGGAAATGATGTTCCATGCCATGCACAGTAGCGGAAATACGGGCAGCTGAACACTTCAAGATAGACTCAAGCGAGGTTATCATATATGAACAAGATATCTATTCTTCTTATCATCATTATTCCTGCTCTGTGCCAGGCGGGCAGCCCGGCAATCCTGGATAATTACATCCGGGTTGCCCTTAACAATAATCTGGCTCTGCAACAACAGGAATTTTCCTATCAGAAAAGCATGTCCGCCCTGCATGAAGCCCGGGGACTTTTTATGCCATCGCTGTCGCTTGACGCGCGTTATTCACGGGCAGGCGGAGGACGGAAAATTGAAATTCCGGTGGGAGAATTTGTCAATCCAATCCATGAGGCACTGAATTTCCTTTTGGAACAGAATGTATTTCCCACCGATGTCCTGGTAGAACCCATCCCGTTCCTGAGAGAAAAGGAACAGGAAACAAAACTCCGGGCCGTTCAACCCCTGTTTAAGCCCTCTATCTATTACAATTATAAGATAAAGGATAATCTGAAAAACATTGAAAAAGCCGCTCGCGATGCCTACAAGCGCCAGGTGGTTATGGAAGTCAAAACCGCTTATTTCAATTACCTGAAGACCCTGGAAATCCTAAACCTGCTACAGCGGACCCGTGACCTGCTGGAAGAGAATCTTCGGGTGAGTGAAAAACTGGTGGCAAGTGATAAGGCCACGCGCGAGTTGATTTACCGCGCCCGGGCTGATCTCAGCTTTCTGGACAGCCGGCAGGCCGAGGCTTACAAAAACCGGGACCTTGCTGCGGTTTATTTTAACTTTCTGCTGAATCGCCCTCCCGCAGAACAAATTGAGGTTGCCGCAATTGATTCGCTGCCTTCGGCAAATATGCCTGATTTATCAGAGGCGGAAAAGGAGGCACTGAAAAAGAGAGAAGAGCGGCACCAGCTGGAACTGGGCATTGCCGCATCCCGGCAGGGTGTAAAGTTGCAAAAGTCCGCATTTCTCCCCAGTATATTCGCTGCTGTCGATTACGGTTTCCAGGGCGAAAATTACCGGTTAACCCGTGGGAATGATTTCTGGATGGCGTCCGCTATCCTGCAATGGAATCTGTTTAATGGCTTCCAGGATAAAGCCAGGATTCAGCAGGCCTGGCTGGATCAGAAAAAAATAGAATCGCGCAGCCTGGAACTGGAAAATCAGATCCGGTTGCAGGTCAGAGAGGCTTACCATACTCTCATTGTAGCGGGTAAAAATTTGCAGTCTACGCGGGACCGCTTGCGCAGCGAACAAAAGTCTTTTGACATCGTCAATAAAAAATATCAGCAGGGGATGGCCCTGCAGGTGGAATATCTGGATGCCCGAAACAATTATTTCAGCGCAGATATCGACCGCATTGTCGCGCTGTATGATTTTTACATCCGTAATGCCGAATTCGAAAAAGTCATTGCAGATTACCCTTTACCTGATAAAAAGGATTAACATAAAACGGGTGACAATATTAATCGGCCTTGAGAACAAAAAACATAAATCGAACAGAAAAGACTTTCCTATCAGTACATAACTGTCCAAACAAAAAACGATTTAATTCACAGGAGTTTTTCATGGCTTTTAAAATATTCAACCTCACTGGCAGCATCCTTCTAAGCATTATCCTGTTAACAGCCGGCTGTCAGAAAAACGCTCCCCCCCCGGCTGGCATGAAAGAAATTCCGGTAAAAACCGCGCCAGTGATCAAAACCTCCGTCTCTTTTCCGGTACACACCAGTGGAATTCTGGCTTCTCCTGAAGAGATGAAATTATCTTTTAAAACCGGCGGTATTATTCAAAGGATGGCGGTTAAGGAAGGTGACCGGGTCGGGCAGGGACAGATGCTGGCAGAATTGGACAAATCCGAAATCAAAGCCCGTGTGCAGACAGCACGCAGTGCATATGAAAAAGCGCAGCGGGATTTCCGCAGGGTGGAAAATCTGTTCCGGGACAGTGTGGCCACGCTGGAGCACAAGCAGGACGCCGAAACCGCCCTCAAGGTGGCCAAATCCAATCTGGAGATTGCCGAATACAATCTTCGTCATTCCTCTATCCGGGCGCCGGCCAATGGCCGGATAATCAAACAGCTGGCCGAGAACAACGAACTTGTGGATTCCGGCTATCCCGTCTTTGTGTTCGGATCCACCGAAGGTGCCTGGATTATCCGGATGGGACTGCCGGACCGCGAAGTGGTTCGCATTCAGGAGGGAGACAGCGCCCGGATAATTTTTGACGCCTATCCCGCTGAAATATTCAGGGCCACCATAACCGAAATCGGGCATGCGGCGGATCCCTACACCGGCACCTATGAAGTCGAGCTAACCCTTCTTCCCCATAACCGAACACTGATTTTCGGATTCGTCGGCGATGTAAGTATCCTGCCCTCCAGACAGGAAGAAATCTACCGCATACCCATTGAAGCGCTGGTTGAGGCCGACGGAACCCGTGGTACGGTCTTCTATGTAAATCCACAGACCCGCACCGCCCATAAAACCGACATAGAAATAAACCGGATTTTCAATGACTACGTAGCTGTGCGCAAGGGACTGGAAGGAATAAAAGAAGTGGTGACTAAGGGATCTCCTTATTTAAGCGATGGCGCAAAGGTAAAAATTATGGATCAGTTTTCTGATAATGGTCAGACAAATTAATACCGGTCCAAATCTCGTTTGACAAACCAAAAAAATAGAATCTGGAAAAATCCAAATGAAATTGCCCAAGCTTGCTTTAGAGAATCATCAGTTTTTCTTAATGGTTATACTTCTTTTTTTACTCTCCGGTGTAATTTCATTTTTGAACATGCCCCGGTCTGAGGATCCTTTGGTATCCCCCCCGGGAACTACCGTAATCGTGGTTTATCCAGGCGCCAATCCGGTGGATCTGGAAGAATTGATAATTGATCCCATCGAACAGGCGGTAAACGAACTGGAAGATATCAAGCAGTTAAATTCCAATGCACAGGATGGGCTGGCAGTAATTGCAGTGGAATTTGAGGCTGGCAGCGATGCCGACGAAAAATATTCAGATGTGGTTCAGAAAGTCAACAGCGTGCGCAATGATCTTCCGGAGGGCATTCTTAGCCTTGATACCCGTAAATGGTCCATCACTGATGTGAATATCATCCAGGTGGCGCTGGTCTCCGATGTGGCCAGTTACCGGGAATTAACAAATGAAGCCGAACGGCTGAAGAAAGATCTGGAGACCGTAACTGGCGTAAAACGCGTCAAAACCTGGGCATACCCGGAACAGGAAATCCGCATATCGGTAAATTTGGCCAAAATGGCCCTTTACCGCATTCCCCTGACACGGGTTTTGGGAGCTATTAAAAATGCCAATGAGAATATTCCGGGGGGAAACATTGACATCGGGAGCAGACGGTTTAATATCAAAACCAGTGGATCCTATAACTCACTGGAAGATATCCGCAACACCATTATTCAGTCTGCCGGAGGTAAAATTGTATTCATGCGGGACATTGCAGATATTGATTTCGGCTATGAAGATCAGAACTATCTGGCCCGTTATAACGGGCGACGGGCTGTTTTCGTAACCGCGAACCAAAAACAGGGAAGTAATATCTTCACCGTCCGGAAAGGTATACAAGAACGGTTACACAATTTTCAAAAGGATTTGCCCGCTTCCATGGCCATGGAAATAGCTT
Source organism: uncultured Caldithrix sp. (assembly GCA_964461135.1). GTDB lineage: Bacteria > Calditrichota > Calditrichia > RBG-13-44-9 > RBG-13-44-9 > RQOF01. Next base: position 20,082 of record CAYWTB010000014.1, on the reverse strand, counting down.
TTGATCAGTCCCGCAGCGTTTCGGGCCGCGTCAGCACATTTTTTCTGAACCTGCTGCAGGGTCTGATATTGGTAGGTGGGGTGATGTTTCTAGTGCTTGGCTGGCGAGCCTCGGTTATCGTGATGATAGCAATTCCTACCTCCATACTTATCGCAGTGGGTTTTATTGACATCGCAAGCTTCGGGCTCCAGCAAATGACTATTGCCGGTTTAATTATCGCCCTGGGACTACTGGTGGATAATGCCATCGTGGTTACCGAAAACATATCACGTTTTATTGAAATGGGATACAGCCACCGGGAAGCTGCCGAAAAAGGAACATCCCAGATCGCCTGGGCGGTGGTGAGTTCCACCCTCACCACAGTTCTGGCGTTTATTCCCATGATGATGATCGGGGATGTGACGGGAGAATTTATCCGCAGTATGCCGGTAACGGTGGTGGTTACACTTCTGGCATCTTTATTTATCTCTCTCACCCTCACACCTTACCTCTCCAGCCGTTTCCTTGAAGCACGCGAAAAGGTAAGGAAAAGCAGGGTAAGAAGGTGGCTTGATATCCTGATACAAAAATTCTATCACAAGCAGTTACGATTGGCGCTGGATAATCCTGCAAAATTTTTGGGTGGATCCGTATTTGTCCTTCTTCTCAGCCTGGTTGTGTTCCGCTTTTTCGTGGGTATCAGTTTCTTTCCCAAAGCAGAAAAACCTCAGTTCATAATAAACATTAATACACCCGAGGGAACCAGTCTCGATTTCACGACTGAAGTGGCCGGGTACGTGGAGTCCGTGCTGGCCAGCCGTGCCGAAGTCAAACATTTCACAACCAATATCGGTCACGGGAATCCCCAGATTTATTACAATGTAATTCCGGAAAATGAAAAAAGCACCCATGCCCAGATTTTCGTGGAATTGCAGAAATATGAACCGGTATATTTTGCAGTTGTCATTGCTGACCTGAGACATGAATTCCAGGATTATCCCGGTGCTAAAATTGATGTAAAAGAGTTTGAGCAGGGTCCGCCGGTAGAGGCTCCCATTGCCATCCGGGTAACCGGAGAAAACCTGGACAGCCTGAAACAGATTGCCTGCATTGTGGAATCCATCATCTCAGAAACACCGGGAACGGTTAACATTAATAATCCGCTGAGAACCAGTAAAACAGATCTGCACGTGAACATTCACCGAGCAAAGGCCGGCCTTCTGGGCGTTCCGCTGGCTGACATAGACCGGACGGTGAGGGCCAGTATTGCCGGTCTACCTGTATCCAGCTATCGCGATGACGAAGGCAAAGATTATAACATCGTGGTACGCCTTCCGGTTAACCACAAGCCTGCTATGCGCGATTTTGACAGAATCTTTGTATCCTCGGTAACCGGTGCTCAAATTCCCCTGAAGCAACTAGCGGCGCTGGAATTCCAGGCTGTTCCCATGGAAATTGATCATCACAACATGGAACGCAACGTAACCCTTACGTCGGATGTCATTTCCGGGTTTTCGGTAGATCGGGTCACCCGGCAGGTATTAGACAGGCTTAAGGCCGTTTCACTCCCCGTCGGTTACCAGTTTCTGGTGGGCGGAGAACTGGAAAGCCGCCAGGAATCCTTCGGGGGCATGCTGCGGGCTGTGCTCATTGCGGTAATTTCGATTTTCGCTGTGCTGGTTCTCCAGTTCCGCTCATATAGCCAGCCGGTAATCGTCTTTGCAGCTATCCCGCTGGCCATTGTTGGTTCTGTGGTGGCTCTTTTGCTCACCGGTAACAGTTTTTCCTTCACGGCTTTTGTCGGATTTACCAGCCTGGTGGGTATTGTTGTCAATAATTCAATTATTCTGGTGGATTATGCCAACAAATTACGTGCGGAAGGAAAAGGGCGTTATGAGGCCATTGTTGAAGCAGGGGAGACCCGGTTCGTACCGATTCTGCTCACCACCGCCACCACCATCGGTGGTTTATTGCCACTCACTCTGGGAGGAGGGTCATTGTGGGCTCCCATGGGCTGGACCATCATCGGCGGGCTGGCAGCCTCTACTTTTCTAACCCTGCTAATTGTACCGATTCTCTATAAATTGTTCACCAGAGACAAGGCAATTTTAATGTAAAGTGCCGAAGGATTACAACAGATTCAACCGCATCATAAAAAGTAATGACGCTAAATGGCGCAAAGTCGTATGATATACGGCAACAGACACGAGATATCATCACGAATAATAATTTTCAGGTTGATCCACATGACTACATGTTAGCATTAGAAAACCGGCACGCCGCAATTTTCAATTTTGAGGTAGCAATATTAATGTTGCCGATGATAAGCTCAGGTGAATTCAAATAATTTGATTGATCAGGCAAGTAACCCGGGCAGTCGATACCAGGAACTCCTTTTTTCATATATTTGATAATAATGAACCTTCCCCTTGATAACTTCTCTGTCAATGGTGTTTATTAAGATAGTTTCAAAAAGTTGATTAATTCTATGCCAACACATCAAGCCATTTAAAAGAATCCAATAGGAAATTTATCTTCATGTCTTCCGTTGTGCCTCCCTGTTATTCACGTAATAAAAAGCATTCGCATTGGATATTCGGTGCGTACTGGAAATTCAAACATTATTACAGGTATACTTCAAGCAGTCTAAACGCTACCAACATATTAAAAAATTCATCAATAACCGGACTTTTCCTATAAAAAAAATCAACAGTTGATTTTTTTGTAAATTTTACTGTAATTTTCGCCCTTATATTTTTATACATATTTGATATTATAATCACAAACTTGTACAGAATTAAAAAAGGTAGCTATGGGACACATTCAAATCAAAAAAGGATTAAACATACCCATCACCGGTGAGCCCCAACAGGTAATCAGCGAAGGAAATGTTCCAAAACGGGTGGCCATCCTCGGCGATGATTATGTAGGTATGAAACCTACCATGGCCGTTCAGGTTGGCGACAAGGTCAAACTGGGGCAGGCACTTTTCACCGACAAGAAAATCCCGCGCGTCCAGTACACTGCGCCCGGCGCGGGCACTGTTGTCGAGATCAACCGTGGTGACAAACGTAAATTCGAATCCATTGTCATTGAACTGGAAGGTGACGAGGAAATCTCATACACTTCATACGGTCCGGAACAAATCGATTCCCTAAGCCGCGAAAAGGTGCAGGATCAGCTGATTGAGTCGGGTCTCTGGACCGCTTTGCGCGCCAGACCTTTCGGACGGGTGGCTAATCCCGAAGTGACGCCGCATTCTATCTTTATTACCGCCATGGATTCTAATCCGCTGGCTCCAATGGTCGAAAAAATTATCGAGGTGAATAAACAGAATTTTGTCACCGGCCTTCACATTCTGTCCAGACTGACAGACGGGAAACTGTATCTCTGCAAATATCCCGGTAACAATATTCCCGCCATACAGCTGGATCGCCTGGTGGTGGATGAATTTTCCGGGCCGCATCCCGCCGGTCTTCCCGGAACCCACATCCATTTTCTGGATCCGGTCGGCCGTCACAAAACCGTGTGGCACATCTCCGCGCAGGATGTAATTGCGGGAGGTATCCTTTTCTCCACCGGAAAACTTCATGTGGAACGCATCGTGTCCCTGGCCGGTCCGGCAGTCAAAAATCCCCGCCTAATCCGCATCCGCCAGGGAGCTTCTCTGACAGACCTGGCCACCGGCGAACTGATGGAAGGAGATAACAGGGTTATTTCCGGTTCGGTTCTCTCCGGCCATACCGCAGCCGGTCATTTAGCCTATCTGGGACGGTATCATCAGCAGATATCTGCTTTGCCGGAAGGCCGTGAACGGAAATTTCTGGGGTGGCTGGGAATTGGAACCAATCTTTTTTCGGTAAAACGGATTCTAGCCTCCAGCATTACTCCCGATAAAAAATTCAATTTCTCGACCGCCCTGCATGGTGGAAAACGGGCCATCGTTCCCATCGGCAGCTACGAAAAAGTAATGCCCCTGGACATCCTGGCAACTTACCTGTTACGCTCCCTGGTGGTATCCGATGTAGAAGAAGCCGAGGGCCTGGGTTGCCTGGAACTTGACGAAGAAGACCTGGCACTGTGCACATTTGTCTGCCCTTCAAAAATAGACCATGGATTAAATCTGCGTCGAACTTTAAACATAATTGAAAAGGAAGGATAGTGAGATTTCTAAGAGATTTTCTGGATAAACAGAATAAACACTTTCAAAGAGGTGGGCGGCTGGAAAAGCTGTATTATCTTTACGAAGCCATTGATGGATTCATGTATACCACCGGGAAAGTAACCCGAAGAGGTTCTCACATCCGCGATGCCATAGATCTTAAGCGGATGATGATGGTAGTGGTCTACGCCCTGATTCCCACCGTGATCATGGCACTCTACAATACCGGTTACCAGGCCAATCTGGCCATGGCCAAAATGGGGCAGCTTGCGGCAGAAGGTTGGCGGGGAAGTATTATAACCTTTCTGGGATTAGGTTTTAATCCCCACAATATTGTGGATTGCATGCTCCTAGGCGCCCTGTACTTTTTTCCGGTATACATCGTCACCATTCTGGCTGGCGGATTCTGGGAAGTGGTGTTTGCCACCGTTCGCAAACATGAAATTCAGGAAGGATTTCTGGTCACAAGTTTGCTATTTCCGCTCATCCTTCCTCCGGACATTCCGTTTTGGCAGGTGGCCATCGGCATCAGTTTTGGCTTGGTGTTTGCCAAAGAGGTATTTGGCGGTGTGGGAATGAACATCCTGAATCCGGCCCTTACCGCCCGGGCATTCCTGTTCTTCGCCTATCCGGCACAGATTTCCGGTGACCAGGTATGGGTAGCGGTGGACGGTTTCAGCCAGGCAACGCCGCTGGCCCAGCTTGCCGATCCACTGTTAAAAGTATCCGCTTCCTGGTGGGATGCATTCGTCGGGTTGATTCCCGGCTCCATGGGCGAGACCTCCACCCTGGCCTGCCTCATCGGTGCCTTTATTCTGATTGCCACCGGCGTTGGATCATGGCGCATAATGCTCAGTATACTGGTGGGTATGGTGGGAACATCCTTGATGTTCAATATGACAGGCAGCTCCACTAACCCCATGTTTGCGGTTTCCCCCGTCTGGCACCTGGTGCTGGGTGGTTTTGCATTCGGAACAGTGTATATGGCCACAGATCCGGTGAGCGCATCCATGATTGAACCCGGGAAATATATTTATGGTCTGCTTATCGGAATTCTGGTCATCCTTATTCGCGTGGTAAATCCGGCCTTTCCGGAAGGCATGATGCTCGCCATCCTGTTTATGAATGTCTTTGCACCCATCATCGACCGTATCTTCATCAATGCAAATATTAAAAGGAGACTTGCCCGAAATGTCAGCTGAAAGAAAAACGAAAATCATCGGGGTGGCGCTTGGCGTGTGTATTGTTTGTTCCATCCTGGTATCCACGGCCACAGTCACTCTGAAGGACAAACAGGATGAGAATAAAAAGCTGGACAGAATCAGGAATATTCTGGTGGCCGGGGACCTTCTGGAAAAGGGAAAAAAGATTGAAAGCATATATAATAAATATATTGACGCCCAGCTGGTTGATCTGTCCACCGGAGAAACGGTTCCAGCGGACCAGTATACTCAGACACTGAATGTAACAGGCTTTGATATCCGCACCATGGCCAACAATCCCAAATACAGCAAAGTTATTCCGCCCAATCAGGATCTTGCGCAGATAAAACGAATGCCTCTGTACATGCCGGTTTATTATGTAGAGGAAGACGGCGAACTTCAGGAAATTATTCTCTCGGTTTATGGAAAGGGTTTGTGGTCTACCATGTACGGATTTTTGGCACTGGACAGGGATCTGCGAACCGTGCGGGGTTTTACTTTTTATGAACACGGCGAAACTCCCGGGCTGGGAGGAGAAGTGGATAATCCCAAATGGAAGGACATCTGGAAAGGGAAAAAGGTCTTTGATGAAAGCTGGAATCTCAAGCTCCGTGTAATCAAGGGACGCGTGGATCAGTCCCGGGAGGAAGCGATATTTCAGATAGACGGATTATCGGGATCCACGCTTACCACCCGGGGAATTGACCATCTGGTTACATTCTGGATGGGTTCCAACGGTTACGGGCCCTTCTTTTATCGATTACAGAAGGAGATGATCCATGACAACCTATAAAAAGATCCTGCTGGATCCTATTTTTAATGAAAATCCTATTACCCTGCAGATCCTGGGAATCTGTTCAGCACTAGCGGTAACCTCAAAACTGGAAACCTCCATCGTCATGGCACTGGCTGTTATTTTTGTGGTTGCATTTTCCAATCTGGCCGTCAGCCTCATCCGCAACCATATATCCAGCAGTACCCGAATTCTGGTGGAGATGACTATCATTGCCTCACTGGTTATCATTGCCGACCAGTTAATCAAGGCCTTTGCTTTTGATATCAGCAAACAATTGTCGGTATATGTGGGGCTGATCATCACCAACTGCATCGTCATGGGTCGAGCTGAAGCCTTTGCTCTTAAAAACTCTCCCGGTCTCAGTTTTCTGGACGGATTGGGTAACGGTTTCGGATATACGTTTGTACTTTTATTCGTAGGTTTTTTCAGAGAACTGTTTGGCTCGGGAAAACTGCTGGGATTTTCCATCTTCAGTATAAATACCGAAGGGGGCTGGTACATACCCAATGGCATGTTTCTGCTGGCTCCCAGTGCATTTATCCTGATTGGCCTGCTGATCTGGGGCATCAGATCCTGGAAGCCTGAACAAGTAGAAGAGGAATAATATCATGCTGGAACATCATCTCAGTCTTTTTATCAAATCAATTTTCATTGAAAATATGGCCCTGGCATTTTTCCTGGGAATGTGTACCTTCCTGGCGGTCTCCAAACGGGTTGAAACCGCCATAGGACTGGGAATTGCCGTAGTGGTGGTTCAGGCAGTGACTATGCCGGTAAACAATTTAATCTATCACAATATCCTGAAGGAAGGGGCGCTAAGCTGGCTTGGCCTGTCCAATGTGGATCTCACCTTCCTGGGCCTGGTAACCTACATCGGTGTAATCGCTTCCATGGTACAGATACTGGAAATGACTCTGGATAAATTCGTACCCAAACTTTACAATTCCCTGGGGATATTTCTCCCGCTAATCACCGTGAACTGTGCCATTCTGGGCGGTTCACTCTTTATGGTGGAACGGGAATATACCTTCCCGGAAAGCGTAACTTTTGGTTTCGGCTCCGGAATCGGATTTGCCCTGGCTATAATTGCCCTGGCCGGTATCCGCGAAAAAATGAAATATTCCAATGTACCGGAAGGCTTGAGGGGTCTGGGAATCACATTTATTACGGTTGGTCTGATGGCCATCGCATTCATGCTGTTTTCAGGAATTCAATTATAAGGAAAAATGAATGGAAGGAATTACTCTAATCCTGTTTGGCGTATTCATGTTCACGCTGATCGTTTTGATGCTTGTTTTTCTCATATTATTTGCCCGGTCACAGCTGGTGGCCACCGGAAAAGTCAACATAAACATCAATGACGATCCGGAAAAAAGCCTGGAAGTTTCCACCGGTGATAAATTACTGAATACACTGGCTGACCACAAAATATATCTGCCCTCAGCCTGCGGCGGAGGCGGTACCTGCGGTGAGTGCAAGGTAATTATCAGTAAGGGTGGCGGAGACATTCTGGTTACTGAAAAAGCCAAGCTCAACCGGCGCCAGGTACGGGAAGGATACCGGCTTTCCTGTCAGGTTCCGGTAAAAGGAGACATGAGCCTGGTGGTGCCGGCAGAAGTATTCGATATCAAAAAATGGGTCTGTACGGTGCGATCCAATAAAAATGTAGCCACCTTTATTAAGGAACTTATGCTTGATCTGCCGGAAGGCGAAAATGTGGATTTCCGCGCCGGCGGCTATATTCAGATTGAAGCACCTCCCCATACCGTTAATTACCGGGATTTTGAAATCGATGAAAGGTTCAGGAATGAATGGGACAAATATAATATGTGGCGGTATGTTTCCAGGGTGGATGAATCCATCGTTCGAGCCTATTCCATGGCCAATTATCCCGAGGAAAAGGGGACCATCCTGCTGAATGTGCGCATTGCTTCGCCACCGCCACATCTTCCCAATGTTCCTCCCGGCCAGATGTCGTCATTTATTTTCTCTCTCAAACCGGGGGACAAGGTAACCATTTCGGGACCATACGGCGAATTTTTCGCAAGGGACACTGACAATGAGATGGTTTTCATCGGTGGCGGCGCCGGGATGGCCCCCATGCGCTCACACATATTCGACCAGCTTAAACGACTTAGAAGTAAACGAAAAATGTCATTCTGGTACGGTGCCCGCAGTTTGAGCGAAACTTTCTATGCGGATGAATTTAACCAGCTGGCAAAAGACAATCCTAATTTTAAGTGGTACCTGGGATTGTCCGAACCCCAGCCGGAAGAAAACTGGGATGGCCCGGTAGGCTTTATTCACCAGATCCTGCACGACAACTATCTGAAAGATCACCCTGCTCCGGAGGACTGTGAATATTACCTGTGCGGTCCGCCCCTGATGAACAGTGCCGTCCTTAAACTGCTTGATGACATGGGCGTGGAACCGGAAAATATTTTATTTGATGATTTCGGAGGATAATGAAGGTTTTAGATTTAAGAGACGGAATGTACCATTTGGGATCTGATTTGGAATTTTTAACTACACAATCTTTTAATATATTTTAATTGGATATAACCTGTTAAATTTACTATGACTATTTTATAATGCGGAAAAATGAGAAATAAGAAAAAAGGAATTCCGGAAAATAGTATCGCACATTCTGAATAAAATATAAAATATTCCCATGATATAAATATCGGGCTAGCTAGGAGACCTTTTTATGAAAACAGCTGAGGAAATTTTACAGGATAAAGATGGCAAATTGATTTCCGTATCTTCGGATACCACCATCATTGAAGCCCTGCGCATCATGATAAAAAATCAGGTGGGGGCCATACTCGCAAAAAAGAATGGTGAGATCGTCGGAATCTGGACGGAACGGGATCTCATGCGCAACACGGTTACTGAAAATTTTGACCCCAGAACCGCAAAAATCGGTGACCATATGACCACCGGTCTTGTCTCTGCACCTCACAACGACACCGTTTATCATTTGCTGGATAAATTCCTGGGGATGCGGATTCGTCATCTGCTCATCAAAAAAGATGAAAAATTCATCGGTATGCTCTCCACCGGTGATGTTATCAAAGCAAGTCTGCAGGAAAAAGACCTGGAGATGAAAAAACTGAATGCCATGGTCAGCTGGGAGTATTATGAAAACTGGCAGTGGCGGAAAAGATAATTACCACTTATTTTTTTATCCACTGAATTGAAGTGTCTATGAAAACTGTTCTTGCCTTTAGTTTCTTTTTATTAATCATTATCAGCTGTTCTACTCAAAAATCCCCGGAGCTGGTCGTGCTTGATGGCTCCACCATGGGAACCGTTTATGCAGTCAAAATTGTGCAGGTAGATCTTCAGAAAACCGGTATAATACCAGAAAGTTTCCAAAACCAAATTGACAGCCTACTGGATGAATTAAATAATCAGATGTCCACTTATATTCCCGAATCCCAGATTTCCAGGTTTAATCGTTATCAGGGAACGGATTGGTTTCCGGTTTCGCGGGATCTTTTCCTGGTCATCCGCAAGGCTCTGGATATTTCCCGTATGTCAAACGGTGCTTTTGACATTACAGTAGGACCACTGGTTAATCTGTGGGGATTCGGGCCGGAGGAACGCCATGAACTGGTTCCCACCCGGCGGGAAATCCGGAACAGGAAAAGGCTGGTTGGCTTTCAGAAAATTCATGTCCGCCGGGATCCGCCGGCAGTGCGCAAAGACCTGCCCGGAGTTTACTGTGACCTATCTGCCATCGCCAAAGGGTTTGGCGTGGATAAACTCTGTGGGTATCTGGAGAGCAGGGGACTGAACAACTTTCTGGTGGACATTGGCGGTGAAATAAAAACCCGTGGAAGAAATCATCTGGGCAAATTGTGGAAAATCGGAGTTGCGACTCCCTCAGAACAAACCGGGATTCAGAAGGTTGTCCCACTGGAAAACACAGCAGTGGCCACCTCCGGTGATTATCACAATTATTTTGAAATAGATACTATCCGCTATTCCCACGCCATCGATCCCAGGACAGGCCGTCCCGTTACCCATCATCTGGCATCCGTTACGGTTGTTGCCGATTCCTGCATGCTGGCTGACGGACTGGCTACGGCCATTGACGTCATGGGACCTGAGGCCGGATACAATTTCGCCTTAAAAAAGGAACTCCCGGTTTTTCTGATTGTAAGAGGAAAAAGCGGTTTCAGTGAAAAAGTTACCCCGGCATTTGAAAAAATACTGCAACTCAATCAGGATGAAAATTAATATGATTCAATATATTATTGCTTTTCTTTTCTTTATCGCTGCAATTTCCATAATGCTGGCTGCCCTGCATTTCAGCCAGTATAAGAAGAGACCATCGGGCTGCTGTGGCGGCGGCCATTGTGAAACAGATCAGGGGGGAGATAAGTCCTATCACAGCTGCTATCGCGAGAAAGTGGATTTTGTAGAAAAATACAAATCCACGGCCGGAACAACTGAGCGATAAAGCTGTATCTCCCCGAACCGGTTGATTCTCCGTTTTTAAAACATCCGTTCTTTTTTTTGCCTTTCAGATGAAAAACATTATTCAAATTGCAGGTGTCAGAGACAAGAAGGAAGCCATGATGCTGGCTTCGCTGGGAGCAGACTATATGGGTTTCCCCCTCCGGCTCACCCATTACCGTGATGACCTCCCGGAAAAGCAGGTGGCTGCCATCATACGTCGGTTGCCGGCATCCGTTACTCCTGTACTTATCACCTATTTAGACACAGCGCCGGAAATCCGGGAGCTGATTCGCCAACTGGATGTTACTATGGTTCAGCTGCATGGTGAAATCAAGCCGGAAGAGATTATACTTTTAAAAAGATATCTTCCCCATATCCGCATTATAAAAAGCCTTATTATCGGGCAGAATTCCATGGCCAGCCTTACCTCCTGCATGCAGGAATTCTCTCCCCTGGTGGATTTTTTTATCACAGATACTTATGATCCGGTGAGCGGTGCCAGCGGAGCAACCGGAAAAACACATGACTGGCCGATCAGCCGCCGGCTGGTGGAAATATCTCCCCTACCGGTAATACTGGCAGGGGGGCTTAACCCTGCCAATATCCGGGATGCCATATTTGCAGTAAAACCCTTTGGGGTGGATGCACATACCGGCGTGGAAAACGAAACAGGAGAAAAAGATCCTGATCTTATAGATAAATTTATCAGGCGTGCCAGGAAAGCGTTTTCAGATATATTGCAACTGAAATTCACATAAAAGAACCCATCTGCCAGCCCGCATAGAACCGCCAGATGGGTTACAAACTCATCAGGATTCCCTCACTGAAAAATTTGGCATCTATTCCGGCATGGACTGAATCATAAACTCTTTACTTTTCAGAACACCACTAGCTTCATCGACCACATCCACCCGCCAGGTTCCACCCCAGTCTTCTGCTATTTTTTTGGAGCTCCAGGTACGCCATGGACTGCCCATAATTGTCAGGTCCACCTTTGCCATCTCCTGATCTCCATGATACCAGACATGCGAGATGGTGGCGGTCCCTTCCACGCCCTCAATTTTAGTAAAACAGTAAACCTGCCCCACCGTATTAAGAAACATGGTATCCACTCCCACCGGCACCCGTTCCTCCACACCCGTGCAGAAAGCCATCTCCGTCACTTTCGGTTTTGCCATGTCCTGGGTGAAGGCAGATTGTAATAATAAAACCATCAGAAACAAAAGAAACAACAGTCCGAATCGCTGTGCCATAATACCTCCTTGATGTTTGTTAATGACCTTTTCAATATAAAAAAAAATAATCGGATATTCAATGGTAATGAACAATGTGCAAAAAAATTTCAGTACCCTGCGCTACTGAAAATAAACGGAATATCAGCAGGCTATTCATCGGGACCAGTATATTTCCATTCCGTCACGGCTGCCCAAAGCAGTTCAGAGTATACTGATTAGCTTGTGATCTCAACCTATTCCTTCCAGCATGTCCAGGATCGCCGCGTTGATGAAATAATCCTGATCCGTACTCGATTCTTCCTCCAGATTGTCAATTAAAAACTGTAAATGCTCCCCACTTATATTTCCCAGGTGTTCTCCCGTTTCCTTGTCACACAAACTGATCATATGATTCTCCCTTTATTATGGTAGTATGCGTAATTTCTTTCTCATAACCGATCGCTGAAGAATAATACAATCATCAATGACAGATCTTAAACTATACTTTTATTCCTGATTTTACAACATTTATGCATGTTTTTTGAGAAATATGAAATTTTAATCAAATGAGAAAATTTGTTTACAGACCTTAGATTTATTTAACCTGCTCAATTCCCAAATCCGGGCTAAAGCCTAAAAATATTGGATTCCTTAATTCCCCTGCCTAAAGGCCGGGGCTTAGCTTATTCAAATATAATAACTTTTATGATTATTGCTTTTGCTCCGGAAACTATTAAAAAAATCTAATACTTTCTCAAAAACTTGATTAATGAAAATATAGAAGAATACAGTACTTTTGCTCTCAATTACCCTATCCCTTGTCCCCTGTCCGGTTGCCAGACCTGTCCAGGCTGCGCTGCCAGACTGGCGGGCCTTCTTATGCCGTCAGGCAGCGCCTGCCGTACAGACGGGCAGGGCAGACAGGGGCTGGAACGACCGGTTCCGAGCGGAATTTTGCTTGACTATCATTTAATACTCCTCTAATTTTTAAATTATTTTTTACACCGGATAAATCCGGAAAATTGCCGGGCCCATTTCCCGCTTATCTTCACATCCTGCCCGCAAATTGTGGATCGCAGAGAGATATCAATGAAAAGAAAAACAATCTTACCGCCGACATATTTTATGATATCCATAATAAGTATTATTATCATTCATTTTTTATTACCGGTTATCAAAATAATTCATTTCCCCTGGACCCTCTCGGGTATTATTCCGATTTTGAGCGGCAGCGTTTTAAATCTGGTTGCCGACCGGTATTTCAAAAATGCCGGCACAACGGTTAAGCCCTTTGAAAAATCCATAGCATTAGTCACTGGCGGTGTATTCAGAATCAGCCGACATCCCATGTACCTGGGCATGTTTCTGATTCTGGCAGGAATTTCAATCCTTTTGGGTTCTCTGACGCCTTTTTTAATAGCAGCCGCTTTCCCTTTTATCATGGAAGCGGTTTTCATAAAAAAGGAAGAAAAAATGCTGGAAGATACTTTTAGTTTGCAATACAGAGCTTATCAAAAAAAAGTAAGGAGATGGATATAGTCCTTTGCAGTGACCAATCTGATATGCGGGGCATTTCCCATATCAGGAATTATCCGGATTTCCTGTTAACTGAAAGGATACTTCAAACAGTTTGTAACTTCATTTTCAGATACGCATCATTACAGGACAATAATCATGAAACACTCCCCGATTTTACTGCTGGATGCTTTTATCAATATCATTCTCGGAATTATTCTCCTGGTTCTCTCCCCCTCACTCATCGGCAGTCTGGGCCATCCTGTTACCGAGCAGTATTTCTATCCCAATATTTTAGGAGCCGTTCTTTTTGGTATTGGGATTGCCCTAATCATTGAATTTTATCGAAGAGACCCTTCCTTTACCGGCCTGGGTCCGGGAGGGGCGATTGCCATTAATATGTGTGGCGGGATAGTCTTAACAGTGTGGCTTATCCGGGGCCATTTATCCCTTCCAGTTACCGGAAAAATCATTTTATGGATACTGGCAGTTCTCCTGGTGGGATTGAGTGCCGTGGAGTATGCAATTTATCGGCATACCAGCAAAAAACCGCAATAAAAAGGCTGATCATTTATAATGAACATCGTCCCCTCACCTGATGTTTTTTATTAAACACCGGCCTTACATCAGCACCCTGATAAAACTAAAGGCCTTTTTGGCATAGGATATTCCGGCCTCATATAATAAAAATTACAACTGGACATCCGTGAAAACCGTGTAATTTTGGGTTAAAGAACTTTATTTCAACCGATCTCATCCCGTAAGGGATAAGATCGGAGATATAAATCCTGCCCGAAAAATATTTACTTCCGCAGCCACTGGTCCAGCCAGGCCAGAACCGTATCGTGCCATAGAATGCTATTGGCCGGTTTCAGAACCCAGTGGTTTTCATCCGGGAAATAAAGAAATTTACTGGGAATTCCCTTGCGCTGCAGGGCATTAAAGGTTCCGATTCCCTGCGTTACGGCTACCCGGTAATCCTTTTGCCCGTGAATAACCAGCATGGGGGTCCTCCAGTTCCTGACAAAATTCAGCGGATTCTGCTTTTCATAACCTTCCGGATTGTCCCAGGGTGTACCCCGGTGCTCCCATTCTGGAAACCACAATTCCTCGGTATCAAAATAGGCCATCCGTTCATCTATATTACCATCATGATTCACCAGGCAGCAAAAACGGTCCGGCCAGTTGCCAGCTATCCAGTTGATCATATATCCGCCATAGGAAGCACCCAGGGCGCCAACCCGTTCTCCATCCAGGAATGGGTATCTCTGCAGTGCAGCTTCCAGCCCTTTCTGCAGATCCACCAGCGGTTTGCCTCCCCAGTCATCACGGATAGCATCCTGAAACGCCTGTCCATAACCGGCTGATGCATGAAAATCTATCATCACGGCTGCATATCCTGCTCCGGTATAAACCTGGGGATTCCAGCGGTAATGAAAGTCGTTGCCAAAAGATCCGTGCGGACCGCCATGAATCAAAAAGGCCACCGGGAATTTCTTGCCGGGATTAAAATTGGCCGGCTTAACCAGATAACCATAGACTTTCTCATTATTCCAGCCGGGGAAGGAAAACTGTTCATATTCCCCTGTTTCAACTGCCGCCAGTTTTTCCTGATTGATATGAGTTATTTGTTTTGTTTTGCGCCCCTTAAGATCGGCGATAAACAATTCGACGGGTGATTTCAGATTATCCAGGCCGAACACAAAATTTTTACCTGCCAGGGACGGGGATCGCACATGACCATCACTGTTCAGAACCTCCGCCTTCCCGGTTTTAACATCAACGCTGAAAAGAGCACCCTGGGCAAAATTTTCTGCCAGCGCATATATTTTTTCTCCATCCGCAGACCAGAAAATTTCTGAAGGAGAGCGATCCCATTTTTCCGTCAATACCCGTTCTGCGCCGTCCGGCCAGGAACGGAGCACAATACGCCGACGGTCCGACTCATACTGGGGCCTCTTCATCGCCAGATAAGCCATGAACCTGCCATCCGGCGAAAAAACGGGGGCCATATCCCACGCCTTATTCTCAGTGGTAAGACACACCGGTTCCTGAGAAGCATCGAGGGGTACATAATATAAATCCCAGTTGGTGGACCAGGCGTCTTCTCTGCCGGCATTCTTGTCTGTAAACACCAGGCCTTTCCCATCGGGAGTGAAAGTGACTTCCTTCATGTCACCGAAGGGCTGGTCCGGGGTATTGGCATTCATGTTCAACATTACATCCACCTCCTTTCCACCCGCTGCCGGCATCACAAACAGGTGGGAACGTCGGCCATCCTCCCAGGTATCCCAGTGACGGATCATAAGGCGGTCGTAAATTATTCCGCTGGCTTTACGATTTTTTATCTCTTCCAGTTTCTTTACGGTCTGGTCAATGGAGTTACCGGGAAAAACTTTCACGGTAAACGCCAGCTGTAATCCATCGGGAGATAATTTTATAAATCCCACATCCAGCGGAAAATCCGTCACCTGCTTTACCTCCCCTGACTTCAAAAATACTTGCCAAACCTGGTCTGAACCGGAGCGCGATGAGATAAAAAAGACAGATTCACCGTCAGCTGCCCAGTACGGATCAAAATCATTTTCCGGATCATGGGTCAGCTGTCTTAATCCCGTTCCGTCGGTATTGACCATCCACAGATCCTTTCGCCCGCGATTCGCTTCCAGATCCGTGGTACGGACTACAAATACGATGGACTTGCCGTCCGGGGAAACGCGGGGATCGGTAATCCTTTCCATGGACAGCAGATCATGGACCGTGAAGGGATGCATAGGTGCCTGGGCCACCGCTATAATAACCAGACAACAAACAAAGAAAATCATAAACACAAACGTTTTATACGTGTTCATAGAGATCTCCCTGAATTTAATCAACCCTATACCATATAATTTTTATGGCGGGAAAATCAACATAATTTTAAAAAAGCCGGATAAATGGCGAACAACATCCGGATTGGCTGGAAATTAAGTTGTAGCGGATCCCAATAATGCATTAATATAATATATGACAGCATCCTTTCATAATCTGATTGAAAAAATAACAAAAGATGGATATTGAATCCGTTCAATATTGGAAAACTCAAATTCAGGGAGAATCATATTATGTCTCAAGATCAAATGGCCAGGAAAATTGCCCTGGTGACCGGCGCCAACCGCGGTATCGGATTTGAAACCTGCCGGCAGCTTGCCAAAGCCGGCTTTTCGGTTATTTTAACTGCCCGTTCCACCGAAAAAGGGGGAAACGCCCGGAAGAAACTCCAGGAAGAAGGCCTCGAGGTGAATTTCTGTCAATTGAATGTAAGCGATCCGGAGAGTATACGGCTGGCCTCTGAGTTTGTCAAAAATGAATATGGCCGTCTGGATGTACTGGTCAATAATGCCGGGATTTCCCTGGATGAAGGGAAACGGTTTACTGAAATTTCCCCGGATGTTCTGGAGAAAACGCTGGACGTAAACCTGCTGGGAGCCTTCCGGGTCACCCGGGCTTTTCTTCCACTCATGAAGAAAAATGGTTATGGGCGGATAATAAACATCTCTTCCGGGCTGGGCGCTTTCGCCTCGCTTTCCGGCGGAACAGGGGCGTACAAATTGTCCAAGTACGCTCTGAACGGCATGACCCGCATCATGGCCAATGAAGTAAATCGGGAAAAAATCAAAATCAATGCACTCAATCCGGGCTGGGTTCGGACAGACATGGGGGGACGGAGCGCTCCACGTTCTCCGGAACAGGCGGCTGCCACAATTGTATGGCTGGCCCGTCTTGATAAAGATTGTCCCAGTGGGGAATTCATAAGCGATAATACTGTAATCAGATTTTAGAGCCAATCATCCTTCATAACTCTTGGTAAGTATTAGGGGGGTAAGCTGTAAGGGTAAAGGCATAGGCAAGGCTGAGACAAAGAAACAGGCTCATGGATCAAGGCGCAAGGCTTAAAAACTGAGGATTCAGGAATCAGGAAGGCTAAAAACACTTGCACTTAAGGTCTTTTATTTTTGTCTTTTGTATTTTATCTTTTGTGACACTGGCTCCTGAGACCTGATTCCTGACACCTTCTTACCCCCTGTCCGACTACCTGCTGCCCAGCTGACGGCGCCCAGGACTATTCTTCCTTTCGGTGCCACCATTCACGAAAAACCCTGCAGTGATCAGTTTCGTCAAATTCTGCTTCCAGTATACCATCAAGATATATCTTTTTTTTATCACCTGTCCGCTTGAATTCCGCAAGCCACCGTGCAATTCCCCTGTTCTTGGTCACGGCCAGAATCTTATAGTTAAAATCAATATCTTCCTGCTTATTCGTTGACTTCACCCAGTAATTTTCAATTGCCTCAAGCCCGCCAAAAGGCAAATCAAAGGGTGTCTCGGAATACACAGCATCCCGAGAAAACAGGGGTTTGAGCATGGATGGATTTTTCTTTTCCCAGGCATCCCCATATACTCTCAACCACTCATCAAATACTTTTTCCGTCATAACTCCTCTCCTCTGATTTAATAGTAATTGAACCAAATTTTTAATTTAAGCTGACATTTTTTGCTCCTTCAGTACCTCCCCGGCTACCTCGATCTGTCGATCAAGACGATAAGCAGATGCAGGATCATGACTGGGTAAATAAATCATAGCTTCTTCCTGCACCCATTTACGTATACGTGCCAGAGTTTGTGCTGCACCCTCAACATCCGGAGCCACTCCATCCACTTTACCCGCCAGCATCAATTCATGTGTATATGAAGTATCTCCGGCAAGAAATATGTTACGGTCCCCCTCCTGCACTACAACCGATAAATGACCGGGGGTATGACCGGGGGTTGGCAGAAGAATCACCTCACCGTCGCGTGTGAGCCGGAAGCTTTGCATAAAAGGACCAACCGGATCATTTTCAAATCCGATCAGATCAGGTTTAAACCAGGAGGGGCGGTACTGAGGCAGATATCCACGCAACCGTCCCGCCAGGCCGGAGGCTCTTTCATATTCATTGCAGGTAAGCATTACTTTTGAATCCGGAAAATGGTAAATACCCCCGGCGTGATCCGTGTGAAGATGGGTGAGAATAAGCCAGCGTACCTCCCGGGGTGGAATTCCCATTGCTTCCAGTTGCGGTCCTACTTCCTGCAGGGGCTCAACTGGTTCCTTTACCCCCAACCCGTAATAAGGATACCATCGCGGGAAATAACCCGGCTGGTTTGTTCTGGCAGTTTCACCCGCGTCAACCACAATGACTCCCTCCGGATGTTCAATCACCCAGGAATAAATGGGAAGTTCATCCGTCCATTCACTGTCAGTGATCATATTAAAAAAACGGGCAGCACTGTTTCGTCCTTTGCCCACCCGTTGGTTTTCTTTTATTGTTACAGTTCCGGTTTGAATATGATGTACTTTCATCATCGATTATCATCCTTTCTATGAATTTTGTATTGTTTTATTATTATTTGGGGACACCGAATCCTGCAGTACCGAAAAAATCAACATACCGTATCCGAAAACAGAGATTACCTCCAGCACCAGATGATAGTATTGCCATTGATCCCTGAAATCGATCCAGTTACCCGGCATGGTTATTGCCGTCCAGGAATTTACCTGGGCATTGATGGGTTTCAGAAATATTGCCCATACTCCAATCATTACTACCAGACTTACCAAACTGAGCAGGGTCAGCCAGAAAGCCTTTTTTCTGCCGCGCAGTAACATAACCAGAATAAGCAGTGATATCACAGTAACCGCCTCTATGACTCCACATACAGCACCGAAATTTTTCAACAATATCTGCTGTATTTCCAGAAATACAGGTCCCGGAAGTTGAGCCTTGGGACCAGCCTCAACCATGTGAGAAAAAGATATTCCACTGGAAATGCCAAAAAAAAAAGGGCTAAAAAACGTAAAAATTTAATAATCAACTTTACCTCTTCTCTGTTTAATCAACGTCTCTTAAGGCACACTGCTTCGGGAAGGCTTGCCTGGCTTGATAGTAGGCAGAAACGTCCCGGACAAAGCCCTTATACCTGGGGATCAACCGAGGATCGATCTGGCCTTAGCTGAATCCACCTGCTGATCAATGGCCAGAACATCAGCAAAATTTCCAATCTCTGCTCGGGCATCTTCGCGGGATTTAAAACGAACCTCACCCTTATATCCGGCTGCGCAGAATGCCTGAACTTCATTAAATCCCACCTATCCGGTCGCACTTGAAATAAACATCTTCATTCACACATCTCATTTTATCTCAATTTTGCATTTCTCATTATTTACTTCCATATATTATATAATAACATATTGTGAAGAATTGGTGAAGCATATTGCAGAAAAAGAAACTCCTGTCCGAATAAACAGGCAAACAATTGCATATCGGACTCCGCATAATCCTCCACCCAGGGTAAAATCTACTAGAAAGGTCATAGCAAATAACCTGGATGTTTTTAGTCGGATCGAGCCTTCCCACATGGTGGCAATTTTTATGCCGGTAGGGGATGTCTATCAGCATGCTGGTTGCTGCGAAAAAGGCATCCAGAGTATTGCCCAGCCCCACAGTGAACATATGATGAGCCCACACCCCGAAAGACAGCAGGATTATAGCCACTGAGGAGGCCGCAACGAACTCATATCCAAAGATCGGTCTGCTGGAAAATACCGGAATGACCTCGGATATTATTCTGAAAGCGGATAAAGCCAGAATATAGACTTCCGGACGATCAAAGGCCCTCCGTTTCTGAATTCTTGACTCAGCGTTGAGGTTTTATTACACTACAGGG
>CAYWTB010000013.1:0-81619 GCA_964461135.1 uncultured Caldithrix sp. | reverse complement strand
GTACCAAATATCATGACTTATAATAATAAACTAAGAGTTTTGTGAAGCCCTATAAGAATTTAATTACTATACTCATTTCACCATTTTCCAAAACATTGATCAATGCCTTGGTGGTATTATCTTCTAACTGCCTTTCAAGTTCTGAATCCTTTAATTTTGCACCGCGATAAAAATAAAAAATGTTATGATGCAAATTAGCCATTCATCATCTCAAAAAATATTGTTGATAATTACTTTGAGAAATATACGAATCATTTAGCTTAATATAAAAATCATAACTTACCATATTTTTTGTAATATAATTTCTATTCCCTCACGCATAAGGGGACAAGCGACGACAAATCAGGCATTCTCACGTGTAGGGTGTCAACCTACTGTAAACTTAGTTTATGCACTCTTAGCCTTATTTTTACGATTCGGATTCTTACCCATACGATAAGCATATAGCGGACAATCTGATATAAGACATTCCCTCACTTCACTCAATAAACCCCCGCTGCAATCAATACACTTTCGCCGGATTGATTGAACTGGTGTTAATCTCTTTTTTGACATCCCAACCCCCTTTTTTATGGTTTCTGAAAATTATTTTGAAAGTCAGTTCCCTTTTTTATAGTTTACAAAAACCTCGAGTTTAACAAGTTCTCTGTTTTTTCTCTGTTTTACAGAGAGTTTTTTATGGACTGAAAAAATTCAATTTTCTTTTGAATATGCTCTGATTTTTTCATAAAGATACCTGTTGAATTTTTCATTTTTCATTAACCTATAAAACTGTTTATCTGAATATAATTCTTTTGCTTTTTCCCTTGCTTCTTTCCAACCATCAGACATCAATGTCAATGCAAATTCTTCGGCAAACTCTTTCTGTCGATTATTCAATTTCTGCATCTAAACAATTCTCGCTGTAATTTTATAGTAATTGTGTAATATCGTTACTTTTTCGGACATTTTTTTTGATTTTAAATGATCTAATGCTCAATTCATTGACAAAAACACCAGAGAAACTTATTTAGTTACTTTAACTTTATTTTTTAATACTTATTTTTTAATAGGTGTAACACCCATGTTACATAATTGTGTAACAGCACTGTTACCCAGAGAGTAACACAGACGTTACACGGGGCTGGCAATCTTCATGGTATATTCAGTTGCATAACCAGAATGACCCGGTTTATAATCTACTAAGAGTCCCAAACTTTTTAATTTTTTCCGACTTCTGTGAAGCGACATTCTGGATACTCCCGTTTTAATACAAAGCTTCTCATCGGTATGGAAAAATGTTGCAGAAGAAAACCTGTTTGCAAGATGACATAGGACAATGTACAATTTTAAATCAGAAGCATTCATTTCAACAATCAGCCTCCTGGTTATTCCGTTCTTTTTATATTCAATCAATTTATGAGAAACTGTAAAATAATTGTATGGTTGTATGTTACTCAATTTCCATTATCCATTGTCATTAGCTTAATTATTTGTAGCTAAAATGTTTTTCTTGTTAATTCATTTTAATCCGCTTTTATTTGTCTCAGTGTATCTTGTACTAAGTGTCTCAGCTGCTTTATTTCATCAAGAAATCTTGTTGGTTCTACGGTGGTATTTCTTGAAAAATATTTTAAAATGATTTCTTCTAATTCTTCGGTTGAATCAAAATGAAAGAATACGACCCTGTCCTCTGTAGTCAAATATCGTAATGGGAATCCATGTATAAGGAGAAAGGCGGTAAGGTAAATATCTTTAGTGATGTAAGGATTATCCATTGTACATTATTTATTATGGTTTATTTACAAACGAACTTTCTTTTTCTCCAAAATCCTATCCAGATCATTCTTATCTATTCGATAATTGTGTCTCCCCAATCTGGTAAAGGGTATCAATCCCGAATTAATCATCCGCTCGATTGTTTTGGTTGAACAACAGGTATATTTTGCCGCTGCACTCTTCGTTAACCAACGAGGACATACATCATAGATTTTTGCTTTATTATCTTGCACTGCAACCCAGACCACTTAATTCCATTTAAAATTTGCAAAACAAATTTTTCATAATCAAAAACAACAAGGGGGGTTCTTTTTAAAAAAAGCGGGCTTTTAAAGTTTTTAAGAAATCGAAAAGAGGGGGGATATTAATTGATAATTAATCAAATAACCGATCTAAATTTTCACGGGTTTTGGTACTGTTTTCAAAGATGCTTCTCTTATCTTAGCGATATAGGCAAATTCCAATTCTTCGTCAATTTCATAATGCGTTTCACCATTGATTTTAAATTTCTTCCTGTATTTTTTATCAAAATCATCAAAATTTCCTAATTTAAACAGGGTTTTTATCGCATTTACTTGTTCTTTTGCATTCATATCACACCGTTCAAGTGCTAAAAATGCTGGCCTTATTAGGGGATAAAGAAACTTTAAGTAACCGGTTCTTTCCTTTTGTAGTTTTTCCAAATACATATCGTACTCATATTTCCTTTCAATAAATTCTTCAACAATTCCTGGATATGATATTGTTATTTTTTTTATTATTTTTTCATATTCTTTAATCAGTTTTTTCAATCTCAAAATTGTTACCTTCCTAAATTTTCGATATATATCTTCTCTAATTTCCTTTTTTATTGAAAACAATCCAATTATTGGACTAATTAGTATCCACCACTTTTCAAGGTTTGGACTATATATGTCAATATGAATAAAGGGTATACCTGAATCAATATGTTCATCTTTTAATCCAACCCTTTTTTTCCAGTTCATTATTAAATCCCAATCAGATTTATTGCAAAAAGAATAACAATATTCATTGTTTTTTTGCCATCCCATAAATCCATTTTTATCCTTCTTCAGGACATTTTTTGAATCAACACTGTGCACGGTATATTCAGATATATCTATTTTAGAAATATCTGCCGATGGGGAAATATCAATTTCAAGGGAATCTCCCATTCCCGTTACAAAAAAATAGTAATTGTCATCTACATAAAGAAATGTATCAGGGGGGTCATTATAAATTTTCTCTTTATCTTTTTTAATATCAATGGAGGCCATATTTTCCATTCTTCATATTCCATTTTAAATATTCCAAATTTATATCGCAATATTTACGCAAATAATACCAAGTATTGCCCGAAACAGAAACAGCCACCCCCATTGGAAGTGGCTGAAACCGTTGTAATAACTTGATTTTTCATTAGTGCGCCAGTAGGGAGTCGAACCCCAAACCTTCGGTTCCGTAGACCGATGCTCTGTCCAGTTGAGCTACTGGCGCTTATTTTAAGGCTGTCAAATTTAAAAGATATCATAACAGATTGCAATAATTAATTTCAAACACCTTTCCGGTTACTTATTGCCGTCGGTGATCATTTCTTTTTTATGAATACAATGAAACTGATCAGAAGTGCTGGCCATGCTGAAGTGAAAAATCAACTCCTGTGAGGATCTGGAAAAATTTAATCTGTTGCATCCAAAAAAAGACCTGAGACCGGCAGATGAGCCTTAGTTCCCATATCATATTATCTGGCGTCTGTCTTCGATTTTGTCTATCCTGTATTCAACCAATCAGAAACCGGTGCTGCGAAGGTCTTCTTCACTGGGCCCGAAGCTTCTGAATGAATATAATATTATATTTGTAGGAAGTATCAAAACTTTATACATTTTAAAATACACTTTGTCAAAATCTCATTTTGATTTTTCTATCTCACACCAGTATGATAAAATATACACCTCACGGAACTGATTCCATGCAGGTATTCAAGACTACTACGCACTCTGCCGGTCCAAACGAAGATCTGGTACTGGCCCTGAAACTTCCCGGACCGGTTGACAACTCCATATTCATTATCTCCTCCTGGCGTTCTATGGGAGCATCCGATATCGCTGACTATCCAGCTAATCCCAAATACGTCTGGATCTTGAAAAAAAATTTCTCAAGAGATTTAAAAAAATTCCGTAATACTTTGAACTTTTATTCCGTATAAACGGTATTGACAAAGCTTGCTATACGGAACTCTTGATTTATGACGAAATCATCAAAGAGGATATGTTACCGAAAAAACGGTAAGTATATCGCTGTATTTAATTTGTTTATACTGTGGAGATCTTTCTTTCCTTGAAAAATAAAGCACTAATGTCAGTCATCTCTAAATATAACAGAACCGAAGTTTAGTGGCTGAGAACAGCGGCCTCCTGTACTAACTTTAAAATTTGCTTAAAATCCCTTTTCATTAATAAATCCCGGCTCACCATCCAGCTTCCCCCGCAAGCTATTACCTGAGGAAATTTCAGGTATTCTTTCACATTCTTCTGATTAATTCCGCCTGTGGGAATGAATTTCAACATGGGAAAAGGAGCACTCATTGCTTTGAGGGTTGCCAGACCCCCCAGGGATTCAGCCGGAAAAAACTTTACCACCAATAGTCCATGTTCCAATGCCAATGTAAAGTCGGTTGGTGTACAGGTTCCCGGAGTAACCGGAATGTTTTGATCCAGACAATATTGGACAACCGTGGGATTGAAACCGGGCGATACGATAAACCTGGCACCGGCATCAACTGCTCTTTTCAACTGATCGACGTTCAAAACCGATCCGGCACCCAGAAGGAGGTCATAACGCCGTGACAGAGAGCGGAGGGTATCCTCAGCAGCAGCCGTTCGGAAAGTAATTTCTGCACAGGGTACTCCTCCCTCAACCAGAGCATCCGCCAGTGGACCGGCATCCTGTACATCGTGAATCGTTACGACCGGAATAATTCGTATCTTTTCAAAAATGTCAAATATCTCATTCATGGCTTACCTACATGTTGTCTATCATTTTTCCAGAAAATATCTGCTTTTTTATTATAACCTGCCTCACAAGCCGGTATCCAATCTTTACTGCCAGGTTGTTGCTGCCGAAACTTTATCTTCCCCTTTTTTCTTATTTCCTGTCAAGCTTCGCTTGCCAGGCAGGCTTTTTTCTTAAAAAACTACAAATTTCATCTCTCCACCCGGGCACTGCCACCCCCCATCAGTTTTTCCACCTCTTTAAGAGTAGCCATGGATGTGTCGCCCGGAGTGGTCATGGCCAGGGCTCCGTGGGCCGCCCCATAATTCACCGCCTTTTCCGGGCCTGCGCCGGTCATTAATCCGTAAATCAAACCGGAAGCAAAGCTGTCCCCTCCACCCACACGGTCAAAAATCTCCAGGTTCGGGCGATGAATCGCTTCATAATATTTTCCCTGATACCAGCAGATGGCTCCCCAGTCATTCACTGTAGCGGTTTTTACCCCACGCAGGGTGGTGGCCACCAGCTTAAAATTGGGATACGTGTTTACCACTTTTTCAATCATCCGTTTGAATTTATCAATCTCCAGCTGAGAAAGATTTTCATCCATTCCTTCCACCGCAAATCCCAGACTGGCCGTGAAATCTTCTTCGTTTCCGAGCATGACATCCACCAGGCCGGCGATTTCCGCATTTACCTGTCTGGCTTTATCCCTTCCGCCAATCGATTTCCAGAGGGAGGGACGATAATTCAGATCATAGGAAATAATGGTTCCGTATTTCTTCGCAACTTTTATAGCCTCAAGTATTACCCCGGGAGTCGTTTCAGATAATGCGGCAAAAATACCACCGGTATGAAACCAGCGAACTCCCTCTTTCCCGAAGATCGTCTCCCAGTCAATATCTCCCTTCCTGAGCTGGGACGCTGCCGTCAGACCGCGATCCGAACAACCCACTGCCCCGCGGACGCCAAATCCACGCTCGGTAAAATTCAATCCGTTGCGTACCGTTCTTCCGGTTCCGTCATACGGTACCCATTTTATCCATCCTGGATCAATTCCCCCCTGCAATATCAGATCCTCCACCAGCCGGCCAACCGAGTTATCGGCAAAGGCGGTTACCACCGCCGTTCTCATTCCGAAACAGCGTCGCAATCCCCTTGCAACATTGTATTCCCCTCCTCCTTCCCAGACCCGGAAAGAACGAGTGGTATGAATACGTCCTTCCCCCGGATCCAGGCGCAACATCACTTCTCCCAGGGAAACCTGGTCGAATTTGCATTGGGAAGCTTTTTTGATATGAAGTATCATCGTTCAACCTCTATCTATGTAACTGGTTTTGAATTCCGCTGTTATGTTTTTTAACCGGTTCTTGCCAATTATCTCTATCAATCCTGGTTAATTCACAATTCATATGATCTAACAAATTATCATTGCCATAGCTATTTGAGTGAATTTATAACTACCATATCCACCAGAAAGATAAAGGGATCCCTAAAAGCTGTTTCTTTCTGTTCAGTACCATGTCTCCGGTATTCCAAATAGGTCTTCAGAGACTCCCTGTTCTCTCCGGAAAGACCTGCAAAGGCCAGGTAAACCGGCCCTTGAACGGAAAATGGCCTGATCTGCTCCTTTTTCCATTGATCCGGCTTCAATAAATATGGTGTAATATATTCTACTGCATTTTCCAGGCTGGTACCCGATTTAGTTCGAAAATTCCAGAGATCCTCGCCCTGCAGTTCAGCTAAGCGGCATAAATATAAGAGAGCATCCAGATTGAAAACAGAATAAGATAGTGACAGTGTTCTTTCCTCCTCCTCTGGGAAACTGCCATTTTCGAGCATCTGGCCGGGTAGAAGAAAATCACTATAGTAATCCCATACTGTAGACATCATCTCTCCTTCTCCAGTAAAAATGGAAAATGCGGCTACTTGTACTCCCCACCAGCTCGAATGATTATTTCCCTGGTTTTTTTCATCCAGGCCATTAGGACTTTTGAACAGCCAATTTAAATACTGTGAAAACCATTCTTTCAGGGAAAGATCTATTTTATTATCCCACGTGCCGGTAGCTTGCAGTAGGTGCACAGCTTCGATCAATTTGACTAAATGTCGCGTTTCGATTATTCCTACCCCCCGACCGGTGCTTTTATTGGGGATGGCCTGGGCATACCGGAGATGTGGATTCATGCGGGTTTCCTGGTCTATAAACCAAGTATGTATCAAATGGCGGGCGTGGTTGCAATAACACGGATTATCCCATAAATAACCAGCCAAGCTGAGGATAAATACCGAACTGTACATGGCATTTAATGCGGTTTTATGTGCCAGAAACCGATCCGGATTTCTTTCACCATCACGTCGGATATACGGAGCATCAGAATTATCCGGGTCAGGCCACCAGTAGGGACTTTCACTGTAATAATCATGGGGATCCTCACTCAATGCAGGGGAGTGATGAAAGGTTATGCTGAAAGGTTCGGTTTTCAGAACAGAATCTGCCAATACCTTGAGTTTCCTGGCTAATGCCACAATATCTTCATCTCCGGAATCAAAGGCATTTTTTATTCCGGAAATCTCCGACTGTCTGAAAAACAGGAATTCTGGCTCACTGGAAAAAACGACTTTACCCGCAAAGCAGATAAATAAACAGTAGATGCAAACTGTCACTTTCTTATTTGTTTTACTCATCATCTCCATATAAAATCATATAGGATCCCTTAAAATCCTGGTTCCGGACTTCAATGACTGTCTTTTTCCCAGGAACAGGTTTGAATTCTATTGCAGCATAACCGTTAGCCATCTCAATTACAGAACTGCGGGTAGGTGTTCCGAAGTTTTCCAGCAGTTTTCCTCTCCCATCACAGGAGAAATAGATCCGTTCATTGTAATCGATACACCGTTGTCCGGTCTCATCAAGAACCACTGCATTAATCAGAAAATTGCCATTGCTCAACCGTTGATAATCAAGCCTGATATGATCCGGTTGTCCTACCTTCCGGTAACGATAATTCAACCAAATGGAATCTCTGGCAACAATTTTATTATTATTATAACCGATTGCCTGTATAAAATTATCGCCTTCCTGAAATTCAGCCATCCAGCTGAGACCATGGGCCGGTACTTTGCCGTATTGCCTCTTTTTCTGCCCCATAGACATCCCATTTAAGATAAGTTGAACAGCTTCTGTATTACTATAAACACAGATTTCCCTGGATAATCCCATCGGACCGGATCTTTCTTTCCATGTATGAGATTCTATATAACAGAATTTTGGCGAAGGACTCCAATAACTTTTAAAAACATAATAAGCGTCCTTGGGTTTTCCCGAGCGATCAGTGAGGCCTTTCTGATTCAGGTAGGGGATTGGATTTTCCGGCCGCAGGGGTGTTCCGAAATCCTTGAAAGCCCATTGGGCATTTCCGGGAAGCCAGCTGGTACTTTCAGAGATGGATAGATGCCAATCAAATAAATCCACAATATAATTTTCACTCCAGTCTCCGGCCTGAGCAATATTTTTGATCTGTACCTGATTAACCTCCTCTTCCCATCCATCTGTACTGATATAACCCTGACCACTGATTGGATTTTCAACATGGCGTCCCACATGACTCGATCCACCATACTCAGCATGAAAGAAACGGTGATATTTTTTCCTTGAATCCTCCAGCGCTTTCTCATAATTATTATACACTCCTGAATACCAGCCTGCCCATATTGAGGGTGAAAAAAGATCAACGATATCTGCTCCTTCATAAAATTTCCTAACCGCGGTCACCCGCGACGGATCGAGCCTGTGAGCCTTCTCATTCAGACTGCGCAGGAAACTACGAAGAGAATCAATACTCCCTCCCCCTGGAAAATCCGGTAGCCAGTAAATTTCATTTCCCAGAGACCAGATGATAATACTGGGGTGATTTATATTTTGATTAATCTGCTCATCAAGCAGACGGGTGGTATTCAATTTCCAATCATGATCACCTACTCCACCCCGGCACCAGGGAAGTTCATCCCACACCAGGAGTCCCAGTTCATCACAAGCTTTATAAATTTCAGGATCCTGCGGATAGTGAGCTAATCTCACAAAATTAGCACCCATCTCTTTGATCATCTCTATATCACGCCTGTGCAGGTCATTACTCATGGCTGCACCAAGCCCGGCATGTTCCTCGTGGCGATGCGTGCCCCGCAATAACAATCTCTTACCATTCAGGCAAAATGGACCATTTTCTTTAAATTCAAACCAGCGATATCCATAACGGTTTCGAATAGTATCGAGTAGACCGTCTTTGGTTTTTAATATAACTTCTGCGATATACAGATTGGGATATTCAGGAGACCAAAGTTCAGGAGCCTGTATCTGCGGCATTTTTAATTCTATCTTCGGGTTTCCGGGTTCGATTGTCCGGTTGATTTCTTTTTCGGCAACACACTTTCCATTTCTATCATATAGCCTCACGTTATATTCAGCAGAGGTTCTTATATTTTCAGGATTTCTAATTATTATCCCTACCTTAGTGGAAGCATGAGTTGAATCCACCTTAGATGTGACAATTTGGATCTGTTGAATGCTGAGTACTGG
Organism: uncultured Caldithrix sp.; assembly: GCA_964461135.1. Lineage (GTDB taxonomy): Bacteria > Calditrichota > Calditrichia > RBG-13-44-9 > RBG-13-44-9 > RQOF01. The sequence continues at coordinate 72,291 of CAYWTB010000013.1, read as the reverse complement.
AACGATTTTAAGCCAGACATCCCGGGTAATTCCACCATAGATGAAAAAATCAGATTTCTGAGAAGGGATAACCTGGGGATCAATCGAATTATCCACCCGTACCCGGATGGTATTCATCGAATCCGGAGTAATAAAGGGAGTGATGTCGAATTCAAATCCGACGTAACCTCCGGTGTGGCCTCCTACAAATTTATCATTTATATAAAGATCAGTTCGAATATTGGCTCCCTCGAAATAGAGGATCAACCGCTGATGATGCTGCAGTGTGGGGAAATAAATTTTCTTTTCATACCAGGATGCATCTCGGCGATAGCCGGGGAGGTTATCAACAGCATCCCATTGATTCCAGGTATGCGGAAGATCCAATTTTTTCCAGGGTATTGGAGATTTATTCAGATCCTTCACCGATACAATATTATCTTCCAGGTAACACCACCCTTTATTCATATTATATATCATTCTATAGGGGACATTTTGTATCATGTGATCCTGCTGATAATTCTTCCATGCCCGGTTGAAAGCTTCAATTATATAGTAGTCTCCGGCCGGAAATGATTCATCAATTCCCCAATTTTTATGCATATGATAGATTGTATGGAGTAAAATCCCTTCTTCTTGCTCTCTTTTGCTTAGGATAAACAAGTATTTCTCCAGTAATGATCGGACCATACTGTTTGCAATATCATGATATTTGCCACTTAGCACAGGATCATCGGTTAATTCCGCTAAAAGAAACAGTCCGGATGCAGCGATTGGAGCAGCAGAAGCATCCCTGGGATTTTCATCAGAAGATAGCGTTAAATCCCAAACGGGCACCAGGTCTTCAGGTAAATGACTGCAGTAATAATCGGCCATGAGAATTGCGGCCTGCAGAAAGGGTAAATATTTTGTATACTGAAATGCTTTGGAAAAGCCATAAATTCCCCATGCCTGACCTCTGGCCCAGGTCGATTCATCACTGTATCCCTGGTGAGTTGTTTTTTTCAGAACAGATCCGGTTAGGGGATCGAATTCGATTACATGATACGACGAGCCATCCGTTCGTATAGATTGATCGAGAGTAGTTAAGGCGTGCTGAAATGCGATATCGTAAAAGTCCCAATTTCCACTTTCCAGGGCCGCCCAGAAAAGTAGCTCTAGGTTCATCATGGTATCGATGATCATCCAGCCCGCCCGATCATCACTATTCAGAGAACCCCATGCCCGGATAAATTTCCCCTTCCTATTGAAACGCTTTGCCAGCATATCAGCTGCCTGCAAGGCCGCATTTCGGTATTTCTGCTCTCCGGTATGTCGGAATGATTCGACACAGGTGGGGAAGAAAATAAAACCCATGTCATGAGTATAATCAATCGAGGAATATTTCAGAAGCTGATTTGTATGCTGAAGCGCACACTTCTTCATTTCTTCATCTCCGGTCATATCATAGATCAGCCATAGTTCACCACCGATAAAACCCGACAACCAGTTTGGCTGGTCACGGAAAGTCCATTGTCCCTTAATCGTATATTCTGGAAAGCGGCCACTGAAAATCTTATATTTTTCTTTAACCTGACCCCGGAGAGTATTAAGGATTTGATCAAAATCGAATTGATTAGCCAGTGTCCCAATCACATAAATGATCAGAAAAAAAATTGCACGGGTGATCATTTTCATCAGATCCACCTGGTTTTCAAATTCACACTTTTGAGTTTAGCGTACATTTACTCCAGCCACAATACCGGTTGCCTGATCGGAAGATTCCGTAAAACTTCTTTATTACCAGGATTATGATCAAGTTTTTTCCAGAGATTGATATATTCAGGCTCATCATAAGCTATCCCGGCAAATAACAAGAAAGGTTGAGCAACAGGCCATTCATCAAAATACATTACATCCGGTTTGTAGGGCCAGACAGATTTATCCCGAATGGAAGGAACCATAAACAGTACTGCTTTTTTCATACTCCGACCATCAGGCAGGGAATAAAACCAGAGATTTTCTTCTTCGGTTGAGAGAATCTGACAATTCATGGCCATCATATCCAGGTTAAAGAGTGAATAAGCATAGGGTTTGGTTCTGTTCAATTCTCTTGGGAATGATCCGTCCGGCGCCATTTGTTCAGGAAGCAGATGATCCCGAAAAAAATCCCGGCAGTACTGCATAGTCTCCTGGTCATTCACGAGGTTTGCATACGCAGCCACCTGCATATTCCAGCAGGTACTATGATTGTTACCATTGTCTCGTTCAGCGATACCATATTCATGAGTGATCAGCCAATGAATATAATTGATAAACCAATTTTTGACCACCACCAGATCCTCATTGGCGATAACATTATTTTTTTCCAGGATTCCAATTGCCCTGGCAATTTCAACCAGATGTATGGTATCAATAATGCCAATTCCACGGCCCGTTACCCTTCCTTTTATAGCCTGGGCATAAAGCAAATTCGGATTCATACGGGTTTTTTCATCAATGAACCATGCCCGGATATGCTGAACAGCTTTCTCTGAATATCTAATATCTCCGGTTACCAGATAAGCTGCCACCAAAGCAGGTACCTGCATACTGAATCTCATCAGGAGCAGACGGTGTTCCTGAAAATTATCAGGATTTGAGTAGCCGTCGCGACGGATATAGGGTCCGTTTGGATCGCTCGGGTCAGGCCACCAGTAATCACCTTCCGAATAGTAATCATGAAGTCCCCCTGCACTTCGCTTGCATGTAACGGAGGTAATAGTAAGCGGGCTTTCTTTAAAATATTTGCCAGCTGCTTCAATAATTCGCCGGCGTTCCAATTGCAGGTATTCTGGAATCTGACGAGTAGAATTCAGACCCCATCCAGAGAGGGAAATAATTATACTACATAAAAAAATTAAATTTAATACTCTCATGATTACCATGCAGTTTAAAAAAAATAACTGTAACATATTGCCAAGGTTAAAAGAATAAAAAAATCCTCCATAACTGTCTAAACTCGGTTTAAATATTTCCGGATAATTTTTTTCTTTATTCCTTTTAAGATTTCAGGAACAAGCTTCAAAAACATCTAAACTGTCCGGATAAGAAAAATTTAAAACTGATCAATAAGTTTAAATCGTTTGAACTCATGCACTTGCTAATTTTGAATACACAGACCATTTCACTTTAATAGTATCATTTTTCGCGAGTAGATTTCAAACCTTCCACTATACCGTACACTCAAAGTATAAATGTAAATACCGGAACTTATTGGAATTCCTCCCCCATCCTTTCCTGACCAGGATACCACATAGATTCCACTCCCTTGATACTCTCGATGAACTGGTGTACTTATGAGTTCACCCAACGTGTTATAAATTTTCAACTCAATCTCTGCCGGAACAAAAAGCTGGTAAGTTATGATAGTGGAAGGATTAAATGGATTCGGGAAATTATGGTCAAGCCTGAAGGACTGCATGTCCGCCATTTTCTGTTGACCGTATTCTCCGATGGAAACAATACTGAGCCTGTCCTGCAATTGGGCCAGGAATAGTGACCTTGGAGTTAATCCCGCCAGGTTGGTCCCTTCAATATAGCCACCGGGATCCGGGAACGGGGCTGGTGGAGACTGACCGGTAATATTGATACCAGAACATCCAATGGCATAATTCTGGGCTGTCGGTGGTTGCTGTACAATCAGATCACCTCCAGCCACATCGCAATTCCATGCCACCGAGTGTGCAGCTCCCCACCCATGGGAGGTTCCGTAATAGCCCCGGTTGTAAAGACCCAGAAGCCGCGGATTATAACCTGGCCTGGGACCATCGAGCTCGATAAGGTTATCATAGAGCATTCCCATCGTCCAGCGGCGGTGCCCTTCACTGCTGGTAAAGGCTCCCGAAGAAGTACAATCAAGAAACACTATACCGGAAGTCCATGACGTTCCATTAGACACATAATGATGGCGGCCATTTGTGGCATGACAATTTTTAACAAGAATCTGCTGGGAGGCATTGTAAACCTGAAAATTATAGCGATTTCCGCCTTCAAGTTGTGAATGTGGATCAAGGCCCTGGCAATTTTCCACTGTAATTCTGGTGGCCGTATTGGTTCTCACTGCCGATAAACCGAAATGAAGCATGGTACAATTTCTGACCCATGCATCTTCAATCTGAAAAAGATCGATAGCATTCCAGGCATGGTAATCATCATTATTGCCGGATGTTTGTATATCAATCCTGAGATTTTCAATGCCGATTTGAGTCCTGATACCAGTCCGGGAATACTTATAAATCTGGCTCTGTGATAAACTGCGCACCAGATGATTATAAAAGGGAACATCCACTGTAATCAAATTTCCGCTGATGTCAGTTATATAGCGGTTGAACACCAGTGGTTGGCTTCCAACTTCCCAGGGAAGATCAACACCCGGCTCTGCACCGGGGAGTTGCCAGTAAGTTCCTCCACTATCAATTGCCGTAAGCCATTCCTGAGTACAGGGATGATAAATGATTACGTTATCGCCGACCGAAAAAACAGAAGCATCACTGACCAGGAAGGATCTTTCACCAACCAGGATCGTATCGGATACGATATCCCGGTAGGATCCCGAAACAGCCTCGCGCCACCGGGTTTCGCTACCGCCGCCTGCCACGATGACCGATCTCTGATGAGGAGAATCACCAGTTGCCCTCAGAATGGTATTGGATGACGAGTCGATTCCATCTCCCACTCCGCGCAAAACAATGCCATCTACCTGTATCCGGATTGTTCCCCTGATCTCATAAACACCCGCTTCTAGCAGCACAGTACCTCGAAACCCAGCACTGTCCTTCGGCATCATCGCAATTTCAAACAACGCATTTTGGATTTGAACCGTATTATCGCCGCTTACCGGATAGAGAGTTCTCTTGACTGGTACGTCGGGAATAACTGTTTCACTGTTCTTATACCCGGCATAACTGAAATCGGGGATGATGTTTCCTTCCTGGTCTCGAAGGTAAACCAGCTCGTCATTTACACCCGGATATACGATCTGGGAATACCAGCTATTTTGCCCCATAGAAGATGTTGTAAGTATAAAGATTATTACCAGATTGAGGTATATCTGAAGTTGTTTCATGCAATTCTCATCCTATGTTGAAAATCACGGTTTTTAGAGGCGGGAGGAAACCATTTATTTGATATATATCATTTTTCTGGCCGCCAACTGTTCTCCCGCAGATAATTTATAAAGATAAATCCCCGAGGCCAGTGAAACCGGATTCCACCGAATGGTGTGATGACCTGGCGATTGAAAACCGAGAAATAAATTTTCAATCAGAGCACCGTGCAAGTCATAAATTTCTAGTTTAACTTGCTCCCGGCTTTTCAGATAATATCGAATAACAGTAGTACCATTAAAGGGATTGGGATAATTTTGGCTCAGTTCCAGATAAGTCATCGGCACATTCTCTCTATCTCCGGTAATTCCATTAGGTGGATTGGCAGCCCAGCGTAAATCCCCCATCGCTTTGCCATCGTTAGCTTGAAACCAGAGAGGAGAATCTGGCAACAAAGTAAAATCACCATTAAATCTCTGGTTATAATGGGGATTTGCACCCAGCATACCACTTCCTATGAGAGCATTTCTGTTTACGACAACAGGACTTACGTTGAAGGTATCACAATAGGAAATGGAGGAACCAAATCCAAAAATCTGAATGGAAAAATCCCTGTTTCTGGAGTTGCTGAATATACTATTTTTTATTTCGGTTCCGTCAGTCTCCAGCGCATTAATTATAGAGGCGCTATCATACCCGCAACTGTCAAAAGTACAGTGATTGATAACAACTTTGGGTCCGGGAGTAAATGGTACAGTATCTCCGGCATAGACATATACCGCTTCTTTTTTAACATCCCAGAAAGTGCAGTTCATTAATTCAAAATATTTGACATTATAAAGACCGCTTCCAGCGACCTCGTCTTTAAGACGTATACCCTCCTTTCCTGAAGTTTTAAATACACAATTATTGAAACTTATGGTATCAGCCAGGGTACCCGTATAAGCCCTGAAGAAATTACCGTCGAAACCGAGCACTACATCATGCAGATAACAATCTTCAACATATAGGGTATATGATGAATTCATTGGGCTATCGGAGGTGCAGATCAAATATTTTGCCGGGGTGGTTGAGGTTGCCATACCATCCAACTCTATTCCTTTAATCTTTAACGATCCGCCTTCACCTATCTGAATTACCGCCCGTGCTCCCGATGAGACCTCCGTTTGACGGAGAATCGGCTTTGAGTGTAATCCTTGTACTGCTCTGATGGTGATTTTCCTGTTAATTTCCAGGTTGCCGTTATTCGAATACATCCCACCATCTGTAACCAATTCATAAATATAGCCGTCCTGGGCAGTAGATAATTTATTTTTAAGGGAATCAATTCCAGCTTCTACCGTGATAACCGTTGGAGGTTCAGGAGGTAATGGAAACCAGGAAGGCCCTACGTCGCCTCTGGTCAATAGACGACGTATGACCGGAGCGTTAGAATATTCATCGCTTCCTACATCCTTGAATACGTCCCTGAGCTGACCATCAAAATCGTCTATAACGTATGGGTAATTCCCTTTTGCACTGTCCACAGCGGGGCTATTAAGATGATCCGGCCTCCATAAACTGTCTCCCGAAAGGAGCAATAACGGATCAGTGATCTTAATACCGGGCGGTTGGGGAATTCCAAGGGAAGCTCCATACATGATGTTCCCCTCCCATATCAGATTGATCGGTTGATCCTCATAGGTAACCAAAGTATAATTTGATTGAACCAGATTATTGGCTAACCGACAATCGAGGGGAGGCAAGGTTTTTTCAGAATCCTTATCCAGACCGATCACCAAAGATTTTACGCAGTTATATAAAGTGTTGAAAGAAACCTCAGCTCTTTTTACCTGAAAATATCCGTTGAGTGGTGAATTCGGAATTCCATTCATCAGGGAAAGAGCGGAACGAACACCTGTGCCACGCAATTCCTGAAAATAATTATTAAAAACCTTATGATCTTCCCCGATGACCCTTACGCCGCCTGTTTCCGGGAGATTATTCCCCAGAAAAAAATTCCCCTCAACCGTGCATCGGTTCCCATGACGAAGTGTCAGCGCTCCTTTACACTCAACAAAGGTATTGTATCGGTAAATATTTTCACAGGATTTACTGGAAATAATTTCAACTTCACCGTTGCACTGCTCAAAATAGTTGTACTCTACAACGGTATAGGAATCATACATGGACCAGTCACTAGTGCCTACACGAATTGTCTCGGCACCATTCACACCCAGTTCGGGACGATAAGCAAAATAATTATGGTCAATCAGGTGATGGTTTGGAATTGCGCTTAACCAGACCACCAGGGTCGTACCCAGATGGTTCTTACCCCAGAAGTAACAGTAATCGACTCTGTTATTTATGCCATAAAGAGAAACCCATTTATAATCCGTTCCCGAACTGGGCGGATTATAATTAATGATAGCTGTGTTGGTAAGCCGCGAATAATTACTATAAATGCCATTTCCGCGGAACTCAACGACTGCTCCGGAAATACTATAACCGCCGTTAAATTGAAGTCCATCCACGATGAGATAATCACCAGCAATCCTCAAAGTTGATGTTCCGTTCAACAGGACATATCCCGATTCTTCTGCCCGCATCAGGATCGGTGCAGATGAGGATCCATTTGCCTGAAAGATAATATCAGCATTAGTCCAGGTCCCGCGAGTCATGGTAATGGTATCACCCGGTTGTACCAGATTCAGCACGGAATCAATCTCCAGAACTGACGACACTAAAAAATCCGTAGCGGTTATATTGCTCCCGAGAACTATAATGAAAAGAATAACAAAAACTGTTAGAAATCTTCGCATGTGACGTCTCAATTACACCCGTATTGGGGAAGATATTTCTACCCTGTGATAAGCTCATCCAGGTATAGAAGCCTTCGATGGAATTCTCCACCTTATCTGGAATTTTTAGTAAGCAGAACATCACAGAATCCCTCCCTAGATTCTATGGTATCCCTGAACAAAATTATTTTCTTCGTCCTGTTTTTATTTGATAAGGATCATTTTCCTGGTATCTGAGATTTTACCATCTACTTCCAGATTGTAGAAATAAATACCGGAAGCTGCACTCGAGGGAGCCCAGGTCACACTATGTTCACCGACACCCCGGGGTGCATTCACCAGGGTTGCAATATGGGAACCGGTGATATCAAAAATCTTTAATTTGACTCTGGCCAGTTTTGACAAGGTAAATCGGATAGTGGTAGATGGATTAAACGGATTTGGATAATTTTGATCCAGGCTAAAGCCAGCCGGTTTAAGCAAATCTTCGCCCTGATCAATAGACACAGTCGGATCAGCCCAATTCAAATCACCGAGAGCATTTCCACTATACGATTTTCCGTATGCAGGAGAATTAGGCAACAATGAGAAATCAAAATTCAGACGATCGGCATACAATGGATCAAAGCCGTATACAGTAGTGGTATCGACATCTGCTCCTTTAGTTCCCCGAATTGTCTCAGGTCTTACAGAGAGCGAATCGAATACCACATTAAACGTATCAATATGACTGATGTGGGAGCCGGGAAGCTGCACTTCGGCGATGTAATCACTGCGATCACCCCGGCCATCCAATCGGCTGTTCGTGAAAATAACATCACGCAGGATGGTATTATTACTATTTTTGATATAAAACGCCCGTGCCGCACTGGCATCAATCGTGAGGTGTTCCATGCGTACATATGCATCCGTGTTTGAGGTATCCATGTCACCATAAAACCGGACACACTCATTGTCGATATTGACGAAAGTACAGTTTCTAACAATAAGGGTGTCCAGGCATCGATCGATACTATATTTTTCAGTTTCCGTCATTCGGATTGCTTCATAACCGGTATTCATGATTGTACAATTTTCAACTATCACCGAACCGGCATCAACATCGATGAGAAAATAAATGGCATGACCATCTTCTGTCGGCAATTTATTCCTGAAAAAGTCTCTGAAATCTACATCTCTACAGATCACATTGAGCCCTACCCTTGATGAGGGAGTAGTATTTATGCCATAAACACGAATACCATATTTCATTCCATGGCTTCGCGCATGGCCGCCATCCAGGACTACACCTTCTATATAAAAGTCATCATAGACCCGAAAAATTTCCAGTTCCGATGAATCTGAGGAACTGTTGGTGATTATCGGCTTCTCTGCCAGTCCTGGAGCGGCGACAATTGCAAGTGGTTCGGTGATCATGAGTGAATCCACAGTGGTGTAGACACCTCCACTTGTCACCAGAACCAGTGAATCGATATGATTACTCAACGCATAGTCGACTGCCAGTTTCATATCATACTGATCTTCAACCTCGATCTTACTGGCAACAGCAATTTGAATCATACTGAAAATAACTAATAGTAAAATAATAATTCTCATCCTATCCTCCTGAAATTTAATGAATAATTCACACACTGAATTTCCTGTAAAATTTAAGTTTCCTTTCTTTGATCAAATTTTTAAAGATAAAATGTATATCCCAGGGAAAACAGACTAAGGTTTTCAAAAACATAATTGGTATTGCTGTAATAGGAATCATAATATTTTAATTTTCGGTACTCATAGGCCAGATGAATCCGTCCGATTTTTTGAAATTTTAAACTGGCCCCTGCAGTCAGACCGGTAGCTTTTGGACCGCTATCCTTGATAGCCGCCCCATCCGGAACGAAAATGGCAGGGGTTTCATGATAACCTGCCAGGAGGGATAAAAATTCATATGGAGAGTATTCCAAACCGAACCTGAGTATCTGCTGATCGACCCATTCCCGCTGGCTATCATCGATCCAGCTCAGATTGAATTTGGTTTTACTGTAGGGGGTGAACTGATAATCGAATGCAATCATCAATGTTTTTACCGGCCTTATATTCACCCCGAAGCTATAGCTTACCGGAATTTCAATTTTATCCTTTCCCGATCGATCTATTGCATTGAAACCGGTATTGTCCAATTTATTGGTAACGGTTTTCCATGACCGGCTCATGGTATAAGGGGCTCTGACATTGATACCCACACTGAGTCTCTCCAGTTTAAGTAATACACCAATTGTCATATAGAGCGCGGTGTAATCCGAGCTCCCCCGCACCACGGTATTGAGTGTATCGTAGGAAAACCTAAACCGGTTATCTTTGGCGATATCAAAGATTCCTACCCTGTTCAGGGACTGATAATCATCACTTTCACCGGTCACCGAACTCAACCCAAAGCCGATTTTCAATTTTGGGGAGATATCCATGGCTAGTGCGCCCTGAACGAGATGGAGATCTCCTTTTCTTTCCCGTAAAAAGTGGGACCAGCTGAAGGTCACGGTGTCGGTTTCAACTCTTGGCACAACCCCGTATTCATCGAAGCCGATATGGGGATCCAGGTAGGTATCATTCCGGTCAAAATCCACTATAGGTGATTTCCGGTAAGCCGCTGAAATCACAAACTTATTCTGCAGTAATTTAAATGGCAAGGCCGCTGCAATATTACTCAATCCAAAGTCATTAAAGTTCTTTTTCCAGTCTGCAGCCTCCTCACTATAAGGCTCCAGCCCAATTTCAGGTTCCCGTACAGTATAATTAGTATCTTGGGCAAATATATAATCCCATACCCCATTGTTGGCAGGATCAGGTACATATAGTCCTTCCAAGTAAAAAGCCATCGTCCAGTAGATCCGATTCGGTCTGTAATCCTGATTTTCCCGCCAGTTTTGACCGTAGTTATCGGCTGATATCGAAATTTGCAGATTATCAATATCTGCCAGGCCAGCCGGATTATAGAAAAGGGAGTTGACATCTCCGGAGTAAGATGTAAAAGCTCCTGCCATAGCCATCGCTCGGGTTCCGGTGTTAACCGGATTGAAAATTCCCTGCATAGAGAGGTTATCACCGCGGTGTTGAGCCTGAATCCGAATAGATCCAAAACTCAGGAAAATAATGAATATGATGATATTTTTCTTCATTTTCGTGATGCTCCTATAAATTGAGACTAAGGAAGAGAAATTCCGAGGCTAAAACGGTGTACGCTGTCCAAATATTGACCGAAATCACTGTAAGCATAGTCAAATCTGTATCCGCTATAAAACAAACCGAATCCAAGCGAGAAACTTTCTTCATCATAATTTAGTTTATATCCAGCGCGGAGAAACAGGATGTCATGATAACCATACTCCAGACCGATATGATATTGTTGATCATAATCCCGGGGTTGAACCAGATCGAAAGCCACCAGAAGGGATTGATTCTCCGAATTAATAAAAATGCCGGATTCAGAGTCCATTATATAGGCTGAAGCGCCGAGACTGAACGTCTGAGGCAGGGGATAACTTTTTCCGGAATATTTCTGGTAGTAAGTAGAATCGGCACTGGGAATATATCTTTCCAGCAACACCTGGTCATAATATTTCACATCAGGACCGAATTGCAGGATGGATGCGGCAATTCTAAGTGAACGGAAACCTGTTTCATATATCAATCCACCATCAAATATGAAATTCTGAGTCGATTTGACAGCCAGATCCTCCCGGGCATATTTGCCGGTAACACCAAAGGAAAATTTATCGGTAATTCGTCGGGCAAAAGAAAGTCCGAACACCATCGCACCGGGAGTAATGGTCTCGCCCGTATACCCCAGATAAACACCATTGACAAATCCAAGGGCATTGACTTCTGTCACCTTGATTTCCCCTACATCGGTCAGAATTCCGAACAGTGCAAAAGTTCCGATGCCCTTAATCCGGTAAGCCGCGCTTAACGAGAAATGGGAAATATCGAGAAGCCAGTCCAGGTAATCTGCAGAAAATGCAAGTTTGTTAACATATACGAGACCGGCCGGATTAAAAAATACCGATTGTGCATCATCGACTACAGCGGAAGATGCCTCACCCATACCGCAGTAACGGGCACTGGTTTGAACCTTCAGGAATTGAAAGGCGGTTGTTCCCACTTTTTCAAAACCATAGCCCCTGGATATGAGAATCAGTATAACGGCCAGGCCCACAGATTTAAAAATTGAAAAATTCATATAGTACCTCGCTGCTGAATCTTTTATTTTACAACCACAAATTTTCCCGTTTTTTTATCTCCATCAGGTGTGGTTATGACGTAAAGGTAAATACCCGATGCTATTTCCTGGTTATTTCGGGTAACCTGGAACCAGGCTGTTTGATACACCGGGACATTATGCTCAATAGTTTCAATCAATTGTCCTGAATATGAAAAGATGTGGATCGTACAATTATTGGGTAATCCGTAAAATCCAATGCGGTCTGCTGCGCCCACCGCACCTCCGAAACCCGATTCAATTTTGAATGGATTTGGCACAACAAATACTTCACTCATCTTTTCTACTGCACCCACATTTTTTTCATGTTTTATGATGTTTGTTCTTCCACTGGTTACTCCAATTTCATCGACGGAAAGGACTGAATAATATCTGGTTTCACCAATCTTATAAACAGGATCATCATCAAAATATTCATAGATGTTTTCCGAATTCACTTCACCCACATCCAGAGAATCCAGTATTTTCCACGGACCCATTCCGGCATCACTGCGACAGATATAAAATTTAGTTAAATTTCCAGCTAACCTTGGATGCTTGAAATTCTCAACCTCCCGGTTCCATCTGATCCGGATACGTCCATCCTCGGTATTAATAACTTCAAGAATCGGTGCCGGATATATTCCGGGGAGGTAATACACTCCGTCTTTGGGATTTTCCTCGGGCCAAACCGGCAAAGAAGGCTCAGAACCCAGATAAGCCACAAATGCTTTATGAGCAATCTGTGTCACTGTCCTGACCGCAGAATTTACATAGTCGGGATAACCAAAATCCGTTAAATAATTTTCAGTCAAAACCGATCCATCCTTGGCAATAACCCGCCCATCCCAGCTTGGCGTGGAGGTCCACTGCTGTACAGTTTGCCCACCTTCAATACGTTTACCCGGCTGTGCCCCGTATCCGACTACCTCTGCCAGAGAATATTCCAGGCGGTCTCCGGGATGTAAAGTGTATGGACCAAATACGATATGCTTCTGACCGGCATCAGCACTTTGCCGGTAATTATAAGCTGCTCTGCCAATCCATCTGTCACTGGGAGGATCCGGCCAGGTTTCGCTGGAAGGACTATATACACCGCTCCACCGTTTATCCGGATTTATTGCTTCAACCATCATTTTACTGCTGCGGGTGTTACCGGTACTAACCTTGTTGGACCAGGGCTGTTTAATGTGGTTATTATCATCCAGTTCGTAGTAATCTCCCAGGGATGTTCTGAGAATATTAACCGCCTCTGATTCATTCTGTGGACTGTTCATAGTATCAACAAATGCCAGATGATTGATGTCATAATAAAGTATACAGAAACCGGGTGCCTGAGGGCTGCATAATCCCCCACCGTTTTTTCCGGTAGCGGCGAACTCCAGAAAAAGTTCTTTGGAAGGTTCCGGCTTAGCAAAAAAGCGGTCATCAGTAATATTATTTCTCAAATTCATATTAAATGAAAGCCAGTAATCTGCATCCCAGAAATTATTTTGATCACCCCGATAGATTCCGCTTTCATATTTCCATTCCTGATATTGACGCTGGTAACCATACATGGAAGGAGCAAAACCATATATGAACAACACCATGAAGTCCTTTAAGGTGGTGGTGCGTTCAATAGTTGCCGGATTCCCATCCGTATCACCTGTATATTCAAGTTCGTATTCATAAATGATCAGGTCATCATAATCCGGATGGCTCCAGGCACGAGAAGTGCGGGTTACCGTAACCCCCAAAGGGGTGGCCCATGAAGCAGTGATAATCTCTTCTGCTTCATCGGGATTATAAGCCGAATTCAGGGTTCCATCAGATTTGAGCGGAAAGTTTTCAATTTCAGTTAAAGAAAGTGGAAAACTCCATCGTCCGATGATCTTTTCAGAACCTGCTCCTGTCCCGACTGCCCCGCATAGAGCATAGAGGCGGTTATCCATCCCGGGTAGACCGCTCGGGTTAGCGGCCATATACATTCCGCCTCCCAGAATATTATGCTGACCGCTATATCGGGTACCCTGAAGAATTGTCGCAGAGCGTGAAGGCCATTCCATCAAGGGCACACTTGTTTTATTTCCCTCATCACCGGTGGTCCAGGGACGCCCGATATCCCCCGAATTATAAACGGTCTCATGCAACATTCCCCGGTTATGAATCCGGAAATCCAGCATCTGTGCCATGAGAGAATAGGTAGTAATGAGGACTATTATGAATAAAAAAATGATTCTGTTAATCATACATACCTCTATTATCCATTGATAAATTATTTTAAAATCTAAAAATAAGGCCAAGCCGGTAATTACGCGGTTCATTCCTTAACAAATACACATCCTGGCGGGTGACGTATGGAGCAAATTGATCCTCTACCAGTATCTTCTCCCGGTCAGGAAGGGTTTCCCACCTGATGACATTTCGGTCATCATTAAAGGTTCGGCTGTAATGCCAGAATTTTTCATTGAGAAGGTTGAATCCTTCAAAATAACCGGTGAGCCTGGTATTGCCGAAACGCAAACTTTTTTCCAGCCGTACTCGTAGTTCCCTCTCGGTCGGGGTTCTCTTATTAAACTTCAAACCTTCACCTGATTCATCATAGGTATAAGGCCTTCCGGTGGAAAGACGAAAAGTGGTACTGAGGGAAATATCAGAAAAAAGGTGGATCCCCAGGAAATCCCAACCCTTCCCGGGAGACACCAGATATCGCAAATTAATAACTAATTTATGGGTTCGGTCATAATCCAGATAAACATCTTCCGGAAATCGTTCACTTAATTGTTCCAGTTCCGGATTTTGTTCTTCGGAAAATATGGGAGCAACATCCAGATTATCCGGATTACCGCTTTTACCGGTTGCAGACTCGAAGTTGTAACGGATTTGACCCCGAAAGCTACCGACTGTTCTTTCCAGGCTTAAATGAAATCCCTTGATATCGGCGTAGTCCAGATTGACATAGGTTAAATATGATTCATTTGCTCTATTAGTAAAATAGGCATTTTGAACCAGATTTTTCACATCCTTGTAGTATGCACTGACATCCAACTGGACACCTGGTGCCAGCCGGTGAACGATTCCAACATCATAAGCTTTGGTATTTTCAGGCTCCAGACGGGGATTCCCCAGAGTCAGGCTGGCATCGCTAATCCCATTATAAAAGAGCTGATTAAAATTAGGTCTCTGGGTGAAGGTCCCATAGTTTAGATGAAAAACAGTGATCTCAGATACGGGAAAAGAGAATCCGAGACGGGGTTGAAGCCTGGTATAAAGTGCGGTTCTGGCTTTGGCATTGGGATTCGCCAGAGGATAAAATTTGTTAGTATAATAGTCCGTTTTAAGATCGTAGAAATCGAACCGCATACCGAGATTGGCGATGAAACCTTCATATTCCATTTTATCCTGTAAATAAACTGATCCTTCATAGGGATAAGCATTGAATCTCTGATTTTCCATACTGCCCGGATCTGTCACATTGTTTTGATAATCCACCTTCACATCGTAGTAATAAAACTGTAATCCACTTTTCAACAAATTCGAACGGTTGACCTGGCTGGTGAGGCTTCCATTTGTATAGTATGTCAGGGTTCTGTGGTCTCCACGGTCGTCACTTGGACGTCCAACCCGATGATTAGATGGTCCTGTGTAATCTACCCAATTCCGGTTATTGCTGTAATCTTCCAGCAATTGATTATCTTTTAGCAGATCTATTCTATCTGATTCTTTTAGGTGTAACAGGTTCACATTCATATTGGCAAAAGTTCTGGCTCCGAAAGAGTGATTCCATTCAAGGCTAAAGTTCCATGTTGTATTGGTTCGTTTAGTAATACTTAAGGCTTGATCGAACATCCATCGTTCCCAGTTACTATCCAAGTAGTTATTAAAGTTATTATCATAGACTAAGGTAAATTTTATTTTATCCACAACCCTCGGAGAATAAATCATATTTGCCATAATCTGTCTCTCCAGATCCGGAGTGGGTGTTGGTACCAAGGATGTAATCATATTTTGCCTCATGGCAATGAAGATTTTAGCATTCTCAGCCACAGGTCCGCCGGTGCTAAGATCGAATCGATAATCGGTTGCCTTGTTGTTTGTCAAACCCGCCTCCCGGATTGATTGCATCCACATAATACGGCCAAATTCTGCCATACGAAGTGAATCTTCATGGGACAGCGGATTGGGGGGCCACACATTACGAGGGGGAAGATACTTGGTAACCCCGTATCCGTTATCCCACAGCGGATGTCCAGGGTCAAGTGGATCTTCATTTAGCCACTCCTCATTATTCATTAATATGGAGTAAAATATTAGATTATTGAGATCATATACGCTTCCGTTCCAGGTTTTGTAATGCGGCATCGTTCCGGAAATCTCCAGGCGGGTTTGCCAGACAGAGGAACCTTCCTTGGTAACCATATTGACCACTCCGGATTGTGCATTACCATATTCGGCACTGAAACCACTGGTATAGACTTCAACCTGATCCAGACCAATTACCATCGGATTAAAAGCACGGGAATTGTCCAGAGGATTAACGATGGTTGCGCCTCCCAGGAGGTAAGCCGATTCGCCCAATCGCCCTCCCCGGAAGTGGTCATCCACCACGTCAGCCTGCAGTTCCAGGATATCCGTCAGATCGGCTACACCGGCAATAGTTTGTGTTTCGGCAATATCATAGACCTGTTTTGTTGCCGTTAAATCCCTTTCCACCTTGGTAGCTTGATAGGCTGTTACGATAACATCTTCACCTTCTATGATCTGAGGCTGCAACTGGAAATCAAGACGGGTGGTTTTGTCTACTTCCACTTTTACCTGTGTTTTGATCTCCTCTCGGTATCCGATATAGGTCACTTTCGCAGTATAAAAACCGGGACGTAGATTTAAGATAAAATAGTAACCATCCTGGTCTGTGGCAGCACCAGTGGGAATCTCCAGAGGTATTTCCCGGTCATTTTCCCAGCGGGATTCAATATAGACATTGGATCCTGGGAGCGGATCGCCTGAATCTTTGTCTTTTATAAACCCTGCAATTTTCCCCGTATTTCCAGCATAATTAATG
The DNA here is from genome assembly GCA_964461135.1 of uncultured Caldithrix sp. Taxonomy (GTDB): domain Bacteria; phylum Calditrichota; class Calditrichia; order RBG-13-44-9; family RBG-13-44-9; genus RQOF01. Next base: position 55,182 of record CAYWTB010000013.1, on the reverse strand, counting down.
ACCGGAATTATCAGTAAGAAAACCATGACAGAGATAATAGAATATCTTAATACCATAAATTTCTCCTGAATAAAAACATTTTCTGATATTGTTGATAACATTCCTGATTAGACGGAAAAAATATATTTGTCATACATATTATATCTTATAAGAAGAAAATAGGATTTGATAAATATTTTTGTCAAGCATTTTTTATTTATCATCCGTTTATTTTACCTTAACCAGTATGTATTGCCCAGGACTTATTATTTCAGCTTTAATTGTACCCGGCATATCCTTTACCCCCTCCGATTGCATATTGTTTTCCTCCACACCGAGATACCAGAGTTCCAACGATTGGTCAGTTTTGGAAATCATCAGGCTCGCCCTGTCTCTGAGATTAAGGGTTAATCCATTAAACTGAAGAAAAGTCATGTCGAGAAGTAAAATCCTGCCGGAATTCGAAACCAATCTTATTTTGGCATCAGTCCGGAGTTCCATTTTCTCCTTATCTGTTTGTGATTCATTTTGTGGTTCAACAACGGTCATTTTCCATCCTCCTTTAAGTTCGGTATACCCCATAGTCTGCGAAAATGGCCGAATATTCAGTTTACGCGGATTCACCAGTGTAGTAAAAATAAAAAATGTTTTTGGATCAGTTTGAAAATAGGTACACCCCTTGTCCCGGAATATTTTCTGATGAATAGACAATGAATTAGTAGTTAATTGGGAAATATCGAGTATAGATTCTGATCCGCAGGATTTATGAATAAAGTGATTGTTGTATATGTCATAAATACCCTGCCAGATCTGCTGATAGATTCGGGGACTTTTTGAGCTGAAATGATCTCTGACAATCCAGAATCCATCTTTAATAAATAGAACTTCACGGTAATATTTTATTCCTAATGAATCGTAACTATCATGGGACCCACAAAAGTAATCGAAATGGAGATCGGTAACCCAGGAGATTATTCGGGGTTGCGGTAGATGTGCCCACTTTCCAAATCCTGAACCACCCTCGTTTGGAGTCCATCCACGGCCCAGTGGAATTCCATCTGCCAAGGTTACATTTTTCACCCAGGAATTTTTCCAGAAAGGATAATCCGGAAGATTATATTTCACCTGATAATTGGGCAGGATCTCATTACCTTTGGCATAAGCCACAATGCCCAACATCTCCCCCTGCTGGTGATCTGGTTTCCTTTTTGATAACCCGGCTGAGATAATCATATAACAATCGTTTTCATTCCAGCCATTCCTCATTACATAATATCCGGTGGCAGGTAAAGAGACAGAACCGAGATCGGGTATTTCTGGTCTGATATCACCAGAGATATTTAATTCATGTTCATTGAAAAACCAGTAATAATCCGCTGAAATTTTATGATTGGTAAAATAACGGAAAGTTCCATCCTGGAAAATAATGGTTCCCACCATCATCACATCATCCATGGTATTATTTTCCATAAAAGGTGAATCCGTATCGTCTTGTAAAACCGGCAAGAGCCTGTCAGGTTGAGCTATTTTAACCAGCACATCAAACATTCTGCGGAATTGAATCACAAATATTTCTGACAAGGGTAGGTTATTTCGCCTGGAGAGATTGTAGACCCGCAGATAATTTTCAATGTCTGTTTTATGATAATGAACGGATCTTTCAAACTGGAATCCATCGGGATTCACCTCATTTTTCAGGTGCCATTCCACACCGGCCAGGGCTTGTTTTATCCATTGATCTGTCCCTATAAATTCCGGAAATTGTGAAGCAATTTCAAACAATGCCGCCAGTCCTTTGGTATTATGATTTCCATAACTAATTTTTTGTGTGCGCTTTTTCAACTGAGCACCATGATGCAAGAAGGTTCTTACCAGAAGCAATTGCTTTTGTTCATCAAAATTCGGACTGGCCAGATATGCATTATAACAAAACAGCCAGTTATGGATTCTTTTCCCTGCACGAAATAATTCATAAATCCCGTTTCCGGCATCATCATACTTATTCTGCAAAAACGCCCGGTTCAAATCAGCAACCTGACGCACGAAATAATCCAAATATTTAGTATTTTCTCCGGAATAATAATACATCATAACCATATTAAAAGATTTTTGCTGGCGCGCCAGATGTCTTAATTCATATGCGGTAACATCCTGTCCCAGAAGGTTTTTGAAGGGTAATTGCCAGTTAGTTTCAGGAGCATAAGTTGCCATCTGTTCTTCAGACAGTTTTAGATGTTCGTTTTTCATTGCGGGAAACATCTGTTGGTAATTTTTAAAACGAATCGGAAAATGTTTCCAGTTAAAATAATACCTCGTAGCTGCTTTTACTCTAAAGTATGCTGCAAGCAGGTGTAATGCCCGTTGTCTGTCATTTTTCTCAATAGCAGTATAAACATCTGATAACTCCGGGATATCTCGTTTTAGATAATCCAGCAATTCCTGTTCAACCAGTATTCTGTCTGCCGGAATCCTTTCTGGCTCCTGAGCAATCATAATTTGGAATGTGACGACAACCAGAGAAATAAAAATCAAGAGGAACTTAATTCCCCGCATTTTAAAACCATTGAAACCAAACATAATTTAACAAATCTTCTTAGTTGCGTCCCTTTTTAACTTCTTCCACAAATGTACCTGCATTGGCAGTTAGTTCTTTTCATTTTGAATCTACAATGTTAACTTTAATTTCAATTGACAAATATCCTTCGATATATTTCTTCTGGAACAGTAGCATCAATAAACTCAGGGATTGCCAGCATTGCCTTGGCTGCCGGCAATCCCTGTAAAAGATTTACTTCACCAGTAACATTTTCTTTATCGATTCGAATTTTCCTGATTTCAGATGACAAAAGTAAATGCCGGTTGCCAGTTTCGGATCATGGAAAGCCACTTTATAATAACCAGCTTGCATTTGCCCATTGACCAGTGTAATTACCAGCCTTCCAAGGATATCATAAACCTTTAAAGTGGTCAATCCCGGTTCTTTAATAGCAAACTCGATGGTAGTAGAGGGATTAAAGGGATTAGGATAATTCTGCTCTAATTTGTATTCAGTCGGAATGAGTTCGGTCGGAAGAGCAATACCCACTGTGGGATCCACCCAACGGAGGTCACCCAGAGCAGTACCATCATGCGCTTTTCCGTAAGCAGGAGAACCCGCCAACAGCGTGAAATCCAGATTGGCCCGATCTCGGTAAAGCGGATCGAAGCCATATATTGTCGTGGTATCCACCTGTCCATCAGAAGATAAAATCGGGACTGGCAATACCTGGAATGTATCGATATGGCTCACGAAGCTTGGAACACCGGTGTTTCCCTGGGCATCCAGTAAATCACTATCCCGTCCATGACCTGAAAGACGGCTGTTGGAAATAATAATATCACGGACAATAGCGCCGCCACTGTTCTTTAGGAACATGATCCTGGTTGCTGAATTGTCCACAGTTAAGTGTTCGACGATAACCGGTGCATCCGGTGTGGCAGGATCAAGATCCGAATAGTAACGAATACATTCCGCATCAATGTCAACGAAAGTACAATTCCGGACAATCAGAGAATCCAGTGTTTTCGAGCTCGGCCATTTTTCTAGATCAGAAATCCTGATCGCTTCATACCCGGTCCGCACAAAAGTACAATTTTCAAATTTAATGGTCCCGGCTAGAACCCAGACATCAATTTTAAAGACATGTCCATCATTAGTCAGGATCTTATTCTGGAAGAAATCTCTGAACTCGCAATCCATAACCGTAACATTGGTTCCCACTTTTACCGAATCACTATTGTCATAGTGCCGTAAACGTATGGCATATTTAGGTCCATAGGTGAGTGGATGGCCGCCGTCCAGGATCACACCCTTGAGGGTAAAATCATCAAATACCCGGAAAATATCATCACTGCTGGCAGATGGATCCATGTTAATTATAACCGGTTTTTGAACCAGACCGGTATCTGCAATAATGGTCAGGGGAGATCTTACTGCCATATCATGTGTACTTTTACACGCATATAAACCAGCATCGGTAATCAGAATGATGCTGTCAACATAACTGTTATTGTTGGCAAACTCGACGGCATCCCACAAATCCCAGGTCGTATCAATCTCCAGGGCATGCCCCGGAAAAACGATTTCTGAAAAGGTTGCAGTAACTGTAAGGTTTGAATCCATAACTACCGTATCCGGATTTACTGTACCAGTTAAGTCTCCAGACCATCCGCTAAATTCCCATCCCAGGCTTGGTTCGGCTAGTAAGCTCACCACAGTACTGGAATCGTAGGTTCCCAGAATGGGTTCTGGAGTAAGGGTAACGTTTCCTTGACCGTCCACATTGACAGTCAGTTCATATTGAGTGAAGATACTGGCAAATCTAGCCGTAACATGCATATTTGAATCAATTGCGGCCGTAATGGGATTGGTTGATCCAGTAAGATCACCTTCCCATTGAACAAATGTCCAGTTAGTCTGAGGAACCGCCGTAAGCGTTACCAGGGTTCCCTGATCGTAAGTCCCATTAGACGGTTCGGGATCAAGTTCCACATGACCCAAACCGAGGGTGTCGACGGTCAGTACCACCTGGGGAGCGAGGCTGGTAAAGGTACAGGTAACAGTCTCGGTAGCATTCATGGTGATGTTAACTGGATTGGCATTTGGTGGAAAAACATTCCCCGTCCATTGGCTAAATTCCCATCCGAAGTCAGGGATTGCGGTCATGGTTACCACAGTTCCGGGATCATACACACCTCCGGCGGGATCCAGGGTCACAATTCCCCGTCCCACAGTTACCAGATTTAAATAATATTGAGTTGGCAGGATTTCCCAGCGTAAATCTCCCAAAGCCTGCCCGTCATCAGCACGGTCTCTTGCCGGGGAAGCAAGCGCCAAGCGATAATCATACGAGGAGGGATCATTATAAAGAGGATCAAAATTAAAGAGACTGTCCCCGCTGGCCGCACTTCCGTTAAGACTTACTGCGGTAACATTGAACAGATCACAATAATCAATGGTTGAGGTACCGTATAATGCCAGAGATTGGGTATTGGTTCCTCCCTGGTTGGTAAAAATACAGTTTTTTATCTGTACATCATTCACATTTCGGGGATAGATTATCCGTTTATCTTCACGGTAACTCACCGAATCAAAGGTACAGTGATTGATTTGCACCACAGGATCGCTGTATTCGATATACAGAGCTTCACGACCGATTTTAGTGAAGGTACAATTCTCTATCCGGGTGTAACGGATGTCCGGACCGAGATTAGAGGTGCTCTCCCGGAACAGTATTGCCTCATTATAAGCCTCGTCAAATATACAGTTCTCAAAGACCAGCGTGTCTCCGATGGTAAAGCGATGTGCCTTAACCAGAGCTTCCTTTGAGTTGTGAAGTTTACAATCCATTACAAACAGTTTGAAATGGAAGGCACCAGTGGTATCGGCAACATCCTGGGAGCGGATCGCATTTTTGGCATGAGCATCACCACCATTTGCTGCACGGCAGTCCAGATCCAGACCTTTCAATGTGAGATTCCCTCCGGCCCGGATTTCAAATAACCTGGCACTGCTGGCGGAGATGTTGGTATTCCGAATTATTGGCATCTGTGCCAGACCCGTTCGTGCACGAATGATCAAAGTTTTGTCAATAACAATATAATCGGATGTAGAATTTCGATATACCCCACCGCTGCTGATCAATTCAAGCGTATCTCCTTCACTGGCCGATGTCACCGCAGCCTGTAGTGTTCCATCACCTGCAGCCACAGGAATAACTACCGGCATCCCGTAATTCGGATCCCACCTCAGGTCACCCATGGCATATCCATCATCAGCCATACCCAGCACCGGAGAATTAGGCTGCAGGGTATAATCATCATTGACAGGATCAGTATAAAGCGGATCAACATCCAGCATACCGGCACCTATTGTAGATGCATCCCGCAGGGAAACACTGGCCACATTGAATGTGTCGCTGTATGAAATTGTTGAATTCCCATAAAGTGCTATACTTTGAGTATTAGTACCGAGCTGATTGGAAAAAATGCAGTTTTTTATCTCGACATCGGTAATATTGGTCGGATAGATGATTCGCTTATTCTCACGCCAGCTTATGGAATCAAATGTACAGTGATTGAAACGAATCACTGGATTACTAAATTCCGCATAAAGGGCTTCACGTCCGATCCTGGAGAATGTACAATTAGTAAATTCAGCAAAACGAATATCCGGGCCAAGATTTGATGAACTCTCCCTGAAAAGAACGGCTTCATTATAAGCCTCATCAAAAATACAATTAGTGAATCGAATAGTATCCCCGATGGTGTACCGGTGCATTTTAACCATGGCCTCTAACGAGTGGTGCATATAACAGTCATCCACTATCAGCGTGAAATGAAAGGTACCGCTGGTATCGGCCACATCCTGTGACCGTATCGCATTTTTTGCCCAAAGGGTTACACCATCCGGTCCACGGCAATCCATTTCCAAGCCTTTTAGTGTGAGATTTCCACCCGCACGAATCTCAAAAATACGGGCGCTGCTGATAGGATCTTTAGTAATTTTAATGATCGGTTGATCAGCCAGGCCTGTCGCTGCACGGATGATCAATGTCTTATCAATTACCATATAATCGCTGGAGGAATGAGCATAAAGTCCCCCACTATCAACCAGTTCAATAATATCTCCACTGGCAGCCGCTGCAATAGCAGTCTCCAGGGTGCCATCCCCTGCAGTAATGTAGTGAATCGTTTGTGCCTGAATTGTCATCAGACCAATCAGAATGACCACAAAGGCACTCAAGAAATGTTTTAGCTTGATGTTCATAATTACCTCCAAGAGTTATGTAAAAATTTTAAAAATTAATTGGTGGTTAAATAAAACCTATAATTGTTATCACTTTTTTCTTTTAAGTCCTCATTTTATCTGTGTCGGATAAACAAACAGTTTCCTTTCCTGATGTGAGACTATCCATGTACCTGCTTAATAAAGTAAGCAAACGGATACAGACAGTTGATTTCTGAATCGTAACTCCCATATCATGATTATCTCATTTCAACAGTATTACTTTTCGGACATCGTATATTTTTTCTCCTCTGAGAATTATAAAATAAGTTCCGGTGGCCAGATTCACGGCATTCCATTGATACATACCCGGCGCAAGCCTCTTTATTTCTGTAGCGATACGCTTACCGGTTAAATCAAATATCATCAGTCTGGTTGTTGCCGATTCCGGTTGCTTCACGTAAATTCGTTGAGTTGCATTGAAAGGATTGGGATATACTGAAAGTATTTTATAATTATCCGGAAATGTTTTGGGTTCACTTATCTCTGTATCTATTATATTGGTGACAGATCCGGCGAAAGGTCCTACATCATTTGCAGTGAGGGGTCGGTGTATAATTGATTCGCTCGAATATTCATCTGCACCGATATCTTTCAATTGTGCTCTATGCTGTCCATCCATGTCCATCACCACCAGAGGGAAATTTCCCCTGGCAGAATCAATAGCTGGACTTCCTGGTTGCAATCGCCACAATGAATCTGAATAGATTAGTTGTGGATCAGTCACAATTATCTGAAATGGTGTCACGGGAATTCCTGTACTTGCTGTGCCCTGGGGGAAAAGTATATTGGAAAGCCAGGTCATATTCAAGGGTTGAGATATGATATTAACAAGCTGATTTTCCGTTCCTGTCACCAGGTTGTTGGCCATTATCACATCACGGGGAGGTTGGGTGTAGTCACCTGAATTTGTATAACCGATTTCAATATTATGGGCATTACCCGCCAGTGTATTGAACATAATTTTGGCTCTTTTTATACGCCAATGACTGGTTAGACCTCCGCTATTTTCCCCGTCGTAATCTCCATTGGTAAGGGTAAGGACTGCATCCCAGGTGCTTCCGGTTAATCCTTCAAAATAATTATTAAATATTTGGTGATCATTCCCATATAACCGTATTCCACCAGTACCAGTTTTTCCTATTCCGAGAAAAAAATTTCCTTCCACGGTATTGCGGTTTCCACTCCTCAGACACAGCGTACCCTGGCATTTTTTTAAGGTGTTATAGCGAATAGTGTCATCACAGGATTTAATGGAGATAATTTCAGGATCGCCATCACAGTCTTCAAATAAATTATATTCGATAATCGTAAATCCACTGGAAAGAGATAGATCACTTACTCCGATCCTAACAGCCTCCATTTCATTCACTGCCCGGGGGCCTATATTTCTGAAATGGTTATAGTCGATTCGATCGTACTGGGATACCTGATTTACAGGATCATGTTGTCCATCAATGGTGATAAAATTTCCAAGTTCATGTTTATTTTCAAATAAATTATGATCGATTTGATTATGATGGCTCGGTGCATTCACATTATTCCAAATGCCACCGATATATACCCACTTACCGTTTTGACCGGCTGTTTCAACCAGATTGAAAATATTCCGGGTTATCCTGATATTGGTACATGCTTCAAGTTTCACGGCCGTATAAACTGAAGACCGGAAATCAAACCCTTCCAGCTGAACATATGAAGAATTTCGGAAAATAAAATTACTCTGCCCATTGAGAATTGCACCTCCCACATTCTGGGCCCGTATTATGATATATCTGTCGACGGTTCCGGACGACTCAACTGTTATACCACCCGTATCATAAGTACCATTCCTTACTTCGACTATATCACCTGCACGCAGATTGCTTCCATCACAACAGTTCCTGAATTCTGTTGAGGTGGAAACCGTATAAACAGTCGGAGGTAATGTATCAGGAATTACAATCGCACCGATAGTCATATCATTCAATACTTCGAAGGTTTTTTCGTTTTCGGTTCCACTCAGATCACCCGTCCAGCCGGCATTGATATACCCGGCCGGAAGGCCAAGAATAGCAGTTACTGTAGTGTACTGATAATAATTTCCTCCCGGTGGATCCAGTGAGATTGCACCGAAAGCCGGTTGAGTTACGGTTACTGTAAATTGTAGTGGAGGATTGGTAGAATCAATTCCCACTTCTGCACCAATGATCATATCATGGGTGATGCTGAAAGATTTTATTAAGTCCGTTCCGGACAAATCTCCTGTCCAGCCCAGATTTACATAACCGGATGGGATGGTTAAGGTTGCAGTTAGCTGGGTGTTTTCTGGATATTCAGGTAAATCGGGATCAACCGAAATAGCTCCAATACATGGTTGCTCAATGCTAAGGGTATAAGTAATCAGCGGATCATCGAATATTATACCGGGAATTGAATCGGTTCCGACATAAATATCATCAATAGCTGCATTCACACTCCCGACGGCACCATCATATCCAAGATTAATCCGAAGCTGATGATATTCCTTGATTCCGGCCTGACGAGTTCCACTGGCAGTTGGAGTGTAATTCTCACGAAAATTCGCCGTAACTGCTGATTTACCATTGTAAACCACCTGGTAAACTGATCGATCATAGTCAACCTTTGCGCTGATTCTTACCCACTCACCTATCTGATACTGACCCATGATCAACTTGGATGATCCGTCATAAATTTGGAAATCACCCTGGATCCCTGATGGAGCATTAAATTCAAATACAAAGGACCTTTTTTGACTGGTCCCATATAGATCATAACCACTCAATGCAAAATATTTATCAGAAATGGAGAAAATCCGTATCCATACATCTACATAGACAATCCCGGTAACACCCGGTTCAGACCCTCCAAAAGAAGTGTTGTTTGTTACAAGTGTTTGCTGGGATGCCAGGAAGTGTGCACCCTGCAAACCGTTTCTAACATGGAACGAATCCCCCGAGACGGCTACATAACCGCTGCTAACGGTCCAATTACCCTGGTTATGGAGCGAACCGGGTGAGTAGTTTTCAAATGACTCATCCATTATAAGTTGTGCCCGCACAGATATTAATGGAATCAGAATTAATCCGATAACACAAAATTTCAGAGTAAAATATCGTAATGCGGCATTATGGAAATAGAAGTGAATCACTCGTCACCCCGTTAACAAATCATCCAAAGATAACGTACTCTTAATCCTTCCTGACAATTATCCGGTTAACACAACAAAATATTTTTACCTTATCCAGAATATATTCGAAAGAAGTAAAATCACCTCTCATATCATCATTCTGATCTTGAGGACACTGAAAGATTGTTTGGAACAGTTCCGTATTTTCTTACCATCTGAATTAATCCTGCTTTTAATTCTACGAATTTTCATTTCTTTTCCAGAAAATCCTGGCGAGCTGGGGAGAATGTATCAATCAGAATTCCTTCCTCCAGGCAGATCGCTCCGTGCCATGCGTTAGACGGTACTATGTAACAATCGCCCGCTTGCAATATTTCTTTTTTCCCGTAGATTTCCACTTCGAATTTCCCCTTTTCAACAAAGGAAACCTGCTGATGCACATGGGCATGCAACTCCCCTACTCCTCCTTTATCGAAATAAACCCGGACCAACATCAGATCCGTATCGTAACCCATTATCTGCCGACGGACACCCGGGGCAACATTTTCAATGGCAATGTCGCCTGACTTGATGTGGGTTTTCATGATTTATCCTTATTATTATTTTAATTTTAAAGGAACACGTTTGACCTGCCCTCCCAGAACATAGACAGCAATAATCCCCAGAGGAACAAGCAGTGCACCCATCATGAAAAAAGGGATATAGCTGGTCCGGGTAATCTGCGGAACAATATATGTGGTGATAATGACTCCCAGAGCCGCGGTCGTACCTCCAAATCCGGCTATAGATCCGACACTTTTACCGGTAAAAAAATCACTGGGAAGAGTCTGAATATTACCGATGGCCGTCTGAAATCCGAACAGAATCAGAGCAATCAATAAGACTGCCAGCAGGGGAGTGACCGCATAGGCTGTTAACAGGAGAGAAGGCAACATAATAAGCCCACCCAGCGTTATTGCAGCTTTTCGGGCTTTGTTAACGCTCCAACCACGGTTAATCACAAATCCAACAATCCAACCTCCGAAGAGGCTCCCGCCTGCCGCACCGACATAGGGTACCCAGGCGAACAATCCGATCTGTTTTATATTAAATCCAAAACGCTCAGATAGATAGATAGGAAGCCAGAATACAAACATCCACCAGATGGGATCAAGGAAAAAGCGTGAAACCAATACCGACCAGGTTTGTTTGTAGGTCATTAATTCCCACCAGCCAGGAATCCGTTCGTTCATTCCGGTACTTTTTTCTTTTGTTTTCTGCCCGGAAAGGATATACTCCCGCTCAGCGTCATCCAGCCAGGGATGAGCCTCCGGCAATGCCCGGTTGAGCACCAGCCATGGGAGAATCCATAAAAGTCCCGCTATTCCCAAAATTACAAAAGTCAATTTCCATCCTATGGAGAGGTAGAGAAATGCAATTAAGGGAGGTGATATAACTGATCCAATGGATGCACCGGAATTAAAGATTCCCTGCGCCAGGGCTCTCTCCCTTATGGGGAACCATTCTGCATTCGACTTTGTCGCACCCGGCCAGTTTCCGGCTTCTCCCAGGCCAAGTGTAAATCGTAATATGCTGAAACTGGTAAGACTGCGGGCCAGTCCATGGAGCGCCATGGAAACAGACCAGATGATGATGGAAATCGTGAAACCTATTCGCGTACCTACCCGGTCATATAATTTACCTGATAGGGTCTGACTGATGGCATAAGCAAGCGTGAACATCATTACAATAATGGCATAGTGCTCTTTTGTCAATCCCACATCTTTTTCTATGTTAGGCCACATAATTGCCAGCGCGCTTCGGTCTATATAATTGATTACGGTTGCCAGGGCAATCAATATGATAATCCACCAGCGTAAACCTTTAATTTTTCTCATCCATAAGTCCTGTCTAAATGATTTATAATTATTTTTTATTCTTCAGATTTGCGGCCTTCCAGATCCACCTGATAATAACCGGTCCATTCAAACGTGCTGTCATTAAATGTAACTGCATGTCGTTGATTCGATAAGGATGCTTTATTCCATACTTTGATCAACCATTTTAATTCACCCTTACCTTCTATCTGCAAAATTGAAGCATTTTCATTATAGCCCACCAGGCGTATTTTATCAATCATCGGACGGGCATTTTCAGAACGTTCCCGTGCCTCATTGAAGTATCCATGAGGTTCGTAAACCGATACGAAAATATGATCCTGGCCGGTGCTTCTCAATACAAATAACGGTTCTGATCGTAGATTGAAATCAGGATCATTAGCACCGGTGCGCCCGAAAAAGAATTGTGAACCGGGTGTTGCTAAACTTGTCCAGCTATAATAACGGTTTCCATCCAGCCAGGTAACAGTTATTTTCCCCCCGACTGAAGCCTCGGCCTCTTTCCAGATATGTTGATAACCATTATTTTGCCCAAACGGAACCATTTTTTCAATAGAAGCAGTGTATTTAAAGTTGGTATTGATCAACTGTCCGGTAAAATGAACCGGATAATCATACTGATGTTCCATGGTACTATGGAGGCGATAGAGATCAACCACAACCGGGTATTCTAATGAATCATCCCCTATCATGAACATGGTTCTCTGCATGGAGATTCCCGGATATTGGGTATCAGCAAAACCACTCATCACCTTAACTTTTGGATCCGTACTATCAAAGAAATGCCTTTCGCCCCACACCTGATCAGCTTGCTTGCGGTCACCCTCATTCTGTGTGGTTTCATCCACGACCACGGTGTTGTGGGCAATGGTTTCCATGGCATAACTCTTGTTTTCGTCAAGATACCGTCCCCCGAATTTGGGCTCTATGTTGATCCATCGGGCAAAACCATAATCATGAATGACTTCTCTGCCCTGATCAAAAAAAATGAACTGAAATTTATCAAAATGACCGTGGCCTTCACCATGAACCCCAAACTTCATAAGCAGCATGGTCTGTTCAAAACCTTCTCCCATTCGCAAAATTCCCAATCCGCCCTTATCGCCATCAGGTCCGTCCCGAAATTCCACACTTCCCCAATTAAAGCGTGCTTTTCCGTTAATTTTTTCCAGATCCTGTGAAACGCGGAGACCCGAACCATTCAGGATAACTTCGTTTTGGAACCGAGCGATGCCGAGTAGGTTCGGATCAGGACCATACCGGTCATACACCAGGTCGTTGGAAAGTACAACTCCCGGATCCTCTAAATTCATTGTCCGCGAAGCATCATTAATAGGCGGAAACACTCCGTTTGGAAAGACAGTCTGTACCGCCGCGTAATAAGCTTTTTTAAGAATGTCATCCCGGTATTGGTAAATTTTTAGTTCCGGTTTATATCTTTCCAACGCTTCAGCAAAATAGAAGAACGGACGAAGGGCATACCGGATATAATAGGGTCCTTCCATGTAGTAACCATCAGGGGAAAAAAGAAGATCGAGCTGTTTCAGGAAACCTCCCTGATGATCTTTCTTCGTCCCATATAAGGCCATATCGACCAGATTTTCATCACCCAGTACCAGCCCAATCATTCCGACCGATGCAACTGACCAGGTGCCATGATTGTGAATCCTGTCAAATTCATGAGCATTCCGCACAGTGAACCAGTCGGTTATCTGACGGAATACGTTCTTTTCAATATACTGTCTATCCTTTTCATCCAGCCAATTATAGATACAATCATAAGCCTGACTGGTGTAAAGCAGCCATACGGTCTCATTTAACATCTGATGAAACAGTTTTCCGGGCGCCTGATTATGGGCAAGAGGATGAGCACCCAGTTTTGGATATATATCAGCATACTTTAATAACATATCTCGGATAAACCGGGCATATTTTTCTTCCCCGGTAATAATATAGAGAAGCCCGGCATGTTGCATATCGCGATAATTTTTCTTGTGTTTCTCATGTTCATAACCACCCGCCTCACCAGGATTTGGCACTTCAATTCCCCGGTCAATGGATTCATCTACCTCAACCTTAATTGCGGCAAATGATGAATTGAGAAGAGGATACTTTCCTAAAGCTTGCCGGATTTCCATACCTTCTGCCTTTGTTATGAAAGCTCGGGGATGATCCGCTGCCTGAAGAAGATTTATAATATAAAAGAAAAGAAGAAAAGAAAATCCTGTAACATATTTTTTCATTTTACTTCCATATTTTCCGAAAAACCGTGTATGTTCATAAAGTTAATTTTTCAGGGCATATAAAGTCCGCCATTGACCTCAATAGTTTGTCCGGTCATATAATCAGAAAGGTCAGAGGCCAAAAACAATACCACCTTGGCTATATCCATGGCATTTCCTGCTCTTCCCAGTGGAATAATTCCCGGCATTTTATCCTGAACTTCTTTTGGAGTAAAAGTGTCATGGAACGTAGTATTTGCAATAAAACCGGGTGAAACGCAATTGACGGTGACTCCGAATGGTGCCAGTTCTTTCGCCAGGGATTTGGTGAAAGTCCAGATGGATCCCTTTGAAGCAGCATAGGCAGCAGCACCAGGCCCTCCGCCATCATGTGCCGCCTGAGAAGATAAGTTTATTATTTTACCCGCTTTTTTCTTCTTCATATAAGGAATTACCAGCTTAGACACCAGAAAAGCAGACTTCACATTTATGTTCATTACAGTATTGAAGTGTTCCTCATCAAATTCGGCAACAGGCACACGTTTTACAAGCCCACCGGCATTGTTTACCAGAATGTCAATATTATTTCCTAAATTCAAAGCCGCAGATATCAATTGTTTTGCTTCAGCCTCTCTGGTTACATCAGCAATAACTGCGGTGGCTTTTCCTCCCCCTCCCCTTATTTCCCTGGCCACATTTTCCAACTCTCCCTTACCCTGATGATTATTCACCACCACAGCAGCGCCCGACCGGGACAGAATGTGAGCAATCTCCTTTCCGATACCCTGTATGCTACCAGTAACAATGGCGACTTTATTATCAAGCCGAATATCCATATTTCCTCCATTATTAATTTCATACCTTAACCCTGGAAAGGTTAAGGGTCCTTCAAATTTTCATTTTAAAATATGCTTAAAGAACAAAATTAAAATCTATTGAAGATTTTCGGTGATCACGCGGGAATGATCCTCCGCGATTTGAAGATGCTGTTTCATCATTTCGTAGGCCAGGTCAGCCTCACGTCTTAGTACAGTATTATAAATTTTGTCATGGTATTCAAGTGCTGCGCTATTGGCATGATCAATCTTTGAATAAACCAGTGCTCGTATTTTAGGCATGAGACGAAAAATGGGGTCGGTAATCATGTTAATAATCGGATTATGCGTTGATTGGGCCAGGATAGAGTGGAATTCGCGATCTAGTTCTCCAAGTTTAAGTGAATCACATGGATTACATTTCTTGAATAGGTTCAGATTTTCATTTAATCTATGAAGATCTTCCTCATCCCGGTTTAAGGCCGCCAGTTGTGCTATACTGGGTTCCAACAATTGTCGTGCTTTCATAACATGCATGATATAATCTTTGTCAAAATTGGTTTCCAGGTATAGACTGATAAAATCTGTAGCTATATTGGATGAATAACTATTTACATAAATACCACTGCCTTTCTTCACGGATATCAGTCCTTTTGCAGAAAGCATGTGTAGAGCTTCCCGCAAAGATGTTCTACTGACCCCAAACATTTCACATAACTGATTTTCCGTGGGTAGCTTTTGTCCGGGTATCACTTGTTTATTGCGGATCAATTCCTCAATGTTTTCTTCTATAATCTGACTAAGTTTTTGACGTTTTCCAATCTTCGGAAAAAGTTCTTTCACAGAAGCCCTATATTTGTATTATGTATGACAACTTTGAAGAATATATCAAACTCAAATATCTATATCAATATTTTTTTAAAAAATTTCCTTGAGTGCTTCCAGAGCAGCTATTTACCGAAATTACTTGCGATTTATATTGATGTGAGGGACGGTTTATTTCTTAAATTTTTTTTAATCATTAATTCTGCTTAATTCACAAATAAAGGTTGAGTCCCCTCCGAAAAATAGAATTTTCAAATCTACTTTTCCTGGGTGGAAATTTTCAAAATTTTAACTTTTTCCAAAATAGAGGCTATTTTTACATAGAATCCAGCTCGTTAAATCAGAACACCAAGCAAAATGTGGTAATAATACCTCATTCTCACTCTCTATAACGGGTCTTGGACATGTTTGTTTAATAAAGTTGGTAATTCGAACCAGATTTATCCATAAACCGCGACATATGGCCCAGATTTTTTGTTTGATCAGGCCACGATATTTGCTTTTATTGTTGCCCAGGTGATATGCCAGCTGGAAAATAGTCGCTTCGACGTTATTACGTTTGTTTAGTTCTTCTTGGGGACGTTTCTGCAACTCTCGACGCAAGTGAGAAGCCCTGATTGCTTGTTGACTAAAATACACCCGAGCTTTGTCCGTATCTATAAACCAGCGGTCTTCTTTACTGGTTTTGATCTTTTTAGCCAGGCTGGCCCGGTAAAATTGGCCGGTCTGGGTATCGGTAATCATTAAGCCATCGGGTGTCATTTCTAAATCATACCGGGACGAAGCACCCCGCAGGCCGGTAAAAACCATGTCAATATTCTGGCAGAAAGCATCATTATCCGGGCTTTGATATCCTCCGTCGACATAGACCCTTTCCAGCGGGCTGATCGGTTACCTGAATGCTCTCTGCAATGGCCGGCTGGACAAATTCAACATCGGACACATTGGCTTTTTCGACCATGACATGGGTGATCAGGTTAAGAGAATCTTCGCTAATGGTTTCGGTTAGATTGACTGTATAGCCTTTTATTTTCTGATCCTGCTTGTGTCTATAGGCGCTATCCGGATCATGCGGGGACTGCACGCTATCGGACGTGATTTCTTCTTTGGGCCGCAACAGAACTTTTTGTTCTTCGGCAACCCTGTACTGCTCATGAAATACCCGCACCAGCAGATGGTAGGGCTCGTTGTCCTGACCGGCAAAAATACCGATCATCCTGTATATCAAAAGACCCAGTGATTGCATCCGCAACTTGATCTCCTCTTTGCTGCTGCGGTACATGGTTTTTCCGGGATCTTCCTGGGCCAGCTCTTTGAGTTGGTTTACTTCCTCCAAAGCGAGCAGGGCCCGTTGGCCTTTGTTGAGTGACTTGTAAAAGGAAATAAGGGTCTGATGGATAATTTCATAGCGCGAAAAATAGGCGATGTTGCTGCTAATCAGTTTACTGTCCATCCGAATACGGCGGCCATTGACATTATACTCTTTGACCTGCTGGTGGGTAATCGAGGCAAAGCTCTGTTGCAGTAAATCCTCGCCGCGGTGTCGAGCATGTTCATGAATCCGTTTACGAAATAAATAGTAGGTGGATTCGGTGGGAACCGGATCATTCAGGTTAAACAACCCCAGAGCGCTACGCACCAGCAGATTGAAGCGGCATTGCTCAAAAAGCTGCGAATCGCTCCAGCCAAAGCCTTCTTTGAGGCACATCATCCCAACCAGAACAGATATGGAGGCATTGGGAGCGCCCATGTTGTCGCTGAAAAGAACTTTAAAAATGGACTCATCTATGCGGGAGACTATTTCTTTGCGAAACTGGTTGTGCCAGTTATGCTCATCGGTATATTGATGAAGTGATTGACCGTCAAGCAAATGATTAAAGCTGCCGAAAAGGTCAAGTTGAGGCTCTTTATTGGATTTTCGAAACATCGCTGATCTCTCTTTTCATAGGGGTCTGAACAATGGCATAATTTAACAAAAAACTATGACACGAGCCAGATATATCAGTATGAAAAAATACAAATAAAACTGCCCACGATAAACTTAACTGAAAAGTATCAGACTTTTCGGAGTAGACTCAAGATTAAAGCCCAAATATATTGAATTCTTTAATCCCCCGTCTGAAGATCGGGCCAGTTAATTTCTTTAGATATAATAACTTACATACAATATATCGTTTTTTGTAAATTAAGCAAAATCAATAATAGGTTCAATATTTTATACGTACTCTGAATTGGATATTAGAATATGGTCCTCTCTTAAAAATCCAATTTTTGTAAAGACACTTTCTTATCGTGCCAGCCAACCACCATCCACGGCCACCGTATATCCCTGCAAATAAGCAGATGCATCGGAAGCCAGAAACACCACAATCCCCTTCAAATCCTCCGGCTGGCCCCAGCGGCCGGCAGGAATCCGCTCCAGGATGGCCTTATTCCTGACAGAATCGGAGCGAAGGGCAGCGGTGTTTTCGGTGGCCATATATCCGGGTGCAATAGCATTTACGTTGATATTATGTGGCGCCAGTTCATTGGCCATCAGGCGGGTCAGCCCCATTACCCCGCTTTTTGCTGCCGTGTAGGAGGGAACCAGGATTCCCCCCTGAAAACTGAGCATGGAGGCGACATTAATAATTTTACCTCCCCTGCCCTGCTTTATAAATACACCGGCCACTGCCTGGCTGAGAAAGAAAACAGCGGACAGGTTAATGTCAATTACTTCATCCCAGTCCTTTGCTGTAAATCCGGTGAAAGGAGACCGCCGGATGATTCCGGCATTATTCACCAGAATATTCAGCCGGCCAAAATGGTCAAGTGCTTGAGGTGCAATACCGGCAATGGCTTTACGATCCGCCAGATCCACGGTGAGGTTTAAACAGCGCCGTCCGAGCTTTTGTACGGATTCACAGGTCCGGATTGAATCATTACGGTCTATGGCGCAAATATCGGCCCCTGCTTCAGCCAAACCGAGGGTCATGGCCTGTCCCAATCCTTTGGCCGCACCGGTCACCAGCGCCACCTTACCGTCCAGTTTAAATTTATCCAGAATCATAAGTACTCTCCTTGACACTCTCAATATCGATTATCTGATAGTATCCATCTGCACACCATCCATATCTGAGAATTCCTGATTTTCTCCCCCCATTCCCCAGATGAAGGAATAGTTGCTCGTCCCCGCTCCGGCATGGATGGACCAGCTGGGTGAGATTACGGCCTGTCCATCCCGCACTACAATATGCCTGGTTTGTTCGGGTTTCCCCATAAAATGGAACAGAAGCTGATCTCCCAGATCAAAATACATGTAAATCTCGGTCCGGCGTTCATGGGTATGCGGTGCCATGGTATTCCAGACACTACCGGATTTGAGAGTGGTTAATCCCATAACCAGCTGACAGCTCTCCACCGCCCCCGGGTGAATATATTTATAGATCGTCCGTTTGTTGGAGGCGTCCGTTGTTCCCAGCGGATTAACCTCCGCCTGATCCCGCGAAATTTTTCGGCTGGGCAACACCTGGTGAGCCGGGTAACTCAACAAATAGAACCTGGCCGGCTCCTGGGGATTTTTACTGACAAACCTGATTTCCTTGCTGCCCCTCCCTATATAAAGCGCATCACGATTTTCCAGCTGATAGGATTGCCCGTCCACCTCCACCTCACCGGATGCACCGATATTGATGATTCCGATCTCCCGCCGTTCGGCAAAATAGCGGGACGCCAGCTCCTTGCCCCCGGTTAACTGCAGGGTTTTACGAATCGGTACCGCCGAACCCACAATCCCCCGGTCTGCTTCAGTGTAATAGGTAATAAGTTTATCCGGCTGAAAGAGATCATGAATCAGAAAAGTGTCGCGCAACTCCTCTGTATTCATTCGCTGGTAGCGGATCTGATCTGCCAAATACCTGATGACCATTTATTTCTCCTTTTTTTAATCCAACTGTAATAGGTAACGCATTTAAATATCAATTTGCAACGGCTTATCCAGTTGCCTCAACACATTCGCCAGATAGTTTTTAAATTCCTGTTCCGATTTAATCCCTCGCGGTTCCTGTTCCCAGGCGGCCAGGAAATAATAGGTTAATTTTCCATTTTCCGGCGTTAGAATAATCACATGATTCAATTCGTCCTGTGAGACGTCCAGCTCATCTTTTTTCTGATAAATGATGGCCATTCCGAGACTATCTCCCGCCAAGCTCTGTTGGCCATAGGTGGCCAGATATGCCAAACTACCTGCATTATCCCCGCTTTGCAGAACCGTAACTCCATCATGTTTGACAATTCCTGTGCATAAATTTTCCGGATTTCCTGTGATGGAAACCGATTGTTTTGTCAGGCGGCTACCCGCATCAATAGAAAGATCGGACACCAGGTTATATTGGCTTTTGCCCACTTTCCATCCCCAATACTCTGTTCTGATCAGCGATTCAACCGGCCCGTTAGCCATGATGGTACAACTGACACTATCCGTTTGGGAAACGCGTTCCACCTTATTATCCACCCACATACCTACAGCTCCGATACCGAGGGCATCTCCCACCTTCAGGATATCCATCCCCCAGTATGACATTTCATGGTAGGAATCGAAACCATCCTGGCCCACATTCTGCAGGACCATGTCAGGGATTTTTTTGCCGAAAATATCGCTGGCATTGCGCCAGTCGAGATAAAAACGGAAGCCAACTTTATCCGATTCCCAGCCGGGACCTTCATAACGGATATACCAGGAATGATCACTATGTTCAGGGGGACCTTTCAGTTGTTTCACATTTTCAAAATGTCCGCCCTTATATTCAAAGCGTCCCTGTTTATTCTTCCTGAACTCCCCACCCACCTTACGGGACAATTCCGCCTGGGTTCTGGCAGGATAGTAGCGGATTTTATTGCCAGTGGGTGCATAAAGTAACATCATTTTTTTGGTCTGGCCGGGATTAAAATCCGACACTGCAACCAGCTGCTCCGCCACGCCATCCCCATTGATATCAACTGCCTGGCCGGGGATCTCCTGCCCATCAGCCAACCATACAAAGGCCCCCGTATTGAAATCAGGGGCTTTCGCTAAGAGTGCTTCAATTTCCAGACATACCGGTGCATCAGTTATCCGCAGATTACTTTCATTACTAACAGTTAAAACTACAGACTGAGGATAATCTTTTTTAAAATCAGAAGGTACTGAATCTCCGGATGAACAGGTGAAAAAGAAAATTCCTGAAAGCATAAAAAGTAATAAAAAAGTTGATCTCATACGTTTCTCCTCAAATTACATATAATGGTATGTTTTAAATCCTGAGACATCGCATAACAAAATAATAAAATGTTAATAAAAAAATCAAGACAAACTGACTTATCTTTTAAAAAATAGAAGTGGGCATAATTATCTCTACTGAATTGAAATAGCGATAAAACATTATAACATATATAATCAGAACAAATTCAGGCAACAATTATTTTAACTGATGAAATTATTAACCGATACTTTTCAGACCCGATATAATCAACTCAGGAATCGGAATATAAAAATTCGGATTTTCAAAAATAGTTTATCTCATAAATCAAAAATAATTAATGGCTATACAGCCTTTATTTGGCTCATGATTGATGAAGTGGAATAAACCCCATCGAGAAAAGCATCTAACAAATAAACATCGTATTCTTAAATTCCTTTTAATAAACACCTTCTTTCCTATGCGACTCTATTAATTACATCTCCCGATCAATAAATTAAATCATTTCTTTAATAAGGGTTTAGATGTTGTCGGTTTTGGGAAATAGTTAAACATAAACTGACACCCGGGACGCCAGGAAAAATCCTTCCGTCTCTCTCCGGTGTCTGGCGGAAGTTTGTCCCCGCAACCCGGTATCAGATTCAGGAAAATTATAAACTGATCTGGTATAAACTTGCTTAAATTAACTACAAATCAACTTACCGCTCATAATGATTAAAAAACAGTATTTCTTCCATTTTTTTCTTCTGTTTTATGTTTTTTACCTCATCCCGGGGATATCCCATAGCTATCAGCGATACCGCCCTCCAGCTTCGCGGTACACCCAAAATTTTCGCGGCCTTCCCGGCATTAAACCAGCCAATCCAACAGGTGCCCAGTCCCAGCTGCTGTGCCTGCAGCACCAGATGCTCGCCGGCAATACCGATATCCAGCAGATAATAATGAGTACCCTGGATCTGTTTTCCCAAGCGGTTGGCCAGCCAGTCCAGCTCTGCAAAAATGGTAATAAGGACAGGGGCCTTTCCCGCCCAGCGTGTAAACCGGTAGAGACCGGAGAAAACTTTCTGTGAAAATTCCTCAATCCGTTGAGGGTCATCCAGAACTACAAAACGCCAGGGTTGGACATTCTCTGCCGAGGGGGCCAACCTGGCTGCTTCGATACAGGTAATAATATCATTCTGCTCCACTGCTCGCTGCTGGAACCGCCGTACACTGGTCCTTTCTTTAACCAGATCAAGAAAGAAATACTCCTTTATGCCTTTTTTGCTTTCATTCATCTTCACTTCTGTACCCATGCTTTCCATTTCTATAACAGACCTGCCGCTCTTCCCTCTTGAATTCGTAACCTTAATTATAAGAATTCATCTAATAAATCCAAAGATGCAATTATTTGATGTTAAAAGGAACAAAAAATTTTGAATCCGGGTTGAATTCTCTTAAATTAATTTGATTTTTATAAGAATGAGGAAATAAATATGCTTTTCTGGGATCCAACCATGGTATTGTTAATACCGGCTCTTATACTGGCCGTCTATGCCCAGATAAAAGTTAAAAATACATACAAGAAATATAGCCAGGTTCATAATAACCGCAGGATGACCGGTTACCAGGCGGCGGTTGAACTGCTGCGCATGAACGGCATTGGTGATGTGGAAGTAGAAGAGACTTCGGGAACATTAAGCGATCATTATGACCCCCGCGTCAGAAAAGTTCGCCTCTCCAGCGATAATTACCGGGGTACATCATTATCCTCACTGGCAGTTGCCGCTCATGAAGTTGGACATGTGATTCAGCATGCCAGGGGATATTTCCCACTGAGGCTGAGGCACATGATTCTCCCGGTCACCAGCTTCAGTTCCTGGATGGCCTTTCCTTTGTTCATCATCGGTTTTTTCTTAACCAATCCCCTGCTGATGAATCTGGGAATTCTTCTTTACGCCGGGGTGGTGGTTTTTCATGTGGTTACACTACCGGTTGAATTTAATGCCAGCAACCGGGCATTGTTTCAACTTGAATCCCATGGATTCCTCACCAACCAGGAAATAGGCGGAGCCAAAAAAGTTCTTAACGCCGCGGCGTTAACCTATGTTGCAGCGACCGCCATGGCATTGCTCCAACTAATCCGGTTACTCCTTTTGAGAGACAACCGTTAAAAAATTTCAATTATTTACCAGTACCAAACCGACGCGGAACCTCATTACATGGAACTTATTAAAAAAATATTTATCGTCATTATTGCTCTTGCCTTAATTGCCGGGGTAATTTATATCATTACGGTCTCATACCAGGCACAGCAAACTCGTGAGGAGAGTAAAATCTCGGAGCCGAAATCCACCCCGGAAATGGTTATCCCTCAGGACTCGGGCAAAGGGCTGCCGGGCACACCGGATACCACCGAATCATTTACGCCACCCCCGGTGGTTACCAAACCGGAAACCTTAACATGGCACAGTTTACCGGACAGCGAAAAAACAGCTCTGGGCAGACAATTTCCCACCGGCAATCCGAATCCCGTGTTTATTACTGCCGCCCGCAGAATCCTCCCGGCGGTAGTCACGGTTAAAAGCGAACTCCTGGCATCCTCGGTTCCCAGGGATGAAGATCATCAGTTTTTCTGGGATCGTCACGGGGATGAGGATTTCTTCCAGGAAGGCACCGGATCGGGTATTATTATATCTCCGGACGGGTATGTTCTGACCAATTATCATGTGGTGGAAAACGGTTCGGATTATACCCTAATCCTCTATGACAAACGAGAATATAAAGGTGTGTTTGTCGGAGGAGATCCCAACACGGATGTCGCCCTTCTCAAAATGGATGCACAGAATTTACCCACCGCCTATATCGGTAATTCGGATAGCGTCAAGATCGGGGAATGGGTTATGGCGGTGGGCAGTCCCCTGAATTTTACCTCCACAATTACTGCCGGCATTGTCAGTGCGCTGGGACGCAATATTCGTATAATTGACAGCGAATACGGGGTGGAAAATTTTATCCAGACGGATGCTGTCATCAATCCGGGAAACAGCGGGGGGGCTCTCATAAACGTGAACGGAGAAGTTATCGGGGTGAATACAGCTATCGCCACCCGCACCGGATTATACCAGGGTTACGGTTTTGCCATTCCTATCAATCTGGCATACAAAATTATTAATGATATTCTGGCCTATGGAGAAGTACGGCGGGGATTGCTGGGAGTATCTATCAGCACCGTGGATGACCGCGTGGCCAAGGGAGTGGGTTTACCACATCCTACCGGCGTTCTGATTCAGGGTGTGCAGTCCGGTAAGGCTGCCGATGAAGCAGGACTTAAAGCGGGTGATGTGATTCTGAGTGTTAACGGCAATGAAGTGGTTTCGGTGAATGACCTGCAGATTAAAATCGCCAGCAAACCTCCGGGTGAGGTAGTGAGATTGAAGGTATGGAGAAATAATCAGCCCCTGAACTTCAAGGTAAAACTGGGAAAAGCTCCGGTGGGAAAAGTTGAAAATAAAAACAATAACAAAAAAACCTTCAAAAACCTGGGCATGAACATCCGGGACCTGACCAGTATGGAGAAAAAATCTCTGGAACTGGACCATGGAATATATGTGGATGATGTAAAATCCGGAAGCCCGGCCAGTAAAGGAGGTATTTTCTCAAGATTTATCCTGTACCGCATGAATAACAGTCAGATTGATGATGTAGATGATTTTGAGAAAAAACTGAATCATCAGAAAATTGGAGATGTGGTTAAATTTGTGGGAAGACCCACGGGATTTCGGTCACCCCTGGATGATCGCATCTTCTTTGTTGAAATAGAATAACAACTTTTTAAAAGTGACAAAGGCCTGAATAAAGTTTTATTCAGGCCTTTTTTTTATCTGTCGGACGTCCCGTAAAAAATATTAAAAATCTGTGTCTTTTATCCCAAAGTATTTTAAATTTGATTTTTATGGCATTATTTTCGTCAGCAGTATAAAAAATTCGAAAACAGAATTATGAATTCAGAAAAAGTTGTCGCTATAGTACCGGCTGCTGGAAGCGGTACACGAATGGGAACAGCGGTGCGAAAGCAGTTTATCACCCTAGGGGATCGTCCTATTCTGGCCTGGACCCTGCTTGCCCTCCATCGCATTCACTGGATTCATCGAATCATCCTGGTTGTTCCGGAAAACCAGATTCTATTTACTCAGACAGAAATATTGCATAAAAACGTGTTTCCAAAAGTCAGCAACGTGGTGGCAGGAGGTGCCGAGAGACAGGATTCGGTGTACTCGGGCCTGCGGGAACTCAGGAATGGCGAGGAATGGATCCTTATTCATGATGGGGTGCGACCGTTTATCCGGGAAGAACCTGTTCGTCAGGTTTTGAAAAAAGCATACCATACCGGTGCTGCCACCCTGGCTGTACCGGTGCAGGAGACATTGAAACGGGTCAGCAGCCTGCGGGTGATTTCTACAGAAGATCGCCAGCATTTCTGGTTAATACAGACACCCCAGATTTTCAAAAAGACTATCTTGCTGGAAGCATATGCAAAAGCACTGAAAGAACGATTTTACGGAACTGATGATGCGACGCTGGTTGAACGGGCAGGAACAGCCGTTTTTGTGGCAGAGGGGGATTATTATAATCTCAAGATCACCTCTCCTGATGATCTGAAAATAGCAGAGCAGCTTCTTCCGCTCTATTTTCCGGAGATAATATCCGCCAGTCAGTAAGTCATAAAATTATTAATGAAGTCATGAGCAAGGTATGAAACAACGCATTGGAATCGGATTCGATGCACACCGTTTTACCGAAGGGAGAAAACTGATACTGGGAGGCGTTCATATTCCCTTCCCGAAAGGGCTGGCAGGTCATTCGGATGCTGATGTGATTCTTCATGCGGTCTGTGATGCCATGCTGGGTGCGTTGGCCCTGGGAGATCTGGGAAAACACTTTCCGAATACGGATCCCAGCTACAAAGACATTTCTTCCGGCATTCTGCTGGAAAAAACCTATGACCTGGTTCGGCAGGAAGGTTATGAACTGGTCAACCTGGATGTGACAGTTCTTATGGAAGAACCCGGAATAGCTCCATTTATCGATCAGATGTGCAGAAATATCGCTGATATCCTGTGGTGCAAAATTCCCCTGATATCTGTAAAGGCTACAACTACTGAAAAGCTTGGGTTTACCGGTCGCGGAGAAGGCGCGGGTGCCATGGCGGTAGTTCTCCTGGGCAGCAAAAGAGGATGATGAATGGATCATTTTTTTCATACACTGCAGCAGATGAATCCCATGTGGGCCTATATTGCCTTGTTCCTCAGTTCCTATGTGGAAAATATCTTTCCTCCCATACCGGGAGATACCGCAACCCTAATGGGAGCATTTCTTACCGGCAGGGGCCTGTTAAACTTCTGGGGTGTTTTTATCAGTACCACACTGGGAAGCGTTATGGGATTCATGACTCTTTATACCCTGGCCTACTGGTTGGAAAGAGGCTGGATTGAACGACGCCAGCCCCGCTGGATTTCCGCTACTAAAATTGATAAAGTAGAGCTGTGGTTCCGGAAATACGGTTACTGGATAGTACTTTTAAACCGTTTCCTGTCCGGGGTCAGATCAGTCATATCTCTGGTAGCGGGTTTTTCCAGGCTGAACAGCCGGAAGGTTTTCTGGCTTAGCCTGATCAGTTGTGCCGTCTGGAACGGGATGCTGATTTACGGGGGATCCGTGCTGGGCCGAAACTGGAAGGACATACTGCATTTCCTACAAATTTATAACCGCATTATTCTGGGTATTATTATCCTCCTGGCGGCCGGTTATGGCATTTACCGTTGTCTGCACTACCGGCAAAATCACTAAACTGTTTCATCAGAACCACTCTTTGATTCTTGCCCGCTTATCTTCTTCTCTATTTTCGCCCAGGTATCTCTGAGCGATACGGTCCGGTTGAAGACCAGCCCTTTCTTTAAAGCACTTCCCGCATTAACACAGAAATATCCGTTCCGCAGGAATTGAAGCCGGTCACCCGGCCGGGCATTCTGCAGGGAGGGTTCCACAACGCTGTTGAGAATCTCCAGTGAGTTAGGATTCAGTGAGGAAAGGAAGTCTTCACCCTCACCCACATCGTTGGGGTCTGCCTTTGTAAATAAATGATCATATAAACGAACTTCAGCCGGAATGGCATGATTTACCGAAACCCAGTGGAGTGTTCCTTTAACTTTCCGATCATCGGGGGTTGAACCACTGCGGGTATGCGGATCGTATGTACAGTGAAGTTCCTTAATTTCCCCGCTTTTTTCGTCTTTAACCACTCGTTCGCATTTGATGATATAGGCGTGTTTCAGGCGCACCTCCCTGCCGGGAGCCAGCCGAAAATACTTCCCGGGAGGGTCTTCCCTGAAATCATACTGCTCAATATAAATCTCGCGTGAAAAGGGAACTTCACGTGTTCCGGCCGACGGATCTTCGGGGTTATTTTGGGCGTCCAGATACTCAATCCGGTCCTCAGGATAGTTGGTCAGAACCACTTTTAACGGTCTCAGGACCGCCATTACCCGCGGTGAGCGCCGGTTCAGATCTTCCCGCAGGCAATGTTCCAGCAGGGAAATATCCACAACACTATTGCTCTTGGCCACACCAATGCGCTCGCAGAAATCCCGGATGGCTTCAGGAGTGTATCCCCGTCGCCGGAATCCCGAAATTGTCGGCATACGCGGATCATTCCATCCATCCACCTTCCCTTCCTGCACCAGGCGTAAAAGTTTACGTTTGCTGAGAACTGTGTTTGTCAGGGCCAGCCTGGCAAATTCAATTTGCTGAGGCGCATGAACTCCCAGGTTCCGGATAAACCAGTCATACAACGGACGATGGTCTTCAAATTCCAGCGTGCAGATGGAATGCGTTATTCCTTCAATAGAATCGGACTGACCATGAGCCCAGTCATACATGGGATAAATACACCATTCATCGCCGGTGCGATGGTGAGATGCATGAAGTATCCGGTACATCACCGGGTCACGCATATTCAGGTTTGGGGAACTCATAGCTATTTTTGCCCGCAGCACGCGTTTACCGTTTTTAAATTCTCCCGCTTTCATCCGGCGGAACATATCCAGATTCTCATCCACACTGCGGTTACGGTATGGGCTCTCTCTGCCCGGTTCGGTAAGCGTACCGCGGTATTCCCGGATCTCATCCGCACTCAGGTCATCCACATAAGCTTTTCCGTCCCGAATAAGACGGAGAGCCCATTCATACAACTGCCCGAAATAATCCGAGGCATAATAAAGGCGGTCTTCCCAGTCAAATCCCAGCCAGCGGATATCTTCCTGAATGGAACGGATGTATTCCTCTTCCTCCTTAATGGGATTGGTATCGTCAAAACGCAGGTTACACTTTCCAGAGAATTCCTCTGACAGGCCAAAATTCAGACAGATGGATTTAGCATGACCGATGTGCAGATAACCGTTGGGTTCCGGGGGGAATCGGGTATGCACCCGGCCGCCATGTTTGCCCGCATCTCTGTCTTCTATGATAATATTTCGAATAAAATTCGGCGGTACATTGACCTTCTTTTCATTTCCTGTTGAATTCGTCTTCCTGTTCCCATTACTTTCTTTACCGGAATCCATTTACCTCTCCAATTGTTTATAATAATAACTTTCCATCCTCTTTAAATATAACGCCATAATTTGTCCAAGAAAAAATATGCAGACAATATATATAAAAATATTTCAATTGAATGTTCCGCCGTCCAGATTATTGCCGAGATCATTTAATATCGTGATTTCCGGCAGCCATGACCGGCCGTTGACCATACCGGCAGGGCGGGGAGAGATATTTTCTACATTGCGCTTGAAACTCCGGTAACTTCTTTGTAAAATTCATGGATATTTATGAGCAACCAACTGATGACACAGAAAATACGAACCCGTTTCGCACCCAGCCCTACCGGTTTTCTCCATGTGGGCGGCCTGCGTACGGCTCTCTATAACTATTTGTTTGCCGGGCACCATAAAGGGGAGATGGTTCTCCGAATTGAAGATACTGACCGGGCACGTCTGGTGCAGAGAGCTGTTGAAAATCTTATCGATACCCTGAAGGTGATGGGGATTAACTATGATGAGGGCCCCCCTGCCGGTGGTCCCTACGGACCTTACCTGCAATCCATGCGAACTGAAATTTATCAGAAACATGCCCGGATCCTTCTGGATCAGGGTGATGCCTATTTCTGTTTCTGTTCACCGCAACGGCTGGAAGAGATGCGCAGGGAACAGGAGGCGGCAAACCAGCAGCCCCGTTATGACGGGACCTGTCGCAATCTATCTGTCAGTGAGGTCGGAGAAAATCTGGAGAAGGAAATTCCCCATGTAATCCGGCTGAAAATGCCGCAGGAAGGCGTTACGCAATTTAACGATCTCATCCGGGGAGAAGTAAGGGTCCAGAATGAATTAACCGACGACCAGATACTGATCAAATCGGACGGTTATCCCACCTATCACCTGGCCAATGTGGTGGATGATCACCTTATGCAGATCAGCCATGTTATCCGCGGCGAGGAATGGTTGTTAAGCGTTCCCAAGCACCTCAGACTCTATGAGGCATTGGGATGGAACCCACCGCATATGGCCCACCTGCCACTGTTACTGAATCCGGACCGCTCCAAATTGAGCAAGCGGCAAGGGGATGTGGCGGTGGAAGATTTTCTGGAGAAAGGTTACCTGCCCGATGCGTTGAATAATTTTATCGCTCTTCTGGGCTGGAATCCCGGTTCAGACCGGGAAATTTTTCCCCTTGAAGAACTGATCGAATTGTTTTCACTGGAACGGGTAAACAAATCCGGGGCTGTATTTGACCTGCAGAAATTGAACTGGATGAACAGCCAGTATATACGACAACTACCGGAAGAACGCCGCCGTTCGTTCATACAGGTTTTCCTCCGGAAAGCGGGTTACGATACCTCAGATGCCAACAAAACCAGAAAAGTGGCGGATGCCATCTACATGAGAGTATCCAATTCCGAAGATATAGAAAAAGAAGCTGCCATATTTTACCACAATACACTGGAAATCAGGGAACAAGAAGCCAGAAGCATACTTCAGAAAGAAAGTTCTTACCAGGTATTATCGAGTTTTCTCAACTTTACCGATAATATAGACGAGTTATCCGTGGATACCTTTAAAACAATCATGAAACAGGTGCAGCAGCAGACTGGCATTAAAAAGCAGGATCTTTGGATGCCTGTGCGTGTGGCCCTAACGGGAGTTACCCACGGGCCGGAGCTCCCGCTGGTGGTTGAGATTTTAGGTAGAGAAAAAATTCAGAGTTTTATAAAACAAGCGTTGAATTCCACGGACTGATTTAAAGTGGTTTTTTTATAAACAGGAGGTTTTGTGTCATTTAAAATTGCGGTTATACTGGGAGGCACCAGTGCCGAGCGTGACGTTTCCCTGATCACCGGGTGCGAAATTTCCAAAGCGCTGCGTCTGGCCGGACATGAGATCTACGCCCTGGATTGTGCCTTCGGTGACCTCCTCATCGAAGACTGGGATAAAGATATAAATGACATAATCCGGGTAAGGCATTCTGATTTCGAGTCCCGTAAAAAGGAACTTGACCGAAATATTCTCAAGACCATCCGCTTTCTGCTGGATAATCAAATTGAGGTGGTATTTATTGGTCTGCACGGGGGATATGGTGAGAACGGACAACTCCAGGCACTGCTGGATCTGGTAAAAATTCGCTATACCGGCAGTGGAGCACTGGCCAGCGGTATGGGAATGAACAAAAATATCAGCAAAATTCTTTTCCAGAAGCATGGCGTTAACACGGCCCCCTGGATTTTAATTGAAAATTCGTCTGCTGTCCCCGAAGAAGATATTTATCAGCTGGGATATCCGGTTGTGATTAAACCCAACGAGCAGGGGTCCACTGTAGGTTTAACCGTAGTCAAGGACCCCGGGCAACTGGATGAGGCGGTGTCTCTGGCCTTCAGGTTCGGTGACAAGGTTCTGGCGGAAAAATTTATTGCCGGAAAAGAAGTCACGGTTTCAGTTCTGGATAACCAGGCTCTTCCGGTAATTGAAATCATACCTGAACATGGAATATATGATTACGAATGCAAGTATCAGAAAGGCAAAAGTCAGTATATTGTGCCTGCAGAATTATCTCCGGAAATTACCGCTGAATTGCAGGATCAGGCTCTGAAGGCTTATTCCATCCTGGGCTGCCGTCATTATGCCCGGGTGGATTTCCGGCTGTCTCAAGACAACCGGCCTTTCTGCCTGGAAGTCAATACCCTTCCCGGCATGACCTCGACAAGTCTGGTTCCCAAGGCGGCTAAAGCTATGGGCCTTGATTTTACACAACTGGCAGATAAAATTGTTCGTCTGGCGGAACAGGAAAAGCCGGGATGAAAATTCCAATGGCAACGACTTTAGGGCAAGCCACGTCAATCAATAAACCCGGCCGGAAACTAAACTAACTTCATTTTTTATGGATGATAATCATATCATAGTATTTTGCACCGTACCGGACAGTGAATGCGCACGGCTGATATCCCGGGAGCTTGTTGAGGGAAAACTGGCCGCCTGTTCTAACATTGTTCCGGGAATACAGTCTATTTATACCTGGGAAAATGAGCTGCAGGATGACCACGAACTCCTACTGGTCATTAAAACCCGCACAGATCTGTTTGATGAACTGCAGAAAAAAATTGTACAACACCACCCTTATACAGTCCCGGAAATTATCGCGCTTCCAATAATTAAAGGAAATTCTGAATATTTAAAATGGATTGATGAAAATGTCAAAAAAAGATGAAATGCAGAAGAAAAATGAGGAATACTGGCGTGAGGCGGTTGAAGACCTGAGGGAAGATTCCAGCCGCAGCTCCATGTCACTTGCGGATGCTTCACTGGATATTGTGGACCGCTTTATTGAGAAACAGATCTATAACAACCGGACCGAACTGTTTCAGTCCTTTTCCAAGCTGGTAAATGCCCTGGTACGGGCCAAGCCGCTGATGGCTCTTATATATACACGTACTCACCGTATTCTGGATTTTATTGAAGACCTGCCTAAGGATGAACGCGATATTCTGAAGATAAAAAAATTAGTTCTGCAGGAAATTCAGGACATTCGCAGCGAAACCGTTCAAAGGCACAAATCCATCTTAAAATTCGGGGCCCGGCTGGTGATGGATCAACATACAATTCTGACGCATTCTTCCAGCAGAATGGTGGAATCCATATTACAGGAAGCAAAACGCCTTAAAAAACATTTCAGAGTCATCTGTACCGAGGGCCGTCCTCTGTTTGAAGGTCGTGAAATGGCCAAAAGACTGGCAAAATCGGGTATTAAAACCAAACTGATTCCGGATGCTGACCTCTCACGTGCGGCGCAAGAAGCAAATTTTATTATAACAGGTACGAACCGTGTAACGGAAACATCCTTCATTAATAAAACCGGTACTATGACGGCTGCTGTGGTGGCCAGAGAATTTAACACACCTTATTATATTGCACTTGATACGGCAAAAATACTACCGAAGAGAACTTACCCGGCCAAATTTGTGTCCGAAAACGAAAAGGAAATACTGGAGAAGCGAGTCGCCAATCTTTCAGCCGATAACTTTTACTTTGAGGAAATTCCCCTGGCATATGTCCACAAAGTGATCTGTGAAGCAGGGGTTTTTGAAACGGAAGAATTTAACGAACGCTTTCTGAAATTCTAACCGGCGTATAGCTGATTACAGAGGAGCCAGACTTGAAAAATCTGACCCAGAGAGTACTGATGGCCCTGTGGGGAGTTCCGCTTATCCTGGGATTAAGTTATCTGGGAGGATATTTTTTTCTTGCTCTCATTTTCCTCATTAATGGGATGGCACTGTGGGAATTTTACGGCATGTATGAAAAACAGAATTACCATGCATACCGCAGGCTGGGTGTGGTTGTGTCCTCCGCGCTAATCTTGGTCACCTACTGGGCATCCCCGGAATTGATTCTGACCTTTATTCTTGCCATGATTATTGTTATTCTGCTGCGTCACCTCAGGATATCCCAACCCAGTGCCGCCCTGAATACATCCTTAACAACCACCGGTATTCTGTATATTTCAGCATTTCTTTCCATATTGCTTTACCTGCGCCTGCATTTGGATGACTGGTCCGGAATAGAAGCCCCAGGAAATCTGGCCGGCAAATATTTTGTGCTGTTATGGATTGCCATCTGGATTTGTGATACGGCGGCATATTTCGGGGGACGCCTGCTGGGTAAGCACAAACTGGCTCCCCTGACCAGTCCCAATAAAACTATAGAGGGTGCCGTCTTCGGCTTCATCGGCGCCCTGCTGATATTTGGAATTCTGGGTCCCCTTTTTGTAAAAGGTATGAGCACATTATTGTTATGGTACAGTGGCGGGATTGTGGGAATTTTCGGTCAGGTGGGAGACCTGGTGGAATCCCGTTTTAAGAGGGATGCCGGTGTGAAAGATACCTCCTCGCTTCTTCCCGGACATGGCGGATTTTTGGATCGCTTTGACTCTCTGATCTTCGTCTCTCCCTTCCTGTACATCATGTTCTCCTATCTTATGCAACAGGGTTATTAAGTTTCTTCAACGGTTCGGGAGAATTTTACTACGATGGTTACCATCACAAGGCAGAAATATTCAAAGGAGGAAAACCAAACCTCTTTCCCCTAGATAACATTAATAAAGGAGGCCGAAATTTCCCGCGATCTGAAGGATGCCTATGATCATTGCCTTAAAATTACACGGAATCATTACGAGAATTTTCCGGTGGCGTCGTTCCTGCTTCCTTCTCAACTAAGGAAACACATTGCCGCTATTTATGCCTTTGCACGTACTGCTGATGATTTTGCAGATGTGGAGGGTGACCGGGGTAAATTATTACGGTGGCGCGATCAATTGCACCGCTGCCTGCACCAATCGCCGTCTAACCCGGTATTTCTGGCTCTTTCCCATACCGTGAGGGTTTTCGACCTGCCACTCCAATGGCTGGATGATCTCATCACCGCCTTTCTGCTGGATCTGGACAAAGACAGGTTTCAAACCCTGCAAGAGCTGAAAGATTACTGTCGTTATTCGGCTAACCCGGTGGGAAAAATCGTTTTGTGGATTTTTGGCTATCGCTCTGAATCATTGATGAAAAAAGCCGATTATATTACTACTGCTCTGCAGTTGACAAATTTCTGGCAGGATATTTCCATTGATTTGAAGAGAGATAAAATTTATATTCCGGTAGCTTTTTTGAATAAATATCATCTGACTGAACCGGACATCATCAATCAAAACAGAACGCCGGATTTTTCAGCCATGATGAAACCGTTGATAGAATATACCGGTGAACTTTTCAGAAAAGGGAACGGATTAATTCAGGATGTGCATGGGCGCCTTCGCTGGGAACTTCGCCTTACCGTTGCAGGGGGGAGGGCCGTGCTGAAAAAGGTCGATGAAAATAGAAACAAATTGCTTAACACCCGTCCAGCCCTCAGCAGCCGGGACTGGATACGAATTGCCTTATTTATGTTGATAAACAAGAGATAAACATGAGCCAGGAACAGATCATTACCAAAAAAAGCAAAAGTAATTTTTATTACGCCTTCTCGGTTCTGCCAAAAGAGAAGCGTGAAGCCATCTACACACTGTATTCTTTCTGCCGCCAGACCGACGATATTGCAGACAGCACGGAATCCTCCCAGAAAAAGTTGAAAACCCTGGATTATTGGGAAGGGGAGCTCTTCCGCCAGTTCAATTATGACAGCAACACCCGATTTGACAAAGTCTGGAAAATCGCCCAGAAATTCAGAATACCCCTGGAGTATTTTCTGGAGTTAATAAACGGAGTCCGTATGGACCTGGTGCATGTCCGTTTCAGCTCTATCGACGATCTGGTCAATTATTGCTATCGGGTGGCGTCGGTGGTAGGGCTCATGAGTATTCAGATTTTCGGGTATCGGGATGAAAGGGTAAAAGAATATGCAATCAACCTGGGGATTGCCCTGCAGCTTACCAATATTATGCGGGACGTTGGCTCTGATGCGGAAATGGGCCGGGTGTATCTGCCGCTGGAAGACCTGGAAAAATTCGGTGTTAGTGAAGGGGACATTATCAGGAAAAAGAGCAGCGATTCGTTTGTCGAACTTATGAAACATCAGTATAACCGGGCCAGGAATTATTACGAGAGAGCATCAGAAATACTTCCTCCCGGAGAGCGACGGAATATGATCCCTTCACAGATTATGAAAAATATCTATTATCACCTGTTGAAACTGATAGAACGCAAACAGTTCAATGTTTTACATCAGAAAGTTGAGATTCCGGGTATCATTCAACTTTCCATCGCCTTTAAGACGGTTCTCACCGAAGCAGTACTGAGCATCTGGAAAAGCAAGGAAAAAGTTATAAGTAACAAGTTACAAGGGGAAAGGGTAAAGGCGCAAAGCTAAAGGCCAAAGGAAAAGGGATAAGGGCTCAAGATCAAAGATTCCCGACTCCAGCATCACGCATCGGAGCTAAAAGAACTTCATACACATATAAATACCGATATTTGAGAGAAACAGAAACACATGGACCCCTTTTTTCTTTTTTCTTTTTTCTTTTTTCTAAATAACCTTTCTTTCAGCGAATTCTCTATAACATGAATAAATCTATTTTAATTGTCGGGGGAGGTCTTGCCGGTCTATCAGCAGCTCTTCACTCCCTTTGCTATGGTTATAAACCGGTTATCGCGGAGAAAAACCGCCAGACCGGAGGCCGCGTCCGCTCCGTTTTTGCTGCGGATCTGAAAAGTTCAATCGACAACGGTCAGCACGTTCTTTCCGCATCCTATAAAGAAACCAGACATTTCCTGAATAGTATTGGTTCGTCACAAAAAATCTCTTTTCAGAAGAATTTTAACACACTGTTTTTGAGAAACAGTGATGAACGCTTTCATTTTAAAGCACTTCCGTTGCCGGCTCCCTGGCATTTTTTTCTGCCTCTGCTCTTTCATGGCAGTTTCACCAAAATTCCTGCCGGGGACTTTATCAATTTCATTCGTATTCAGAAAGATCTTCAGGATAGTGAACTCAGGAAGCTCACGGTATCTGAATGGCTCAATCTCTGCCGGCAGGGTGCGGCCATTCGTGAACTGCTCTGGCATCCCCTATCACTGTCAATTTTAAACACCGGCCCGGATCATGGTTCGGCCTGGCTGTTGTACCAGGCTGTTTCACGATCCTTCCTGGGATCCCGCAAATTTGCAGGTCTCGGTATTCCCGGGGACTGGCTGTCGGAAATTTTCGGCAATCCGGCTGAAAAATATATTCAAAATCATGGTTGTTCACTGCACGTGCTGACCAGAGTTAACCGCCTGGTCTGTGATAACGATCAGATTGTGCGGGTAGAAACCAATAAACAGCATTTCACACCCCGTGCAGTTATTCTGGCCATTCCACCATACGCCCTCCATGACCTGCTGGAGAGCAGCAGAATACCGCCACTGGATTCCCTCAAAAAAGTATTAAATACTTTCGGGTATCATCCCATCATGACTGTTAACATTTACCTCAGCAGGCCACTTCCGTTTGACTGTCCCATTTCAGTAGTCTCATCGCCTGTGCAATGGATTTTTGCTCATCCCAGAGCCAGTGAGATACCCGGGGTCAGGGGTTATGCACTGGTAATCAGCGCAGCTGATGAATGGGTAAACAAATCCAGGAAGGAAGTGATGGCCATGATTTCATCCGAACTCTGTAGACTGTTCGGGCAGGACAGCCTGCAGGATAATCCGGTGCTGGCTTTTAAGATTATCAAGGAAAAAAGAGCAACTGTGTCTCAGACTCCGGATTTTCTACAATTACGCCCCTCCGCCCGCACGGCCATAAAAAACTTGTTCCTGTGCGGAGACTGGATTGACACCGGATTACCGGCAACCATTGAGGGCGCCATTCTGAGCGGGAAAATTGCGGTGGAGGAGTTGATAAAAGAAATTTAAAAACTGGATCCTAGATTCTTGTCGCTGGATACTGGCTAAACCATGGATGGTTTAGTCCGGCTGAGTAAGCCGGAGGTTGACAGGGAAGACGGGATACTGGGAAATAAGGCTAAAGGCTAAAGGACAAAGGCTAAGGGCTTAAAACAGGTTCCAGGATTCAGGACGCAAGTAAATGTTCCTTAATCTTACTTGCGTCCTAAAATAGGTAGAATTTTAAATAGTCTAATTCGTGTTAATTCCCGTCTAAAGCCGGACAGGCGTGTAATTCGTGGACAGAAAAAAAGTGCAATGTACGCTATGCATTACGCAACATTATCTTTTGACTCAGCGTCAGCCTAATCATTCAATAAAAACCATTACCCCACAAGCGATATTTTTAAATCCGCCAGATCTAAAAATTATATTGCATCGTTTCAGGGATCACAGCTAATTTGATTCAATGTAAGATCGGTCGCGAAATATGATCATCATTGACGGATATAACGTTATCATGGCCGCTCCGGATATATTTAGCAGAATGCCGGATCTGGGTGCTCAACGGGATCATCTGGTCAAATTATTACAATCATATCCCGGTTTCAGGGGTAAAAAAATAATGGTTATATTCGATGGCGGTCAAACCGGATTTCCTCAGCATCCTGCCTCATTCGGGAAAATTAAAATAATGTATTCCAGACCGGAGGAAGAGGCAGATGATGTGATTAAAAGGATCATCCGGGAAAACGCCGCCCGGCAATCCCTTACAGTGGTGAGTTCAGACCGTTCCATCCGGAATTCAGCTGAAGATCACGCTGCCGGGGTGATGACGGCTTCTCAATTATGGAAATTACTGCGCTCCTCATCCCCGAAAAGGAAAATTGACCGTGACCATCCGCAGGATCGTGAATTAAGTGATAAAGAAGTTAACGACTGGTTAAGGTTGTTTCAAAAGAACACATCGGGTAACCATGAAGATTAATCTGTCACTTAACCGTCAGCGAATTTATATCATTATCATAGTGGGCCTGATTGCCCTGGGTGTCATAAATTTTACCAGCTGGCTGTTTCTGCAAAGTTTAAAATCTGATCTTACCACGGCACTTAAAAAAAACATCAGGAATGTCGGTCAGGTGAGTATCCGTCTGATGAACGGGAACGATCTGGAAAAAATATATCCCGGCATGGAAAACAGCCCGGAAGTGCTGTATTATCAAAACCTGCTGTACGATCTCAAGATCAGCAATGAGCTGGAAAATATTGTTTTGTTAAATCCCGCAGGCCAGTTACTGGTGGATTACCGCTTAAACTATGTTATCGGTGATTCCCTGCGCAGTTTTCCGCTGCAACCGGACCTGTTCCGCCAAGCAGCTCTGGGTGAACAGCCCGAACCTTTTATGACCAAAGTTGCGGGTCAGTATTTTCTTTCAGCCTATCTGCCCATCCTGAATGACTACGGGGAAATTGCCGCCATTTTGATCATCGATGCACCATTAACGTTCTTTACCACCCTGCGCAAGTTTGAACTGGGAACTATTTATCTGGGAGCTGGCGGACTGGGCATTGTGGTATTTTTTTCCGGCATCATATTGCTGGCCGCGCAACAGTTGTTCCGGGCGGAAGACCATATGCGGGACCAGGAAAGGCTGGCGCAACTCGGCCAGATGGCAGCTTCCGTGGCCCACGAGATTCGCAATCCGCTCAGCATCATGAAGGGAACAGCCGAGGTTCTCAGAAAGAAATACCCGGATATACCGGATGAAATGTTTTCATACATCCCTGATGAGATTGAAAGGCTGAATCAGCTGGTCAACGATTTCCTGCAGTTTGCCAGGCAGAAAAAACCGGAGTTGATCCCTGTGAATCTGCCAGAACTGCTGAACGAAATATCCCATCAATTCGGCGATTCTCGGCTTAAAATCGAAATAGCTGAAAATCTTCCGGCAGCCAGGGGAGACCGTCATACAATCAAACAAATCCTGCTGAATCTTATCAACAATTCACAACATGCGGTGGATAAGAATGGTAAAATTCTCGTCAGGGCTGCAGGTTCATCCGGAAAAGGTCGCCGGGTAACCATTGAAGTTATCGATAACGGCAAGGGCATTCCAGCGGAAGAGCTGAAGAAGGTATTCGACCCGTTTTTTTCCACCGGGGCATCCGGCAGCGGACTCGGTCTGACAATCTGCAAACAATTAACGGAACAAATGGAGGGAAGAATCTCCATACAGAGTCAGCCATCCGGGGGAACCATAATACGTCTGTCTCTCCACTCTGCCTGATCCGGTTCCCTGCACCACCGGATTCTCGGATCAGTCCCGATGTTGATACCTGAAAAAGGGAAAACCGTTTGATGAAACCGCATCGTGATATTAATTTTGCATGAACTATTCAACTCTCACCGCTATCGGGATTTGAATATTGAAAATTATTGACAGCACGGACATAACGAAAATTCGCTCATGGAATGGTGGTTTGCTTTATTATTTCTTATACCCGTGATGGGGTATGCAGAAATTCATTTCAGATTTCCTTCACTGCACAGCTTTCTGTACAGGAAAGAACCGGAAATCATATTTGATCTCCCCCAGCGGGGAAGAACCGGAAAATTCATACCGCTTTTTCTATTTGTAAAAGATGCCCATCTTTTTCCGGTGGAGTTAATTGAGGCACATATTAAAATCATTTCCACCACTACCAACAGCTCCTTCCTCCATCGTGAATCTCTCAATCAGGTGATACGGGAAAAATTCTATTCCCAAATTCTAAACTTGCCGGCAGAATTTTTCCCGCGGTATGGGGAATACCAAATCATGGTAATTCTGCATTATCTGGATTCGAACCGGAAATCCTGCACACTGGTCCAGGATAATTACCGGCGCATTCCACATCCCCCCTTTCACATTTATATTTCCCGGGATAATCTTCCCCGGCTGGATAACTGGATATGGGGTGATCTGCATTTGCACAGCAATTATACCGATGACCAGGTGGAATTCGGAGCCCCCATCGAAGATACCCTGCTGGCTGCCATCACCTGTGAACTGGATTTTCTGGCCATTACCGATCACTCTTACGACCTGGATGATGAACATGACAATGTTTTAAGACAGGATAAAGATCTTAAAAAGTGGAAATCATTACAGCGGGAAGTATTGAAATTACAGAAAAAATATCCTGATTTTGTGCTGATCCCCGGGGAAGAGGTCTCCGCCGGCAACCACCGCCACCGGAATGTACATTGCCTCATTCTGAATGACATCCGGTTCTATCCCGGCAATGGTGACAGCGCAGAAAACCTCGGCCGCAGACAGCCTTCCATGTCCCTGCAAAAATTACTGGATAAACACTCAGGTGAATCGGTGGCAATTGCCGCCCATCCGCGGGAAAGACCACCCGTTTCTCAGAAATTCATTCTCAACCGTGGTGTATGGGAAGACCGGGATTGCAGACATCCCCGCCTGGATGCCCTGCAGATTCTGAATGATGCAAATGACCATTCATTTCAGCAGGCAATGGCGCTGTGGATTCGACTACTGTTATCCGGACAGAAAATTGGTATTGTGGCCGGGAATGACGCCCATGGCAACTTCAACTGTTTCCGCCAGGTTTCCATACCGTTTATAAAAATGGTCTATTCCAGAAAACACCTACTGGGCCAGGCGCGTACAGCGGTGCGGGCAGAAAAGCGTGACCGTCTCAGCGTCATCAATGCTATAAAACATCATCGTACCGTAATTTCCACCGGACCGGCGGCAACCATTCAGATCGCCGGTATCATCCCGGCCGGAATCGGAGATATTATCCGCTTTCACAAACAGATGACCATCATCATCCGGGCAAAAAGTATCAGGGAATATGGTCATTG
The DNA here is from genome assembly GCA_964461135.1 of uncultured Caldithrix sp. GTDB lineage: Bacteria > Calditrichota > Calditrichia > RBG-13-44-9 > RBG-13-44-9 > RQOF01. The sequence continues at coordinate 14,484 of CAYWTB010000013.1, read as the reverse complement.
GAAAGAAATACATTTGGTCTTCGGGAATTATAGACAGGGAAATGAAATTGAAAAAAAAATAAAGATTACCCGTGCCCAGCTTGAATTTTATCAGGAAATACGATTTCCTGTAGCGGAGGCCGATTACGTCCGGTTGGAAGCATTCAGTCAGAAAAATGAGAACAAATATTTCTGTATCACCAGTCCCATCTGGTTCACAAGGGAGTAAGCACGGTTGAGTTTCCTTAAGTATATATTTTTTATATTATTACTTTGCCCGGGATTTTTCCGGTGGGCACTGGCACAGGATACTTTGAATTTTCCCGTCCCCATTGAAAAGGTCTTTGTGGTGGGCAATGAACATACCAAATCATATATAATTCTGCGCGAAATTCCCTTCACATTCCCCGATACTCTGACTGAAGCGGATATGAAGCTGATTCAAAACCGTATCCAGAATCTTTTTCTTTTCAACCGGGTGGAGCTGCTGATCACACCTACCGATGAAGGAAACGCTCTTATTATCATGGTGACGGAAAGCTGGTACTTTTTTCCGGTTCCTTTACTCTTCATTAACGAGCATGACTGGAGTAAGATCAGCTACGGTCTTCAGCTCAGCGACTATAATTTCCGGGGGAGGAATGAAAAATTGCGCCTGGGAGGATGGCTGGGATATAATCCTTCATATTACATCAGTTATTTCAATCCCTGGATTGGTAATAACGTTCGGTTAATTCTGGGAACCGGCCTGTACCATAAACGGAATGAAAATAAAATTTTTAATTTTGACGAAAACCGTTTTGGATTCAATGTGACGGTGGGAAGACGCCTCAGCCTGAAAATGGATGCCCAGGTACATTTCTCGCTGACGCAGGTGAAACTGCCGGCCGCCTATAAACAGTATAGCATCTCCGGGGATGGAACCGACCTGGTACCCAGTCTAAGTGTGCAGTTCCGCTGGGACAACCGGGACCTGTTTGAATATCCTAAAAGAGGCTATTATTTTTCATATGTCCTGCAGCGAACCGGTTTTAGTGCCCGCCAGCCTGAATTCTGGCGTCTGAATGCCGACAATCGTATATATATTCGCATATATAAAGGACTTTCCCTGGGAGGGCGGCAACTTTTCGTGTTTAACCGGGGAGACCTGCCCATCTACGATCGTACCTTCATCGGGTTTAATGAGCGGATCCGGGGATATTTTAACCAGGTACTGCCCAATCCCATCGATTTCAGGGATTACCCCTCTCCCAATATATCTCTCAGCAGCATCGAATTCAGGTTTCCCCTCCTGCCCATTCGTTATTTTTCCATTGAAGAAGGGCCGCTCATTCCCAGCCTGTACCAGGATCTGAAATTTGGCATCAGTGCCGGAATTTTTATGGACAGCGGGATTTCATGGCAGGAAAAAGAGCAGTTCGCACTGCCCAATTTTTATACCGGATATGGGTTTGGAATTCATATTCATCTGCCCTATGTTTATGTACTGCGGCTTGATTTCGCGCTGAATGATAAAGGTAAAACACAGTTCATCATCGATGCCGGAGTTAGTTTTTAGACTAAAAAAAACAAGAGACTATGGATCTGTTTTACACCGATCAGTTTGAACCGGGAATGGCCGGCTTAACACTATCGCCGGATGAATCACACCACGCTGTGAAGGTTCTACGCAAAAAAGCAGGAGATCAGATCGAAATTACCAATGGTCATGGATATTATATCAGTGGGCGGATCAGGGAGTTAAAAAAGAATGCACTCATTATCGATGTTGAGACATATCAGAAGATGCCCTTTCCGGAGGAGAATCACATCGAAGTGGGAATTGGCGTCATTCGTCCCAATCGCATGGACTGGGCGGTTGAAAAATGCACCGAACTGGGTGTGGAACGGATCGTCCCTCTGATCTGCCGGTACAGTTCAACCCGGCAGGGCAAAATGAAACACCTGCAAAAAATAATGGTGAGCGCTATTAAACAGTCTTCCCAGTATTATCTCCCGAAAATATCGGCAGTAATCACACTGCAAAACTGGCTGACCGGAATTCCCGAAAAGAGGGGAAGGAGATTCATTGCCCATCCGGAGGGGTCGTCAGATATATTTGATTCTTTAGAGCTGGGGAAAACCAGGTTTATTTATCTGGCGGTTGGACCGGAAGGCGGTTTCAGCAAGGAAGAGATCCTCATGGCCCATGAAAAACATTTTAATACGCTGCTGCTGGGAAACAGCATCCTGAGAACGGAAACGGCAGCCGTGGCGGGGGTATGCCGGGTGAAGCTGTTACTTGCAAAAAATCCCGGTCAATAAAAAAATAAAGTTCTCCTCCGAAATCATTACTATCCAAAATAATTTATTTTTCAGAAAAAATATTCTTTTTAAATAGCCCGCATTTAATTTCTATGGATCTAGCAACTTTGATATATTATATCGTTTTAGATGAATCAATCAGGTTATTACTTCCAGTGCTTTAATTATAAGACTATTCCTTAAAATCACTTTACCTGGATACCATTCTGACACCGGTAATATTTCTCCTTCTTTTGAACCTGATTTTTATTTATCTTATTAGAAATAGCGTAACGCTTTTTTAATTGACATCAAAATCATTGTCTGGTCATGTCCAACTGCATATTCTGTAACATTGTACAGCATCAGGGTTCAGCGCAGATCATTTTTGAGGATCAGCAGGCCATGGTCATCAGCGACCGCAATCCGCAGGCACCAGTTCATCTGCTGGTCATTCCCAAAAAACACATCGACCGGATACAGAATACCACAGAAGGCGATGAAGCCCTGCTGGGACACCTTATCATTCTGGCCAGACAGGAAGCGGAAAAAGCCGGACTTAATGATAAGGGTTATCGGCTGGTTTTCAATAATGGTCGCCAGGGAGGTCAGGCCGTATTTCACATCCACCTGCACCTGCTGGGCGGCAGGGCCATGCACTGGCCGCCGGGATGAGGCTGATGAGAGGGATAAGGGATAAAGGATAACGGATAACAGATAAAAGATAAGAGACAAAACCTTAACATCAATTTAGAATGTTCGTGATAATTCGTGAAATTCGTGGATAAAAAAGAAAGTAGGCAGTAAGCAGTTGGCAGTCCGCAGAAATACAAGATCAAAGGCAAAAGTCAAAGAAGGAGCTCAAAGCTAAAGGTTAAATCCTCTCAATGTCTTATGTAATTTGTACTTCGTATTTTGTATTTATTTGAGATTTGGAATTTCGGATTTGGGATTTCTTTATTTTGCCCTGAAAGGGCAAAAGCAGTAGGACAGGGCAACGCCCTGTTCACTAAAACACAAACAAAAACACAGCCCTGAAAGGGCGAAAGTAAAATCACCATGTCACAATCACTATCAAAAGTATATGTTCACATTACATTTAGTACAAAAAATCGTAAAGATTTAATTGATGTTGATATTAAATCATCATTATTTGAATATCTGGGAGGAATTTGCAAAGGATTAGAATGTAATCCTGTGCAGGTTGGCGGACATAAAAACCACGTTCACATTGTATGCTTGCTTTCAAAAAAAATTACCCAGGTTAAATTAATGGAAGAATTAAAGAAAAGATCATCAAAGTGGATTAAAACTAAAGGGAATAAATACGCCCATTTTTATTGGCAGGATGGTTATGGTATATTTTCGGTTAATGGTTCAGATATAGAACCGGTTGCGAATTATATCAGAAATCAGGAAAAGCATCATAAAAAATTATCTTTCCAGGACGAGTTCAGGGCTTTTCTAAAAAAGTATCATGCAGAGTATGATGAAAGGTATGTATGGGATTAGTGCTGCTGATTTTCTTCATAGATTCTCAGGATAATGCTTTCGGCCTTTCAGGCCTTATTCACGCTCTTGTTTATGCACACAGGGCGATGCCCTGTGTTGCTGCTTGCGGCCTTTCAGGCCTGAACAGAGATCTGAAAAATTATGTAGAATTCCAGAGTATTATGCTATATTCGACGCCTATTTTTCATTTTCCATGCCCTGGGCAAATCTCTTGATCCTGACCCGCCCTGAAAGGGCAAAATAAAAACTGATAAATACAGTGAGGAATAAGTAGGCAGTTGGCAAAAAGGCAGGTATCAGGATTCAGGTATCAGGAATCAATGTCCCGTCCTGAAATAGGTTGATTAATATTTAGTGAAATTCGCTATAATTTGTGATATTTGTGGATAAAAAAAAGTCGGCAGTCGGCAGAAAAACAGGGATAAGGGCAAAGGGTAACGGTCAAATCAAGGATGATTTGGTCCCGATAAATCGACCGGAGGAAAATACTTTTGTCGGGAAAAAAGCGTTTCGGGTTTCGGATTTAGTATTTTCTGTATTGCCCTGAAAGGGCACCAGAAAAAAAACAGGGCAACGCCCTGTTCCTGGAAGCACAGATCGACCAACAGCCCTGTAAGGGCGTAATTAAAAATCTGACACACAGAGTAATGTAATAAAGATGAAAAAGTAGGCAGTAGGCAGCTTGCAAAAAGACAAGATCAAAGATCCCCGCCTCCATGTAAACCTCCGGTTTACCCGGCGGGACTAAATCTTCCATGATTTAGCAAATTACCATTGGGCAGGAAAACAAAATGAAGGGTTTGAGGAAAATGGCCACAAAGCCCGGGTCTCAGATTGTTCCAAAAAACGGAGTTTTTATATGAAAAAATGCATGTCCATTATCATTATCCTGTTTATTATGTCCTTTCAGGCTCTGGCCGGGGATTACCAACTGTTACGGGTTTATATATCCTCACCTGCAGAACTGCAAAAACTGATTGAGCTGGGAATCGACCTGGAAGGAAGCCGCTGGAAAGTCGGAGTCTTTATAGATGTGCAGATTTCCGGTACAGACCGTCAGCGGCTGGAAGAAAATGGATTTGACACCGAAGTAATCATAGAAGATCTGGAATCCTTCTACCGCTCCCGTCTGGAAACGCGGCACGGGGAAGGATTCGGTTTTGGTTCCATGGGAGGATACTATACCTTTGCGGAAGTTCTGTCAATACTGGATTCCATGAGAGCACTATATCCTCACCTCATCTCTTTACAAGACACCATCGGATATTCAACCCTGGTAAAACCAATTGTTGCCGTTAAGATCAGCGATAATCTGGATGTGCAGGAAAGCGAACCGGAGGTTCTCTATACCGGTCTGCACCATGCCCGCGAACCGGCCGGCATGATGACGGTGCTATACTACATGTGGCATCTGCTGGAAAACTACGGAACGGATCCACAGGCCACCTTCCTGGTTGACAACCGGCAGATGTGGTTTGTTCCGGTAGTCAATCCCGATGGTTATGTTCATAACCAGCAGACCAATCCCGGCGGGGGAGGCATGTGGCGGTTAAACGGGCAGGACAATAATGAGAACGGCATCTTTTTTCAAAGCGGAATTGACGGGGTGGACCTTAATAGAAATTACGGATACCAGTGGGGATATAATAATCTGGGCTCGAGCCCCTACCCGGGAAGTGATACCTACCGCGGGCCGGCTCCCTTCAGTGAACCGGAAACCCGAGCCATGCGCGATTTTTGCAATCAGCATCAATTTATGACCGCCCTGAATTATCATACCTATTCCAACCTGCTGATTCATCCCTGGGCTTACAGTGACTCCCCCACCCCGGATCATAATCTATTTTACAATTTCGGTCGGGATATGACCCGTTTTAACGGATACCTTCTGGGAACACCCAGCCAGACCGTCGGTTATTCGGTAAACGGGGACTCCGATGACTGGATGTATGGAGAACAAAGCAGTAAACCGAAAATCATTGCCTTTTCACCGGAAGTTGGTTCGGACGCAGATGGATTCTGGCCTCCTACCAGTCGTATTATTCCTCTGGCAGCAGAAAATCTTTATCCGAATCTGGTACTCAGTTATATTGCCGGTGTTTTTCCAAGGGTATATGACAAGCAGATAACCGTTTTCGGCCAGAACGGGGATATTGATCCCGGCGAAGTTGTGGAAGTCTTTCCGGATGTAACCAATTATGGTCTTATGCCATCGGGTTTGGTGTCACTTCAACTTTCACCGGATCAACCGATGGTCCGGATGATCAATGACCGGATATTCTTTTCTCCCATGCAGACATTCGATTCGCTGACTGCCAGCACTCCCTGGAAATTTCAGGTGGATTATCCGGCAACCGTCGGAACCCGGCTGGCATTTGATATAGACATATTTGAAAACGGAAATCTGGTGAACAGGGACAGTCTGGTTCTGACCATCGGTACATTTCAGCTCACGTTTTCGGACAGCGGTAACAGCGGACTCACTCAATTGACCTCCGGCGGAACCGGGGGAAACTGGGGACTGACCAGCGGCTCTTATCATTCCATGCCCGCCAGCTTTACCGACTCACCTTCCGGAACATATCTCAGTAATGCCGATTACTGGATCAGGAGCCCGCAGATAGATTTAACCACCGCCAGCGCAGCCGGCCTGAAATTCTGGACGAAATGGGATATCGAAGAAAGCTGGGATTTTGGGGTGCTAGAAGTGTCTACCGATAATGGTGTCAACTGGAGCACTCTCTCCGGTAATTATACCAAACCGGGCAGTGGCAATGGTGCCCAGCCTGCCGGTAGATATGGTTATGACGGTCGGCAAAGCAGCTGGGTGCAAGAATCCATCGACCTGCAAAGCTTCTGCGGACAGTCCCTTCTGCTCCGCTTCCGCCTGATGACCGATGGGTCAGTAACCAGGGACGGTTGGTACATTGATGACATAACCATCAATACTCTGAATACAAACGCCAATATTCCGCCATTTATCCGTTCCGTTACAGCTCTCAACCATCAGGCCTACAGTGGAAATCCATATCCGGTAAATGCTGTTATTCTGGACGACCGGGGAATTGATCATGCCTCACTTTTTTATTCCAGCGATAATGGCAACAGCTTTCAGGAATCCATAATGAGTGGTACAGACAGCCTGTTCCGGGGAGAAATTCCGCCGCTGTCAGCGGGAAGTACCGTGCAATATTATATTCAAGCCCGGGACAGCAATGAGGCGTGGAGCTGTTTTCCATACGAAGCCCCGGCCAGTATATTGAATCTGTATATCGACCCCTCAGATGCAGCTGTATTAATGGTAACGCCAACCAGTCTGGACTTCAACATTCCTCAGTTATCATCTGCCGAGAAAACCCTGCGTCTGTATAATACCGGAACAACTGCTCTTACCTACCAGATAACCGATACCATCGTCAGCAATGAAACCAGCCATCAATCCGCAGGTCCCCGGGGGGATCAACCGGCTTATTTCATCCCGCTAATAAAAAATATTATTTCCCATGCTGTCCTATCCTCCGTATACTCCTTACCACTGGTAAACCAGCAGAATCCCATTGTTCAGAAGACAGCAGAAAGCCTGGTTATAACCGATCCTTCCGGCGACGTAAGTCTTGCGGGAGTTGACATCACATCGGTTGATTTTAGCGAAAACACTCTCAGCTATGACATAAATATTAATTTTACCGCTGCTCCGGATACTAACTCGGTGGCGGTGCTTTCTTTTGATGTAGATCAGAATTTTGCCAGCGGGGTTTATCCGGCACCTCTGGGTTACGGCCTGGGCAATTTTGACATCGGTTCCGAATACGAAATCTTTTTCGACTTCGCCAATATTATTGGGGATTCAGTCGGGCTCCAGCCGTCCGCCTATGTTCTGGATGTACGCGGTTCAAATCCCAACCTGGTGGGCCTTCCCATACTGATCCAGTTCAGCGGCAGTCGCGCTTTGATCAGTCTACTTAAATTTCTCTATTCAGTATTTGATAAAACTATGAATATCTCCGCCATGATGGTTCAGCTCAGCGGTATTTCCCTTCCCGATATGGCACCGGATTACGGGCATGGCAATCTGGGAGGTGAGCTGGGGAGTTCCTGGGTTTCAGAGATTGACACTTCCGGCACCTCCCGGTACCCAATGACCGGAATGTTGAATCCGGGCGATTCAACACTCATAAATGTAAAAGTGGCGGCAGCCTATCCCCTGGGTTCCTATCAGTCGAAACTGGTGATCGAAAATAACGGCACCGCATCCCCGCTGGAAGTTCCCGTTTCCATGGTTATCTCCCTGCCGGGGGTACCATCTGCCCAGATCGACCCGCTGGCGATCAGCGATACTCTGGACCTGGGTTCGGAAATTAAAACTCTGCCCTTGACTATTTCCAATACCGGCAACACTTCTCTCTATTTTACCATAGTCGATTCGGTATTAAGCGGCCAGAACTGGCTTTCTGCCGAACCATCCTTTGGAGTGGTAAGCGCCGGTGAACTCATGACCGTGCAGGTCCGGATAGATCCTGCTACCTTGACGATTCCGGGACTGTATGAGGGTCAGTTGCGTATCATAACCAATGATCCCCTGCAACCGGCAATCACCGTTCCGGTAGCCATTCTGATGAAAAATCCCAGTTCCATAACCTCAACCGAGCCATTACCGCACACACTGAACCTCTATGCCAATTTCCCCAATCCGTTTAATCCAACCACCACCATTTCATTTGATCTGCCCGGGACCATGGATGTAACACTGGAAATCTATGATCTGTTGGGTCAGAAGGTAACCACCCTGCTTAACCGTCACCTGCCGGCCGGCAGATATAAAGTGGTCTGGAATGGGCAGGATGATGGTGGCAGACTTGTTTCTTCCGGGTTATATATTTACCGAATGCAGGCCGGATATTTTGTTCAGTCGAAGAAGATGTTGTTCATGAAATGAGCTTTTCGATTTGAGGCTAAAGAGCCCCGTTCAATGCGGGGCTCTTTGATTAATGGCCTTATGCCTGACAAATTGATCGTGTTTTGGATTTTGATATATTTGTAGGGTAGATGGTGATCAATATTGGGGAATGGGTGTGCCCATGTCTCACTGTGAGAAACGGATACTGGTGAAGAAATTGAATGGTGGGATCCTGCCGGAGAATTTTGATTTTAGAATGGAGGTCAGGAGCAGGCGATTCAATCAAATGCGGATTACCGGTGTGGGAGAGGAAAAGAATCTGATTAAAAAATTCAGGTTGAAGATATAAAATTTGGGTTTTTGAAATTCTCTGGATAGAGCGGGTGTGAATTTTAGTTCACACTTTGTGGTGTTTTGTTCACAATCAGGAATGGTGATCAATTTGATCAAAATTGTCTAACATAGTATAAATACTGCATTTCTGATTTTTGGCATGCGATTTGACCTTTGTTAAGTGGTAATTATTTTTGAAAAGTTGAACTTTGTGCTTGAAAAATTCATGGTTACTAAATAAATTAAAACAAATCCTTAAAAGTTGTAATTGGAAGCGGTTGAACAGGCACGTTCCATATCATTAATTATGGAAGGAATTATGTCAACACAACATGATTTCCCGGGTCATTTAAACCGTTTTATTCATTGCCATTCTCCCCCGGCTTATATTCTTTATATATTTAGGAAGAAATAAAAGAAACAGGAGTTTCTATGCTCTATAGTCATTTGAAAGCAATATTTGCGTTTTTAGTTCTTTGTCTTTTCTCTTTGGTTATTATTATTCATGGATGTGAAAAGAACGCTACTCCAGTAGATCAAAAAAATCCACACCTCTCTGTTACCGTCGAAGATGTGGTTGTCACCGAAGCCTGGCTGCAACTCAATACCACAGGTATTACCGGTGAAGATTCTCTGATCCTGTTGCGCAATGATTCAGCTGTTTTCCAGATGTCACCGGTTCAGGCAGATACCACTATTTATGACAGTACATTATTACCAGCTCACTCTTATAACTATCAGACAGTTCTGAAACGCAAAGGTTTTGAGCTGACTAAAAGTGAAATGGTGAATACTACCACCATGGATACCACCAGCCATGAGTTTCAGTGGGAATCTATCGAATTCAGCAGTCCATACGGAGGTGGAGCACTGTATGATGTAGCTATTATTAATGAAAATGATATCTGGGCAGTTGGAGAGATTTATTCCGACAGTGCTCAACCTTGGTTGCCATACAATGCAGTGCATTGGGATGGAAATGTTTGGGAATTAAAACGAATTACCTATAATGGTATTTCATGGCCAATAAAAGCCATTCTTGCTTTTTCTACCAGAGATGTTTGGTTTGAGGCTATAGTCAGATGGGATGGGGAAAAGTTTATAGAAATACCAATACCCAATATCTTAATTGGATATGGAATGAATAAAATGTGGGGAATACAAAACGATAATTTCTACATTGTTGGAAGTAATGGGTTGATCTCATATCATATCAATGAGTACTGGTTAAAGCTGGACAGCGGGACGGAACTCCCTGTCAAAGATATCTGGGGAGTCAGCACCGGTTCCAAGTCGGAGATCATCTCTGTAGCCTCTACTCAATATATTCTTAACGACTGTAAAGTATTGAGCATAGTTCAAGGGCGCGTGACCGATTTAACCAATAACGGACTTCCCTGGGCTATAAGTGGTGTCTGGTTTAAACCGCCTCATCACTACTATATAGTTGGGGACGGAATATTCTTTAGCGGTGATTTAAACGGATATTCAAAATGGATTGAACTGGTAGATGATATTACAGGCTATTTTACAGATGCCATTCGAGGGAATGATATCAATGATATTATTATTGTGGGTGCATACGGAGAGGTTATACATTTCAACGGATACACTTGGAAAAGTTATCTTGATGAAACTTTCATGAATGGAAACTTAAATCGGGTGGCCATGAAAGGTGACCTTGTTTGTGCGGTAGGGCGAAAAGGAGATAAGGCTTATATCCTTATTGGAATTCATAATTAACCTTTAAATGAAATAATAAGGGGAAACATTATGAAAAACCTGATCATTTTTCTTCTCAGTACATTTTTAATGATGATTAGTTTTCCGAATAAATCGGAAACCCAGATTCCAGATTATACGGGCATGCAAGGTTATCTTTATGATCCTCCCTCCGGATTAAATGTTGAGTATGCAAGACAATATCCTGGAGGTAGAGGAGAAGGAATAAATATTTTTGTTATTGACCATCATTTTAATTTGAATCATGTCGACATTGATGATAATACGGAAAATATTCAAGACATTGGTTATGGAGATCATGGAACAGCTGTGATGGGAATCATGGTTGGGGAAGAAAATAGTTTCGGAATTACTGGGATTGCTCCAGAAGCATATGCCTACGCTATTTCACCACAAGATCCATGGCAGTTTGAAGATGCTATATTTCTTGCATTAGAATCATCCAATGAGGGAGATATAATTGTTATAGAAGCAGAGGTTCCAGCTCAATATAACTACCATGAATATATGGTACCTGCTGAATATAATGTATGGCATCGTCAAGTGATCAATCAAGCTACAACTCAGGGTAGAATTGTAATTGAAGTAGCCGGAAATAATCCCTATCATTTTTATCTTGACAACCTGGAAGAATTTAGTACTTACCCTCCTTATACAAATGCAATTATTGTTGGAGCCGGAAACAGTCAGGGAGATGGTATGTGGCACAGTACAAATTATGGATCCAGAGTTGATTGCAACGGATGGGGCGAAAATATAGTTACCTGTGGTGATGGTCATCTTTATAAACCTGAAAACCAAAATGAATGGTATACAGATATATTTGATGGCACTTCCGGAGCAACACCAATGGTAGCTGGAGTGGTAGCCATACTCCAGGGAATATACAAAGCAAAATATGGATATACTTTATTTTGTGATCAAATTCAAGAATTACTAAGGGATCCGAACAACTGCTCAACCCCCATTTCAGGTATAGGTGGAAGACCTGATTTAAAGAAATTGATTAAAGCATTACAAATTGAACAACCAGTTACAGTTGATCAGAGAGCTGGAGAGTATACTTTAGCTAATGAGGTGGGGTATTGGAATAGTACGATTTGGGAGAATAAGGGGGTTCCTTGGCATACATCATTTGACTGGGCTACTGATCAGACTTTACTGGCGGATCAAAATTTAGTGTTATACGGTACACCCTCGGTCAATAAAAAGTACCACCATTGGGGAACTGATGATGCAGACAAAGTATTAAATTATAGAACCTTTCACATAACTAATGAGACTTCTGATTTAATTGCCCAGTTCTATACTTCAAATGATGCTTAATTAGACATGTTTTTAATAAACGGTGGAACCAGCAATGGTGTTGGGCAAATAGAATTTTTTGATCCGTGGTTTCCTGAAATGCAAGGATTAGGTGGAGCATATCAGAATCTGGGAATGGATGCCACTTATCAACCGCATACTGTACCGTATAGTATTGATGAAAACTCGGCACATTTGGGAATCTTTCTTAATGAAGGCTTGCCTTATTGGCAACCTCCCTATTACTCAGTTTTTGCCCCGCAACAGGATTTTGAAGTTAATGGTAAAACCATAACACATGGATTTGAGAGTTGGAATTATAATCCTAATGATATAGAATTGCACAATCCCAGTAATAATCCAACGGCGGTTGTTTTTAAACAACCCGGCGCCACTCTTACCGCCAACATGAAAGGCCAGCGGGCCTCTGATACTCCCCAGGCTACCCTTGCCAATAATGGTAGGAAATTATCTTACGATTATGTGTATAGTCAACCCGGTTTCCGGCCTTTCTTGGTTTATGAAGACCGGGGAAATATCTATTCTGCCAGTCAGGGAGAGGGAGGATTTTGGTCAAATGATTCAAAGATTGCTGCTGCATCCGGATCTATCGAAAATCTGACACCGGCAGTAACTTACCTGAATGAAATGTGTCTCGGTTATCCCCAGAACCAGAGACTGATCGCCTGGACGGAACATAATACCTCTACCAATTCCTATATGGTCAGATGCAACCGTAGCAGTTTCCCGCTGCCGGTTTATGAGATCCCGGATGTGCCTTATCCCTCGGTTGCCGGTTATTATTTATATACCCTGGAAGCAGAATCCGATCCGCTGCTAACCGGGGTTGTGGCTTTTCGCGGCGGCAGTGCCTTCTACTCAGACGATTACACCGATGGCATCCGGCTGTGGTTCCTGCGCAATCCGGTGATTGAGAACCTCAACTATGAAGCCAGCGCCACTTTCCCTTCCGTCGATAACAAAAAATATGTCTCATCTGTCTATTGGCAAAATCCCTATTACATGCTGGCCTGGCAGCAAAGTAACGGAATCCATTATAAAGAATTTTCAAGATACCATGACGGCGATGAAGATCCTCATGATGTTGACTACAGTACCGAGGTAGTGTTAAATTCCGGCTACTACTATTTGCTGAGCAATGCACTACCGTCATTAAAAAGTGCCGGACCCTATGATGGGAATAGTAAGAATATTGTAACAGTGGCCTGGCAGGCTACCTGGCGTCACCTGGTAGGAAAGTATTATGTCTATACGCCGGTGGTCTGTCTCAGGGAGAAAACGACAACGGGCAACTGGCTGTCCTTGACTATGTTACAAACCGGTAATACGGGAAACCGCAATCCAGTGGCCTGCGGTATCGGTGATATGGAAAATAGAACCCTGTATGTGGCCTATCAGGAAACTGGGGGTCAGGTAATCTATGTCTTCGGCTATGGTGAAATGTGGGCTTACCCCTCTCAACCCCAGATCAGTGACGGTAATAATCCGGCTATGAATATTATTGACGATGATATTCATCTGGCCTGGACCGAGTATCATCAGACACCTTACCGGATTCAGACTCAAGTTATTGCCCAGGGAGAAGAGAATATGATGACGGCTCCTCACTTCCGGTTATTATCCTTTAACCTGGAAAAGTCCCTTATCGGGGGCAGCTTAATAAACGCTAATGCCGATATAACCCTGGAGATGAAGAAGCCGACTCTGATAACTCCTCTGGGAGTCAAGACCCTGGATTTTCAATATACCGATACACTGGTGACGCCGGAAAATGTGTTTGAATTTGAACCGGTAAAGGTTGTGGCAAAAAACAGCCGCATTCTGCTGCCCTTTCATCTGACAGTTGAGAATCTGACCCGAACAACAAAAGCAGAAGAGGGATTGGATATTGGCATTGTGGATATCGCTGTGAGGGACGCAGAGACCAAACAGGTGTTAAAAACGGTTCACAGTTATAACAGCACGCTTTTAGCAGCATCGGATACCACAGATTTTGGTATTGCCGATACCTTCCTGGTGGATCTGGATGAATATGTGGGAAAGCTGGTTTCTCTGGTGGTAAAAGCCCATGTGGATGTGAAAACTTCTGCAGATGCCATTGGAATTGCCAATGTCTATGATATGAGAGGATCCTCCCATCAGGAGGGTGAGCAGATTACAGTCATTGAGGAAAGCAAAGAAATTCCTACCCAATTCAGGTTGTGGAATAACTATCCGAACCCGTTCAATCCCTCCACCACCATTTCATTCGATCTGCCGGAAGATGTTGGAGTAAGAATTGATATCTTTGATGTCTCCGGTCGCAGGATCAGGACTCTGCTCAATGAACCGAAAGTTGCCGGAACCCATCAGGTCCTCTGGAATGGTAATGATAATAATGGGAATTTGGTAGCATCCGGATTATACGTCTA
>CAYWTB010000012.1:0-89291 GCA_964461135.1 uncultured Caldithrix sp. | reverse complement strand
ACCAAATATCATGACTTATAATAATAAACTAAGAGTTTTGTGAAGCCCTATTTAAAACATAGTAAACTGATATTAAACTTCAAATAAAAATTTATTTTCCTGAATTTTCCTGAAAATCGTTATTATCCTTTCCTAGGGTTATTCCTGTAACACGGATATACACGGGGCATTCTCAGAGTTCCACGGAGTGTTTATATAAATCATTTATTGGCTAAATTTCTCTGTGTACCTCAGTGCATTTCCCGCGCCCCTCCGTGTCATCAAAAAATCCGAAGATTGTCCCTCAGTTGCCGGACAGGCATGATGAGTGATCCCTCCCCTGGGATAAATTCTGTAACACAGGGATACACGGAGCATTCACGAAGTCCCACGGAATGTTTTTATAAATCATTTATTGAGTTAATTCCTCTGTGTCTCTCCTGGCATTCTCAGTGCCCCTCCGTGTCATCAAAAAATCCGAAGATTTCCTTCTTGTATGATTCCAAGCAGACAGCAGTCAGTGAGGCTCTCATTACAATAGCTAATTTCTGTCCATAATTTAATTTGCCAAAAACCGGAGTATCTCGCCTTTCTCTCGACACATTATTTAATGTTATCCGAAAATATTGCATTAGACCATTGATGCTGTCTTTTCAAAATAAAACATATGTTTGTTCTTACATTGGTTTTATCGACCTTCAGAAAAAATCGCCAGAAATTCCGGTGCACCGAGCGTAAAAATTCTTTCTGTTTGAGCCCGTACTCAATAGATGCAATAAATCTATGATATCTATAGCCTAATGAGTGCGGGTGAGTTTAAGAATTTTAGGGAGGTGCACCGTTGAATTTCCAGATTTTTTCTGACAGTCTTGATTTTATGGTTCTTTTGCATCAAGGCAAAAGAACAAATAAAAAAACCATTACAAATGTTGAATACAAGAAGATCCAGTACAATTCGGGTGAGGAAATCTATTTTGAGCTCGTAATTTGAGAACGAATCTATTTCAAAAGATATCACTGTTTTAAACCTCCTAAATCCATTGTTTGCCCGCAGAAAAAAAACCTAATTTATCTTTCCCTGAATTTTTCTGATGATACAGCGCAAGTTTCTCTTTTACCAGCGGCAAGATTTTATGGGTGGCTGCCGGATAGGGATATCTGTCAATTTCCAGCAACGATATCCAGCGGAAATCAACCGGACCGTTCAACTCAACGGCTCCCTCCCGAAATTTGCATAAATAAACATCCATAATTATCCTGAAATGTGAATAAGCATGCTTTACCCGGGCCAGGTGTTCGGTGACTGAAACCGCCAGATTTACTTCCTCAGTTATCTCCCGTACACAGGCATCGGCAGCAGTCTCTCCTGTTCCGATTTTTCCCCCGGGAAATTCCCACAGTCCGCCCAGCAATCCCTCTTCTTTACGGCGGGTAATGAGAATTTTCCCTTCATTTTCAATGACCCCGACTGCAATGGCATGTTCCGGCAGGGGTTTCTTTACCCCTTTCAGGGGAAATTTTTCCTGCCGCCCCGCCTGATAAGCCCGGCAGAATTTTGAAACCGGGCATGCCTGGCAATCCGGCCGGCGAGGTTTGCAGATAACCGCCCCGAGTTCCATAATCGCCTGATTAAATTCTCCCGGTTTATTTTCATTAAAAATCGCATGGAGTTTTGCAGATATTTTCTTCCGGTTTTTTAAATCATTTACCGGAAAATTAAGGGTCCAGAGACGGGTAAGCACCCGTTTAACATTACCGTCCAGCACCGGATAGGGTTGTCGGAAGGCTATACTCATCACTGCCGCCGCAACGTATTCCCCTACCCCGGGAAGTTCGATAAACCGGCTATATGAATCCGGAATAACACCACCATATTTTTCCATCACAATCTTTGCCGCACGATGTAAATTGCGCGCCCGGGCATAGTAGCCCAATAATTCCCACGATTTAAGCACCTCCTCCAGATCTACTGAAGCCAGTGCCCGGACCTCCGGAAATTTTTCGATAAACTTCTGATAGTACGGGATCACGGTTCTGACCTGAGTCTGCTGCAACATAACTTCCGAGACCCAGATACGGTAGGGATCCCGGATTTCCCGCCAGGGGAGCCGGCGGTGGGATTTCCCATACCAGGATAGCAGAGCTTCCTGAAAATCTTCTCTCTGTTGGCGGGTTAAGCGGGATTTACTCATTTTAATCTGATGAATTCACAAAATTAACCGGAAAGACTCCGGACACGATGATTCAAAAAAATCAGAAGATTTAAAAAAGATCGGAAAATAAATGTGTCTGGAATTAATGTTCATTAAAAATAATTTCGATTATGCCCTTTGCTCCGAAACTGAGCTGATTGTCATTGCCACGGAAGTGGCCACTATGTGGCGAAACAGGGATGTCGTGGCCTGCCTGCTGCCCGCCTGGCATCGGACCAGGCAGGCAGGCACTCATCGCCACGTAGTGGTCCATCCAGGGACAATAACAAATACATTATTATCATGCAAAATAGATTTAAAATGATTTAGAACTCGTTTTTCAGATATAAAGCAATAATCATATAAATTATTTATTTTTATGATTTCGTATCCTGTTACCCTTTTGGTAATTGCTTTTTCTATTTAGATAATCAAATAAAATTGACTACCTGACATATGTTTTCGTCATATGATTAAAAATCGCAGCAGCATGCTCCCGCGAATATTCAATGAATAACCGGGAAGTTTCCATTCCGCCGCATACCACCCCGGCCAGATAAATCCCCTTGCGGATGGTTTCGAAGGTGTCGGGATTGTACACCGGACTGAGATATTCATCATCCGCCAGCTGAACTCCCACTCTCTTGAGGAAATCAAAATCCGAATGATAACCGGTCATGGCAAAGACAAAATCATTGGAGATTTTTTTAACGCCCTCAGGTGTTTTAAATTCGATATCTTTTTCACCGATACGAAGCACCGAGGAATTGAAATAAGCCTCAATGGCCTTTTCCCGGATTCGGTTCTCTATATCCGGTTTTACCCAGTATTTTATGGCATCCTTTAATTCCGCTTCCCTGACAATCAAGGTCACCTCCGCACCCACCCGGTACAACTCCAGAGCCACATCGACCGCAGAGTTTCCGGCCCCGATCACCGCCACCTTCTGGTAAGCATAGGGATGAGGTTCATCATAATAGTGTTTCACTTTCGGTAACGATTCTCCCTGAACATTTAACAGGTTGGGATTATCATAATAACCAGTGGCTATGATTACGGTTTTGGCAAAATAGTGTGATTTTGTGGTGTGAACTTCAAAATTGCCCGGCTCGCCCGCCACACCGGTTACCTTCTCATAAATTTTTACCTGAAGTTTCCAGCTCCCGGCAACCCGGCGATAATATTCCAGGGCTTCCCGGCGGCTGGGTTTGTATCCATGCGAGATGAAGGGAACTTCACCGATTTCCAGGCGGTCCGAAGTAGAAAAAAATGTCATATTGGTGGGATAGTTGAAAATCGAATTTACCAGGCATCCTTTTTCAATAATGATATGAGAATGATTCCACTGCCGGGCTTCAATTCCGCAGGCTAGTCCGATGGGACCGGCACCTACAATCAATACATCATATTTATTTTGCGATTTTTTCATGGAAAATTCGTTTTTAGATATATTAAAATACTCACTTTCCGGAAGCCGGAAGAATTTTGCCCACAACCTCCCCGAAACCTACCCTGTAGCCTTCTCCCTGGCACCAGCCGGTTATTCCCAGAATGTCACCATCTTGCAGAAATTTTCGTTCCTGACCGCCAGGCAGCCGTAACGCCTTTGATCCTCCCCAGGTTAATTCCAGCAGACTTCCGTAAGAATCCGGGGTGGGGCCGCTGATGGTCCCCGACGCCAGCAAATCTCCGGTTTGCAGATTACAGCCGTTAATGGTGTGATGTGCCAGCTGCTGGCAGATGGTCCAGTACAGATATTTAAAATTGGAACGACAAATAGTGAAAGGGACACTTACTCCTTCTTCCTGAATCCAGACTTCCAGCTGAATATCATAAGCTCGGTTTTCTTCCCCCTGCAGGTAAGGTAAAGGGGAAGGATCCTGTTCAGGTCCACCAGTCCGGAATGGTTCCAGCGCGTTCATGGTGACCACCCAGGGTGAAATAGACGTGGCGAAGTTTTTACCCAGGAAAGGACCCAGCGGCTGGTATTCCCATTTCTGGATATCGCGGGCACTCCAGTCATTCACCAGAACCATTCCAAAGATATGGTCTATTGCATCATTGATGGGAATGGGATTACCCAGCTCATTCCCCGGTCCTACCAGGAATCCCATTTCCAGCTCAAAATCCAGCAGGCGGCTGGGAGTAAACCGGGGACGATCTCCCGAATCCTGAACGGTCTGACCCATGGGGCGCCTGATGGGCGTACCGCCAAGGACAATCGAACTGGCACGACCATGATACGCCACCGGCAGATGCAGCCAGTTGGGCATCAGGGCGTTGTCCTTTCCGCGAAACATGATTCCCACATTGGTGGCATGTTCACGGGAAGAGTAGAAATCGGTATAATCGGTGATGCTCACGGGCATCTGCAATAGCACCTCTTCCGGCCGTAATAATGCTTTCTTCCGCAATTCCTGATTATCTCTCAGAACCGGATTGTCTTCCCGCAACAGATCAGTGATTAATTGCCGTGCTTCCTTCCAGGCCGACCTTCCCAGAGCCATGAAGGGGTTCAGAACCGGCCGGCTGAATACTTTGTCATGATCAAGCAGGGTATTTTTGAAAAGACCCTCATGTTCGATGACTGACAGATCCAGGATAAAATCACCGATGGCCACACCAATGCGGGGAGTATCCTCCGCGGATCGCCGGAAAGAACCATAGGGCAGATTCTGGATGGGGAAGTGAGAACCCGCCGACACATCTATAAAAGATCGCAACGAAGATTTACTGTTATGCATGTAAATAATTCCTTCCGTTTTCCTGCCGGTTTAAAGTAAACCCAGATTTTGCAGATCTTCGCGAGGTTCCGTAAAACTGCAGCTGCCAAAAGACAGAATTTTCCCCTGTCGCAATGAACTGATTTTATCCGTCGCAAGCTTTAAGTCCCTCCAGCGGAAACCATATTCCTCAAACTGAAAGAGGGAGTCATCTTCTTCCAGAACAATTTTCTGTATTTCGGTAAAGGGCAAGCGAAGGCCAAAAGCCAGCAAAGCTGCTCCAAAGATGTTAAAAAAACCATGCATATGAGTCTGAAGCGACTGATTGACGTGCCGGACTGGATGGTGCAATCCGGCAGTGGCTTTAAACGGGACATTAAATTCCGAACAGTAATAGATTGCTGTGCTTACTTCTTCAATTGAAGGGAAAGCCTCTACCGTTTCGCCGCCACAGCGCAACTTGAATCCCGGAATAATGGGAGAACCGTTCTTTTGTTTTTCAGACCATACAGCGATACCTTCCAGAAAAACGGGAACGGTTTTGGACCAGAAATTATCGCGTTCCGGTTCAAAAAAAATGGGGATATTTTTGAGATGGTGTTTTTGCCAGGACCGTTCAATCTCATCCAGATATTTCAATACTACCTGCATGTTAGTCATTTCCCGGAGATCCAGGGGCCAGCGGCATTCTACAACTTCAATTGAATGTTCAATTGACATGTTGTCCAGGAGGTTGCTGGCCGCCCATATGCGTTTCGCACCTTTAAAAGAAGAATCGGTTTTATTCTCCCGTTCGGTAAGTAGGATGCTGAGCCGGAGAGGGGAAGAATCATCAGACAGCTGTTCACGAAAAGAGTCGAACCCGGAAACCTGGCCTACGGGACAAATGAAGCGGCCTAGCATCCAGGCCTCTTTTTCCTCCCGGTAATCCAGGTATGCGGATACCGCCTGCTCAAACGGCAGTTTTGCCGGAGGAAATAGTCCGGCATAATCTATTATGTCATTCATGAGGGCTGCGAAACTGCGCTTCATTCACTCTCCTTGCACAACTAAAAATCTTAAAAAAATCTCTCCGCACATGGGCAATAAAAAATCCCCGCGAAAGACCCTGTAATTGGATAAAAATTAATCTACCCATTCCGCAAAAAAGACATTGGTGTCGCCTTCTTTTTTATTAAAGCGGTTGGAACAAAAGACCAGATGTTTCCCATCCCTTGTAAAAATTGGGAAACCATCAAAGGTATCATTATAGGTAATTTTTTCCAGGCTGGTTCCATCACTATTGATTATATAGAGGTCAAAATTCCGGGGATTTTTACTTTGCACATTAGATGAAAAAATTATCCGTTTATTATCGGGGTGAAAGAAGGGAGCGAATGATGCTTTGCCAAAATCAGTAACCTGCCGGATATTGCTTCCATCAGCATCCATCACATATATTTCCAGGGTGGTTGGCCTCACCAAGCCATTATCTACCAGGTCTTCATAGTCTTTTAATTCTTCCTTGGTTTGAGGCCGGCTGGCCCGGAAAACTATCTGAGTGCCGTCCCAGGAAAAAAACGGACCGCCGTCATATCCTTTTTCAAAGGTCAGTCTTTTCTGGTCCGTTCCATCCAGGTTCATGGTATAGATCTCGGGATCTCCGCTGCGCAAGGAAGTAAAGACAATTTTGTCTCCTACCGGAGAAACCGTGCCTTCGGCATCATAGCCAGGGCTATCAGTCAGTCTCTTCAAGATGGTTCCGTCCAGGCTGGCCAGAAAAATGTCATAACTGTCGTACAATTTCCAGACATATCCCTTAGACATATCAGGCGGTGGCGGGCAGTTTTCGCCGGCCAGATAGGTTGAAGCATATAAAATTGCATTATCGCCTGGCAGGAAATATCCACAGGTAGTCCTCCCCTTACCGTTGGATACCAGTCTTCCCAAGCTTCCATCCGTTTTCATGACAAATTCCTGATCACAGGGGTACGGGCTATGGGTGGATTGATAAATCAGCATGCTTTCATCGAAGGACAGATATGCTTCGGCATTTTCCCCCTCATCGGTGATCATCTTAATATTTTTAAGATGTTTTTCTCCCGGCAGGACATATTGATTTTCAGAAACAGTCCTCTGGCCGGACTGGCATCCGAACAATACTGTAACCAGCAATAACCAAAATAATTTATGATAAGAATGATTCCGAATCATTTTAGGTCCCTTTGTTATAATGAAGGCTAAACTTATGAATTTTTCACAGGTCAGGCAATGTGCAATATAGAATAAATAAAATAGGTAGCAGAGGCAAGATTACCACATAGTGGTCGCTATGCGAAAGATCAAAGATGAAAGATTCCCGCCGACCCTGACTCCTTCCGGTCGTCTCGGCGGGACTAAATCTTCCGAGATTTAGCCAGCATCCAGAATCCAGAACTTTCTGTCCGCTTTATGGTTTGCGATTATTTTAATCGTGAGAGCAGGTTCTGTAACTGGAGGGAAAGATTCAGGAATTTACCACCAGTCAGGAGAATAGTGGAATGGGGAGAGAGCAGTTTAAGTAACTTCCCGGGAAGAGCACCGGGATCCACGCAATGCTCAATTATTTTCTTATTATGATTAATCCGGCGTATACCTTTTCCGATTAATTCCGCATCCTTGCCTACAGTGACTATCATATCGATGGGGAGCGCAGAAATATAATAGCCGATTTTCATATGAACATCCTGGGTAGTTTTTCCCAGTTCTTCCAGACTTCCCACAACCAGGATCAGGTTTTTAGAGAAATTTTTAAACTGAACCAGAGATTCGCAGGCTTTGGAGACAGAATTTACCGTTGCATTATAGGTATAATCGAGAATGAACACCTCACCGCTCTGGATCAGGTTTCCACGTCCACTGATCAGTTGAAATTTCTCTTTCAGCCCTTTTGAAATTTCTTCAAATTCAAAATTCAACACCCGGGATACCGCAATAGCCGCCAGAGCATTTGAAACTGCGGTAGAGCTATAAACCGGTAAATCAAATTTATAATAATTATTTACCATAAATTCAATTCCATGGGGTCCGTGGTGGTTTATCTCCGTGGCAAAAAAATGAGCGGCACCATTAAATCCAAATTTGATAATGCGCTGGGTGCCGGAAAAAGTATCCATACTACTCACCAGGTCATCGTCGATATTCAGAATGGCGAAATCTTCACTTTTAAGCTGGCGAATCAGTTCCAATTTAGCATCGGCAATAAAGTATTTATTCCCCAGCTTCGCCATATGAGCTTCTCCGATATTGGTCACCACCCCAATGGTTGGTTGCGCCAGGGCAACCGCCAGTTTAAACTGCTGTTGATTAATAATGCCCAGTTCAATGAGACCATAACGATGATTCTTATGGAGTTGCAAAAGAGTAGAAGAAACTACTGAGGCCGTATCGCAATCCAGGGGCGTTTCCAGAACCGGTCCTCTCTGGGACAGAATGGCGGAAAGCATCCCCTTAGTAGTACTTTTGCCGTAGGTTCCGGCAATACCGATTACCGGAATTTCAAAATTCTTCCGGTATTCCCTGATTTTACGTAAATTTATCTCAACATATTCCGAATACTCCGGTGGTGTCAGGAGTGATATTTCTTCAGAATAAAGTTTTTCCAGATCTTTTTTGGCCATGTCTAATTTTCTGCCTACAGCATTACCGGAATATGAAAATTTAACAATAATCCTGCTCTATTTCCACCACAATCGGAAGAAAAATCTGACCACCTTTAGAGATTATCGGTCTAAATTGATATTTTTTTTAATTCATTTATCGGAATTCTTTAAAAATACCAACCATTTTTGTGTCACTTTTATCGTATCATTCATTTAAAAGTTTCGATAAATTACTTTTAGTAACAAAGCTTGCGGGAAATCGTATGACTAAAAATTAAAATAAGGACTTCAAGTGTTTGCAATTGAAACATCAAATCTGACCAAATATTACTCCAATGGAAAAGTTAAAGCTCTGGAAGATCTTTCTCTGCAGGTAAATAAGGGCCAGATATTCAGCCTTCTGGGTCCCAACGGTGCCGGTAAAACTACCCTGATTAAATTATTACTGGGAATCTGCCATCCCACCCGTGGAAATGCCACTTTACTGGGTACCAGTATCGGCAATTATAAATCTCATGCGAACCTGGGGTATCTGGCTGAGAACCAGCGTTTTCCCGATTTCTTAAATGCCCATCAGGTGCTCTACTACTTTGGAAAAATGAATGGACTTAAAAAAACACTGTTGCTTGAACGCATTCCCGGCTTGCTGCAGCTGGTGAAATTGGCTGACTGGGAACACGTAAAAATCCGGAAATATTCGAAGGGAATGCTTCAGAGGCTGGCTATCGCCCAGGCAATGATAAATGACCCGGAACTGCTTTTTCTGGATGAACCTACAGATGACATAGATCCGGTTGGACGCCGTGAAGTACGAGACATTCTTATTGATTTAAGGAATAACGGAAAAACCATCTTTCTGAACAGTCATCTACTATCGGAAGTAGAGCGGGTCTCTGATGAAATTGCCATCTTAAAAAACGGCCGGCTCATACGTAAAGGAGACGTTCAGCAGTTTATCTCCGTAAAAGATACCTATCAATTAAATTTACAGAACGGGGAGAAGCTGATTTTTCCCATCTGTGAAAAATTGAATATCGCTGTCCGCAGACAACAGGATGTCTATGTAATATCGGTGAATGATGACCATCATTTAAATAAACTGATCGATACTTTAAGAGAGCAGCGGATTATTATCCGGGCGGTGATTCCCTATAAAATATCACTGGAAGATTTTTTTATTGAAATTCTGGAAGAAGAGAAAGGTAACTGAAGTGAAAATTCTTGCTATTGTACAACTGACATTCCGTGAGTCATTTGCAAAAAAAACGTTTATTGCTTTCTTTGGAATATCCACACTTGTATGCCTGTTGTTTATTTTTGCCCTGAATCTGGATATTGTGGACGGGTTAAAATCGTCAGTCTCAATTTTCGGAAAGGAAACCCCCGAGTTGGTCAATATTAATAAGCTGATTATTGGTATAGAGAGCGCAGTAGCCGTGTTCCTTTTCACCGGGGGATTATTCATGTCACTTTTTGCCACCAGCGGACTGATTCCCAGTTTCCTGCAACCCGGTACCATAGATCTGATACTGTCAAAGCCCCTGAACCGCATTCAAATTCTATCGGGACGGTTTCTGGGGGCCGTTTCCATTGTCTCCTTCAATGTTATATATCTGATTATTTTCAGCTGGCTAATTTTGTCATTTAAAACCGGGATCTGGAGTGGGGGTTTTTTGCTGGCCGGCATCATGATAATCATCACATTTGCCATTCTGTATTCTCTGATGACCTTCCTGGGAATAGTCACCGGCAGTGGAGCATTTTCCCTTATGATCACTTACCTGATTCTTTTCTTCAGTCCTCTTTTGCTGGAGCGGGACAAGATCTATGCCCTGCTGTCCGGGAAATTTTATGGATATCTATTGGATGCATTATACCATTTTTCCCCAAAAACTTCGGAATTGGGAAATATTACGCGTTTACTGGTGCAGGGATCTCCGGTCTCATCATGGCTACCGTTATGGACCTCCCTCTTTTTTGGAGTAATTATGTATATAATATCAACATTTCTATTTTCACGCAAAAACTTTTAGGAGCTTACCATGAAAAAAATTATTGTACTATTTGTTTTGTTTGCTTTTATTACCGCAGCCGGCTGGCAATGTACCCGTGAGCAGCCTGAGCCA
The DNA here is from genome assembly GCA_964461135.1 of uncultured Caldithrix sp. GTDB lineage: Bacteria > Calditrichota > Calditrichia > RBG-13-44-9 > RBG-13-44-9 > RQOF01. Next base: position 78,651 of record CAYWTB010000012.1, on the reverse strand, counting down.
CTTTCCCGCAAAATGTGGGGACAAATTGCCCTGCTCCCCGAGTCTGCACCTGCCATTGGGTACGTAAACATTCAATCCCTGAAAGACAGCCCTTTCTTCTCCATTTTTGAAGACCATATTGGTAAAAAGCATTTCTATTCAGATGAGTACCAGGAGTTTATGGATGCTACCGGCCTGGACATCCGCCGGGATATTCATGAAATCTATTTCTGTTTCCTTCCGGAAAAAGAAGGCGGCCCGGAGGGAATACTGGCAGTTATCAACGGAAGTTATCAACCAGAAAATATCATAAATTATATCAGAGGACATGAAGAAAATGAAACTCTCAGCCAGGAATCATATCAGAATTTTACGATTTATGACCTTGATGATAATGAAATGAGCGTCTGCTTTGCGGACAGCAATCAGCTTATAGGCGGAAACCGGGATTTGGTCGAGAAATGGCTGGATAATTATTCTTCTAAGAGCTCAAAAATCACTCCGCGGACATTGGATCGTGTCCGTAGCCTGAGATATAAAAGCCAGGGATGGTTATCGGTCGATGTCCGGACTTTTATGCATAAAATGATGAGCACCATCCAGCGTCATTGGGAAGGAAAACGTTTTGAAGGATTAAAATCCATGGAGGATGTAAATTTCTCCATGAAAATAGAACAGGACATAAAATTTTCCGGCGCTGCCATGTTTAGTAACCATGAAACGGCAAAGTTATTTAAAGAGGCAATAAAGGGCTGGATTGCCACTGCAAAACTGGCGGTAAGCCAGGAACGCAAAGCTGTGGATGTTTTAAACAAGATTCGGGTGGACAGCCATGGCAATCAGGTATCGGTAAGATTTACCATGACCCGTGAAGATGTGGAAACCTTGAAAAACAGTCGTCCAGATTTGGCGCTCCAATAGCTACATTTTGCAGCTCCATCTGAGGTCAGGATTACGAATAAGATAAAAGATAAAAACCTGTCTGGCCAGGGGACAGGAAAAAGGATAAAGCTGAAAGCAGAAATTCATCTGGCGGTTACAAATTGTTAATTCGCGGGGTTCGAATGATTAAATTCAGTCTGGTTTGTTCATCATCGACTGCCAGAACCTTATACATATTTTCCTTTCCCATAGGTGGTTATGGATTTTCCTATCCTGATATTCATTTATACATTATAAATTGAATTTAATCAATTTGTATCAGAGATGGCGGTCTTATAGATAAATCCCAAATTTATCCGGAAAAATTGAGGAAACCACCACTTATTGAATGGTTCCGCTATGTCAGATTCCGATAAATCCTTTGGTGATTTTCCATCCCCGATCAGGCTTTCTACCTGGCTCTGCATAGTTTTTATATAGTGGATCATATTGTCGATATCGTCTAATCCGCCGATATCACCGTGCCCCGGTATTATCTTTTCGATATCAAATTTTTTCAAGGTGTCCAATATCTGAAGCAAGGTATCGGGAGATCCGTCTGCTAAATAGGGATGCATGCCAATAAAGACCAGATCACCTGTAAACAGAATTTTATCCTCAGGCAAGTACATAACAACATCATCAACTGTATGACCGTTTTTGAAAGAAATCAATACAACCTTTTTTTGAGTGCCTTTAATAATCAATGTATCGTTGAAGGTACTATCCGGCAGAGTTGTCCGAAGTATAGGGTGTGATTCTATTATTGCTTCATAATAACCAATCCACATCAACAGACCCAGACTTTTGGCACTATCTTGCTCCGTACTATAATTTTCTCTAAGCTCTTCAAGTGTTTTTTGTGAATAACCTTTTTCCTCTTCGATTGTTTTGGGTTCATTTTCTTTAATCATTTCCCTGGTCTTCGGAGTGCTGATAATTCGGGCCTCAGGCAAAAAAACCTGGTTTCCCCTGATATGGTCATTATGGTAGTGGCTATTAACTACAAACTTCACCGGATTTTCGGTTAAATTTCTGGCTGCCTTGAGCAGATCTTCTGCTGCCAAGGGAGAAAGAAATGTATCAAATATCAGAGTCTCTTCACCAAGATCTACTATGCCTGCATTACATATGGCATGACCTCCGATAGAATGAATAGCAGCATAAACACCTTCGGAGACGTTCTCGATATGGAAATGTTGGGATTTGAAATTCTGAGCAAAAGTTTTATCGCTCAATTGTACACTAATTAAATTTGAAAAAATGAAAAAAATAAAAATAAGTAGAATCAAATATCTGTGCATATCTTATACCTCTAAGAACTTGATAAGATAAATATCCCTGTTAAATTTTATAATCATTATTAAGGACTTTTAATTATGATCCACTATAAATATAATGGTGCAGTATTTTCATAAACAAGTTTTTTACAAGGCTAATAACAAATTCCTCCATTCAAAAGAACAGCTGGATAAATTTATTGTTTGCAAAATGATATATTCTTAATAAAAATCTTTACTGTCAATGTGGGTACTAAAGATTGAATTGACAAATTAATAAATAGTTTGTAATATCAGACAAGACTTCTGATTTAGTTATATCTAAGCTAGTATGGGTTTATTCAAATAGAATATCTTGTTTCAAGGATGATAATCCCATGACTAAAATATATCGATTTCTTCAGCACATCGTTTTTATTGGCCTGATTTCCACCACCTTTGCCTATTCCCAGGAAAATAATCATCTTTTTAACCACGTTACAGTTGAGCAGGGTTTATCCCAGAGTACCATAAATTGCATTTTTCAGGATTCACAGGGATTTTTGTGGTTTGGTACTCAGGATGGATTAAATAAATATGACGGCTACACCTTTGAAATATTTAAACATAATCCCCTGGACACGAATAGTATTTCACATAATTGGATTTGGGATGTATTTGAAGACCGTTCCGGCAATTTATGGATCGCTACCTGGAGGGGTTTGAATAAATATAATCCAAGCTCCGGCAAAATCAGCAGATTTCTTCCGGATGAGAATAATCCGCACAGTATCAATAATTACCGACCTACCGCTATTCGGCAAGATAAGAGCGGCAATCTGTGGATTGCCACCTGGGGTGGCGGATTGAACCTGTATAATCCGATCGATAATTCATTTCATTTCTTTAAATTCGATGCTCAAAACGATTACAGTCTAAGTAATAACTTCATTCGAACGCTTTTCACAGATGATGAGGGTATCTTATGGATCGGGACCTGGGATGGTTTATGCTGTGTCAATCCTGAAAGTCTTCAAGCTGGAGTGAAATTTATCTGTTATCTTGCAGATCCAAAAGATCCCCATAGTTTAAGTGGTAATAAAATAGTTTCAATTAAATCCGATGAAAGGGGAAATATCTGGGTTGGAACCATGGAAAATGGTTTAAACCGGTTTGACTTGAATACTAAAAAATTTACCCGTTTTATGCATAATCCACTCAATAATGGAAGCATCAGCAGCAATAATATTAGTTCAATTTTTAAGGATGGTCACGGAAACTTATGGATAGCTACCCAGGATATCGGACTCAATCGTTACCTTCCTTCTCAAAACAGTTTTATTCATTATACATATGATGCCGGAAATGAGAAAGGTTTAAGCTCCAATAATCTGAGTGCACTATATGAGGATAAATCCGGAATCCTGTGGATTGGCACAGTCACCAATGGTTTAAATAAATTAAATTTAAAGAGAAAAAAATTTTCCCTCTACAGCCATTCTAAAAATAATAAACATTCCCTAAGCGGCAACCTAGTTCGCTGTTTTTTTAATGATCAAAAAGGTTATATATGGATAGGAACTGCCGAGAATGGATTGAACCGTTTAGATCCGTCAACCGGACAATTTCAGCATGCTCAACATGATCCCAATAATTTATTTAGTATCAGTCATAATAATATTCAGGCGATAGCAGCTGACGAATACGGTAATCTATGGATCGGAACTTTTGGCGGAGGGGTAAACCGGTTTGAGACCAAATCCGGGAAATTTGAACATTTTAAACATGATCCCACCGATGATCAAAGTATCAGCTCAAATTATATCGAAGCTCTTTTATTGGATAATCAGGGTTCATTATGGATTGGGACCTCAGATAAAGGTTTGGACAGATATTTAATAGAATCAAAAAAATTCGACCATTATAAATTTGATCCTGGCGATCCCTACAGTATTTCCACTGATTACATCCTTTCACTTTTTCAAGACAGCAAGGGGACTTTATGGATAGGAGGATGGGGTGGTGGCTTAAATCAATTCAATGCAAAAAATAACAGATTCATTCGATACATTCACAATCCTTCGGATCCCCGCAGTTTATGTGATAATATTGTCAATTCAATATATGAGTCACATACAAACGGAAAGCCCATTCTTTGGATTGGAACCTCCGGTGGATTATCATACATGAATTTAGAAGAATCCACAATCGGCAAATTTCATCATTTATTCGAAAGTGACGGTCTACCCAATCAACACATCTATGGTATTTTAGAAGACATGCGGGGTAATTTATGGTTCAGTACCAATAAAGGAATATCCAAATTTACACCTTTCAATTCTTTTAAAAATTACGGTATTGAAGACGGATTACCCAGTGACGAATTTTCCGGCGGTGCTTATTATAAAAGTCAGGACGGAAAATTATATTTTGGTTGTCCTAAGGGGTATATCACCTTTAACCCAGATAGCATTAAAGACAATAACTATATACCTCCCATAGTTATAACGTCCTTTAAGAAATTTAATAAAACAGTAAATATGGAAGGTCATATCTCAAAAGTGGTAGAACTATATCTGTCTTACAATGATTATGTTTTTTCTTTTGAGTTTTCGGCCTTGGATTACACAGCTCCCAGCAAAAATAAGTACGCATATAAAATGGAGGGATTTGATAATGACTGGATTCATACTGATTTTAAAAGGCGTTATGCTTCTTATACAAACTTGGATCCGGGAACCTATTTTTTTAGGGTTAAAGGATCCAATAGTGATGGTATCTGGAATGAAAAAGCTACTTCGCTGAAAATCATCATCGCACCTCCCTTCTGGCAGACCTGGTGGTTTAGAATAATAGTAGGTACTTTACTCTTATGCCTAGTCTTTTTGGCTCATTTTTACCGGGTACGTCATTTACAAAAATCTAAAATAAAACAAATAGAATTTTCCAATAAACTGATTGAATCACAGGAGGCCGAGAGAAAACGAATTGCCTCAGAGTTACACGACAGTCTGGGACAAAACCTTCTTATTGCCACTAACGAATTACAGCAGTTAAAACAGAATAAAAATGATTTAGAAAAAGGATTGGATGAACTAAGCTCAATCATAAAAGAATCGATCAATGAAGTACGCGAAATTTCACATAATTTGCATCCCCATCTTCTGGATCGTTTAGGAATCACCAAAGCAATCGAATCCATGATCAATAAAATGTCCCGTGCCACAAATATCAAGTTTGATACTAAAATTGAAAATATCGATCATGTACTTCCAAAAAAATCTGAGATACATTTTTATAGAATAATTCAAGAAGCTATGAACAATATTCTTAAACACTCCGAAGCTAATTCATCCTCAGTTACCATAAAGAAAGCCGGAAATCAAATTCGGACTATTCTTAAAGATAATGGGAGGGGGTTTCAAACCGGAACCCCAATGAAGGAGGGTATAGGACTTAAAGATATGGAAGAACGCACCAGAATTATTTCAGGAAGCTTTCATATTTCAAGTAAACCTGGTTTAGGTACCGAAATTATCATTAGTGTACCGATTTCAAAAGAGGTGCAAATAATCTATGGCCGATAAAATCAAAATACTAATAGCCGATGATCATCCCATCTTTCGACAGGGAATTATCAAAATCGTCGAGCAGGATCCAACTTACCAAATTGTAGATCAATGCGGTGATGGTAATGAACTTATCGAAAAAATTGAAGAATTGAATCCTGATATTGTAAGCATTGATATATCCATACCGGGAATGAGTGGATTGGAAGTCGTCCGGGAATCGCTGAGAAAGAAGTTCTCAGTCGATTTTATCATACTGACTATGTATAAGGATGAAGAATATTTCAATGAAGCAATGAGTTTAGGCGTAAAGGGTTATTTGTTAAAGGATAATGCGGTGAAAGATCTGTTAAATTGTCTGAAAACCGTTTCACAGGGGAATCATTTTATTTGTCCGGAGCTCTCCAATCTACTATTAGAGCGCAATACAAAAATACATTCACTGGTGCACACAAATCCCGGTCTGGCAGATCTTACAAACTCAAAAAAGAAAATTCTTAAATTAATTGGTCAAAATAAAACCAGCAAAGAAATGGCAGACGAATTATATCTCAGCATTCGCACTGTGCAGAACCACCGCAATAATATTGCGCAAAAGTTGGGATTAAAAGGACATCATAAATTGTTGCAGTTTGCTCTTGAGAATAAAGCCTATCTATAGAACACGGATAATGGGGATTTTAAAGTTTAGCACTGATTTTAATTCTTTATATTTTTCAAAGAGTATATCAATAATTATATTAACATTTGATCCTCTCGCTTATAGCTATCAGCTATTAATTGTGTCAAAAAATTGATAATTGTTCATTAATCATTGATCTATGAAATCCGGTCTCCCGTCTCCGTTTTGCAGCATTCCCACTAAGTACTTCTACTCTTAAAATTAAGCACAATCCTCCCCTAAAAATGAGCATTCCGCTCTATTTACAAATTGGACAAGATTCTTTAAACTTAAACCAGTGAAACCAATACTGGATACCCACTTTATGACTGTCATGATTGTTGATGATAATCCCAAGATGCGCTTACACCTCAAATTATTGTTGGAAAGACACCTGGCAAATAATGATAAAATCTGTGAATGCTCAGATGGCGGTGAGGCCATTAAAATGTACCATCAAACAGAGCCCGACTGGGTTCTGATGGATGTGGCCATGGAACCCGTTAATGGATTAACTGCCACCGAGGCGATTATCAAGTCTCACCCGCAGGCGAAAATTGTCATTGTGACCCAATACGATGATCCCGAATATCGGGAGGCTGCTAAAAATACCGGTGCCCGTGCTTATGTGCTTAAGGAAGATCTGCTTGATATTCCGGGAATTGTCAAAAGTGTTTTTTAACTGAATATAAAATACGGAGAATAATCATGAAAAATTTATTCTCACTTATCATCATCAGTACCTTATTTTTAATTGATTTAACACCCGCACAGCTTGCCGGACATTATCAGATAGGTCCGGGTGGCGATTTTCTCACTTTTACTGAAGCAATTGACAGCCTGGTTTCTCAGGGCGTATCTGACTCGGTTATTTTCGATGTTCAAACCGGCACTTACCATGAACAATTTGTGATTCCGGAAATCAGCGGTACCAGTAATACCAACACCATTACATTCCAATCCCAGGCTGGCGTGGCAGACAGTGTGGTCTTATGGGACTCTACCACCCAAACCAATAATTATGTGGTGAAATTGGATGGTGCCGATTATATCGCCTTCAAACATTTGACGCTCGAATCCCACAGTGTAGACTATGGAAGAATCTTTGACCTGGAAAATAACGCCCGTTACAATTCGATCACGAATAGTATTTTAAACGTTCTCACCAGCGGTTCATCCACCAATAACCTGGCCACCATTTTTTCTCCCGAAATTTATAACCAAAATTCTTGTGATAATTTATTGGTTAGCAACAACACTTTCAACCAGGGATATGGCATCTTTTTGCAAAATCACTCAAACTATCCGGCAGGTAGCACCAGAATTTTGAATAATACCTTTAATAACATGAGGCATGGTATCTATCTTAGGAATCATGTGGCACCGCTGGTTTCAGGAAACACTGTTCTGGTAAACTGGTCATCGGGGAGTGGTATTATTATAGCAACGTGTCCGGGTGCATTAAAAGTAACAAAGAACCGGGTTAAGATTGTCAGATATGAAGGTATCCAGATCGATGGTTGCCTGGGATCTTCCGGAGGGCGAGGATTGATTGCCAATAATTTTGTCCGAGCAGGAACACCAACCTATGGTTCTGTGCATCCACTTTTAGTAAGTGGAAATTCACACTATCAGGATATTTATCATAATACCATTATCTTTGAGTCTGCTGGATTCACAGGCGGTTATGGCCTTGGGGTAAATTCCGGAGGTAACAATATAAGATTACAAAACAACTGTGTTTTTACGCCAGACGATAGTCGGCCATATATCATAGAAACTCCAGCAGCTATTACAGTTTCGGATTATAATAATATCTATTCAGCCGGTAATTTTCTGGTTTATTGGGGAGGTACCGGATGTCCGGATCTGGATTCGCTGCAAAATATCAGTAGTATGGACCAGAACTCTCTATCCATCTATCCCAATTTTCCAGACATGAATGCACCGTACACTACTCATCACTGGTTGGATGGTGCCGGAACGCCACTGCCGGAGGTCACCGAAGATATCGATGGCAATCCACGTGATCCAGACTATCCTGATATCGGCTGCTGCGAATACAACTCAAATCAAAATTCCACAACGTATGCAGGATCGTTGAGCATCGGAAGCAGTGGCGATTTCGGGAGTTTTGCAGAAGCGTTGGATTCCCTCATCTGGCGGGGTATATCTGGCTCGGTAACTATCAATTTCTTAAACGGTACCTATCAAGAAAGGGTTCTTATCAGGAGCATCCCGGGTACCTCCGGGCAGAATTCACTGGTTTTCCAATCCCAAACCGGAAATGCGGATGACGTCATCCTCACCGATAGCGCAACCACCGCTGAAGATGATTACCTGGTCAAATTATACGGAAGTCGACATCTGACCTTCCGCAATATGACCTTTTCGGCCACCGGACCCTCTTATGCCCGGTCTTTCCATTTTTACGGGCATAATCCAAATATCAATATCTTGAATAATATTATTAACGGAACATCAACCGGAGGAAGAGTGATTGCCGGAAGCGCCCGCACCGATTCGGTATTAATCATTGGAAATGTCTTTAACAGTGGAAGCGGAATTGAATTATTTGGATCGGACTACTATTACCGGCCTACTAAGACCAGAATAATTGGTAATGTTTTCAATAATGTAGGTGTCGGTATCCGCCTGGATGCCCATCATGCCCCGCTGATTGAGAACAATGAAATTCATGAAACTTCAATTACCGGCGATGGAATTCTTTTGGGTGGTTGTTATGGGGCATTAAAAGTTCTTAAAAACAGAATATACTTTCGGTCATATTCCGGTATTACCATTTCTGGATGTGAAAGTAGTGCCAGTGAACGGGGACTGATTGCTAATAATTTTGTTAAAAACACCGGACCATCCACTAGTTATCTTCGTGGGATACAAATCCAATTTTCATGTTCTTTTCAAGATATATTCTATAATACCGTCATTTTCGAGGAGGTGGGATCATACGGCGTTTTTCTGGCAAGCAGTGCCGGCTATCCAGCCAGCAATATGCGGGTCTTAAATAACAATTTTATCTGTTTAGATCAGGTGGGTGCATATTCTGTGACTCCCTCGATGATATCTGTATCGGATTACAACAACATCTATAATGCTTCCAATGCGCTGGCAGCCTGGGGTGGTGTCAGCTGTCCTAATCTGGATTCGCTGCAGCGGGTGAGCGGGCAGGATCTGCATTCCATTTCAGTTTATCCCATGTTCCCGGATTTGAATCAACCTTATACTACCCACCCCTGGCTAGACGCGGCAGCCACGCCAGTTCCGGAGGTCTCGGATGATATCGATGGCAATCCTCGCGATCCCAACAGTCCCGATATTGGCTGCTGCGAGTTTAACGGGAATCCCAGTTCGATACTCTATACAGGTACGCTTACTATCGGTCCCGGCGGAAATTTCGGATCATTCAGTGAAGCTTACGATTCCCTGGGTTGGCGGGGGGTATCCGGTCCTGTAACCGTGGAGGCCCTTGCCGGAGACTACCAGGAACAACTGAAAATCAGGAGCATTCCCGGCACTTCCTGGCAGGATACAGTGGTTTTTACCCTCCCACAGTGGCAATCCGGAAGATGTATCCCTGCACCATACCATACCCCAGCCGGAGTAGACGACAATTATACCATTTGGTTCTGCGGTGCGGATCATCTTTCTTTTGAACTACTTACACTGTTTTCTGATACAACTGGTACACTCAATTATCGGGTCTTCGATTTCTATGGTGAAACAGAGAATATACAAATCCGGCAGAACCGGATTTATGGACCTCCATACCATACTGTTTCAGGCAGCTCGGGTGATTACCAACTGATGCGAATTGGGACGCTTAACTATGCCCAGCAACGCGTGATTACCGGTAACTATTTTGAAGGGGGAGGACATAACGCCATTACCACTAGTGGTGACCAATCCAGACTTTATATAACAGATAATACTTTCCGGTTAATGCGAACAGCTATTTTCGTTAGTGGCAACTATGCACCCGTCATCACCGGCAATGTTATGGATCAGATTTTTCTTTCTAATCTTTATCCTTATGCTGTTAGGCTTTACCAAATTAGCGGACCTTTCGAGATTGTGAAAAATAAGATCAATGCTTCGGGCAGACATGCTTTGTATATTCAAGCTTGCAATTGCACTGCTGGTGAAGAGGGCCTCATTGCCAACAATTTCATAATCGCTGGCGGGGGGACCGGAAACAAGTATGGACTAATTATCGATAATTCTTCAAACCTGAAAATTTATTCCAATAACATTAATATCGTCGGATCCAGTACCTTAACCAATGGTCGGAGTATGAACATTACCGGAGCCTGCTCAGGATTACAGGTTATCAACAATATTTTAAGTAATAGTTGTGATGGATATACCTATTATGTGGGAGATCCCACTGATATCGTGGCCAGTGATTACAATGATATATACACCACCGGCCCCAATCTTGCCTATTGGGGCGGTACCACGGTTCCCAGTCTGGATTCATTGAGGAACCTATCCGGAAAGGATCTCTATTCCATTTCAGCCGATCCGGGGTATTATGAACCTGCCAGTAATCTGCACGTTACTAATCCGGTACTGGACAGCACTGCCACTCTGCTGCCGGAAATCATCGATGATATAGATGGAGACTTACGTGATCCCAACTTTCCCGACATCGGTGCCGATGAATTTGTGCCGGGGAATTACCCACCATTTGTGGTGAATCCCCTTTCCGATGTCACCTACGGGGAAGACAGCGGCATGCATCTGGTGTGCAAAGATCTAAATACGATTTTCTCGGACCCCAATCCCATGGATACTCTGCGCTTCACCTTCATTTCTGCCAATACCCAAATTCATCATCATCTGATCTCGGACAGCTTCTTCGTCTCGGCAGAAAGTAACTTTTTCGGGATAGGAAATATGGTGGTCATCGCCCATGACACACCAGGACTCATGGTAAGGGATACTTTCCAGGTAACCATCACCAACCTGAATGATCCACCGACAATCATAGGTTTACCCGACACAGTTACTTTTGAGGCGGATACTTCCGCCACCCTTGACATCTGGAGTTATGTGGAAGATCCGGATATAGTAGACAGTCTGCTGCAATACCTATTCGAACCCACCGCCACGGCCCTTGTAGCACTTTACGATTCCACAACCGGTGAACTATCAATATCCTCCCTGGCCAATACCAACTATTCCGCACCCATTTACATGACCGTTACCGATGACAGCGGTGCTACCGCGGTGGATTCTATTTTGGCAATAGTGATCGGTGTTGTGGGTATCGAAGACAACTGGCAAGATCAGATCCCCACAGAGTTTGTGCTGATGCAAAATTATCCTAATCCATTTAATCCTGTCACCAACATACGTTATGGATTGCCAAGGTTGGCCCATGTCCGGATAGAAATATTTAATATTTTAGGTCAGGATGTTGCAACATTGATTGATGAACAACAGCCAGCAGGATATCATAACGTCCGGTTGGAAGCGAATCGTCTGGGCAGCGGAGTATATTTTTACCGGCTTACTGCCGGCAATTATTGCCAGACAAGAAAATTAATCGTCATGAAATAGAGCAAGCTTGTTTCGGCAACACATGCAGCATAACAACACATTGGAGGGAAGCAGCTGGTCTGCTTCCCTTTTTTGCTGCAAATACGATTAAATTTGACTTTTTTTTTATTTTTTCTTAGTTTAATGAATAAATCAATAGTTCAAATTTGATCGTTTGGTCTTTCATGTAAAAAAAATAGATAAATTTCCTTACATTTTTCATGAAAATAATACGTAAAATTTTTCCGGTTATCTTTGTCTTTTTTCTGGTAAATACAGGTACCGGACGTAATATGGATTTGAATTTTCAACATCTGACTCTGGACGATGGTCTATCCAGCAATTCAGTGTATAGTGTACGTATTGATAGTCTTGGTTTTTTCTGGTTTCTTACCAAAAATGGACTGGACCGGTATGATGGCAGATCTATAGAAAATATGATCCTGTTCCCGAAAGAACCCAAAAGAAAACGTGAGGTCACTATCATATTTAAAGACTCTTTCGGAAATTTCTGGCTGGGAGGCCTGGAATGTGGACTCATGAAATTTAATCCTTATGATCTCCAATTGAAAAACTATTTCCAGAACCCTGACCGTCCCTTCAATCTGAGTGATAATTCCATAACATCAATTTTTGAAGACCACCAAAACAATCTTTGGGTTGGTACGTATCTGGGTGGGGTAAATCGATACATTAGGGAATCTGATTCTTTTATCTCCTATCAATATCTGACCAGCGATAAGGGTAATATCAACAGCAATCAAATTAATAACTTTTATGAAGATAAAGCAAAAAATCTATGGATCGCCACCAATTGTTGTCTGTATAAGTACCAACCAGCCTCTGAATCGTTTGAAAAAAGTTTAAAATTCACAACGAAGGGAAAGAACTATATTAATGATGATATTCAGATTATTTGTGAGGATCCGGAAAATGTTTTGTGGCTCCAGTCTTGTAAAGGGCTGATCCGCTTCAATACTAAATCGGAACAAAAACAATTTTTTCCCCTTTTCAACGGTGGCCGTGATCCTACAGATGAGACAGTAAATAGAAGGTTTTATAAGGATAAGGAAGGAAACTTCTGGTTACCATACAAGAATATCCTGGCAAAATTTAACAGACAGACACAATCATATAGTTCTTATAAATGCAATTATCTTAGTTTGGAAAAGCCACCTTCAGGTTTTTTTTCCGAAATATTTGAGGATCCATTTGGAAAATTTTGGATGGCCAGTTACTCAGGTTTAATATTTTTTAATAAAATAAAAAATCAATTTACAGATGGCCGGGAAGAAATCAGCAATTTTCTATCCTTAACTCAGGGTAGCATTTTCAATTTCTACCCTGACGAAGCAGGAAATATCTGGATTTGTAGCGATAATGGAGTGTTTAAATACAACTTAAAACGAAAATTAATAAATTACCTTACCGTTTTTGAAAATAAAGAGACCTCCCCCATACAATCAAAAATTAATGTTATTGATGAAGATTCGGAGGGTTGTATCTGGCTGGCTACCAGTAAAGGTTTATTCGAGATAGATAAAAACATTTCCCTTCTTAAGAAAGTCTGGTCTGATCCAATAAAATCAAACGTTTTTTTTCTTTTTATCGATAGCACGGATGAAATTTGGGCTTCTACAACCAATAACATTATCAGATATAATAAGGAAACCCAGAAGATCACCCATCTTTCAAAACAATTTTCCAAGTTTTTTAATAACAAAACGTGGGCTATTTTTCAGTTCCTGGAAGATCATTCCGGCAATATCTGGTTTCTGACCAACAACGGACTCATTCAATTTAACCCAAACGATCAGAGTTTCCAGCAGTTTATATTTACTGGAACTAATGACCGTCTAAATATACTTTACCGAATAATACAGGAAGAAAACGATATATACTGGATAACAACCAACAGAAATGTTATCAAATTCAACATTGCAAAGAAAAAATATGAAATTTTTAATAAAAATAAAGATGAAAGAAGCTCTACCGTACATTCACTTTATTTAGATAAAAATAAATATCTCTGGATTGGTTATTCACGTGGTTTATCTAAATTTGATACCCAAAAAAATATTTTCATTCCCTTAAACATTTCTTTCAAAGATTCCATAAACCTGAAAAATGAAAACATATCCTGCATTTATGAAGATAGCGGGGGTGACATCTGGATCGGATGCGCCGGATTTCTTCTTAAGTATCAGCCATCCGGAGATCATTTCGTTAAGTACGCTGAACCAGGAAAGGACATATTTAATGATCGGATTTATAACCTTCTGGAGGACAAGCAAGGTGACATATGGATTCTCAGGAAATCAGGCCTATCCAGATTCAGCAAGGTACAAAATCATTTTACCAGTTATCTGAATACTTCCAACTTTAGTGAATATAAAAAATTTCTTATAAAAGATGATGGATCCATTCTGGTTGGTACAGTAAAAGGATTATTTCATTTCCAGCCCGACTCAATCATCAATAAAAAAATCCCTCCGGTGGTCTTTACCGAATTTAGTCTTTTCGGTAAACCTTTCCCACTGGACAGCAACATAACCGTAAAAAAGAAAATTGTTTTAGATTATGACCAAAATTTTTTCGGTTTTCAATTCGCCGCTCTGGATTTTATTGCACCTGAAAAAAATCAATATGCTTATAAACTGGAGGGCATTGACAACAATTGGATAGATAACGGTACCCGACAGTATGCCCGTTATTCCAAAGTACATCCCGGAAACTATATTTTCAGGGTAAAAGCTTCCAACAGTGACGGTTACTGGAACGAAACCGGTCGTTCAATAGATCTTGTAATACTTCCCCCCTGGTGGCAGACTACCTGGGCTAAAATTGCCTATGTCCTGCTGACAGCTTTCATCCTATTAAGCTTCTGGCGGACACAGACAAATCGAATTCGCATAAAACACCAGCTGGAAATCGAGAAACTTCAGTCTGAAAAGTTACAGGAAATTGACCGGGTTAAATCACATTTTTTTGCAAATATCTCCCATGAATTCCGGACACCACTCACCCTCATCCTGGGACCTTTAGAAAATCTGATGGCCAAAACAGCAGAGGGCAAAGATAAATATGAATTAAAACTCATGTATCGCAGTGCACGCAGACTTTATTCATTAATCGGCCAGTTACTGGATCTTTCCAAACTGGAAAGCGGCGAGATGAAACTTCAGGCAGAATTGACAGATGTTATTAACTTTCTTAAACCGATGGTGGTTTCCTTTGCGTCCTGGGCGGAGCAGAAAAAAATCACCCTCAAATTCCAGCATCCGGAATCTCTGCTGCATGCATATATCGATACCGAAATTATGGAAAAGGTAACCACCAACTTACTTTCCAATGCACTTAAATTCACACCGGAAGGTGGAAAAGTAGAAGTCCAGTTGAAAACCTCCAGGGAAAAATCGAATGATGAAGATCTGTCAGGTCACCCTAGTTCAGGCAATCCGGGAAAAGAGCATCTGATTATCTCGGTCTCAGACAGTGGTCCCGGAATTCCACAAGATAAAATTGATATCATTTTTGACCGTTTCTACCACGGGGACAACAATGCCGGCGGTAATCTGGAAGGGACCGGAATTGGTCTGGCACTCACCAAGGAGTTGGTGGAACGTCATTATGGAAAAATAACCGTAAAAAGTGACTCCGGAAAGGGGAGTATTTTCAGCGTCTGGCTGCCGCTCGGCAAGGATCACCTGAAACCGATCGAAATCATTGAAAAGCAGACCCGCAACGTGGAATTTTTCAATTGGCCGGAAGCCTCATCCCTGCTCCCTCTTTCGTCCGCTGACCAGGACGTAAAAGAAGAGGAAGGAAAGCCGGTCGTCAGGGCAAAAAAAGATAAAAGAAAAAAGAAAACGTCTCCATCCATTTTGATTGTGGAGGATAATCCCGATTTGCGGGTTTACATGGCTAATTACCTGGATGATGAGTATGCAGTATTTACCGCCTCTGATGGAACCGAAGGCTTTGAAATAAGTGTGGAATTATTACCCCACCTGATTATAAGTGATATCATGATGCCGGATATGGATGGATTTGAACTCTGCAGGAAAATTAAGACCGACGAGCGCACTGCGCATATTCCGGTTATTCTTTTGACTGCCCGCGCAGACGGGGAGAGTAAACTGCACGGCCTGGAAACCGGTGCTGATGATTATGTTACCAAACCCTTCGATGTAAAAGAGTTACGGGTGAGGGCAAAAAACCTTATTGAACAGCGCCGTAAATTAAGGGAACGTTTTGGGAGGGAGCTGACCATACAGCCATGCGAAATCACTGTAAATTCAATGGATGAACAGTTCCTGAAACGTGCTCTTGAAATCGCCGAAATACATATTTCCAATCCGGAATTTACCACCAGTGAATTCAGTAAGGAAATCGGAGTAAGCCGGCAACATCTCAATAACAAATTAAAGGCGCTCACCGATCAGTCCACCCGTGAATTTTTACGCACGTTGCGACTTAAAAGGGCCGCCCAGCTCTTCTCGCAACAGGCAGGAAACATTACCGAAATTGCCTATGAAGTTGGATTTAATAATCTGTCCCATTTTGCAAAGATTTTTAAAGAACAATTCGGAATTTCACCCTCCGAATTCATGAACAGCCGGAAAAATAGCAAACCCTCTTAATATTTTTCCGTTTCCTCCTTTTTAGATTTTTGTTCCCGATAATTGTATACACATCTTCCGACACTTAATAATTTACACCACCGTCAAAGTTTCCGACAGGAACGTTAGCATCCGATGATATAACAATTGTAAATTGCATCAGAATCTATTTCATGGATGCCCCTGCTCAGGAAGGAGTGAGGAATTCATAAATAAAGGAATATTAATCTGGACGATTCTTCTTCTTAATGACTTTGGCCAAATAACCTTATTTTTAGTTGTGACTTAAGGACATTCAATGACAACCGGCAGTGATAATTACCATCATATCATTATCATTTTTTGAAGAGATATAGATTTATAATCATTCAGATAGAAGAGATGAGGATTAATAAATGTGGGAATGTAAAAATTATCAAGTTTCGTATCTGGTTAAATCCCGCAATCAGGAACTGGAAATACCTCCATTGTCCGATTTTAAAACGAAAATTACCATAGAATTTTATTGCGCCGTTGATAAACCAATTCAGGTAAGTAAAATCTATCAGATAGGCCAGAAAATTTCCCAGTATATGAGCCGGGGGCTGGATGAAAACGGAGAATGTAAAGTCCTGAGCCTGTTTGTTAAGTAATACAGACTCAGGTTTAGCGAGGGGAAGAATTTTAAATATTCTAACTATGGGAGTTACCTTAGGGGTAATTGGGGACAAGACCTCCTGCCTGCGGCTTAGCAGCTACGGGCAGGATGGTAAAATCTGGCAACCGACCTTATTTTTACCATAATAAGTAATAAGTTAAACCCTGCAGGCAATAACGGAGAGTGCGGGTTTTTTCTTTACAATCCAATAATTGATGGTAGTTAGAGAACTCCGGAAATAATTATCTGTGCCGCCATCTTTTGGAAATTTTGACGATTTACTTTCATGCCACCAGCATCATACCCGGTTGGCCATGGCAGAAATTGATCAGGTATTTTAAAACTTGGAAGGATTTTTATCAGATGTTCTTTCAGGTTATTCAAGATCAATTCAGAACTTCCGGTTGTTTTCACAAAAGCCACAGGGCGCTCACCATATTCGGGATGCTTCACCGCCACAACTATTGCATCCTGCACCCCATCCAACCGGCATACCGCCTGTTCAATTTCCTCAGGATAAATATTTTCTCCGCCGGATATGAACATATTGTCCCGCCGGCCGAGTAACTTTAAATAACCGTTTTTATTAAGCAATCCCATGTCGCCGCTGTGAAACCAGCCATTCCCGTCCCGTGCCGGATTTATTCTGCCTTTCTCTAGATAGCCGCGGAAAAGTGTTTTACCCCTTACCAGAATCTCAGATTTTTCATCAATTATAAGTTCCCGGTAGGGCAGAACACGACCGGCAGTATTCAGATCATCAGGGGTATCTCCCTGAGCGGTCGTGGTAATCTGTGAATCCATTTCGCTGGATCCATAACTGGTAAAAATTGAAATATTTTCTGAGGTCGCCTGCTTGATAAGATTTGCGGGAATAGCTGCACCGCCCAATAGCACGGCTTTCATCTGCTGTAAATGGTACAAATTGGCGGTATTTCTCAGCAGTCTCATTAACTGAGTCGGAACGAGCGAGATATGAGTTACAGCCAAATCTTTAATAGCCTTCTCTATAGAAAGATCGTCATCCATAAGAACCACCGTTCCGCCACCCAGAAAAACCCGGAAGGGAATTGCCAGGCCGCCAACGTGATAGAGTGGCAGGGACAACAGCCAGCGGTCGCCCGGTTTTACCGGGATGTTCTGATTGGAACCCAGGGCACTGTAATAATGATTACCCAGGGAGTGGAGCACGGCCTTGGAAGCCCCGCTGCTCCCGGAGGTAAAAACAACAGAAGCATCCCGTTCCGAATTATACAAAATTTTTTCCTCTTCAGGAGTTTTCATTATTTTCAGGTCTGCCGGCGCAAATTCCTTCATAAGAAAGTAAGAGAAACTCTTTAAAGACTGATCCAATTCAGTATCGTCAGTAAAGATCCGGCTGATATTCAAATTCAAAAGGTTTTTCTTTTTGACCAGGGCGGGCCAGCGGGTATTAAGGAGTACGGTAACCGCTCTGATACTCCACAAGGCAAACAGCAGAATAATATATTCAGGTGTATTGGGTGCCAAAAGGGCCACCATGTCCCCGGACCGGAAACCCGCATCCCGGAGTCGGCCGGCTGCAGTACTCACCTGATGATGCAATTGCTTGTATGAGAGTGTCATGTGCCGGGAGATAAGGGAGGGGCGATCCATCCATTTCTCCATGGCATCCTGAAAAAATGAGAGTTGCAGGGTACTGGTCATTCTCAAAGGGTTTAATTTAAACGAAAGACGCTTTTAAGTTTTTCCAATCTCACACTTCCGGCCCGGGCTGCAACCTCCTTAATATTAACTCTCCCCTTTTCCGGCCGGAACGGTCTGGACAAGAGATCTTCGCCCAGCCAGCGCCAGGTATCCAGTCCCATGGTTTTATCCGGAGGACAAAAAACGCCTGCCAGTTGTGCCAGAGCCGTAAGGTTAATGCCGGATTCAAAAACCGAACTGATAACTGCATATATGCCGGCTTTTTGCGCCGACCGAATCAACTGCACTGTTTTTTCTATTCCGCCCAGCAGAGCCGGTTTTAGCACCAACGCTTTAACCCCTTCCG
Organism: uncultured Caldithrix sp.; assembly: GCA_964461135.1. Lineage (GTDB taxonomy): Bacteria > Calditrichota > Calditrichia > RBG-13-44-9 > RBG-13-44-9 > RQOF01. The sequence continues at coordinate 59,409 of CAYWTB010000012.1, read as the reverse complement.
GCCAGGTTTTAACCGGTAACTCCAGATTCAGCACGGACTCGTCCAGCGCCACCGGCATTCCAGTCTCGCGGTAAAACCCACCCAGCCCGGAGGAATCTTGAAGGGGTTCTTCAATATACTCAATCCCCTGGCTGCTGACATCCCTGGCGAAAGAGACAGCTTCCTCCATTGACCATGCCTGATTGGCATCTAATCTCAGATTTACCCTCTGACCCATCGCTTCACGAATAATTTTAACCTTCTCTACATCGCTAAGAATATCATCCCGGCCTACTTTTAATTTAAGTGTATCATAGCCGGAATCCACCAGCATTTTTGCCCGGATAAAGAGATCCTGCTGGGGGTCTATAAGAAGTCCGTTCAATTTTATTTCCGTGCAGGAGGGTATCGCGAAAAGTTCAGCCAGCCTCAGCTGGCGGGAGGTTGCCAGCAGGTTGAGAATCGCCAGTTCCAGCCCATTACGGGTGGAGGCGTGCAGAGAGTATTTTCCCAGCCATCGCTGGAACTGGCCGTCTAAATTGTGAAGCGTCTGTAATACTTTTTTACCCGGCAGGTGTTCTCCTGCTTCCTTTAATTCGTTTTCAACATCCCGCAGGGTTTCGGAATGAAATCCGGGCAGCGGGGCGATTTCGCTGTATCCCATATTACCTTTTTCATCCCATAATCGGAGAACCAGACCCTGGCGGCTGGTTATGCGGATATTTTTTAACACGAGGGGAAAAGCTAAGGGCAAAGAATAACTATAAACTTCCATGCCGGTAAGAATCATAAAATCCATCCAAGAGAAAAAATAAGGCTGTAAATTAGAAGAAGTTTACCGGTAGTAGCCAGTACCTGGTTAAAAACGATGCCGGGTTTTTGTTCAAAAACAGTCTTGATGGATGGTATAGCTGCAATAAAAACTCCCGAAGCTGCCAGTGCATAGAGATGGCTGCCGGTAAAAAAGAATAAAACAATTGGGATAAGACAGGCAACCAGTACGCTTGCAAGGTATTCCCAGCGGGCAAAATTTTCCCCAAAGCGTACAGCCAAGGTCATCTTGCCGGATTCCATATCACTTTTTACATCCCTGAGATTATTAACGGTAAGAATAGCCATGGAGAAGAGCCCAGGCGAGAGGCCGGCCAGAAGAACCAGCCAGTCGATAGTTAGAGTCTGTACATAATAGGTACCGCCCACCGCCACGATTCCGAAAAATACCAGTACAAAAATATCACCCAGGCCATTATATCCCAGAGGAAAAGGTCCCGCCGTATAGAGCACACCAAACATAATTGAGAGCATTCCAATAATAAATATGGGCCATCCACCGCGCCAGATTAAATAAGTTCCGGCCAGGAAAGCCGCTGAAAACGCCAGAATGGTAGCGGTTTTCATGACCTGCGGTTTCACGAGACCCACCTGGGTTACACGGGTGGGACCCAGCCTTTCCTTTTTATCGGCTCCATGGACATAATCGAAATAGTCATTAGCAAAGTTGGTCCCGATCTGGATGAGCACTGCCGCCAGGGTTGCCAGGGCCGCGGAAATGAAATGAGCGCGGCCTTCACCATATGCCATGGCCGTCCCGATAATTACCGGTGCTACCGCCGCCCATAAAGTCTTTGGCCTGCTGGCCAGAACCCATACCTGCGTTTTTGAGATCGTCATTTGCCGTCGTCTTCCATTAAATTCCGCATTTCTTATAGTCAGTCTCTCCTGTGAAAATCTACATACTTGGTCCAGGATGCTGAATGCCGGTTCCTGGATACTGGCTACTAGTAAAATTCTGGAAGATTTCATCCCGATTTATTTTCCGGAGGAAAACGTATTTTTCGGAGATCCTTAATCCTTCATCTTTAATCTTATATTTTTGCCAACTGCCGATTTTTTTCTGTCCACGAATTTCACGCCTGCCCGCCTGCCTGCTGCAGGCAGGGCTTTAGACGGGAATTAGCACGAATTCATAAAATTATTTATTCCCTCACATTTTTAATCTTATTTTTTGCCTACTGCCTACTGTTTTATCTTTTTCTTTAATCTTTTCTTTGATCTTTTTTCTTTGATCTTTCGCATAGCGACCACTATGTGGTGATCTTGACTCCATCTTCTTCCCGCTAGGCGCTTTGCGCCTTTTCCTTTTCCCCTTTGCCCTACTTCCTTAATCCTCATTTCTGCTTCCCAATCACCATGACTTCCATTATCCATATTTTACAATTTACACTGAATTGCCCTACTGATCAAGGCTGTCGTTTAAATTTGGAAAAATCCGGTTCACGTTTTTCCACAAAGGCATTGCGGCCTTCCTGTGCTTCATCGGACATATAAAAGAGCATGGTGGCACAACCTGCTAATTCCTGCAAACCGGCCTGCCCATCACAATCTGCATTCATGGCAGCCTTCAGGCAGCGGATGGCGGTTGGCGAATTGGCCAGAATCTCCCTGCACCACTTAATGGTTTCCTCCTCCAGTTTGGCCAGCGGTACGACAGTGTTCACCAGCCCCATCTCCAGAGCCTGCTGCGCCGTATATTGCCGGCAGAGGTACCAGATTTCCCGTGCTTTTTTCTGCCCCACAATCCTGGCAAGATAACTGGAACCATAACCGCCATCGAAAGATCCGACTTTAGGTCCGGTCTGTCCGAAAACCGCATTATCCGCCGCAATGGTGAGATCACACATGACATGTAATACGTGTCCCCCACCTATGGCATATCCTGCAACCATGGCAATTACCGGTTTGGGACAGGAACGAATCATTCGCTGAAATTCCAGGACATTCAAACGATGCACTCCTTTTTCATCTTTGTATCCTGAATCTCCTCTTATTTTCTGGTCACCACCGGAACAGAATGCATTCTCTCCTTCTCCGGTAAGGATAATTACACCTATGCCCGGATCCTCCCAGGCATCTTTCAGGGCATGTCCCATTTCATTTACCGTCAGTGGACGAAAGGCATTGCGCACTTCCGGCCGGTTTATGGTTATTTTAGCTATACCCCCGGATTTATGATATCGGATATCGGTGTATTTCCCGGCCCCGGCCCATCGTATCACCGCCATACTGTACCTCCTTCAGGTATTTAAAAATCTGTCAACTTCCGTTATAAACTGACACCTTTTCTCAAAATGAATAGTGTGTCCGCAATTGTCAACCACTTTTACAAGAAATTTACTGTTTTCTTCCTTCATTTGTTCAGCTATCTTGCGAAATTTCAGATCATTATCTCCCACCAGCAGTAAAAGATCATGGTTGATTCTCTTTAGTTTCGACCATAACGGCGGCTGACTGCCGGTTCCCATGAAACGCAGGGATAAGCCTAATCCTGCAGGATCGTTTTGGATTCTCCGTTTCACAAGAACATTAAATTCAGGAGAAGATTCAAGAGTACGAAAGAGAGGTTGGTCATACCAGTATTTAAGAAAGTTTCCCATCCCGGCCTGTTCCAGAGAACCTGCCAGAATTTCATCCGCTTTGCGGCGTTTCCGGCGTTCCGGTTCTGTTTTCAATCCCGGTGAAGCTGATTCCAGAATAACTTTATTAAATCTTTCCGGATAGTGCGAAACCAGGTACAGTGCCAGCCGTCCACCCATGGAATATCCCACCACATGGGAACGGATTATTCTCAGTTCATCCAGCAATCCAATCAGTGCGGTGGCTGTCTTTTCTATGTTATAAAAATCTTCATTTCGGACAACCGTATGACCATGTCCCGGCAAATCCACTGCCAGGCATTGACGGGCATTCTTCCAGTAATCACAGGCAAAATCCCAGTCGCGGCATGATCCCATGAAACCATGCAGAAAAATGATGGAAGGTTTATGGGCCGGACCACTCAACTGATAGTGCCACTCAACCGGCTTCATTGATATACTTCATTTTTTCCATGGCATATATTATTTCCTGGAACAGATCATTATGGATTGAATAATTTTCCCTCCGGTCCGTACGGATTTCGATAAGAGCGGGTTTTTCTGCAGCTGTCACAGTCTTATAAATCTTCAAAAATTCATCTTTTGTAACCGGGGAGTAGTAATCCACTTTAAACATGGCCGCAGCATTCTCGAAAGTGAACTCGTGCGGTGTGCCAAAAAAATTTTCAAAGACACTTTCATAACTGGCCACGGGGAGAAAGGAGAATATGCCGCCTCCCTGATTATTAATCACTATCACAACTACTGGTAATGGTAAATTATTCAAGAATGCTAAGGAATTGAGGTCATGCAGAAAGGCCAGATCACCCATGATAAGTGTCACCGCCCTGTTCCAGCCCCTGGCAGCACCGGCAGCTGTGGCAATGGTACCATCGATCCCGCTGACGCCCCGGTTTGCGGCAATAGGAATTGACTGGCCGTGCGGATCCCCAAACATATCCATATCCCGTATGGGGAGGCTGTTGGCCAGGAACAGGGCATGCTGAGCCGGGATGTGACGGGAGACCAGGCGGGCAATATCCGGTTCACTTAGCGAGACGAATGCCTGCAGTTTTTCTTCTATAATTTTATGGATCTTACCGGCAATTGACCGAAAAATCTTCAGCCATTCCTGCTCTGGTTTTATGTGAAGCCGGGGAGTCACACAGCTAAAAAACTGTTCCAGACCGCAGTCTATCCGCCAGGTGATGCGGTGCATGGGATCACTTCGATAAGAATGATCATTCACCATCACATAATTGGAAGGCTCGATAGTGTCAATATACTGAAGAAACCGTTTTGAGGCCGGCTGTTCTCCCAGGTGAACGATGGTTTGTGGCCTGATATGGTCTACCATCCGGGGTGAGAGAAGCATCAAATCAAAGTAGCTAATCAGTTCCGGTGATTTGTTTCCCAGCCGGTGGCCGGAGAGAATATCGGCAAAAACCGGCCAACCCAATTGTTGAGAAAAGTGCAGGGCGGCTTCTCTTTCAGTTGGTGAATTCAGACGTCCTAATACCAGTAAGCCTTTACGGGTGTGATTGATCAGTTCAGCAAAAGCAGTAAAATCATCTTCTCCGGGAGTTTTTTCAGTTTTACGATAAGTGGTATAGGGAGATTTTCCTTTTACCCAACGTTTTAATTTTTCCAGGTAAGCAGGAGAAATTTTCTTTTCGGCAGGGACCAGCGGCTCACGAAACTGACAATTCAGATGGACTGGTCCGAAGGGCTGAGTCGTTGACAGATGGATGGCCTGATCCACGGTGGACAGTACTAGTAAGGGGGTGATTTCCTCTGTGGGGCACGGCAAATCGAAACTCCAGCGAACATATTCACCGAAAAATCTGGACTGGCGGATCGTCTGGTTGGCACCGGTTTGAATTTTTTCGGGGGGGCGGTCCGCTGCTAAAATTATGAGGGGAATGTAATCCATGGAAGCTTCCACCACAGCCGGAGTATAATTGGCGATGGCTGTGCCCGAGGTGCAGATCAGAACTGCCGGTTTTCCGCTACCCCGAGCATACCCCAGGGCATGAAACGCTGCAGAACGTTCGTCATATATGATAGAGTGTTGAGCTGCCGGATGGCGGGCCACGGCTATAGTAAGAGGAGTGGAACGGGAACCGGGTGATATTAAAAAATAGTCAATCCCGTTGCGGATGAGTTCATCAACTATCAGAGATCCCCATAAAATATTCAGATTTTCGGTATGAATAATCATAGATTCTCGAACAGCCGTGTATAGTTCAACAGTTTATTCTCCATTTCCTGCCACTCTCTGGCAGGATGGGAGCCGGTCACAATTCCTGCACCAGCGTAAGTAATTAATTTTTTTTGATCAATAAGGGCAGATCGCAATGCTACTGCAAATTGAGCCTCATTTCCGCTTAACCAACCCACCGGCCCGGCATACCACCCTCTGTCAAATTTTTCCAGACGTGAAATGTATTGAATGGCATCCTCTTTGGGAAATCCGGCCACAGCTGGTGTGGGATGCATTTCACGAATAATTTCAGCGTCTGTTATATTTTCTTTTAAACTCCCGCGGAACCGGGTTATAATATGCTGAACGTATGTTAGTTTTAAAAGTGTTTCTTCATTTAGCATGTTCCAGTGCACGCATAAATTGTTGAGACAGGCCTCCAGAGCCTGCACCACCCAGCGATGCTCGCGCATATCTTTCTCACTGCCCAGCAATTCTCTTCCCAGCCGATCATCCTCTTCATCGCCGCTTCCGCGGAGAGCTGTACCGGCAATGGCATCACATAATATACGGCGACCGGAACGTGAATATAGTTCTTCCGGCGTAACTCCCAGAAAAGTAAAATTACGATCCAACTGAAAAAGAAAGCAAAAAGAATTTGTATTTCGGGATTGCATCATTCTTAGAATAATAAAAGGGTCAATTTTATGCCGGAAGTAAAAGGAAGATCTCCTGGCCAGAACAATTTTCCGGAAACGATGGTCAGCCAGGTATGCCAGAGATCTGTTTAAAATTTTTTCCCAGTCCTCAAACAGGGGCTCGTCCTGGCGCTGCAGGAGGTTGTTTTGGATTGTCTTTGCGAGATGCCCGCGATATTCCAGCCGGGAAAAGGTTGTGTTGATATCCTCAATTTTACTGCAGTTTCCGGGTGTAATATAATTATATATAAGAGCGGCTGAATTCCCTTCCTTCCGGAGTTCAAATTGCGGCAGAACGAAGCGATACACGCCTGCATTTTGCCACTCGAGTGCAACGGTAGTTCCCGCATCAAACCGCATGCCTCCCCAGAAGCGGACACCGTTTCCTGACGCATCAAGAATACTCTGCATTTTACCGAAAGCATCGAAAAAGTCGGGATGCTGTAAAGCCGATATTTCACGGGCACAACCCAGAGCAGCCCACTCATTGGATCGAGAACGGTCTTTCCAGAAAAATTTTGGGTACAAATCGATATTCTGTAACCAGTTTATGGCATCAATGGGCTCAACCGGCTGGATAAATTGTCTGATCTTCTCCGGACTTTCATTCTCCGGATGGAATGCGGGTACGGATTCGCGAAGTTTACTGACCACTGTAAGATAGTCCACTATTTATCTGCCCCATATAGCGGGTGATTTGCTGTTCGTATCGCCTTTATAAATGGCTGAAATTCCAAAGGTTAACGGATAATCCTGCACATTTTGGAATCCCGCATCAGTCATTAATGTACAGAAATTTTTCCCATAAGGGAATGTTTCCACGGTTTTGTTCAGGTACAAATAGGCATTACGATCACCTGATATCAAGCCCCCTATCCGGGGCAAAATTTTACGAAAATAGAAAAGATAAATTGAATACAAAAAGCGGTTTTGCGGCAAAGAAAATTCCAGGATCAGTAACCGTCCGCCAGGCTTGAGAATCCGGTTCATCTCCTTTAGGGCGGACGGAACATCCTGCACATTGCGGATACCGAATGCCATGGTGATTACATCAAAAGAAGCCGAAACAAAGGGAATATGTACCGCATCTCCCGGGATTAGATGTATTGAGGAGTCAAGATTCTTTTCCCCGATTTTTCTGCGGCCGATGTTCATCATTTTTGCAGCCATATCCAGGCCGATACCTGTACGGACGTTCCGGGAGTGTGCGAAGAGGGAGAGCAGCACATCAGCTGTACCGGTTGCCAGATCAAGAATTGACAGGGATGAACGGTCCGGCAACAGCCCGGATAATTTTTTCCGCCAGCGAACATCCTGCCGAAGTGACAACAGCCGGTTGAGAAGATCATATCGCGTGGCAATGTGGTCGAACATATGCCAGACCTCCCGGCGGGACGGCACTTCTGTTCCGGGTGCAAGGTCCGATCGTGTCGCTGCGGTGGATCCCTGTGACGTATTTAACTTCATATTCCCCGAATTTTTGGAAATCGCGCCCCGGATATGGCAAATTCTTGTCTGATGGTTAACAATTCCGGATTTATCCTCTCCAATACCACATGCAATTTTATTACTGATATCTATTCAAATAACTCCTACAGCGCCGGTTTAATAAGTTCCATTCCATAAAATAACGTCAGAAATTCAGACGGATACAAGCCCCATTTCCAACGTTTGCGGTCCGGGTAATAATGTTTGACATCAACTTGATAAAATGAGATACACCCTTACCTTTGTTGGTCGTTATCCAGATATTCCATAATTTTCCGGCAAACGTCTTCCAGTGTCTGGTATGAACTATCCACTCGTAGTTGTGCATACTTACGGTACAGGGGCAAACGTCGTTCATAATTTGACTCAATGTCCGCCAGCAGATCCGATTGATCTAAAAGAGGTCTTTGTTCCTTATCACGTGACATTCGGCGGTAAATATCAGTAATGTCCGCATCCACCCAAACCAGAAGCGAATTCTGAGCCAGTAAGCGCATATTCTTTTCATCTTCCACCACACCGCCTCCGCAATCGATAATTGAGCTTGATTTTTCAGTCGCCGCCAGTACAGCGTGATGTTCCTGCCGGCGGAAATGTTGCCAGCCCTTTTCATCAACCAGTTCTGCAATGGAAACTCCTGTCTGTGTCTGAACCTCCAAATCGGTGGAAAAATATTCCCAGTTCAGCAGGGCCGAAAGCCTTCTGCCAATGGTGCTCTTTCCTGTGGCCCTGAATCCAATAAGTACAATTCGGTGATACTTTCGCATTCGTTACAAGTATTATTGACTAAAAAGCATGTTTTAATCTTGCGTCCGGCTTTATGTACCGGAATCCATGATGCCAGCTGTCAGTTCATTCCACTGATCTGTCAGTTCCGCCAGGTTCAGGGAAAGTCCGGAAAATATCCTGAACTGTTTCACCGCCTGCCGCAAATACATATCCACACCGGTAATAATCCGGCAACCCTTTTCATGTGCGGATTCCAGAAGTCTGGTCCGGACCGGATTATAAATCACATCGAAAACCAGTTCAGCTTTCTCCAGGTGATGAATCAGGGGGGGCATCTCGCTTACGGCCGGATACATACCTACCGGGGTAGTCTGCATCAGAACCACCGCCACAACGCTGTCGATTTCCTTTTCGGGGATAAAATTTGCCCCGAATTCTTTGGCCAATTCTCTTCCCTTAACTGAATTCCTTCCGCTGATATATATTGAACCGGCTTCAAGTTCCCGCAAGGCAGTCAACGCGCTTCTGGCCGTGGCACCGGTGCCGTATACCAAAACAGTATCACTTAAATAGTCCTGCCAGGGATAAAAAAGGTCATAAATAGCCAGCATATCCGTATTGAATCCATACCATTTTCCTTGACGTTTCAGGGCCGTATTACATACGCCTGATAATTCGACAGTTTTTCCTTTATAATCCAGCCGGGAAACGATCTGTTCCTTATGGGGTATGGTAATGCTAAGCCCATCCACTTTTTTTTGCCAGTGCGACCAGAAATCCTCAAAACTGGCAGCCGGAAAATTTACATATATAAAATCAGTAAAAGGCGTATGCTTTTTATTGACCATTTTTCGTTTATGTTGCAGCATACGATTATGCAGGCGCCATCCGAAGCTTTGTTTTATGGGATACCCCAACAAACCGATAAGACGGGTTTCGGGGGATTTCTCATGCAGGAATAAAATATTTCTGGCCTCATCAAGTGTCAACTGCCCCTCAGCCGTGGAGCTCTCAGCATCCGGAGAAACGTAGGTAAATTTATTGCCACGCAGCGCCCCCATAATTCGTGATAACCGGCCTTCACTGCCCATCGCATGGATAACGTAGCTGCCGGTTTTTTGCCTGGCCAGTTCAATCAATTGCAGAGAAATCAGGTTATCATTTAAATTATGCGCTGTATAAATTAATTTATAAATATCCGCCCGGTTTTGCAGCATCTTATTCAATATGGATTTTAATTCCCGCAAGTCGTTTCCGGCTGAATGATGCGACAAAATAAGGCCGGTATTCCCGGGAAGCATTAATTCGGGCAGAATATTACCGGCGGATTCCCATTCAACATCAATATAATCGACACCAGCGGTGATCGCCTGCCGGAAAATGTCTACTCTCCTCTTTTCACTTCCAACCCAAAATCCCCCTTCCGATTTCAGACGCACCGTGACAATAATAGGTTTCTTTAGCATACCGCGGATTTCTGACAGGTCAAGATAGTTTGCTACACGATCAAGACGGATTTCAATGATATCAGCATCGGAGCATCCCGGTAGAAATTGCCGGAGTTCCTCTTCCGAGGCGGGTAACAGGCTGACACAATATTTAGCAGGATTCCAGGGCATGTCTGAGGTCCTTTTGGGAGACTGCATGAAATAGGCGTGGCTGATTCTCGGCATCAAGCAGGGTAAAACGTGGTGTACGCTCTAGGGCTTTTTTGTCCGTCTGTATGGTTTCCCAAACAGCCTCAAAATTGTAACGGCTCAGCCTGATACCGTCCAGTTTATAGAGTTTGAGCGTATGCCTCAATCTATCCACATTTTCCGCGGGATATCCGAATAAGACCTGGGAAAGTCTTGCCGCTACCAGCATACCGGTTGCCACCGCGAATCCATGCTTTACCCGGAAGTGGCTTAACTGTTCAATGGCGTGACCAACGGTGTGTCCAAAATTTAAAATACTGCGGTAATCCGATTCTTTTTCGTCTTTTTCCACCACCCGGATTTTCAGTTTAATCGAGCGGTAAACCATCTTTTCCAGAAGTTCCGGATCTTTGGTCACTAACCCTTTATGATTGTCTTCCAGCCAGTCCCATAATTCCGGGTCCAGAACCATCGCATATTTTATCACTTCGGCCATGCCATTTAAAAATTCTTTCACCGGCAGCGTTTGCAGGAAGGATGTGGCGATAAAAACAGCGGCAGGATGATGAAAACTTCCCAGCAAATTCTTCCCCACCGGGTGATTAATGCCCACTTTTCCCCCGATACTGCTGTCCACCTGGGCAATGAGGCTGGTAGGCAGATGGATTAACGGAATTCCCCGGTGAAGTGTGGCAGCCACGAATCCAACCATATCACCGGTTACGCCGCCCCCCATGGCTATAAGCAGGGAATCCCTTCCGGCCCTGTCCTTAAGCAGGATATCTTCGATGGCGTCCTTCTGCTTCCGGGATTTATTTTTTTCGCCGGGAGGAAACGAAAGAGTGCAGCGGAGATTCGGGAGCCCTGCGAAATTCTCCCTGACTTCATGGTCATACAGGGAAAGAACATTAGCGTCTCCGATCAGGTAGATTGATTTATTACTGAAATGGTTTTGCAGGAATTCGAACAAGGGTTTCCAGACGAGATGAGACAGGAAAACCGGTATGCGGGCGGATGATGGATTAAGGTGCAGTTGTAACCGGTGCATTCTTATTCTGCCATTCCATGAATTGAGTAAACTTCTCCATCAGAAGCGAAAATTGTTCGGGAGAAAGAGCCTGTTCGGGATCTGACCAGGAATCGTCCGGGTGCGGGTGAACTTCTACCATTAATCCGTCCGCACCGGCAGCCAGCGCCGCCAGGCTCATCGGAATTATCAGATCGCGGCGCCCGGTGCCGTGGCTGGGATCCACCAATATGGGAAGGTGGGACATTTTTTTGACAACCGGCACCACATTAAGATCCAGGGTGTTGCGGGAATACTCCACAAAGGTCCGGATTCCCCGTTCACAAAGCATAACCTGCTCATTTCCGCCCTTCATGATATATTCCGCACTGCCCAGAAACTCATCCAGTCTGGCAGCCATTCCCCGTTTCAATAGAACCGGTTTACTGATGCGACCCACTGCTTTCAACAGTTTGTAATTTTGCATGTTTCGGGACCCAATCTGGATTATATCCGAATGCCTGGCAACCACCTCCACATCAGCCGTGTCCATAACCTCGGTTATAATAAACAAACCTGTTTCTTCTTTAACTTTACTGAGAAGTTCCAGGCCCCTTTCTTCCAGACCGGAAAAACTGTAAGGGCTGGTGCGCGGTTTATAAGCACCCCCCCGCATTATCCTCACTCCACCGGACTTGACAAGGCGGGCGGTCTCACGCAGCTGCTCCTCGTTTTCCACCGCACAGGGGCCGGCAATCATCACCGGATGATTATTACCGCCGATAGCCAGATCATCCAACTGAATTATTGTGTCCGTTTTTTTATACTCACGACTTACCAGGTTGTAAGACGGTTCTCCGTCGGTAACGGATTCCACGCCGGGCAGATGCATAAACAATCCCCTGTTTATACCAGCATACGCTTCATTAATATATACGGTGCTCCTGGTCATGGCATCAATATTATTGTAATCAGCACCCGATTCCTGTAGAATATTCAGTAAACGATTTCTGTCTTCCTGACTGATATCTGTTTTCAGTTTAATAATCATTACAAAAAAAACCCCGCTATCATCTCAGTATAGTGGAAATCCAAAATTAGCAGAATCACTCCGTCAAGTTCATACTTTAAAAAATAACAAGAAAATCTGTGCATTACAGCAAAAAAATTTAGAAATTCAATCCCATTATTGCAATAACCTTTTATATTAATCATTTAACATGCTTAATTCACAAATAGGGGCTAACGCCCAAATATGCTGGATTCTTTAATCCCCGGTCTGAAGACCGGGGCCATTTAATTCCTATGGATACAACAACTTTGATACATAATATCGTTTTTTGTGAATTAAACAGATTAAATAAATTTCTGAAAATTTTAATTTGCATTTTTGTTTCAAAAAAATATCTGAGTTATATTGCGTAAAATTCTGAGACCGGCGACCATAATGTACCAGATAAAACAAGATCTTATTAATTTCGGCAAGCGGATGTATGACAGGGGACTGATAGCTGCAACCGAGGGTAATTTGAGTCACCGATTGGATGGTGACACGGTTATTACCACTCGAAGCGGTGTTTGCAAGGGAGACCTGTCGGACAATGATTTGGTGGTGGTGGATATGAAGGGAAATATCACCCGGAGTAAACTCAAACCATCTACGGAAATCCTGATGCATTTGGAAGTATATAAGAAAAGAAATGATATCCAGGCGGTGATTCATGCCCATCCCCCTTTTGTCCTAGCATTAACACTGGCGGGTTTATCTTTTTCTACACCCTATCTGCCTGAAAGTGTGCTGCTGCTGGGTGCGGTGCCGGTGGCACCGTATGCCAGACCGTCGACTCCACAGGTTCCTGCAAGTCTAAGTGAATATATTCAACATACCGATATTATTGTACTCAGACGACACGGAAGTTTGACCATGGGGCGTAACCTGGAAGAGGCTTTCCACAAGCTGGAAATACTGGAACAGACTGCAAAAATTATCTGGTTGTCCAGGCAAGCCGGAAGCCCTGAGCGACTTTCCCGGGAAGAAGTAGAGGAAATTTTGGCTTTGCGAAAAAAAACTTACGGCCTGGATTATCCCATCCTTCCTTTTCAGTAAAAGATAACAAAGATCTTTAGAGATTCTGAGTTTCTTTGCCTGAACGGAGTCGGTTTAATGAAGAGGCATTTTCAAATCGAAACGTCAGAGGAGTATTAAATGAGAAGGATCGAGCTGTTCTTATTCGTGGTTTTTATGGTCATGACTCAGACGCTTTCAGCTGCCTGGAGACCCGGGGAGATGCTGGTACAGGTTCGGTTGTCCGACCCAGAAGATGTCCGCCAATTTATGGAGCAGAAATTTACAGTAGATGGCTTTACCGGAACTACCCTCTCACTGCTGGTGGTGCCCTCAGAACTGGAAGAAATCCGAAAAATGGGATATGAACCCACCGTGCTGATTTCCAGCATGGAAGAGCACTCCGAAAACCTGTTGAACGACCCGGAATATGCAGTATATCACGATTATAATACCACCCGGGTACTGGTGGACAGTCTGATCAACACCTTTCCCCAGTTAATTGAGAAGTATATCTATGGATATTCCCTGCTGGGAAGAGAACTGTATGCAGTAAAAATCAGCGATAATGTGCAATCCGATGAAAATGAACCTGAAGTCAGCTTCGACGGCTGCCATCATGGAGATGAAATTATGGGTGCGGAGGTAATCATCCTTTTCATGCGGGAATTATGCACCCAATATGGAACCGATCCTCAACTGACCTGGCTGGTGAATTCCCGGGAAATCTGGATATATCCCTTCATCAATCCGGACGGACGTATGTCCATGAGCCGCTACAACAATGCCTTGGTAGATGTGAACCGTGACTGGGGCTATATGTGGGACCTGGAAAGCCCTGCCCCATTTTCCCAACCGGAATCACAGGTTGCACGAAACTGGATTAATGAGAATCAGTTTGTAATCAGCCAGACCAATCATGGCGGTACAGAAAGCATTTCTTATCCCTGGAGCTATCGCCCCAATCAGTGCCCGGATCATTACCCAATAGATTTCCTGGCTGCCGGCTATTCGGCAAATTCGGGATATGTTCCCACCCTGCCTTATTTTCAGGGTTATAACGGGATGTATCCCATCAATGGCAGCGCCAAAGATGCGTTTTACGGACTGATGGGTTCAGTGGGCTGGACGCTGGAGGTTTCTCTTTCAAAACAACCTTCTTCTTCCTTAATTCCCCAGTATTACAACTGGAACCGGCCGTCCATGATTTATCTGCTGGAGATGGCAGGAAAAGGGATCAGAGGGATGGTCACAGATGCGGGGAATAGTGCGCCCGTCCCGGCAATTGTGTGGATAAGCGGTGGAAGCCAGCAGTACTGGCCGGTCTATGCAGATCCTGCGGTAGGTGATTTTCATAAATTTCTCCTTCCGGGAACATATTCGGTCAAAGTGACCGCCAGCGGGTATCAGAGTGCTACCGTAAATAATGTAGTAGTGGTGGATACCGGAGCCACACCGCTTCAGATTCAAATGCAGGCCGTAAATGGAACATATGCCTACCGGATTGTCACCACTCGTATACCCGGAAATAACAATTCGGACGAAGGATTTACCCCCGCCGCTCTGGGGGCTCCGGATAATGTTAATTATTCACTAGGAAAGAGCGTTTATGTGGTATTGGATATGAGGGAATCCATCTGTAACGTATAAGGAAATGACTACAGGATAGTGGAATGTGATGACTCACCGGAAGGCTATACCGTGCGTGTTGGTAACAACTGGAACGGCCCCTGGACTCTCATCGGAAATGGTATGGGCACACAGGAATTTGATCTGAACAGTGCGGGAGTGAATAATTTTCGGTATATCCGGCTGGAGGATGACGGAGACGGACTGGCAACGGTGGCTGATGCGGGATTTGATCTGGATGCAGTGGAAGGAAATCTTATTCCTCCCACCGGACCGTTTGTGCGTGCCACCAGCTATACAATCTGGGATTCTACCTCCAACAATAATCATACCCTGGAGGCGGGTGAAAGTGCACTTATATCGCTCACCCTTCAGAATCTGGGGGTAGATCCGGCCAGCAATGTTTCCGCTGTGGTCAGCGATGGATCACCTTACCTGACGGTTGCTGATGACAGTGTTCCGGCAGGAAATATTCCATCCGGTCAGTCTGCCGGTCTGGGATCCCTCTATATCTCAGCAGCGCCGAACACCCCCAATAATTCCATGCAGAGTATTATTATTGATATTTATGCAGACGGAGGATATCACTGGAATCATTCGCTGCAGGTTCTGGTGAAAAAAGGAGCAGAACTCATCCCGGGCAATAGCGAATTAGCCTTTCAGAATTCATTTGTCAACAATGTGGCAGAACGCACCTTAACAATTCGCAATGGAGGTATGGATTCGCTCCACGTCACAGATATTCTCACATCAATTTCACAATTTTGGGCGGAAGAATCATCCCTTTCTCTTGCCCCGGCCGCCCAGAAGATTATCCATACCAAATTCCTGCCGGATGACACTCTTAACTATGCCGATACCCTGTTAATGATCAGTAATGACCCGGTAAACTTCCAATACCGGATACCACTGAGCGGAAAAGGAATCTTGGCTCCTGAAATTCAGGTTTCACCGGACAGCATAGTCGCCCGCATGGAGCCGGATGATTCCGTCCAAATTCCACTCACCATTCAAAACAGCGGGGCGGGGGAACTTTTGTTTACCGCACAGATGGGCAGTTACCACCCCGCACAAAGCGAGGAAGGGTCGGGCGGATATGACAGTTTCGGTCATATCTGGATAGACAGTGATGATCCGGGAGGCCCCCAGTATGACTGGGTGGAGCTGGCTGACGGCAATGGCACGGAAATTCCCATAAGTGGATTAAATGTTATCAGCGATCCTTTGCCGGTTGAATTTCCGGTTTCTTTTTATGGTAGTTCCTATTCCACATTACGGGTCTGCAGCAACGGCTGGATCAGTTTCACTACCTACTCGGTGAGTTATAATAATACTGCGCTCCCCAGTATTCTGGCGCCACGCACCATGATCGCTCCCTTATGGGATAACCTGAACATGCATAATGACAGCAAAATCTATTACCTGAGTGAAACAGGCCGGTTTACAATCCAGTGGGAAAAAATGTATACTGCCACCGGCTATGGTCCCTATACATTCGAAGTCATCCTGTATAACAACGGTAATATCTTCATGCAGTATAAAGATCTGACTACCCTGGAGCCCTCATACACGGTGGGCCTGCAGAACCAGGACGCCGGTGATGGATTTCATATTGCCTACAATCAGCCGTATCTTCACGGCGAAATGACGATTCTCATTTCAAGGCGCAGCTGGGTCAATATCGATCCATTGGGAGGAACGATTGCCCCCGGTTCACAATTGGACATCGACATTCATCTCAAAACCTCTGATTTCCCGCTGGGCGATTTCTGGTCCGGTATTGAACTGTTCTGTAATGATCCACAGACTCCTCATATCTTGATACCCATCCATATGATTGTAGACAGCTCAGTTACCGGCATCAGGGTGACCGATATAATTCCCGATGATTATCGGCTTTTTCAGAATTTTCCCAACCCGTTCAATCCGGAGACCGTCATCCGGTATGATTTGCACGAAGCCGGCATGGTATCTCTTAAAGTTTACAGTCTTCTGGGACAGGAAATGCGCACGCTAGTCAATACCCGGCAGGAAGCGGGACATAAATCAGTTGTATGGGATGGGCTTAATAATAATGGAATGCCGGTAGCCAGCGGTATTTATCTTTACCGTCTGGAAACCGGGCACTTCATCAGCATCCGAAAAATGATTCTGCTGAAATAGTGCCATATGGCCCAAAAAGAATGGTCATATGAGCCAATTGTGTTTAGTTCAAGATGACACAGCTTATTTGAAATCAACAGGTTAAATAGGTGTAAAATTGTTAAGCGGGTCATTTGAACCTAACTTTAAAAAGGACACTATCATGCTTTCCCATTGATGGTGTGGCAGCAATTACTCTTCACGGACTCAGATTTTTCAGATGCTGATAAAATTTCCCGAGGGGAAAACCTACCACATTGAAATAACAGCCTTCAATTTTTTTTATAAAGAGGGAAGCAAATCCCTGAATTCCATATGCTCCTGCTTTATCAAAAGGTTCATCGGAATTCAGGTACATTTGGATTTCACTGGTAGTTAACGGATAGAACGTGACACGGCTGATTTCGTGGTCCACAACTTCTCCGCCGGCGGTCATCAAGCAGAAACCGGTAATAACCTCATGGGTATTACCACTCAGTAATCGCAACATTTTCTCAGCCTCGGAATGGCCACCCGGTTTTTCAAAAATCTGTCCATCAAGAGTAACAATAGTATCGGCAGCAATTATCAGGTCAAATTTTACGTGGCCGGAAACCCAGTGTGCCTTTTCTACTGCATTGTGGCGAACATATTCGAGAGGGGAATAGTCGGCTGGTTGTTTTTCATCAATCTGAGGAGGAAAAATTTCGAAATCAAGTCCTACTGAACGCAATAATTCGATTCGCCGGGGTGACTGGGTTGCCAGGACCACCCGTTTCTTTTCAAGACCGCATAATATGGAGATGAATTTCATGATGTTCTGATCTTTTTAGAAATATATCAATTTAAGATACAATTCTATCACTACGCAGAAAGTAAAGCCAATATCTAAACATCTTGATACGGGTACCTTTTTCCCTGAATCCGGTTTGCTGGCGCCTGTTTTTAACTTTTAACCTTGAGGTTTGTCCCTTATGCCTCGTACCTTACCCTTGCTTTTAATGTTCCTTCTGCATCAGCCCAGATAAATAGCCAGCAGGCCTATCAGCATATCAGCCTTCAGGAGGGTACTAAGAGTTCCCAGACTACGGGGAGTGCGATTTTTCCACATGCTTAGCAGGGTATAAATGAGCACCGGATAGACACCCAATATCACCACCAGCAGATAACCGGTCCTGTACCATAAGATCAGATATGGCAGGGGCAACAGGAACATCAGAATCAGAAAATTAAGCGTTGCTACCATCAGCGCTGCCACTTCCCCATACACCAGGGGAAGCGTTCTGGCTTTTCCCTGGTGATCTCCTTCCATATCCTGGATGTCCTTAATAATTTCACGTCCGAAGTGATAAAAGAATGCGAAAATAGCGGGCACCAGCGTCTGTTTAATGCGGTTTACAGCGACTCCCCCATAGACAAATGCCATGGCAGTCGAAAAGCTGACTGTTAGATTACCTACCACCGGTTGCCGTTTCAGTTTATAGGAATAGAGAAAAATTAGGGCGGACACGGTTCCGGCGATAACGAAAGCCAGGAAATTTATAAAAAAGGCGAGCATAATTCCGACGGTAAACTCGAAAGTTGCTATTTTAACAGCCTGCAACGGTGTCAGTTTATTCATAACCAGGGGACGATCCGGGCGGTTGATACGGTCAATATCCAGATCAAAATAATCATTAATGGTATTTGCCGCTGCTATTATAATACCTCCTGACAGACAGGCCATGATGACATTACTGAAGGGTTGGATGGTTCCGGTGATGAAAGCGGCAACAAAAATAGAAGCAATACTGATCAGCACATTTACAGGGCGGCTTATCCGGACCGCGGCAAGCATTAAATCTTTATTCATGAATAAAAAAGGGTTATGGCATATGTTCTTCAATAACTTCCAGTGTTCCGGAAGGCAATAATTTATAGGAAGATGAACAGTTCTCACAATTGGCGATTACCTCCTGTGGGCTGGCCGCCGGAAGTGATAATCTTACGCCGCAATGACACATCCAGCCAACCACTCTGGCCGGCACCCCAACCATCAGTGCATAGGCCGGTACATCCTTCACAATGACAGCCCCGGCCCCGATAAAACAGAACCGGCCCAGCGTAACCCCACAAACCACTGTGGCATTGGCACCAATGGATGCACCCCTTTTAACAATGGTATCCAGATATTCGTGTTTTCTGATGATGTGACTGCGGGGATTAACCACGTTGGTAAAAACCATGGACGGTCCGCAGAATACATCATCCTCCAGATAAACATTATCATAGATGGAAACATTATTCTGAACTTTGACGTTATTCCCGATCACTACCCTGGATCCAACGAAAACATTCTGGCCGAAAGAGCAGCGTTCCCCGATAACAGCACCCTTCATTACATGACAGAAATGCCATATTTTCGTTCCCTTACCGATCTTTACCGGTTCGTCGATAATACTGCTGGGATGAACATAATAGTCTTTACCAGACATGGTCTACTCACAGGTTTTTGAAAATATAAAGAGCAAAACACAAATCCCCAAATTGAATTCTAAATCAATATGATTTCACCCGGCACTGAACCATCACAGCAGGGCAATAAATACTGAAACCTCATTATTAGAAAGAACAAAGGATACCGCTTTGGCCAATAATATTTCCGGATTTTTATAAATTGTTCCGGATAGAGACAAATAGCTAAAGGCTAAAGGACAAAGGCTCAAGGCTTTCTAGGTATCAGGTATCAAAAAACAAGATTACCACATGGTGGTCGCCATGCGAAAGATTACCACGAAGTGGCCGCTATGCGAAAGATCAAAGATTCCCGACGAACCTGACTCCGTCCAGTCGTCTCGTCGGTCGCGCCAGTGGACAGATCCGGCTACTGATGGAGATGAAACCATCCAAGGTTTCACCAACATCTATCAGCTGGCGGGCAGTCGGCAGAAGAAATAGAGAAAGCCTTGAGCCTCTTGCCAGGTATTTCTCTCATCAACACTTATTTTTCCTGTCTCAAAAAATGTCTTGAAATGTTATCATACCTTCCGTAATTTCCTGCAATTTTATACTGAATTATATATAATTTGTGTAACCTGTAATATTGAAGGCATTTATTATTCACATCAGGAACACCGGAGTCGGCATGAGAAATTTCAATACCGTAAATCAGTCCTTCTTCCATCGTCCCCTCTGGACAACGGAAAATCGCCGGTTCTGGTTTATTTTGTCACTGGTTTCTCTGCTGCTGCTTACGCTGAATTTAATTTTCATAAACTGGAGTTTACACGTATCAAGGGAGCGTATTACACAACATATCAAGACAAATTATGCCGTTTTTCTTGCTCAGTATAAAAAATCATCTTTTGCCAGGGTAATGGAGAAGGACTACGCAACAGAGTCTGTTCAGCTGGAACGGGAAATCAAAGCAAACAGGAAATCGGCTGCCCGGAATCCTTCAGAAAATATTATCCCCCAACCCGTTGGTTTGCCAGATATCTCTGCAGAAACATTTAAAACCGATACTCTGGGATTAACCACAATAACCTCGGCAGTTGAGGCAGTGCCTGGTTATGCCGGAATTGACCGTTACCAGCTCCGTCAAGAAAAATTCATCGATCTGCAGAACCGGGAGCGAATTTTCCGAACCCAGGATAATCGCATACAGATTCCCGTTCCTGAGGTGTTGCATTTTGCTTCACAGAACGGTATGCGTGACCTGCAGGAGACTACTGCTATTCTGGAAATGAACGAGGATGATATAAAATACTGTTTTGAAAAAGTGGCACGTTATGATCCCGCATTCTCGGCGTCGGTACTCATCAGCTTTACCATACATCCGGATGGATATGTCATTCCTGCTAGTGTAAAAATTATTAGAAGCAATATCCATGATCCCCGGGTTCTTGACTGTATCCGCAAACAGATTCAACGCTGGCGAAATTTCAACCAGATCGCTTTTGAAGATGGAAATTTTACCGTAACCCGAAAATATATTTTTTAAGAATCATGGGGCAATATTAAGGTCCGCCGGAATACTGGAGACCGGAGACCCGAGACTGAAGGCCAAAGGCTAAAGGATAATGACTCAAGACTTTCTCTACTTCTTCTGCCGGTTGCCCTTTGCATGATAGATGTTGGTGAAACCCTGGATGGTTTCATCTCCGTCAGTAGCCGGATCCACCCACTGGCGCGACCGACGAGACCACCGGACGGAGTCAGATTCGTCGGGAATCTTTAATCTTCCGCATAGCGGCCACCATGTGGTAATCTTGTTTTTTGATATCTGGCACCTTTTTCCCTATGCCTTCATTCTCTGTTCCCGGTTATCTCCGGTAAATTTATTCGTATTTAAAAGAATTTCGGTTCTTCATATTCACCGAAAACTTCTTTCAGGGTATCTACCATTTCACCAAGCGTACAGTAAGCTTTGGCACACTCAATCAATATGGGCATAAGATTTTCATCCGAAGCCGCCGTTGTTTTTAGCTGTCCAAGTTTTTCCGATGCGAGTTTATTATTTCTTTTTGAACGCAAATTCTTCAAATTCCGGACTTGTTGCTTTTCCACTTCATCGGGAATCAACAGGAGAGGAATTTCAATTTTTTCATCCTGATCCGCAAAATCATTTACGCCTACAATGATGCGGTCGTTTCTATCAATTTCCTGTTGATAAACATAGGCAGCGCGGGCAATTTCATGCTGAAAAAAGTTTTTTTCAATGGCCGGTATTACACCACCCAGTTTTTCTATTTTTTCAAAATAATCTTCCGCTTCCTTCTCCATCCGGTTGGTCATCATTTCCACATAATAACTGCCGCCCAGGGGGTCTATGGTATAGGATACTCCGGTTTCGTGAGCCAGGACCTGCTGGGTACGAAGGGAAATTTTGACCGCTTTTTCAGAAGGCAGCGCCAGAGTTTCATCCATGGAATTGGTGTGAAGAGATTGGGTGCCTCCCAGTACTCCCGCCAGCGCCTGGTAAGCCACACGAACGATATTATTTTCCGGTTGTTGAGCAGTGAGGGTACACCCGGCTGTCTGGGTATGAAACCGCAATAACCAGGAACGTTGATTTTTCGCACCGTATTTATACCGCATTTTTCTGGACCATATACGCCGGGCGGCCCGGAATTTGGCAATCTCCTCGAAAAAATCATTATGAGAATTGAAGAAGAATGAGAGACGCGGAGCAAATCTATCAACGTCCAGTCCCCGTTCCAGTGATGCTTCCACATAGGCAAAACCATCCGCCAGGGTGAAGGCCAGTTCCTGAGCTGCCGTGGAACCCGCTTCACGGATATGATACCCGCTGATACTGATGGTATTCCACTGGGGTACATGTTCCATACAGTATTCGATCATATCCACAATAATGCGCATGCTCGGTCTGGGCGGATAAATCCATTCTTTCTGGGCAATGTATTCCTTGAGGATGTCATTCTGCAAAGTCCCCCTGATTTTTTCAAAAGGAACTCCCTGTTTTTCCGCCATAGCCAGATAAAATGCCAGCATCATAATTGCCGGACCGTTGATAGTCATGGATGTACTGACTTTTTCCAGGGGGATATCCTGAAACACGACCTCCATATCCTGCAGGGACGAGACCGATACCCCGCATTTTCCCACTTCCCCTTCACCCAGGGGGTCATCGGCATCGCGGCCCATGAGGGCAGGCAGATCGAATGCCACGGACAATCCCATCTGACCATTTCTGAGAAGATATTTGAAACGTTCATTGGTATCGCGGGGTGTTCCAAACCCGGCGAACTGCCGCATGGTCCACATTTTTCCGCGGTACATGTTATAATGAATACCCCGGGTATAGGGAAAATCTCCGGGGTGGCCCAGATCCCGGAAATAATCGAAATTTTCCAGCTCTGCAGGTGTGGCCAGAATTTCCACCGGTTCGGATGAAGCAGTCACATATTGTTTATCAATATCGGTACTGTTTTCTTTTTTCCGTTTCAGCCAGTCTTGTTTGGCATTTTTTATTTTTTCCATTTCAGAGAACATAGAGATTTCTCCTGTATCTTCAATGAATGGTGACGTTTTGCATAATACTTAATAATATTAAACAATCTATGAAAGTATCGCAATGGGTAAAAATATGGCGGGGAGTATGGGATGAAGAATGAGTGATAAAAAAACAGAAAGCAGAGAGCAGAAAGCAGGATTCAGGCTTCAGAAAATAGTAAAAAAATAAAAGTTTAAACCAAGACAACACCTGTAAACCAATTTCAGGATGTTATACAACACTTTTTTGACTGCGAACAGCCAACTGTTTTTCTGATTTATTCCGGAAACTGCAGGATTTCCCGGAAAAGGCGCTCCATAATCTGGCTGCTGGAAATTTTCCCGATTACCTCCCCGTTGCGCATCAAAAGCGCTTCATTCCTGCCACAGGCCACCCCGATATCGGCTTCCCGCGCTTCACCCGGGCCGTTGACGGCACATCCCATAATAGCCACCGTAATATTCTTATTAATATCCGCCACCCGACTTTCCAGATCTTTCACAATTTGTATGAGGGAAGGAGTCTCCAGACGACCGCAGGTTGGACAACTGATAATAGTTATTCCGGCCTTACGCAAATGCAATGACTTCAATATTTCCCTGCCTGTGCGCACTTCTTCCTGCGGTTCACCGGTCAGAGATACACGGATCGTGTCGCCAATTCCCTCCGCCAGAAGGATTCCGATACCCACGGCCGATTTGATGGTTCCACTCCACACCGGCCCCGCTTCGGTTACCCCCAGGTGAAACGGATAATCAACCTGCTCTGCCAGTTGACGATAAGCAGCAATCATCATCCTGACGCCGGAGGCCTTCAGCGATATGACCAGATCATGGAAGCCAAGCTCTTCACAGATTCTGATGTGATACAGGGCACTCTCCGTCATGGCACGGGCACCGGGATGTCCATACGCTTTCAAAATATGAGGCTCTAGTGAACCGGCATTCACACCAATCCGGATGGGTACGCCATATTCTCTGCAGGCTTTGAGTACTGTTTCCACGCGTTTTCTTTCTCCGATATTTCCGGGATTGATGCGTATTTTATGAACGCCACTTTTCAATGCTATCAGAGCCAGCCGGAAATTAAAATGGATATCCGCCACTACCGGTATCTGAACCTGGGGAATGATGTGGGCCAGCGCTTCTGCAGCTTTTTCATCCGGAACGGCGCAGCGGATAATATCGCAACCGGCCACCGCCAGTTCCCTGATCTGGGCTACTGTCGCATCAACGTCCGCCGTGGGAGTTTTAGTCATACTCTGAATGGAAATGGGAGCATCCCCACCGATTTGAACCTTGCCCACCTGAACCGGCCGCGTTTTACGCCGCGATCCCAATGTATCAGTCACGCCTGTATCATCCTGTTTCATAGCAGTTTTAATTTAGGATATAAAGGGGTAAAAGAAAAAATCCTTTCTGGAAAATATGTAAAAAGTGCAGATTACGTATTAAGTCATGCCGACTGCCACAAAACCGTAAGGTACTTTTTTCTGATTTTCCTCTTGATTTCCTTCTTTCCATTCGATAATATATCGTAAAACGATATATCGGAAAGCGATATATCGGAAAGCGATATTATTATGACATCTTCCTCCGGTGATTATCAGTTGCGTCTCTCGCAGGCTTTTCTACCTATCATGCACATATTCCATCACCTTGCGGGTGAAGTGGTTAAGCTCACCGATTTCTCCCTTGCCCAGTACCGGGTACTCATGCTGGTATACCGCCATGGGTCACTCTCTATCGGTGAACTGAAAAATTATCTGAACATCGCCCAGAGTACCGCCAGTGAGATTGTGGACCGGCTGGTTCATCAGAAAGTACTGCATAAAGAAAAAGATGCCAGGGACCGCCGGGTAACACTTTTTTCATTAACACCCGGATCAAAAAAAATAATTCAACAACATCTGGCATCCATAACCAATATATATCGGGAAATCCTGGAGCCATTATCTGAGCAGGAACAGGAAAAACTGGTGGCCGGCTTTGAAACCATCCTGAAACTTTTGCAGAAGAGCCAGGCAGGAAACCGATCATTTCACACGTCATCATCATGAAAAAAACATACCATCATTGTTATAATTCTTACATACCAGGCATATTCATTATGCTAATTATGCTTGTCTTTTCTGCATCCAAGGCACAAGAAAAACTGACCCTGGAGGAGTGTCTGAAACTGGCCTTAAATAACAGCCGTCTGGTGCAGGTATCCGACCTGTCAGTGCAGCAGGCCTACGAAAAAATTGCCGAATCCCAGGCTCAGCGTCTGCCCTCTCTCTCGCTGGGGGGCACCTATACTCATTTGGGAAAAGTGACTTCATTTACCATCCCCATGGGGCCAACCAGCCAGACGTTTCGCTTCGGAACTCCCGATCGCTTTAATTTTGATGCCAAAATGCAGTTACAGCTTTTTACCTGGGGCCGGATTGTCAGTACCATCCGAATGTCCCATATCGGTGAACAATTATCGCAGGTGGATCGCAAAAATGAAATCAGCAGTCTGATTTACCAGACCCTGCAAGCCTATTACAGCGTTCTTCTCAATGAGAAAATCATTCAGCTCCATAAGGACAATCTGAGCCGGGCGGAAGAATTCTACCGCATTTCACAAAGCCGCTTTCAGGCGGGGGGATTGCCAAAACTGGAAGTCCTGCGGGCGGAAGTCCAGGTAAAAAATACCAGAAGCACCCTGCAGGAGAGTGCAGGCAATCTTGAAAAAAGCAAACTTCTGCTGATTAAATTAACCAGACTGCAAAGCAGGGACATTGCAGTGAGCGGTGTATTTCAGTTTGTACCGGTTGAAGCCGACGAACAGCAGGTCATTGAGAGGGCTCGGGCGGTTCGTTCGGATATCAATGCCCTACGGTTACAGCAGGCGATGAACAAGCAGGAAATAAAAGTTACCGCAAGCAGTAACAAACCCAGCGTGGCTTTCTTTTCGGGATACAATGTGCAAAATGGTTTCGATCCGACAGATCCCCAGCGGTTTGTGGATAACTGGAATGTTGGATTTCAACTGAGTTTTCCCCTCTTCGATGGCTTTGCTACCCGGCATAAAGTCCAGAATGCCAAACTGGCCATGCAGAAAACGGTTTTGCAGGAAGAAGAGATCAGGGAACTGATCACGCTGCAGATCCGGCAGGCTTTCGCAACGCTGGATCAGGCTGCCCTCAGGATTAAATCACAACAGGAAAATATTCAATTGTCCAAAGAAGCTCTGCAGGTGGCCTCGGATCAATTCGCACAGGGTATCGCATCCTCGCTGGATGTATTGACAGCCCAACAGACTCTGGCGCAGAACGAAATGATTTATGTCCAGGCACTGTTCAATCACATTATGGCTAAACTGGAAATTTCACGTGCCATGGAAGACTATTCCTGGTTTGCACCTGATCTATCACTCGAAAAAATTAAGCCATACAATTAAGGATTCATATTACCGATCGGAACAGAAATGCACAAAAAAAACGATTTCATTAATAATTTCTGCCGGAAAAATATTATGACAAAATATTTACCCTTGATTATTATATCCTTAATCATTGGTTGCGGGGGTGAAAAAACAGGGGAAAATACCGCAGATACCCGGCAGAACGTGGTTCCTGTTTCTGTCGTCACCATCCACAAATCCAAAATCGCGGAAACCGTCCCTATTTTTGGGGACATCCACCCCCTTTACCAGGTGGATATTTATTCCAAAGTGAGTGGTTTGATCATCTCCAAGAAAGTGGAAAGTGGAATGAAAGTTTCAGCGGGAACCAACATGGCAGAAGTACAGCAGGACATTCCGGGTATGGAATTTTCCCCGGTGAAGGTTGAAGCCACACAGGAGGGTATTGTGACCCTGGATGCAGTGGAGATCGGTTCACGCGTTTCTCCTCAACAGAAATTATACACCATTCAGAAAATTGATCAGGTTTACATGGCAGGTAAACTTCTCGAATCCCTGCTGGGCCAGGTTAAACCAGGCACCAGATTAACCGTTACATCCAGTGCTTATCCGAATGAGACCTTTTATGGGAAAATCAGCGAAATATTACCCACGGTGGACCCCGTTTCGCGCATGGGGGAAATTAAGGTCCTGCTTGATAACCAGGGCTATCGCCTTAAACCGGGAATGTTCGTCGAGTCCGTTCTGACCACTGGCGGACATGTAGGGTTAGTGTTGCCCTTGGACGCCATCATTCGCAGGGGGGCCAATACCTACGTTTTTAAAATCGAGAACAACACCGCTGTGCAGGTTAAAATTGATATCGGCATTACCATGGGAAATCAGATCGAAGTTAAGAACAACCTTAACGATGGTGATCAGATAGTGGTAATCGGCCAGAATCTGATCAATGACGGAACACCGGTTCGAATTGCCGGGGAGAAGTAAATGAAAATTACCGAGATCAGCATTAAAAAACCGGTCGGAACTATATTAACCGTACTTACGGTTGTGGTGTTGGGTCTGTTTTCCGTGCCCCGCATTCCGGTTTCTTTCTGGCCGGAATTCGTAGCTCCTGCACTTATCGTCATGGTTCCCTATCCAGGCATAGGACCGGAGGTGATTGAGGATCAGGTGGCTGAACCGCTTGAAGAAAATCTGAGTACCATCGATGGAATTGATGAAATTGAAACCACCTGTATGGAAGGCATGTGCCAGGTTATCATTCGCTTTAACTGGGGAGTAGATTTCGATCAGGCCAAACTGGATGTACAGGAGCAAACCAACCGGGCCCGCAGCCAGTTTCCACGGGATATCCGGGAACCCCGCATTCTGCAGGTGCAGGATTTTATCCCTCCCGGAATTGAAATCGGTTTTTTCTCTGGAAAAAGAGATCTCACCGAGGTGCGCGATTTCATTGAAACTAAAATCAAAAATCGCTTTCTCCGGCTTCCCAATGTGGCTACAGTGCAAATTTCCGGGGGCGAGGAAAAATATGTAGAAGTCTCTGCCATTCCGGAACGCCTGATTGCCCATGGCCTGACTCTGGCTCAACTCAATGCGACGCTTGTTTCTGAAAATAATGATGTGGCGGCCGGTAAACTGACCTCCCGCTGGCGAAATAATTTTATTAAAATTCCCGGCAAGTTTGAAGACGTTTCAGATATTCAGAATGTTATTATTGCCGCACCCCAGGGAATTCCGGTTTACCTGAAAGATGTTGCCACTATTTCCTTTCAAAATAAGGATAAAGAAACCATTACCCGCCTGGATGGAAAAGAGATCATCAGCCTCTCTATCCGGG
The DNA here is from genome assembly GCA_964461135.1 of uncultured Caldithrix sp. Taxonomy (GTDB): domain Bacteria; phylum Calditrichota; class Calditrichia; order RBG-13-44-9; family RBG-13-44-9; genus RQOF01. The sequence continues at coordinate 31,210 of CAYWTB010000012.1, read as the reverse complement.
AAAAAAGTGGTGGTAACACCGTTGCCATGGTGAATGAAGTCAGACAGGAACTGGGAGACATTCGCCAGGCTGTGCCGGCAGATATACACATTCAAATCCTGCGGGATCAATCCACTTTCATCAAAGAATCCATTGGTAATGTTCTGCGAAATGCCGCCATCGGAGCGGTTCTGGCATCTTTTATAATACTGCTTTTTCTGGGAAATATCCGCAACACCCTGATTATCGTTTTATCAATTCCTATTTCCATTATTGGTACTTTCATTCTCATAAACCTGTTCGGCCTTTCCATCAATACCATATCACTAGGAGGGCTGGCCCTGGGGGTAGGAATGATAGTGGACTCTTCAATTGTGGTTATTGAAAACATCTACCGGCATTTGAAAGAAAACAGCGGAAAAAACCGCCTGACAACCGTGGTTGAATCCACCCGGGAAGTCGGCTTGGCAGTTAGTTCATCCAACCTCACCTCCATTGTGGTTTTCCTGCCATTGGCTTTCCTGATCGGAATATTTGCCGTACTGCTGGGTGAACTGGCGCTGACGGTGGTTTTTGCACTTACTTTTTCAGTAATCGTAGCCCTTACGGTTGTCCCAATGCTCAGTTATAAGCTAATGCGGACAGAGGTAAAAAAGGGCCCGCTGGCATCGGTTGCACTGACCTGGCAACACTTCTTTGAACGGCTTCTGGATGTCTATCGACGGATTATTCGCCGGGCATTGCGCCACCGTCTTCTCACCCTGCTTATTGCATTCATCATTCTGATCGCCTTTATCCGGTTTATACCACCGCTTCTGGACGTAGAAATGCTTCCGGCCATCAATCAGGGGGAATTCCGTGTCGAGCTTACACTTCCCGAAGGCACCCGGCTGGAAGTAACCAACCAAATGGCTGAAGAAATAGAGCAGCAATTGAAGCAGCGAAATGACATCCAGCAGGTTTATACTCTGGTAGGTGTTCTTTCCGCCCGGGGGGAATTAAAATCGAACTTCGCTTCTATTACTGTAAATTTGAAACCACAGATGATGAGTACTATTCCGCAGGTTATGGAAGAATTGCGGCAACAGTTTAATTATTTTCCGGGGGCCAAACTGGCCGTGCGACAAACCGATGTTACAGAGGGGATGAAACGGGATCCGGTAAATGTGCGCATCTTCGGAGATGATCTGAACGTTCTCAATGAAATCGGACAAAAAGCAACGTCAGAAATTCAGCAAATTGGGGGTGTGGTAAATCTGAACAGCTCTATGCAGGAAGGTTTGTCGGAATTCGGCATCCGTGTCAACCGGGAAAAAGCCAGCAACATGGGCTTGAATTCTTCACAGATTGCCGCTGTTGTAAGTACCGCTGTCCTGGGAGCCAGTGCCACACGACTGAGCAGTTACGGTAAAGAATATGACATCACCCTGAAAATGGAAGAGAATAAAATAGAGACAATAAATGATATTCTAAATCTTCCGCTGACCACCTCACGTGGATTCACCGTTCCGTTGCAGGCTGTGGCCGATTTCAGTTTCGAACGTAGTCCCAGTGAAATAAAAAGGCTGGATCAGCAGAGGATGGTGGAAATTACCGCTGATGTGGCGGGACGACCGCAGAGACAGGTGGTGCAGGAAGTCCGGGAAACCATGGAAAACCTGCATCTTCCCCCGGATTACTATCTGGGTTTCGGAGGTCAGTCACGCTCTATTGCAGATTCATTTAAAAGCCTTTTGATGGCGCTGGTCATTGCAATTTTTCTGGTATATGTGGTTATGGGTGCCCAGTTTAACTCATTCATCCATCCCTTCACCATTGCTTTTACCATTCCCCTGGCGGTAATCGGAGTACTGCTGGGCCTGCTGGTTTTTGGTGCCAGCCTGAGCATGAACGCCCTGCTGGGCATGATCCTGCTGGTAGGTATAGTGGTGAATAACGGCATTCTCCTGATTGATTGTATCAATCAGCTGCGGGCGCGCGGCATGGAAAAGACCGCCGCCATCGTGGAGGCCGGTGCTACCCGAATGCGTCCCATTCTGATCACCTCACTGACCACCATTTTCGGAATGCTCCCCATCGCGCTGGGACTGGGTAAAGGTGGCGAAGCACTTCAGCCATTGGGAGCAGTGGTAGTGGGCGGGCTGAGTACCTCCACGCTGCTTACCCTCATCATAATTCCGGTGGTATATTCTCTGCTGGACCGGTTTTCCCGTCCTTCATCTTCACAATCAACCTGAAAAAGAAAAAGGTGGGGCTATTTCTAAATTTTTTAGGCATGTCTGAGCGATATCAGATTATCAGATTATACACTTTAGATTACCTTCGGAGCATTTTTAATGAAAGCTGAAACGAGAAAAAGAATAGCACCTGGCCTGAAAACAGGTTTAAGAAACCATGCAAAATTTATCTAATCCAATTTTCAAATCACAAAAATGGATTCTTCGCCCTGTTGGCATAATTCTTTGTCCCCTGTTAAATATCCTCCAGCTTCCTCTTTGATAAAATACCGGTTTTGAGATTTCCAACAGGATGGAATTTGAGATTATAATCAAAAAATTATGTTGAAAAAATAAATTTCGCTTGGCTTAACCCCAGGTATTACCGTATTTTTCTTGCCGTTTTAATCAAAATAACATAACCTCAGACTTTTCTAAAGGAGATAGAAATGGTTAAGCATGATGTAAAGGACATGAAACTGGCAAAGGAAGGTAAGCGCCGCATCGAGTGGGCGGATAAGAGCATGCCGGTACTTTCTGAAATACGCCGGCGATTCGAAAAGGAAAAGCCCCTGAAGGGGAAAAAGATGAGTGCCTGCCTGCATGTGACGGCCGAAACGGCCAACCTGGCGCGCACTCTGAAGGCCGGCGGAGCGGACCTGGTGCTGGTGGCCTCCAACCCCCTGAGTACCCAGGACGACATTTCCGCATCCTTGGTAGCGGATTATGATATATCGGTATATGCCATCAAGGGAGAAGATCATAAAACGTATTACGATCACATCCATGCCGCACTTAAACATGATCCGGTAGTGACCATGGATGACGGTGCCGACCTGGTCTCTACCCTGCATCAGGATTATCCGGAAAAATGCAAACAGATATATGCTTCCATGGAAGAAACCACCACCGGTGTCATCAGGCTGCGGGCTATGCATAATGACAAAGCACTGAAACTGCCGGTATTTGCGGTAAATGACGCCCTCACCAAATATTTATTTGATAATCGTTACGGTACCGGACAATCCACAGTGGACGGTATTATCCGCGCCACTGATATTCTGTTGGCCGGTAAAAAAGTAGTGATAGCCGGTTATGGTTGGTGCGGTCGCGGATTTGCCATGCGCTGCAAGGGCATGGGTGCCAATGTAATCATTACTGAAGTGGATCCGATCAAGGCCCTGGAAGCAGTCATGGATGGTTACCTGGTAATGCCCATGCAAAAAGCGGCAGAGCAGGGAGATTTGTTCGTTACCATGACCGGTGATATCAATGTGTTACGAAAAGAACATTTCCAGCACTTGAAGGATAGCGCCATTATTGCCAATTCCGGACATTTCAATGTGGAAATTGACATCCCGGCACTGGAAAAACTGGCAAAGAAAAAACTTACCCAGGTTAGGCAATACGTAGACGCATATGAGCTACCCAATGGAAATACAGTATTTCTTCTGGCGGAAGGACGCCTAATAAACCTGGCAGCTGCTGAAGGCCATCCTGCCAGTGTGATGGATATGAGCTTTGCCACCCAGGCTTTAGCCACTGAATTTGCCCTCAAAGAAAAGAAAAATCCGGGAGTATATCTGGTGCCCAAAGAAGTGGAAGACTATATTTCCACCCTTAAACTTAAGACCATGGGAATCGAAATCGATCAGCTTACTGAAGAACAGAAGGAATATCTGAGCTCCTGGGAAATGGGAACCTGAACCGCACCTAAATCTTCCATAAATGAAAGCCCTGCCGGCACATCACCACAGGGCTTTTTTAATAATGCCATAGGATGAGCACATATCCGCGAACAATTTTGGGTGAATTTCTGCTACCACTTGATTACCATACTGCGTTCCATTACTGAGCATGAAATTCTTACAACTTGACTTCGGAATGAATCAGTGTAATAATATACTGAATAGAGAACAGAACATATGTCATTTCATTCAAAAAAAAGGAATTCCAAACCTGCCGCACGAGACATTCAGCTGAATATTCAGACTTTAAACGCCAAAGGTGAAGGGGTGGGGTTTTTCAGGAAACTTAAAATCACGGTTGAAAAAACCCTGCCGGGGGAAGACGTATCAGTTCGTTTTCTGCAAGACCGACCTCCCGGGGATCGAATTCGGTTGCAGAAGATACTCAAAGCCTCTCCCATTCGAATAGCACCTCCCTGCCCCTATTTTGAGCACTGCGGAGGTTGCCAGTTGCAACACCTGCCATATTCTGAACAATTGAAATTTAAACATCAGTGGATCCGCCAGGCCCCGAGTACAGTGGCCGGCCTCAGGGATGTCCATGTTCATGAGGTGGAACCCATGCCGGTCGATACACGGTATCGCAATAAAACACAGATGCCGTACCGGAACCGGAAAAAGCAGGTTATATACGGACTCTATCATCATGGCACCCGTGATATCATTGATAGTGATTACTGCCTGGTGGAAAGCCGCGACGCCAACCAGGCTTTGCGGATTGTAAAAGATTGGGCAAACGAATATCGGGTGGCTGCCTATTCTGAGGAAGAAAATTCGGGAGTGCTGAGCCATGTGGTGGTTCTCAAAGGCCAGTTTACCAATCAGGTAATGATTGGTATTGTTTCCCGGATCAAAGAACTTCCCCACTACAAGGATCTTCTGGAAAGACTGAGAAACGGCCTACCTTCCCTGAAAAGTGTAATCCTTAATTTTAATCCACATCGAACTAATACGGTCCTGGGAGATTCGAGCCAGATTTTGTGGGGAGAACCATTTATTGAAGAAAAACTTGCCAAGATCCGTTTCCGGATCTATCCCGACACTTTCTTCCAGACAAATTCCGTACAGATGATTCGTCTCATTGATAAAATGATCAAGGTGGCTGAATTCAGAAAAGATCAAGCGGTCATGGATCTGTTCTGCGGAACCGGTACCATTGGTCTTTTACTGGCAGATAAAGTCCGGCAGCTGGTAGGAGTGGATAATAATGAGTCCTCCATTCGGGCAGCGCGGGAAAATTGTAATCAAAACCACATCAAAAATGCGGAGTTCAGAACATGGCAGATATATTCCGGATTATCAACTTCCGGAATTCCAGCCGGATACTCTAATTGTTGATCCGCCGCGAAAGGGATTGCCGGTAAAAACAGTTCAGGACATATGCCTGCTCAAACCGGAAAAAATTGTTTATGTATCATGCCATCCCCTATCCCTTGCAGAAAATCTGGGGGATTTTTTAAAACATGGCTATCGGGCAATAGACATTTTCCCTTTTGATATGTTTCCGCATACCTTTCATGTGGAGAGCTTGACAATTCTCCGCAAAGGATGAAACTTTCAATTTGATGACACTTATAATTATTGACTAATACAGGAGTTGATAGCAAAACCAGGGCACAATTTTCCATCCGGAATCAGCTGATTTCACTGATTTTTCTGAACTCCGCATAATTGACGGGTATTCATAAAACGGGCATAAATTTAAGTAAACCGGAATATTTGCCCTTATTAACAGGAAACCTTTAACCTAATACAAGTGAATAATGACATGAAACTACTGGCCATTTTTGCTCATCCCGATGATGAATCATTCGGACCTGCCGGCACACTGGCAAAATATGCAGCTGACGGTCATACGGTGGGACTGGTTACACTTACCCGGGGAGAAGCCGGCTCTCTGGGCATCTCCAAACAACTGGGACCCGGCCTCCTGACGGAAAAACGTTCCCAGGAGCTGCGCTGTGCTGCCAGAATATTGGGTGTTTCCTATCTTCACATGCATCAACTGCCGGACAAAAAACTTTCCGAACTCCCCGATGAGACCGGCATGGAGATAATTGAAAACGAAATCGAACAATTTTCACCCGGAGTTCTTATTACCTTTCATGAAGAGGGCATAACCGGTCATCCCGATCATAAAACAGTATCACGCTGGGTTCTAGAGACAGTAGATAAAATGATCAATCCGCCCGTGCTATTCTGGTATGGCATCACAGCACAACAGGCGGCTCACGCAAAAAATCGCATGATGTTTCCCCTGAATGCGCAGGATATTACCCATAAAATTGATGTCCTTAAAGTGCTTCAGAAAAAAATTGCCGCCATTCATTGTCATGAGACCCAGGATGAATTGTGGAAAAGCATGGAAAAAGTTCCTGAAGGTTTTGAAAAATTTGCCCGTTGGGAACACTTCATTCAGGTGAGACCACTGCCAACTGAACACAACATTGAAAAAGACCTTTTTTAATGACCCGGGACAAATTTGTCAGCAACAGGCGGCGGGCAGGCTTTCCCGATCCCTATCCAGGAAAGGCCTGTCCGTCGTCAGATGATGGGAATAGATGAATCAATTATAAAAGGGATTACTCTCTACCGGGGTATGAGGTCAATACATGGTCCTGCTCCTTTAATATAGTGGATTATGAAATCTGTTCCTGAGTTTTCAGACAAGGACCAGATCAAATGAAAAAATATTTTTAAGAATTAATAAATGTAAAAATTGACATTCATAAATTAGAAAAGCAAAGTGATTATTGACCTGGTGATCGGGAATTAAAATGAGGCAATGCGCGGGCTGCAAAATCTTACAAAATTATTGCTTTGTGAGCTGATTTTAGATTTATTAACTTAATTGAAGAGCGATAAAAAAGGAAATATGTTCTGAGCTCTATTTGAATTGATTTGTTTTCAGAAAAGTGTAACAATTAAGGAGTTTAGACAGAGTGGCTGTTAAAACTGAATCCAATAACATAAAGGAGATGAAAGGTGAAAGAGGCAATTAAAGGATTAAATCCCCAATCCTTATGGGAATATTTTTATGAAATATCTCAGATCCCCCGTTGTTCCAAAGAGGAGGAGAAGATCCGCGATTATATCATTAAAGTGGCAGAGAAAAACGGATTAAAATACAAACTGGACCCGGTTGGGAATGTAGTGGTGAAAAAACCGGCAACGGCAGGACTGGATAGGAAACCGGGTATTGTTTTCCAGGGGCATCTCGATATGGTCTGTGAGAAAAATAAAGGGACGGAACATGATTTCGGCAAAGATCCCATTGAGCTGAAGCGGGAGGGAGACTGGGTGAAGGCAAATGGTACCACACTTGGCTCCGATAACGGTATAGGTGTGGCGGCAGCTCTGGCCATCATGACAGATAAAAATATGAAACACGGGCCACTGGAATTTCTTTTTACCATCGATGAAGAAACCGGTCTTACCGGAGCAACCGAGATATCCGGAGACATGCTGGAGCAGCGGTTGCTGCTGAATATGGATTCGGAAGAAGACGGAGCAATTTATATCGGTTGTGCCGGAGGAAGAGATGCCGAAATGTTCTTCAAACTTTCCACCGAAAAAATCCCCACCGGTTTTGAAGCGGTTCAGATTAAACTGAGTGGCCTGATGGGCGGGCACTCCGGATTGAACATTCATGAAGGGCGCGGAAATGCCATTAAACTTATGAATCGCTTTTTATGGAAAGCCTTACCGCAGGTCAGCGGCCGGCTGGCCATGTTTGAAGGTGGGAGTAAACACAATGCCATTCCACGTGAAGCAGAGGCAATTGTCTTCCTGCCAAAAGAAAAGAAAGCCGATTTAAATAAACTGGTGAAAGAATATGATGGTATTTTCAAGGATGAATACAAAATGATAGACCCCAAAATATCCTTCACCATGGAAGAATCCGGATTTGATATCCCTAATCAGATGTTCACATCTCAACTGCACAATCGGTTCCTGAATCTTCTGTACAGTATTCCCCACGGTGTGATTGCCATGAGCCACGCCATTTCCGGGCTGGTGGAAACATCTACCAACCTGGCTATAATCAGCCGGAAAGATGGGGAAATTGCTATATTGACCAGCCAGCGCAGTTCAATAGGCAGTGAATTAACGGAAATCCATGACATGGTTTTGGCTTGCGGATACCAGGCCGGTGCTACCGTAAAAAGCGCAGGCGGCTATCCCGCCTGGAAACCTAATCCCGATTCTCCCCTGCTGAAACGGGCTGAAAAGGTTTACAAGGAATTATACTCAAAGGAACCTGAGGTCAAGGCAATTCATGCCGGATTAGAGTGCGGTATTATCGGGGATAAATTTGCAGGGATGGATATGATCTCTTTCGGCCCAACTATCATGGGGGCGCATTCACCGGATGAGCGTGTTCAGATATCAACAGTAGAAAAATTCTGGAAATTCCTGATAGCTCTTGTTGATGATATCGCATCCTGATTTATTCAGATGATTTTCCGCATAATGAAAACGGCGAACCAACCGATTCGCCGTTTTTTATTTTTAAATGAATTCGCAAAAAAAATCAAAACCCGCCAGATTCTATTCACCTCCTGCAGATTGAACAGGAAACCATATTTCCGTGACCGAACTGTCCCTGTCTCCGTGAAAAAGAAAACGTTCAACCGCCGGCCCGGCAGGCGCCAGTTGATACTTTTTCATATAAGCATCAAACATCTTATACACATAAGCAGTACTGTCCGTAGGACCATAATGTGTATAAACCAGGACTTCCGGATTATTCCATTTAATCAGCTTGAGCGGTTTTTTTACAATAAGGCTATCCTTTACCGGTAACCCAATCGCCCATTCCAGATCTCCCGGAGCATTTTCTGCCGGATCATTGAAATACAATCCCATCATCGGGCCGGTTGCCAGGATTTTTTGTTTTGCCGTCTCAGTAAAAAACTGTGAAATTACGTTTTCATGATCAGTATACGGCCCCCGATGAAAAAGCGCTACATAGTAAAAAGGTTGAATTGTCTGAACTTCTATGTTACTCCCGCTGTTCCGGGGAGAATGCTCACCTCCCTGGCGCGAGCAGACAAATATAATAACCGCCAGTGTAATGGATAAAATAAGTAATAGAAAGCGTTGCATACTTTTTCTCACGGATTCAGGGGACAGAAATTAATTTACACTTTAATAAATTCAAAATTCTTTTTTATTTTTACCTTTAGACCAGCCTATATTTCGTATGAACACAGCAAAATATCATCAAAACGGAGTATAATGAATCGAGCAGGATAATCTTTTTTCTGACAGAGGGATCACATTTTAAAATAAAATGTATAATATCTTTAACTTTTAAAACAGGATTAAGCCGGAATGAATTTTAAAACCGTCTCATTTGTTTTTCTTCCCCTGATGTGTATTTTATTAATTTCCCCGCTTATTGCCCAGCGAATGAATTGTCAGGTTTCGGTGGATATGCCCAGACTGCAGCCACAGGATCAACAGGCACTCGCCGATTTGTCAGCTAAATTAACTGATTACCTGAATAATACCCGCTGGAGTGACTCAAATCAGGACCTTGTTCTGAATTGCAATGTAAGCATAATTATCCAGACGGTGAATCAACGGGGATCGGATAAAGTATATCTGGCACAATTTCTGATTGGATCCCCCAGTGGAGAGAATTTTTATGATCAATCCTGGGAATTTATGTATTTCCCGGGACAATCCTTCGAATTTTTTCGTACCGCCTTCGATCCTTTACTGGATTTAATTGACTATTATGCCTATATGGTCATCGCCGGAGAGATGGATACTTTTGAACTGTTTGCCGGTTCTCCCTTTTATGACAAATGCCAGGACATTGCCAACCGCGGGCAGTCAAGTAATTTTGCCACCGGATGGAAAAACCGGCTGGATGAGGCTATTCTGATTACTGATGGGGATCATGTTCCCTTGCGGGAAGCAAAATTTTATTACTACGAGGGTTTATACTTTGTTGAAAAAAACCCGAATCCTGAGTATGCCAGACAATTTGCCGAGGCGGTGATTGACCGTTTGAAAAGAGTCCATAACAAACGGCCGAACAGCCGGGTGTTGAAACGATTTTTCGATGCTCATTTCCAGGAAATGTGCAAACTGTTCAGTTATGATAACGACCGGTCGAATCTAAACATACTGATCGAAATCAATCCGGTTCATTCAGAAACCTATCGGGATTGTCTCACAGAGGAGGTGCAGAGATGATGAGGACCGGATCAGCTGTTTCTTAAATATTGAAGCGGATGGTGAGCATATCCCCATCCTGCACGATATAATCCTTTCCCTCCAATCGCAAAAGACCCTGTTCGCGGCATTTTACAATACTTCCCAGCCGGATAAAATCTGAAAAATGAATTACCTCTGCCCGGATGAATCCACGTTCCAGATCGGTGTGTATCACCCCTGCCGCGTGCTGCGCATTCGTCCCTCCGGAGATGGTCCAGGCCCGGCATTCATCTTCACAGAAAGTAAAAAAGGAAATCAGCCCCAGCAAACGATAAGACTGCTGGATTATTTTAAATAATGCCGGTTGATCAATTTTCATCTCCTGAAGAAACACTTTACGATAATCCTCCTCCAGCTGGGAAATTTCATATTCTACTTTTGCACATAAACCGGTAACGGCCACATCAGGTTTCGATTCATATTCCTTTATTAGCGGAGAAAGAATGAACTCTTCACGGGAAATGTCAGATTCTGCGTAATTTATAACGATAAGCAGTGGTTTGGCCGACAGGAACTGGAATCCTCTGATCTTCAGTTTTTCCTCCGGTGACAACTCCAGTTCACGTAAGGGTTTTTCCTGTTCCAGGGTTTCCAGAAACCGGCGCATTAATTCGCGTTCCCGTATATCCGCTTCCAATTTAGTCTGCATGATCTGCCTGTCAAGACGTTCAAGTCTTTTCTCAACAATACCGAGGTCCGTCAACAAAAATTCGCTTTCAATAATTTTTACATCCCGCATCGGATCGATGGATCCTTCCGGGTGGGGATATAATTCATCGCTGAAGGCCTGAATCACCAAACAAAGTGCATCTGTATTTTTCAAAACTGCCAGGAACTGGGGATCAAATCCTTTTCCGCGTACATTCTGGGAATCTATGCCTCCTACATCAATATATTCAATAGTGGCATTTACCTGTTTCAGGGGATGAAATATTTCAGTGAGCCTGTCCAGGCGCCCATCCGGAACTCTCACTACCCCGCGGTGTGCCTCCAGTTTTCCCGCTGCGTGGCTCGATTTCAGATCCAATCCGGTCAGAGTTGAAAAGAGGGTAGTCTTCCCGGAATAAGGCAAACCGACAATTCCAATCTCCATAATATCGTCTCCCTGGGATGAAATTCATGTGTCTCACTAACTACAGCAATATATATAATTTCCCCGGCATTCAGAACAGTAGCTGGGAATATAGCAGCTTTCCCGGTTCCTTTCGAAAATCAATTTAATAAAGTTTAACAGAAAATTCAAACCCACCCGTTTTTAGCCTGAACATCTCCCGCAATTTTTACCCGACAAGAGAGATCAAAATATTCTGGAAGTCCATGCCCTGTTTATCAGGTAGCCCGTCCTTTTTGCCTGTCTGCCTTTACACATTTCTGTCCGTCAAAAAATGCGGTAGTTAAGATAGACCTTCAGGAAAAATCGCCAGAAATTCCGCTGCACTGAACGTAAAAATTCTTTCTGCCTGTCCGCCTGCCTGCTGCAGGCAGGGCGGCCAGACGGATTTGACCCCGCACTCAACCTATGCAAAAAAATCTTATCAGCAATCTGCTATTGAGTGCGGGGGAGTTTAAAAATTTTAGAGAGGTGCACCGTTGAATTTCCAGATTTTTCCTGACAGTCTTGATTTTTTGGTTCTTTTGCATCAAGGCAAAAGAACAGGCAATCAGAAACTCGGTGACCTCGAATATTAGGGATTTACTAAATTTTTCCGAAAATGTCTTCGATCTTTCCTCTTAAACATACATTTCATCCCTCTGGTAAAGGCAAAATTAAGTTATATGATTGTTGCCTTAGTTCCGATACTGAGCGGGCTGTCATTTTATCATCATACAATATTTACTAAAAATCAATGATTTAGAACCCATTTTTTCGGAGCAAAGACAATAATCACATTAAGTTATATTCTGAAAAATGTAGCCCAACGGGTTCCTTGTCAGGCGATTTTGTAAAGATTTAATCACATTAACCGGACATCATTGGCCTATGTTAGTCTTGAAGGCTTTCCTTCATTCAGGAAGGAAAGGAAATTATCCCCGTCTGCGAATCAACTTATGGGCAATGATCAGATTTTTAACCAGAGCCCCATAAATAATTACAGATTGTCGTGAGAATAAAAAGCCCGGCATAAAGCCGGGCTGGTAAAAAAAGAAGATGGTCAAGAGTCAATTCAATTACTTATCGAAACATCGGCCTGCCCATTAATATGCAGGGACTTGTTAATAATCTCACCATCAGAACTGATTACATTCGCGTGACAGCTGGCACACCCATTTACCACTGTTGACGGAATATGTCCGGTGGGTGGTAAGCCATGACAAAAATCGCAATCATCATTTTCCGCCGTCCAGACCACCGTTGCCTGCTTTCCCACCATCGCATCCGCAGTAAAAGCAAACTGCAGATAATCAGGTGCATCGGTTTTTTTAAATTCAAACCACCCATGACAGTAAACGCTGGCACAGGTTGCGTTATCCCTGTTCCATACCAGGCTCAGACGGCCATTATCCGTGGCTAATGCACTGAACTGCATCTGAGCGCCGGGAGTACTATTAATGTGTTCCGGATCAGTAAAGTTTACAATCTGGGGATGGCAAGCAGAGCAGGTAAGCGGATTAGTCACCTCAGGATCCGCCACATGTTTCTGGTGGGCTCCCACACCGGTAGCTGTATGACTGGTATTTCCATTCAAATCCCTGGGAGGTGCAATCTGGGAGGGATTACGGAGATTACCATGGCAGGTATTACATGCTTCAGGACCCGCAGCCTCCGTATGACAACCGGCCGTCTTACAGGATACACCGCTGCTTCCACCCGCATAACTGTTTCCATGACAGTTCTGACACATTATGATGTTATAGTTAATCTCATTTTTAATATACTTTGCATGGAAATTGGGAGAACCGGCCTGCAGGAAGCCCTCCGGATGGGGAAAACTGGCATGACAGGTATAACAGGAGATACCGCTGGTTCCACCTTCATAAGCCGTTCCATGGCAGCTCTGGCAACTGCCGGGGCCTGTCTGGGTTACGGCCAGGCCATGAAATTGTGCAGATTGCAGGTTGTTCCAGTCCGCCGGATGGGTACCCACTTCCAGCGTCTCCTGCTTTTTACTGCACGATATTATCAAAAAGGCTGAAATGAATATAATTCCAATTCTGTTTTTCATTCTCTTATACCCTTATTTAGTATGACAACCGCTTTTCTGGCAGGTTTGCTCAGCATTGCCAGAATGGCAACTCATGCAATTTTCCAAATCATTTTGCGCTTCAAACTGGTGCGTTCCTCCTGCAAAGGGAATAGCCCAGCCTGCCACATGATTAAACGGCATAATAAAGTTCTGCTGGTGGCATTCCTTACAGAATGAACGATCGGTATGACAAACCGTGCAGTCTCTTTCTTTTCCCCGCGCATCCAGTGAATGAGTAAATTCATAATTCAACGGATGAGTTTTGCGATCCAGGTTATCACCTTCATGGCAGTTCTGGCAGAAACGGTTGCTATGGCAGGTAACACATTTCTGGGATGCGGTAACCTCGTTCAGGTTCGTTCTGGCGTCGTCCCCATGGATATGATAATAATTCGGTACATGGGATTGAGGGATCACCTTTCTCTCGCTATGACACTGCTGGCAGTTTACCATTACCGGTAATACATAGGGTTCCGCCGTGGTTTTATTCTGCATTTCAGCATGACAGGAGGCACAGTCCAGGCCAGCAGCCAGATGCATTTTGTGGGAAAAAAGAGGAAAGTAATCTTTCACCCGGGGTGCATATTGCGGATTCTCCGGATTACTGTGGCAGATTTTGCAATTATCAGTAGATTCAATATCATGACAGTTTCCGCACACCTCCATAGCAGGAAGCAGATTATCCGCTCCGCTCCGGCTGTTTTCTACTGCGCCATGACAGGTTTCACAACTTAAATCATTATCAACAACATGCTTCTTGTGGGAAAAGATGAGCCCGGACGTTTCTTTCTCAGCAATAGCTGAGAAATAGAAAAGGACCAGGAAAATTAGCATGATGGACATGATAAATTTTAAGTGATTTTTCATCTCTTTATGTCTCCAGGTCTTTCAATCATTCTTATCGGTTTATAAATGATCTGTCATTCCTTTTGCCACTAGTTCCCGAATAAATAGGTGAACCTTAACAGGCCGCGAAGATCATTTTTGTAAAGATTGTTACTGGATTGCTGTAACTCTCCGTCCAGCATAAGACGTTTATTCAGCCGGTATCCCAGACCCGCCATAAACGCCAGGGCATCTTCACCGATATTGGTGGTTGCTCTCTCATAATTATAGTAACTGTTGAAGAGCCGGAAGGTAAGATTGGATAAAATATTATAGTGGAGGTCAGCAAAGTAGCCAATATTCTCACCGCCGAATCCGGTTTGATAAATAATACCGACTGTACCAAATTTGTTATAACCGACACTGCCCACCATTCGTACATCATTATTATCTTTTTTATCCTTAAACAGGATATAGAAATCGGAGACATTATAGGCAGTATGGATTAACTGTAATCCGAGGTCATAATTCTTTATACGGTATTGAAAAGCAGCCCGGATCTGATTGTGAGCAAATACTTCGAAAATATTGAAGAATGAATCCTCATAAATTCTGGGTCGCTGGCTGTTATATTCCGCAGTGAGCGACCAACGGTCCTGAAAATACGTTAAACGCCCGCGAAGCGTCTGGTAACTTTCCTTAAGCAGGTTATAATCTAACCGTACATAATAATTAAGGCGCCGGTTAAAATAGCCCACCAGAGTAGCCCCCAGTTGTTGCCAGTATAATTCGCTGGTGATATCTGCCTCCTGGTCCTTTAGTTCCGGTTTCCGGGTTTTCTGGAAATAACTGACTTCGAGGGTGTTGTTCCAGGGCATGCGGTAAGATGCGAATCCACCCACTGCCCCACCTTCATTCCAGCTGGTCAATTTCATTTCGCGGTTGAAAGGGGCTTCCGTTCCAACCACAGCAGATAGTTGCAAATTCTTGGCAAACCGGCCTGTTAGTGTAACCGCATCCATAGTTCCGTTGATGACACCTCGATAAAGGAACTGACGTCCCAATCGAACCTGATAATTTTGATCGATAGTCCAGTTTCCATAGAGATTATAAACTCGCTCTTCCCATTCGTTCAAATCATCCCGGTGTGCAACGCGCAAGAAGGTATTCAGGTAAAGATCTTCATTGCTTTCCGGAGACAGCCGGAATTGAAGTCCCTGGTAGAAATTATAGTAGCTGTTTTCCTGCAGATCCTGAAAAACATACAGGTTACTCTGCCACCATCCATTGTAGTTTACCTGGGAAAAAGCTGTGCACAGAAAAAGGAAGGTCAAAAGGATGGTCAAAAACAGTATTGATCTTTTCATAAGCACCCTGACTGTTTTTTTAGTGAAATTTAGATGTATTTAATAAATAAATCATTTCACAATAAATTTAATATACATTTTAAGTGGAAATTTGTCAATATGATAAAAATAAATATAAATGTAAAATATAATATATTAATGTAGTGATTTGAATAATATAATTTATGATTATGTAACTGCCGGTAGTGCTACAGAAGGGTGTTCCCAATGCTTTCTATTCTCCCAGGCGCAAAAATTCAATTAACGGTTCTTGTCGCCGGTTTTATGCGTTCCGGTCTTCTTGCCAGGTCGATCCTAATCGGCTCTCTCTGATTCAATGGTCAACCACAGCTCAGGACAGTAGAGCTCTGCCGGCAGGCAATAAACCGGAACCCGGACGTAAAAAAACGGGTCTGGCTGTTTTTGGGCACAACCTGTCACCTTATTTTAAGTGGTTACTCAATGAAAGTAAAATCTGCCTGCAATATATCCGGGATCAGGATTCTGGAGATAATAAGGACTGCGTGCAGGTGCAGAAATTCCGGATGTTACCATACAAATCTACCAGACTTTTACAATGTGGAATCATTTCACATATCTATCTCAGTGTCCCGACAAATCCGCTGCTGTGGTGAAACATAATTATTATTCCTGTCAGGAATAAAGTGTTGTTTGATTGTTGATTATTAAAGCTAAAGAAGATATATTTGTCATATATGATTTAAGAATAAGGTTTCATTGTAATCTATACAGGATGATATATGGAGCGAAAGATTCGTGTACTGGTTGCCAAACCGGGTCTTGATGGTCATGACCGTGGTGCCAAAGTGGTTGCTGCTGCATTGCGTGATGCCGGCATGGAAGTAATTTACACCGGCCTGCGCCAGACCGCTGAGATGATTGTGGAAACTGCCTTGCAGGAGGATGTGGATGTGGTGGCACTCAGCATTCTTTCCGGTGCCCACATGACACTTTTTCCCAAAATTCTGCACCTCATGAAAGAAAAAGAGCTGGATAATGTTTTATTGACCGGCGGCGGGATCATTCCAGAGGAGGATATGGACAAATTAAGTACCATGGGTGTGGGAAAACTCTTCGGCCCGGGTACCAATACTCAGGACATTGTGGCTTATATCCGGAAATGGTTTGAAGAAAACCGGCAAAACTAGCCGGACAAAATGTTCATGTTTATGGTTAACTGAAAAATTTTGACTCTTTCTTTCCGGATCGGAATGATTTTTTCCTAAGGGGTCAGATGGAAGGAAGACTGAGAACGAAGGCAGAATAATGGTCTTCCTTTTAACGATCATAAATTTCATATTATAGAACAGGCACTTTTGTGGCATTATCGTAAAAATTCATGAATTTTTAATATTCATTATTCGGATCAAAAGGGACTAATAACTTTACGGGAGGGAGCCGGGAGGATTTCGCTACCACATTTTTCTTTTTACAAATTTTACCAGTTTTATATTCCGGGGAGATATAAACAGGAGGGAGGAAAAAATGAAGATTGAAGAACCAGCTTTTTACCGGACGAGAATCAAGGACTGGCCGGAGGACGAACGTCCGCGGGAGAAACTCATCAGCCTGGGGCCGGAATACTTATCCAATTCCGAGCTGCTGGCTATTCTATTCAGGACCGGCAGCCAGCGGCAAACGGCAGTTGATCTGGCCAAAACCATTCTCAATCAACTGGGGGAATTGCATTCCCTGTCTCAACTGGATTTCCGCAAGTTCTTACAATTAAAAGGGATAGGCAGTACCAAGGCAGTAACCCTGGCGGCCTGCTTCGAAATTGCCCGAAGGATTTCCGCTCTTCCGGGCTCAAACAAACTGAAAATTACCTCCCCCGAAATCGTCTTTCAAAAATATGGACCGCACCTGGGACACCTGAAAAAAGAAATCTTTATGGTCATCCTTCTCAACAGTGCCAATATCCTGATGCGGGATTTCCGGGTATCGGAGGGTACCCTCAACGCCTCACTGGTCCATCCCCGTGAAGTCTTCCAGACCGCCATCCTGGATCTGGCCGCATCCGTAATCCTTATGCACAACCATCCATCCGGTGAAACATCACCCTCCACGGAAGACCGCAATATAACACAGAGACTTTTCCAATCAGGAAAATTGCTGGACATTCCGGTACTGGATCATATCATCATCGGAGCGGAAGGATATTACAGTTTCAAAGAAGAGGGAATTATGCCGGAATAATAAATGAGGCGGGAGAGACAAAACAGCTAAGCGGACGAATGGCTCATCAGGATACTCATGAAGCGTAACGATTTCATGTTTTCAAAAATAATTTTAACAATCACCGATATGGGTACTGCCAGAAACATACCGATGACACCCCACAACCACCCACAAAACATTAAAGAGAACAGAACAACCAGTGGACTGAGATTCAGACTGCGGCCCACAATGCGGGGATCCAGAAAATTACCGATCACAATCTGAATAGTGCTGAGAAACAAAGCAATCCAGAATAATTTACCTAGGCTGCCAAACTGGATAAAACCGATCAACAATGGCAAAATGGTGGCAATAATGGATCCGATATTGGGAATAAAGTTAAGCAAAAATGCAAGCAGTCCCCAGATGATGGCGAATTCAACACCGAAGGATTGCAATACGATAAAAAACAGCACACCGGTTGCCAGGCTGATTATGCTTTTGGCGATCAAATACCGCTGGATCTGGTTATTAATATTTGTCAGCATTCCGGCGAGCCGTAATGCAGTCTGTGCTTCAAACGCCACCTGCACTTTCTTTATCAGCTGATTGCGGCCGATCAGGATAAAGAGCAGAAAGAGCAGTACCAGCAGAGAATTAGACATGAAATTCAGAAGTGAACCGAGGGTATTCAGGATAATCCTGTTCAGGGACAGACTTTGAATGGACGTTAGAATTTGAAGTCTGTCTTGTTTATAATCCTGCCCGCTGAAGGCATCCCTCGGAATTTTGAGAAAATCCAGTATTTGATACAATAAAACATTCAGTCTCTGGCTGTATTTTGGAAA
The DNA here is from genome assembly GCA_964461135.1 of uncultured Caldithrix sp. Lineage (GTDB taxonomy): Bacteria > Calditrichota > Calditrichia > RBG-13-44-9 > RBG-13-44-9 > RQOF01. The sequence goes on along the minus strand of CAYWTB010000012.1, from coordinate 12,654 downwards.
TTCGGAAGCAAATGACCGGATACTGGTATAAATCAGAACACCGAACAGATTCAGCAAGAGAAAAGTTATGATCAATGCCAGAATAATAGACAGAAAAGGGGGGATATGTCGATTTTCGAAAAACTGAACAACCGGATTGATCAGATAACTGATAAAGACAGCCAGGGAAAAAGGCAAGATGATGGAGCGGATCTGATATAACACAAATCCCACTGCAATTACCGTCAATACCCCCAGCAATACAATTATAATTCTATTTTCACGGATCATAATTTCTCTGGTGTGAATCATATCAGCTAAATATCCTCTTTTTTATAGACGCAAGGAGCCAGAAACCTTAAAGCAAAAAGTGTCCGGAACAACACCTTATTTCCACGGCCCGTATCAGGAACCTAGTGTGCTTCCAGCCAGTTTTTGCCCTCCCCGATATCTACCCGGATGGGAACATCAAGTTTAATGGCGTTTTCCATTTCATATTTAACCATCGCACGGATTTTTTCTTTTTCTGCGGTTTTCACTTCAAAAACCAGTTCATCGTGTACCTGCAGAATCATTTTGGTCTGCAGGTGTTCTTTCTCAATTTTTCTCTGAATATTGATCATGGCCAGTTTGATGAGATCGGCGGCACTTCCCTGGATTGTAGTATTAATTGCCATGCGCTCTGCGTTCTGCCGTACATTGGCGTTTTTGCTTTCTATTTCTGGCAGGTAACGCCTGCGCTTCAGGATGGTTGTTACGTATTTATGTTCCAGTGCAAAAGCAATGGTGTGCGTCATATAATCATTCACCCGCGGAAAACGTGCGAAATAATTATCAATAATCGTCTGGGCTTCATCTGCTGAAATGCCCAGTCGAGCAGCCAGACCATACTGGGAGATTCCGTAGATTATTCCGAAATTCACTTCCTTCGCTTTGCGGCGATGATCCGCATTAACCTTTTCTAATGCAATATTGAAAATGGCCGCGGCGGTGGTGGCATGAATATCTTCACCCTTCATGAAGGCATCCCGTAAACCCGGATCCCCTGACAGGTGTGCCATCATACGTAATTCAATCTGCGAATAATCTGCGCTCAGGATGTAATCAGCCGGGTTGCCTGGAATAAAGGCCTGCCGTATCTGACGTCCGATATCGGTCCGGATGGGAATATTTTGCAAATTCGGATCACTGCTGGATAAACGTCCGGTGGCTGTGACGGTCTGGTTAAATGAAGTATGAAGACGTCCGGTGCCCGCACTGATAAGCTGTGGCAGGGCATCTACATAGGTCGATTTCAGTTTACTCAGCTTACGGTATTCCAGTATTTTCTCCACCAGTGGATGACTGGCATACTTTTCCAGGGTCTGTTCGGCAGTAGAAAACTGGCCGGTGGCGGTTTTAGCGGGACGACGGTTTCCCAGGTCCTTATGAATTTCCATCTGCTCAAACAGTATTTTGCCCAGTTGCTGGGGTGAATTTAAATTAAAGCGGTTCCCAGCCTTTTCATGAATGGATTTTTCCAGTTTCAGCAGATTTTCTTCCAGTTCCCGGGACATTCTATTCAGGAACGACACATCTATTTTAACCCCGGTTTTTTCCATCTCCAGCAGCACGGAAACCAGCGGTATTTCCACGGTTTCAAACAACTCAAAGGTTCCGGTATTTTTGAGCTCCTTTTCCAGTAATTGCTTAAGCCGGTAGGTAATATCAGCATCCTCACAGGTATAGCGGCTCACTTGTGGAACATCCACCTCCGCCATTGTTATCTGTTTTTTACCACGGGAACCGATAAGTTTTTCAATGGGAATCATCTGGTAGTTCAGATAAGACAGCGCCATGGATGTAAGATTGTGTTGTCTGGATCCCGGATTGAGCAAATAATCCGCCACCATGGTGTCAAAGGTTATATTCCGAATTTGAACATTGTGATGGCTGAGCATCAGCCCGTCAAATTTAATATTCTGCCCTCCCTTGCCGGTCCGCTCTGATTCCATAAGCGGTTTTAATAAAGGCAGTGCCTCTTCTTCACCGAACTCGGCATTGGGATCATTAAAGGGGACATAATATGCCCGGGGAGATTTTATACAGAAGGAAATACCGATAATTCTGGCATCAAACGCTCTCAGTCCGGTGGTTTCAGTATCAAATACAAAAAAATCGGTGGCGTGAAGCTCTCTCAGCAGGCTGTCCAGCTGATCACGCGTGTTTACAAGTATGTAGTCGCTTTGTGAGGAGGTCTGTTCAGCCGATTGTATGGTGGTTGCATCTGCAAATTCCGGCAGTTTTTCCATCAGAGAACGGAATTCAAGTTGCTCAAATAAATTGAGTAACTTATGGCCATCCGCTTTTTCCATTTTCATCTCTTCCAGATTGAGTTGAATGGGAACATGCCGTTCGATGGTGACCAGTTCTCTGGACAGAAAAGCATCCTTCTTGCCTGTCACCAGTTTCAGATGAAGAGCTTTCTGGGGGACCTGGTCGAGATTCTCATAAAGGTTTTCCAGAGACCCAAACCGCTGAATCAGGTCCATGGCGGTTTTTTCCCCGATTCCCTGAATTCCCGGGATGTTATCGCTTTTATCTCCCGTCAGGGCTAGAAATTCGATAACCTGTTGGGGGGAGAATCCATAGCGTTGGGATACTGTTTCACCGTTCCATATTTCAACCTCCTTGCCCGGTCTGATGACATACATCCTGACCAGAGAGGAGAGGAGCTGCATAAAATCCTTATCGCCTGTTACCATTAATGTTTCTATATCGATCTGTTCCGCCTGGCTGGCCAGGGTACCGATCACATCATCCGCTTCGAATCCGCTCATTTCAATGATGGGTATTTTAAAAGCTTTTACCAGTTCAATAATCCGCGGATATTGCGCTATCATTTCTTCCGGCATCTTCTGACGGGTGGCTTTATAGTCTTTAAATTTTTTATGTCGAAAGGTAGGGTCTTTGGTATCAAAAACCACAGCTATATAATCCGGTTTCTCTTCAGAGAGAATTTTCAGCAGGGAATTGATAAAGCCAAAGATAGCGCCGGTATTTTCCCCTTTGGAATTTATCAGGGGATTACGGATAAATGCAAAATGAGAACGGTAAAAAACCGCTGAACCATCAATTAAAAATAAACGAGAACTTTTTATCATCTTGTTAAAATTTTTTTAAATATAAGTGAAAATTATATACGAAAAAACTAAAGATTCCTAAATCTGATTCCTCTGATGCTTTATTTTTAATAAATCTTGTAAAAAAGTCATTAAAAGAATAATTTTACTAGTGCAGTAAAAAATTCAAAAATTGTACATTTTAATTAAAAAAATTCCTAATTTTAAAAAAATGAAATGAGGAAAGCGTATGTCTGATAACTTTATTAACTATGTATCCAATCAGCTTATGCAGACGGCCGAGATTGAGAGGGAACTGTATACTCGTTATTCGGTGAAGCGGGGACTGCGAAATGAGGACGGATCGGGGGTTCTGGTTGGACTTACCCAGATTTCCAGCGTTATCGGTTTTAAAATTGTGGACGAAGAAGTGGTACCAACCGAAGGGGAATTATATTACCGGGGTATACATATTAATGACCTGGTGACTGGAATTGAGAAAGAAAAACGTCACGGTTTTACAGAAGTAATTTACCTTCTGATGTTTGGCAAACTGCCGACACAGGATGAACTGCAGAATTTCCGGCAATACCTTAACGCCAGAACCAACCTGCCTCCCGGATTGAACGAAACATCCATCCTGGGATTCCCTAGTCCGAGTGTTATGAATAAGTTACAGCGTGTAATCCTTGTGCTGTTCGGAGTAGACTCCAATCCCGATGATATTGCCATACCGAATGTGGTGCGGCAATGCCTGGATCTGATTTCAAAATTTCCCACCATTATTGCTTACTCCTATCAGGCGATGCGCCATAAATTGCACGGTGAATCGCTATTCGTTCATCCACCCAGCCCGGATTTATGCTGTGCCGAAAACTTCCTGTATATGCTGCGTCAGGATCGAAGTTACACCAAGATTGAGGCCGATTTACTGGATTTGGCCCTGATTCTGCATGCCGACCATGGCGGGGGAAATAATTCGACTTTCACCACGCACGTCGTGACCTCCAGTCATACAGATACTTATTCAGTCATTGCTGCCGCAGTAGGTTCTCTTAAAGGACCGTTACACGGGGCTGCCAATTCTTATGTCATGGATATGATGAACAATATTAAAGAGAACGTCAAGGACTGGAATGACGACGATGAACTCTCCACATATTTGGAAAAAATGCTTAAAGGCGAAGTACACGACAAGCAGGGATTAATCTACGGAATGGGTCATGCCGTATACACAAAATCAGATCCCCGTGCCATTATCCTAAAGAATAAAGGCAAGGACCTGGCGGCACAAAAGGGACGGTCCGATGAGCATCAGCTGTACCTGAATGTGGAAAGACTCTCACCGGGATTATTCCAGAAGGTCAAAAAATCTAATAAGGTCATCTCCCCCAATGTTGACTTCTATTCCGGCTTCGTATACGATTTATTAGGTTTTCCGCGGGACATTTACACACCGCTTTTTGCCATGGCACGGGTGGTTGGCTGGTCGGCACATCGGATCGAAGAATTGATTAATGGCAGACGTATTATTCGTCCGGCATACAAGAACGTTGCTTCACCACAAAAGTATATTCCCATGGCCCAGCGAAAGTAGTTGTTTTTAATTCAGTTCATAAATCTGGCCCCGGTTTTTCCCTCCGGGGTTTTTTATATGCGGAAGAATCTTTCAGGCGTTGATTCTTTCGGAGGAGATACCTATATTTTATCAGTTTTTCGGGAGGTGGATGGGGACCGGTGTTCCTCCCGGCCTTCAAAGCCGCGTGTTCCCGCTTAAAAGTGGGAAGGTGTGTTCGACTCGCACCCACCTCCGCCATATATAGAGCCAATTTCCGGAAGGGGTTGGCTCTTCTGGTTTTGGTAACCTTTTGTTTATTATGTTTACTAACAATATTTTTGCCGTTTTTAACCCCAAAAACACTAATAATTTTTCACCAAAATTTACTACGGATTTACTACGGATGAGATTTTTAACCGTGCTGTGTGTCTGAAAAGAAAGCAATGCAAAACCAGTTGGTCACTTCCACTTGGGAACCATTCCACCATTCCACCAACTCACAACTGTAACAACTCACCATCATACATCTGCCCCATTCCACCAAGTCTCCAACTCTAAAAGACACCTCTTCACCATACACAACTGTTTGAGACCAACTGTACCAAGCCAAGCCGACCAATCATAGTTGTATATTTCATATTTGAACCGATTGCCATTGACCTAATCCACTTGTAACCAAGTCAGTTTTTAACAACCACAATTGGAATACTATCAGATATTACTATTTTAAACCAACTCAATTTGGAACGACTGGATATATAATCCCATCTTCATCGCCCAAACCAAGTTGTCTTTTACTAAGTATCCAATCCATAATTCCACTCTTCCCCAACCCATGTAATCCGCTGTTCCACCCACAATACCTTCCTTCTAATCCCCTTCAGTTTGGCATGCCCCATGTTATCGTTCAAAGATACCACTTGTTACCTTTTACCAACTGTCCTTTTCTTTCTTACCAACTCACTTGGTCCTCTTTCTTGCTTAGCATTCTGACCAATCATACAGTTGTATCGGATTTTTCTGGTACCATATTCCTGGGGTGTACAAGTGGGAATATGGCCAAGTGGGACAAGTGGAATCCAGTTGTTCGACACTTGTTTGTCAACATTTTAAATTACTTTTCACACTTGGTTTAAATTCCATAAATACAAAGTTATCTGATAATAATCCCACTTGGAACACTGCCAGTTGGTATTTTATATCTTCCCCAACTCAACTTGTCCCAGTTGGTTAGATAAAACCACCTACACAAACCAACTCAAGTTGTCTCATTCCTATTGGACCATCTCTTAATCAACACACCAAACTTGTCCAAAAAGATCTGACGGCAAACAACCGTAATATTTAAAAACTTGTTGCTTTAAAGATTCATCAATTACTCAAAATTAAATATGAGACCACATATCTTTTTCTTCTTTTCCTTCTCCTTTTTTACCAAGCTTTTTTTCCAGCCATTCTTTACCCAACTCACGACCACCTAAACCTAAAGCCAGTGCAAGGGCTAAAACTACCCCACCAAATAGAATTGTAAATGCAGCCACAACTATATTTTGCCCAATACCAATTTGTTCCAATGCAATAGCCAGGAAAAAGGCCAGTACTAATAGTTGCGCTCCGCGAGATATGAATCGAGCAAACTGTAATTCAGCATTTACGGCGGTAATAAGAACCGTGCGTTCCAAAAGAATACTTATTAAATAACCTACAAAAAACAGGATAAATCCCGCCAACAAGTTTGGAACAAACAGGAAAAACTGCGAAACAAGATTGTTTAAAGCCTCAACCTTTAATGCATTAAGAGCAAGCATAATAAATACAAAAAATAGAAGCCAATAAACAAATACACCAACTACTTCAGTTGGTTTACGACGGATACCTGCTTTCGCCAGAACATTGTCAAAACCCACTCTAAAACTAAGTCGGTCGAATTTAATTAATTTGAGAAAAACAATTAGAAATCTTTTAATCAAAAAACCCAGAATAAATCCAACGATCAGAATAAGCAACATGGCAAAGAAATTGGGTAAAAAACCATAAAATTGTGTGAGCAAATCTTGTAAAGGATCAACTATGGCATTACTAAAAATTTCTTGCATGACTATTTCCTCCTATAACAGGATAATTTTCAACTCTTATTAAAGTTTAAAATTCTCCCACCTTTCCAAAAGAAAAGGTTTGAGCATTTCAAATTGCTGGCATAAACTCTCAATTTTCTTTTCAACTTCATCAGCTGTACTTTCTTTATTCTCAATAACAAATGAAGCTGTACGGCCTAAGTATAGGGGAATCATAGATTTCATTAACTGTTCGATCGGCCAGATACGGTGATGATAACTCAAAGCAAAGCTATAAACCACGCGAACCCATAATTCATAAGGAAAATAAAATTGGTCGATTTCTTTTTTTGTTAGATTTTGGAGCTCTAATAAATCGTCGGCGGATATAACCCTTTCCAAAAATATGACCAGCGCGTCCATACCTAATTTAAAGTTATTGATCATCCGTTCAATATTAACATTTATTGGTTCCAAACCGACTTCAAATGTAAATCCAAAAGTTGGGACTTTTTCGGAATTTGCTACCTGCTGCCATACGCCAGAATAAATTTCCATAAAAGAATATAGGGAACTTACCACCTGGGTATACATAGCGGTTAGATCTGCGCCGGGGTCTTTAGCATCATGTATTTTTGCTCCCAGGTAAGATTGACAAACTTTAAACCCGTCGCCAATTGCCGTAGTTGTCATCCATATATCGATCCCGTAGCGAGCCACATCAGATTCCCAAACATCTTTTGTTAAATAATGTGAAGCCAACTTCCCCGAGAATCCAAATTCACCTCCAATTGGCTGTCGAATTCTTTTACCATATAGTGCCCGCGTCATAGGGTAAACGATGCTGTTAGTAATAGTGCCGTCAAATTTATGCCGCGAATATAGTGGCGCCACATAATCGAATCCTTTATGCACAATGGGATCCAACAAAAGCTCTATCCATTCGGGTGTAATGCTTCGCAAATCTGAATCGACCACGCAACAGGCTTTAGCATTTAAAGCTTCTGCAATTTTAAAAATTGTACGGAAGGCACTACCTTTTCCAGGAATACCGTTGTAAGGGGTAACGATTTTGCTCACCAGATAAACCGGATGATCGACTAAAATCATGTCTAAATTTCCAACCTCGGTTTGGCTAACCAGGTCTGGTGTTCCATCTTTTGAACCACCATCAGAGTTCACCAGAACGCTTTTTGCTTTAGGAAAATACTTGGCTAATCCAGCACTTACTGCTCGCACCACATGGAAAATAGTACGGGAATTATTATAACTGGGAATACCTACCAAAATATCCACTTCACCTAATTCCTTTATTTTCTGCTTGATTGGATCAGTTAGTAGGCTAAGGTCACTTGCGGCCATAAACATTGCCTCCTGATTAAGTCTATTATACTTAAAAATTTTTTCAAAAAGCTAAGAAAGTTAGAGGTAACGAATCAAGTAGTAGAAACGAATCTATCATCTTTAGTAGATAAGGTTAATAACGATTCTGTTTTAATAGAATCCACTCAAGTCTCTGAGATATCTTGTTCTTAAACCAAAAACTAAAAATGTTTATTACGGCCTAAACCTATTGAATCCTCTCAATTTTATTTAAATATAATTCTTTATGATAAAAAAATCAAAATTTTGAGAGAATTTTATAATCGGGATAGGGCGAGGCCTCACGACACCTCTCCTCGTACACTACCTGGCATACGGATTACATACCAGGCGGTTCGGTTGGCTTAGCTGTTTTACTCTTTGCCGGATTTTCAACACGGAGCGCTAAAGTCGAACAATCACCCTTCTTATTCAAGGGCAACCACAGTTATATTGTCGGTTTACTGTTCACCCGCTTTTCTGTCTTACTTATGATCATCCTTTTGGGGGAAGTATCAATTCAGTTACAGGAAGGTGCTTCTAAATAAATCCAGTGTAAGCTATACAAGACTATGTCCTGGTCCCTCATACAGGGCAACTTACTTCAGGAACACTATAATATACGAAATTTGCAGCATTTGTCAAGGAATACAATCCCTGGGAGACATTTTTTCAAGTAAGGAATCAATTGTGTGTGTCTCTCAGAAGTCAATCTACTATCCCACCTCTCACTATCATCTTTAAACTACACATATTTTGCCTATCAGCGTTGTTTGGTAGGGGGGGAAGTATCAGGGGGAGGGAGGGAGCATGAGATTGATTGGTTAGAGCACCGAATTCATTGGTTTTTGAGGTGTGATGGGGGTTGGGTGATAGATTTAAGTAATTGGCCTGAATAATTGTGTGTAGGGATAAAATGTAATTCATAGGGTAATTCATCATATCTGTTTTTGATCTTCCCACCCCCTCCCCACAGGTTTTCTAAATTACAAATGCCTAATACAATTAAAAAACGACATTTGTCCTTTACAATCCACTTGTACCCACAATCCAACTGGTTTTTTTGAGATACAATTGGACTGTTTTGGATTGTATTCCAACTGATTGTTCTTACCAGTTGTAAATTATTATTTCTACCAACTGTTTATGGGGTATATATGGAAAGCCAGTATATTCTACAAGTGCTTATTTAATTGGATTACAGTTAATTTAGACTATTTTACGATCAACACTTGGGTTGGTTCGATATATAGACAATATAACGGCATGCGCTTAACCGGCGGCGGTCATTTACCAAATATGCTACTCATGCCTCAGCTATAGCTGTCTGTGTTGAAGCGCTTGTCATACTTCTGTTGAGTAAAATATTGAATTCTAAAAAATTAAATTCTGTATTCAACTCTTGCAATAACTTCTATCATCCTTTCCAATATTGATTCTTCACCTGTATCTTTAAAATTATGAAGCACAAGATGTTTCGAAAATAGAAACGCTAAATATCTTAAATAAACTTTTTTTGATCTTTTTTTCGCTTCAAGGTAATCATTATGACCACTATTGTATTCTAATGTATTTACTGATTTATTCCATCGAGACCTCCAAATTTCAGAAGGTTTATAAATTCCAATTGGAGTTGGAAATTTCGATTCTGCTGTTTTCTTCCCAGCTTTAAGAATGATTATTTCAACTGATGTTTGAGCATTCCTTCCTTCTAATGATGCATAAACCGAAATTTTTACGTCCCCCTCTTCAGAACCAGCAATGAATATACATTCATTATTCTTCTTTTCTAAATTACCAAGAGAAATAGGTTCAATTTGCCATAGGTATTTAACATTGACAGGTATCAATTCATCGTTAGGAGTCCACGCTTTTGCTACGAAAGATTTTCTTTCATTTATCAGAACTTGGCTAACCTTCGGAGTTACAGTAACTCTATCTAATGGTCCAAGAGCAATTCGAACCATTTTCCTTTTACCTGACTTAGATTCTGGAGAACTTTTTATTGAAATACCTTTACCACTCTCTATATCAAACCAACTATAATCTTCTGGTAGCTCTCGAATAACCTCACTAAAAATATCGCGTAATGTTTTTATAATATCCCTACTTAAAGCTTTTTCCCTAAGTTCTTCTGCTCTTTTTATTTCATCAATAATTATATCTTCTACTGAAATTGTAGAATCAATAAGATGTTTCAATTGCATATCTGGAACTATACCTTTACGTGTGCCAGGCGGTATATTAATAAAACGACTATCTATCATTCCCTCAACCAATGGATTACTCCAAGGTTCATGATCTAATTCAGGTATTTCTGTAATATTATCAATTACTTTAGTCCCTCGACGATATATTGAAACCTTCCCTTCTTCGCCTTGTTGAGTAATAAAAAGTTTAAATATAATGTTTCCATCTGGAGTCTCAACTTTTTTAATATTCTGAATTTTGTCTCCCTCATAATCCAATGGTTTTACTTCTAATTCTTTATATTGCCCCACATTATCTTTAATCAATATCTTTACATTAGATTTTTTTATTCTTTCTCTTAGTTCTTCACCTAAATATTTTCTCAATTTTTCAGCGGTCAAACGACTTACAATATTTCTATTCACTGGATAAAGTTTAATCTCCGTTCCATGACTTTCAAGATGCTTTCTTGAAACCCCTGAATCGTAATCAAGCGTTTCCGATTTCAAACACAGGTAGGTGGTTTTCTTTGACATTGCAGTTCTTGAAATCATCTCAAGATTTTTAGTAATTGTTGCAAATCCTAACAAACCAATTGCAAATTCTCCTTGGATATTCCCTCTCAAATGTTCTGGCAATTTTCTTTTAATCGAATTACATATACTAGTTGCGACTCTATCCATATCTGAATTTAGATCTTGACCGGCTCTTACCCCATCCCCATCATCTTTAACAATAATTTCAACATCACCTTTCTTTCGATGCCTAATAATCTCAATATTCTTCGCTTGAGCGTCTATACTATTTTCTATCAACTCAGCTAAAGCTTTCTGTGGATCTGATTGCGTAGATTGAATTATTAAGATTGCATTCCCCTGATCACCAAGCTGTAATTCTTTTTTAGTCATTCTCTATTCCTTTATATCAGAAAATGTTTTAAAAGCCTGTAATTGATCCTCATCATAGAGGGCTGTCAATAACCCTGCTAATAACCCAATATCCGAACCAGGAATATGGGATTTCAGAATATCTCTTTCCTCTTCGGATGCATTTTTAAAATATTCTAATTCATCTTTAATCAAAAATATTAAAGCCTTTAATCTTTCAGCTACATGGTTTACTTCTTCTATTGATTTCCCATTCGAACTTTTTATTGGCTTTATTTGTTTATTTTCTTCAAATAAAACTTCCCTAAGCAGATTCCACTTTTTCTGGGGTGTTTTATACCTTGCTGTAAAATAATCACCAATACTTTTTATATTTATTCCAGTAGCTTTAGCAACATCAGATTGAGATTTTAATTTTCCTGATTCAGAGAGCGCCTTTCTCAAAATTTTTGCTAATTCTTCTTTGGAAAATTTATCTGTTTTATCTGGGAATATATGATTTTTATATTCAATTGCACACATAAATATTCAACTCCTTTTTTCAAAAATGTAGATTAAACATTTTAATTTTTAAGGATAAGCATGATTAAACTTTATTTTCTATTATTACAAAAATTGTTAGAATTTCAAATCGTTTTATAAATAAAGAAGTATAACTAGTTGAAATATGGAAAAATTTCCCTGATATCACCCTTATAGCATGCCTTATTTTCCATGTTTGCTCGTTATATTGTTATAACGTAGAAATTAGGGGGGGGAGAGATGGAAAACAAGAAAAAATTCCCTACCTGAAAAGTCTTCTACTTTCATTTAATTTAACAATATGACAAAAACAATAATCATCAGCTCCAACTGACTGGATTTAACTTATTCAAATCAGACTATTTCCATGTTCTAAAAGTGTGTGAATTAAAAAAGGGTTACGTATCAAATCCATTTGATTGCTTTCTGATATCCCCCTATTCCCCCATCCATTTGGATTCTTAGGGAATAACAATCCAATTTTCCAAATTTCGCCTTCTAACCAATCATTTCACAAAGATCGTTTAAAGCCTTACCGTTCTACCAAATAAATCACGATCCATGGGGAGATTTGTTGAGAACAGCGAATTTTGTAGTTTTAGGGGTGGGATTGATAATAAGTACAGGATTATTGCAGTTGATGTATATTTTATGATTGAGATTGGGGCATTGTGTGTATTCTAAAATTCAGATCAGTATAAGCATTAGCAATTGTATTTTTGAAAACGATCTCCTCTCCCCCTTATCAACTCAAATTCCACTTAGTCACTTGGAAGAGTTTTCTCAAATCCAGGAATTTCAATATTTAAATTCGTCTGATCTTTATAATCCAAACAATTCTCAAATTGACTGAAAAATTATAAAACGTTACAGTTTGCATGCCATACTTTAGATACGGTATAAAACTTGGTACTTTGAATTAGATATTTTTAGTACCTAAAAATTATGGTTCTTCTAAGAATTAGTTGCAGTAGCAGCCATGATTTTGAGCGCAAAATACT